>NZ_JBFAYI010000007.1:0-365423 GCF_040681245.1 Lentzea sp. NPDC051838
AGTCGACGAAAAGCGTGTCGAGTTGACACCCCTGACCTGGCGCGGCCAACGTTCAGCCACGACTCGTGACGGGACCCACCCCACCTATTCGTTGTGAGGTAAGGGCAGCTCGCCTTCGGGGTGGATTCCAGGGGTCGTCGCAACACAGGTGGTCAACTGGCCTGAGCCAGGAGTTTAGTGAGGCGTTCGGCTGGGGTGTCCCAGTCGAGTGTCTTGCGTGGGCGGCGGTTGAGCTGGGCTGCGACGGCGGCGAGGTCGTCGGCGGTGTGGGCGGACAGGTTGGCGCCTTTGGGGAAGTATTGGCGTAGCAGGCCGTTGGTGTTCTCGTTGGAGCCGCGTTGCCAGGGGCTGTGCGGGTCGCAGAAGTAGACGGGCATGCCGGTGGCGATGCTGAACTCGTGGTGGCGGCCCATTTCCGGGCCTTGGTCCCAGGTCAGCGACTGCCGCAGAAGTTCCGGCAGGGTGCCGATCGTGGTGATGAGACCGTCGCGGACGGTCTCGGCGTTGTGACGTTCGGGCAGGTGCACGAGCATCACGAACCGGGTGGTGCGCTCGACCAGGGTGCCGATCGCGGAGGTGCCGCCACCACCGATGATCAGGTCGCCTTCCCAGTGACCGGGGACGGCGCGGTCGGCGACCTCGGCTGGCCGGTCGCTGATCATCAGCATCGGATGGGTGAATCGGGGCTGGCGTGCGTCGCCGGTGCGGCGGGGTTTGCGCACGGTGCGGCCGGTGCGCAGCGCGCGGGCGATTTCGCGGCGCAGCTCGCCGCGGCCTTGCAGGTAGAGGGTCTGGTAGATCGTCTCGTGGGTCACGTGCAGCTCCGGCCGGTCGGGGTGATCACGGCGCAGCCGGCGACTGATCTGCTCGGGACTGCACCGGTCATCCAGCATGCCCTGCACGAGATCATGCAGTTCAGGGCAGGCGGCGATCTTGCCGGTCTTCGGGCGCGGACGACGTGCCTCGGCCCGGTCCTGGGCCGCGTAGGGCCGGTAGTCCCCCGAGCCGGGATGACGGTTACGCGCGATCTCCCGGCTGATCGTGGACGGGCTGCGGCCCGACTCCCGCGCGATCGACCGTAGTGAACGGCCCGCCCGCAGCCCGTCAGCGATCACGATCCGCTCGTCGACCGACAAGAACCTGTCCGAGCCTGGTGCGGGCCGGACGGGAGGCACCTTCTGCCCGGCCCGCGCCACGTCTGCTCGTCCGTGCCGCCATCGATAACCGGTCACCCGGTTGACTCCCACGATCCGGCAGGCCTCGTCGTTCCCCACACCCCGCGCCACAAGATCAAGATAAGCCTGGCGCTCCGCCACCAGCTTCCTACGTCCCTGCGGCGACCGATCCCCGCGGATCTCGAACACTGCAACCCCTGAACAACTCAGGTGTTGCAACGATCCCTAGAACCCACGCGGCGTCGCCCAAGCAGCTCGGCTTCGCCATCGCCCTGCCACCGCCTCCCGCCCCCGGTTCTAGCTCCCGCTCCCGCCTCCGCCTTCGCCCCGCGTCCGCCGTTCCCGCCTTCGCCCTCGCCGCGCCCTCGCCGCGCCTCCGCCCCTGTGCCTTCCCCGCGCCTTCGCCCCTGTGCCTTCCCCTCGCCCCTGTCCCGTCCTCGCTCGGCTTTTCCATCTGGGAAAGCCGAAGCCCCGGCTTGCGGGTGCGGGCCGGGGCTTCGTGGTGGTGCGGGCGTGACTAGGCCGGGGTGAAGGCCAGGGCCACGTTGTGGCCGCCGAAGCCGAACGAGTCGTTCACTGCGGCGTCCAGCTTGATCTTGCGCGGTTCGCCTGCGACCACGTCCAGGGAGACGGCCGGGTCCAGGTTTTCCAGGTTCAGCGTTTGTGGAACCACGCCATCGCGGATCGAGAGGACGGTCACGATGGCTTCTACTGCGCCTGCTGCGCCCAGGAGGTGTCCCAGGGCGCCCTTCGGGGCGGTCAGGACCGGGTGGTCGCCGATCGCCTTGCGGATTGCCACGGTTTCCGCGACGTCGCCCACCGGGGTGGAGGTGGCGTGGCAGTTGACGTGGCCCACGTCGGACGGGTCGATGTTGCCGGAGCGCAGGGCTGCGGCGATGGCGCGGGACTGGCCCACGCCCTCGGGGTCCGGGGCGGTGATGTGGTAGCCGTCGGCTGAGGTGCCGATGCCTGCCAGGCGGCCGTAGATCTTGGCACCTCGGGCTTCGGCGAACTCTCGGCGTTCCAGGACCATGATTCCGGCGCCTTCGCCCAGGACGAAGCCGTCGCGGGCCGTGTCGAACGGGCGCGAGGCCTTTTCGGGCTCGTCGTTGCGGGTGCTCATGGTTCGGGCCTGCGAGAAGCCCGCTACCGGGATTGCCGTGATGCACGCTTCGGCGCCGCCTGCCACGACCACGTCGGCTTCGCCGGACTTGATCATGCGGTAGGCCCAGGCGATGGCTTCGGCACCTGAGGCGCAGGCCGAGACCGGGGCGTGGACGCCTGCTTGGGCCTTCAGTTCGAGGCCCACGTGGGCGGCCGGGCCGTTCGGCATCAGCATCGGGACGGTCAGCGGCGACACCTTGCGCAGGCCCTGCTGCTCCAGGAGGTCGTCCTGGGTCAGGAGGGTGATCGCGCCGCCGATGCCCGTGCCGATGATCACGGCCAGGCGCTGGCGGTCCACGGTGTCGTCGCTGTGGCCCGCGTCCTGCCACGCCTGGCGGGACGCCACGATGGCGACCTGCTCCGAGCGGTCAAGGCGCCTCGCCTCGACGCGGGGAAGCACCTCGGTGGGGTCGACGACCAGCTGGGAAGCGATCTTCACCGGCAGGTCGTACTTCTCCACCCACTCGTGGGTGAGGGGGCTGACCCCGCTCTTGCCCGCGAGCAGTGCGTCCCAGGTGGACGTGACGTCACCGCCGAGCGGGGTGGTGGCACCCAGCCCGGTGATGACGACCTCGATGTCCGAACTCACTTGTTGCTGGTGATGTAGTTCACCGCGTCACCAACGGTCTTGAGGTTCGCCAGCTCGTCGTCCGGGATCTTCACGCCGAACTTGTCCTCAGCCTGGACGGCGATCTCGACCATCGACAGCGAGTCGATGTCGAGGTCGTCCACGAAGGACTTCTCAGCGGTGACGTCGTCGGCGGCAACGCCGGCGACCTCTTCGACGATCTCGGCAAGACCGGTCAGGACGTTGTCGCTCACTGAAGTTCCCTTTCGATTGAAACGGTGGAAAAACTCATGGGACCCGGACCACCTGTCCCGCGTAGGACAGGCCTGCGCCGAACCCGACCATCAGCACCACATCTCCCGAGGAGATCTCGCCCGCCGCCCGCATGTGGTCCAGTGCCATGGGGATCGAGGCCGAGGAGGTGTTACCGGATTCGACGATGTCTCGAGCGACCTTCAGGTCCTCCCGCGCACCATTGTTGCGCAGGCGCTTGGCGATCGCCTCGATGATCCGCAGGTTCGCCTGGTGCGGGGCGAACACGTCCACATCGGACAGTTCGACACCCGCGAGCTCGGCGGCGCGGAGAGCGATGGGCGCGATCTGGGTCGTCGCCCAGCGGAAGACCGTCTGGCCTTCCTGGTGGATGAAGGAGTCGCGGTCGACGATGTTGATGACCTCGGCCATGTCACCGGCCGAGCCCCACGCGACGGGGCCGATCTGGTTGTCGTCGCTCGCGCCGATCACGACGGCGCCCGCGCCGTCCGCGAAGATGATCGCGGTCGAGCGGTCGTCCTGGTCGGTCCAGTCGGTGAGCTTCTCGGCACCGATGACGAGCACGTTCTTCAGCGTGCCCGCGCGGACGATGTCCGACGCGGTGGCGACGGCGTAGCAGAAGCCCGCGCACGCGGCGTTGAGGTCGAACGCGGCGGCGGCCTTGATGCCGATCTTGTCCGCGACCTGGGCGGCGGCGTTCGGGATGGTCGACGGCATCGTGCACGTCGCCACGATGACGCCACCGATGTCGGCCGGGGTGAGACCCGCGTCCTCGATCGCCCTGGTGCCCGCCGTGACCGACATGTCCACGACGCCCTCGTCCTTGGACGCGAACCGCCGGTTGACGATGCCGACGCGGTCGCGGATCCACTCGTCGGACGTGTCCATCCGCGCGGCGAGGTCGTGGTTGCTCACCACCGTCTCGGGCTGGTAGCTGCCGAGGCCGATGATGCGGCTACCCGCGGATGCCTGCGGGGCCTGGAAGGTCGTCACTTAGTTAGCTCCAACGGTGTCGAACAGCTCCGCGACCTTCTCGAGCTGGTCGGGGGTCTTGAGGGCGAGGGTGGCGGTGCCCTTCATCGCACGCTTGGCGAGACCCGTCAGCACGCCGGCGGGCGGCAGCTCGACCGAGCCCGCGATGCCCTTCTCGACGAGGGTGGCCTGGCACAGGTCCCAGCGGACGGGGCTCGTGACCTGGGAGACCAGGCGCCGCAGCACCTCGGTGCCCTCGGTGACGACCTGACCGTCCTTGTTGGACACCAGCGGCAGCAACGGGTCGTGCGTGGTGACTTCGGCGGCACGCGCGCGCACTGCGTCTTCCGCAGGCGCCATGTACTGGGTGTGGAACGCGCCCGCGACGGCGAGCTTGCGGATCTTCGCCGGGCCGGGAGGGTTCTCCACCAGCGCGTCGAGAGCCGAGTGCGGACCGGCGGCGACGATCTGGCCGGCGCCGTTGCGGTTGGCGGGCACGAGACCGAGCTCCTCGAGGCGCGCGAGCACCTCCGGCTCGTCGCCGCCGAGCACCGCGGCCATGCCGGTCGGCTCCAGGGCGCACGCCTCGGCCATCGCGGCACCGCGCACGGCGGCCAGCGCGACGGCGTCGTCGGCGCTGATGACACCCGCGACCGCGGCGGCCGCGAGCTCGCCGACCGAGTGACCGCCGACGATCACGGCGGACGGCAGTTCGACGCGCTTGCGCAGCTCACCGAACGCGAGCACGGCGAGTGCCACGACCAGCGGCTGGGTGATGGCGGTGTCGACGATCTCGTCGGCCTCCGCGGTGGTGCCGAGACGCACCAGGTCCAGGCCCGTGATCTCCGACCACGTGCGGACCTGCTTCTCCGCCCCCTCCAGTTCGAGCCAGGGGGTGAGCATGCCGGGCGTCTGGGACCCTTGTCCGGGCGCGAGGAGTGCGATCACGCCGATTACTAAAGCTGGTGAACCCACCGGTACCCCATGCTGTAAAGAACGAAGTACGGCGATCGTATTTGTAGAGACCCTACAAAAGTGTCGGCCAGGTGAACGATCCTCGACGTCCTCGCAGGTCAGCGCATGGGCAGGTCGTTTGGCTCTCACCCTAACGGATGTGTGCGAAGTCGGTCACAGGCCGTTCGCTACCACAGCCCCCGGGCCCGAGCAAGGCGGCCTACAGACAAAGCGACGCGAAGCACAAGCGCGTCTCGAGCGTCATGTGCATTTCTTCCCGTCATTTCCTGAACGCGCCGAAGGCGATATCTGACCGTGTTCGGGTGCACGAACAGCCTTTTCGCGCACGTCTCGAGCACGCCGCCGACCTCCAGGAACGCGTCCACGGTCTCCAGCAGCGCGCCGCCCGCGTCCTCCAGTGGCCGCGCAACCCTGTCAACGAGCTGCCACTCGGCCTCCGGGTCGCCCGCCAAAGCGCGTTCCGGCAGCAGGTCGAGCGAGCGGACCGGCCTCGGAGCGGCGGGCCAGCCCACGACCGCGCGCAGTCCGCTCAACGCGTCGCTGGCGCTGCGGTGGGCCTCCGAGAGGGAGGCGACTGTGGGTCCCGCCACAACGGGTCCTTCGCCGAAGCCTTCCGCTATCCGGCCCAGCACGTCCTCTCCGGTCTCCGTCGGGCCGCCGAGCACGACCACCAGCCGCGAGCCCTGGACGGACAGCAGCACCGGCCGTCCCGCACGCGCCGCCTTGCTGCGGACCGAGTAGATGATCGTGGGCGGGTCCTCACCGCCGGGGTTGCCGACCAGGACCGTGGCTTCGAGCGCCGGGTCCCAGCCGAGTGCGGCCGCACGCGACAGCAGTGACTCCTCGGGGTCGCCACGCACGATGCCGTCCACGACCAGCGCTTCCAGCCGGGCGTCCCACGCGCCACGCGCCTCGGCCGCCGCCGCATAAGAGGTGGCGGCGGAGAACGCGATCTCCCGGCCGTACCGGAGCACGCCCTCCATCAGCAGCGCGCGTTCGGCCTCGTCCGCGGCCATCTCCGGCATCTGGTCCTCGAAGTGCTCCAGCGCTATCCGGACCAGCTCGACGGTCTGGCGCAGGCTGACCCAGCGGGAGATGTCCTTGGGGGCGCTGCGGAACGCGTCCGCGGTGAGCCGGATCGCCTGCTGCCGGTCGTGCAGCCACTCGACGAACCCCGCCACGCCGTTCTGGATCAGCAGCAGCACGCTCGCGCGCTGGTCCGCGGGCATCCGGGCGAACCACGGCAGCCGCTCCTCCATCGCGGACACGCTCGCGGTGGCGAGTGATCCGGACGCGCGCTCGATCTTGCGCATCGTGCGGGCGGAGAGGGTGGGCGGGTGCTCCTCCTTCGCCGGGGCTGCCTTGGTCATACCCGCAGCTTAAGGCGTTCTGGGTGACATCACCGGGACGGGTGACAGAACCCTCTCCGTCGTTTGAACGGCCATACCTTCGGGAAGCAGAGGTCATTTCGGCTCGGCACGGAGGTTTCGTCTTGCGCAGGTTCCTGGCTTTCGTCCTCGGCGTGGTCATGCTCACCGCCACGGGCGTGGCAGCCGCGGCCGACCCTCCCGACCCCCTCGCCGAGTACGTCGCCCAACCCGTCAAGTGGTCCGCGTGCAGCGGAAAGCTCAGCGAGCTGGAATGCGCGACGCTCATGGCGCCGCTCGACTACACCAAACCGGCCGGTGACCGGATCAACCTCACGATCAGCCGGAAGAAGGCGGCGGCGCAGGACCGCAGGCGCGGCGTGCTGTTCACCAATCCGGGTGGACCTGGTGGTTCGGGGCTCGGCCTGCCGCTGTTCCTGGGCAAGTCCGAGCTCTCGCAGGTCTACGACGTGATCGGCCTCGACCCGCGCGGGGTCGGCGGGTCGACGGCGCTGAACTGCCGAGCCGCACCGGCGATCGCCGACCCGGAGTCGCGGCCCGCGGACAGCGAGTTCGGCAAGTGGGCGGCCGAGGCGCGCGAGGCCGAGGAGGCGTGCCAGAAGTCGTCCGGCGGGATCCGGCAGTTCATCAGCACCGCGAACACCGCGCGGGACATGGACGTCGTGCGCGCGGTGCTGGGCGAGCAGAAGATCAACTACTTGGGTTACTCCTACGGCACGTACCTGGGCGCGGTGTACGGGACGTTGTTCCCGAACCGCCTGGACCGCAGCGTGCTCGACTCCGCCGTGCACCCGGAGTGGGTGTGGCACGAGCAGTTCCGGCAGCAGGCCGTGGCGTACCGGCACGACGTCGAGGTGTGGGCGGCGTGGGTGGGGGAGCGCAACGAGAAGTTCGGCCTGGGCAAGTCGCAGGACGAGGTGATCGCCGAGGTCGAGAAGGTCGCCGCCAAGCTGCACGGCACGCCGGTCGGTGAGCACGACCGCTCTTCCTTCGACGGCGCGGTCGGGGTCGGCTCCCGCTACCGTCCACTGTGGTCAGACCTCGCGTCGATCGTGATCAAGCTGCGGTCGGGCGAGAAGCCCGCCAACACCGAAGGCGCCAAGGCCGGGCAGCTGCTCGCGAAGACCGGTCTGCAGGAGCTGCGGTCCGGCGTGTTCGACACGGTCACCTGCGAGTCCGACTGGCCGACCGACCTGCACGTCTACTACGAGGACATGCGGACGTTCCGCGAGCGCTACCCGTTCGGCTTCGGGATCGTCCGCGCCGCACCGATGACGTGCACGTTCCGCTCGTTCACGCCGCCGGAGGAGCCGGTCAGGATCGCGCGCAACGGATACCCCGTCGGCGTCGTCGTGCAGTCCGAGGGCGACACGCAGACGCAGTACGCGAGCGGGCCCGCGATGGCGTCGAGGTTGGGGCACAACCTGATCAGCGTCGTCGACGAGGGCAAGCACGGGCTCTACAACGGCGGCAACAAGTGCGTCGACGACAAGGTCAACCGGTACCTGATCGACGGTGCGCTGCCGGGCAGCAGCTCCGAGTGCGCCGGCGACCCGCGGCCGGACGTGCCGAAGGACGGTCAGGGAGGCGCGGCGCCGGCACTCTCGCCGGACCGGATGCAGCTGTATCTCGACGGCCGGGGACTCTCCGCGCGACCGTAGAAATCTCTTGGGAAATGTGGAAGGGCCCGACACGGAGCGTGTCGGGCCCTTCCCTCTCCCCGGTCCCCACCGGTAGTTCCACTCTGGACTGTATTGAGACAAAAATCCACGTCAGCCACCCTTTCGTGTCACAGTGTCGAAGTTGCCGAGCGGGGTGAACCGCGAAACGATCAACTGGTCGGATCTTCACTCACCGCAACTTTGTTCTTTGGAGGGCCCGTGGGCTCGCAAATCACCGAGGGCCTGGGCCAGGCGTGGGCGATGGTGGCCACGTTCGTGCCGAAGCTGCTCGGCTTCCTGCTCGTTCTGGTCATCGGCTGGTTCATCGCCAAGGCTCTCGCCAAGGGCGTCCAGTTCCTGCTCAAGCGCGTCGGCTTCGACAAGCTCGTCGACAAGTCGGGCCTGAACAACGCGATGCGCCAGTCGCCGATGGACGCGACCGGCCTGATCGCCAAGATCGTCTACTACTTCGTGCTGCTGATCGCGCTGCAGCTGGCGTTCGGCGTGTTCGGCGCCTCGAACCCGGTCAGCACGCTGCTGAACGAGGTCATCGCGTACCTGCCGCGCATCGTCGTGGCGATGGTGCTCGTGATCGTCGCGTCGGCCATCGGCACGGCGCTCAAGGGCCTCGTGACCGGCGCGCTCGGCCAGCGCTCGTACACGAAGATCCTGGGCAACATCACGTACGGCTTCGTGATGGCGCTGGGCATCATCGCGGCGCTCAACCAGCTGGGCATCGCGATCTCGGTGACCATGCCGGTGCTGATCGCCGTGCTCGCCACGGTCGCCGGCGTGATCATCATCGGTGTCGGCGGTGGCCTGGTCCGCCCGATGCAGGCGCGCTGGGAGGGCTGGCTGAACCGCATGCAGGAGGAGGCGAACGTCGAGTCGCCGATGCCGCGTGCCTCCCAGGAGATGCCCGCCACCGTGGGTGGCCGCATGGGTGACGCCCCGACGCCGCCGTCGGGCATGCCGATGAACGAGAAGTAGTTCTCATTTCGTCGAAGGGGCCCCTCGCGAGGGGCCCCTTCTTCGTGTTCTGACGGTTCTCCAGTTTCGATCCAGCGGGCGCACGGACGCTCGTATCCACCCGAACTTGTCCGCTGTCGCGGTGGAGGACCCATGAAAGCCCTTGTGCTGTCCGGAGGAGCGGGAACAAGAAGTCGTCCCGCCGGATGCTCGCTGCCGCCGCTGCTCGTCCCCATCGCGAACAAACCGGTGCTCGAGTACGTCGTGGACAACCTGCGGGACATCGGGATCACCGAGATCGGCGTCGTCGTGGCGGACGGCGAGCACGAGGTCGCCGAGCAGTACGGCGACGGGTCGGTGCTGGGTGTGTCGTTGACCTACATCGACCAGCGGTTCTCGCTCGGACTCGCCCACTCCGTGAGGACCGCCAGGCCGTTCCTCGGCGACGACGACTTCGTGCTCTACCTGGGCGGCACGGTGTTCGCCGAGGGCATCACGCAGATCGCCGACGACTTCGTGCGGCTGCGGCCGTCCGCGCAGGTGCTCGTGGACAAGGTGGAGGACCCGTCGCTGTACGGGGTCGCCGAGGTGGACGAGAACTCGCGCGTGACGCGGCTGATCGAGCAGCCTCGGGAGCCTCGCAGCGATCTCGCGATGATCGGCGTCTACTTCTTCACCTCCGCCGTGCACGCCGCCGTCGACGCGATCGAGCCGTCGTGGCGCGGCGAGTTCGAGATCACCGACGCGCTGCAGTGGCTCGTCACGCACGAGCGCGACGTGCGGGCGTCGAGCTACTCCGGGTTCTGGAAGGACACCGGGAGCATCGAGGAGGTGCTGGAGTGCAACCGCGAGCTGCTTCTGGGGCTGCGGAAGGACGTCCAGGGCGTGGTCGACGACGAGTCGCGGCTGATCGGCGACGTCGTGATCGAGGAGGGCGCGCGGGTCGTGCGCTCGTGCATCGTCGGGCCCGCGATCATCGGTCCCGGCACGCTGGTCGAGGAGTCGATCGTGGGGCCGTACGCGTCGATCGGCGCGGACTGCCGGATCACCGAGTCCGGGGTGGCCGACTCGATCGTGCTGAACGAGGCGTCGGTGCACAACGTGTCCGGGATCGAGACGTCGTTGATCGGGCGCAAGGCTCGCGTCGGATCGGCGCGCCAGCACCGGCTGGTCGTCGGTGATGGCGCGCACGTCTCGGTCGCCGCCTAAGAGCTCATCCAGTCCTGAAGGCGGTCGCACTCCTCGGCGACCGCCTTCTGCCTGCTCTTCGGCAGCTTGTCGAGGTAGTCGACCGAAATGGTCTTGTCTTTCGCCATGGACCAGGTGGCGACGACGTAGCCGTCGACGAGGACTGTCGGCTTGCCGCCGATGACGACGCCGAGCCGGTCGTCCGCGATGACCCTCCTGCGGTCGGCGTGGGCGAGCAGGATGTTGTCGAACTCGGGCAGAAGCCTCACTGGCAGTGAGGTTTCCGGGTCGGGGCGCGGCGCGTCCGGGAGGTCGAACAGCTCTTTGCCGGCCTCGTTGCGGAAGGTCTCGAGCTGCGGTCGGAGTGCTTCGAACGTGTCGGTGAGCCTGGTGAGGCCGGACCACTGCTGGGCGTCCATCACCGTCGCCGGGCCGAATGCCTTGAGGTAGCGCAGGACCAGGCGTTCGAGTGGCATGGGGTGCTGCTCCTGGTCGAGCCAGGACTCCATCGTCGTGCAGACCGCCCGGCCGCTCTGGTGCCACAGGCCTCTCGGCGGAAGCTGGACGAGCGCGAGCTTGTTGCGCAGTGCGTTGCCCAGGACGGTGTGCTCGCGGTCGGGCCAGAGTTGTTTCAGCTGTTTTCCGGCGTCCGCGGTGCCCTGAGGGTCCTCTTCGAGGATCTTGCGGCCGGCTTCGGCGACGGCGTCGAGATCGAGACCCCTGAGGTGTTTCGCGAACGGGCCACTCTGCAGCTCCCGGTCGAGCCGGAGCTGCATGTGGGGCCGGAGGGTCAGCGCGTCGACGGCGCTTACCAGGTGGATCGTGCCGCGCATCAGCAGGATGCGGACGACGTACCTGCTGACGAGGAGATCTTCGAGCTCATCGGGCCGGAAGTGGTTCAGCCGCGTCCACAGACCGATGTACGGGGACTTGGGTTCCTGGGCCTGGATGCCGAAGAGTCGTTCGATGGCGGCGAACGCGCCTATGTCGGCGCGTTCGCGCAGCATCTGTCGTTCGATCAGTGCCCGGTTGAGGGCGTCCTGGCTCAGCGTTGTCCCCATCGGGACAGGTTAGAACCTGATGAACGCGAAACCCGTGCCATTCGGACGTTCGCCGTCGTGGACGACGAGCAGGTTGAGCTTGCCGGTGACGATGTCGGCGCCGTCGGAGTGCTCCACGTCCTTGATTCGGAAGTCCTTGAGCGGCTTCATGTCGGCCTTGCGGTAGGCGACGAACCGCGAGTCGCCCTGGCTGGACGCGAGCAGCACGTCGTTCGCGATCGTGAGGCCCTCGGCGTCGGCTTCGAGCCACTTGCCGCCGAAGCCGGGGTTGGGACCGTCTGCCTCGCACTCCTCGGTCTCGGGGTTGTACTTCTGCGGCGCGCCCCAAGTCCTGACCTTGTCGACGAGCTGCGGTTTGCCGAAGCCGTTGGAGCGCAACGGGATGCGCCAGATGCCGACGTCCTCCTGCGCCGCGTACAGCGTGCTGGTGCGCTCGTCGATCACCATGCCCTCGACCTGCGGGCCCTCGCCGGGCTCGCCGCACACCGTCCACTGCTTGCCGTTCGGCAGCGTGAAGGTGCTCGGAAGGTCCAGAGTGGACACCTTGCGGGTGTCGTTGTCCTTGGTCGCCTGGAGGAGCGCGATGCGGGCCTCGCTGCGCTGGCTGGTGACGACGACGTCCTTGCCGTTGATGCGCCCGGCGGCCAGGCCGTAGACGGTGTGCTGCTCGTCGACCTCCGCCTCGGTCTTGCTGAACACCGGTTTGGTGGCGGGGTTCGTGACGTCCTTCGCACCGCGTTCGTCCACTTGGAACACCCGGATGCGGTCACGGCCGCGGTCGCTGACGAACGCGCGGTCGCCCAGCACGTCGACGTTGTTGTAGCGGCCGGGCTTGGCATCCGGCGTGGGAGGCTTCGGCGCCGGGTACACGCCGATCGTGCGGCCGTTCAGGTCGAACGCCGCCAAGCCGCCTTCCTTGAGTGTGCCCAGGACCACACTGCGTTCGGTGTTGCGCGGGTTCACCCAGATGGCCGGGTCGTCGGCGTCTGAGGGCTCCTCGAACGTCTGCGTGATCACCGTCGGTGTGATGACGGGAGTCGCAGGTGCGGTGAGGAACAAGGGCACGAGCGCCAGCGCTAAGGGAGATGACATGGTGGGAACGTAGAAAACACCGGTATACGGCGACTGAACCACGGGAGAACAAGCCGTGTGGTACGAGCTGGGACTGACGATCTTCGGACAGAAGATCGCGTACACGGAGCTGTTCGGGCAGGTCCTCGCGTTGGCGGTGGTCTTCCTGGCGCAGCGGCGTTCACTGTTGACCTGGCCTGTTCAACTCGTCTCGGTCGCATTGCTGTTCACGGTCTACGCGTCCGCGCACCTGGGTGGTCTCGCCACTCGGCAGATCGTCGTCGGGCTGATCGCCGTCTACGGCTGGTACGCGTGGGTGCGCCGGCGTGACCCGGTGTTCGGTGTCGTGGTGCGCAAGGGCTCCTGGGTCGAACGGCTAGTAGTGGCCAGCGTTTTCCTGGTCGGCACAGTCGGTTTCGCGCTGGTTCTGGACTGGCTGGACGCCTCCTGGGCGCCGTGGCCGGACGCCGCGATCTTCGTCGGCACCGTGCTGGCGTTCACCCTGCAGGGACTCGGTCTGGTCGAGTTCTGGCTGGTGTGGCTCGTGGTCGACTTCGTGGGCGTGCCGCTGCAGATCCAGTCGGGCCTGTACTTCAGCGCGCTGGTCTACGTGGTCTTCGCGGGTCTGGTGATCCACGGTTTCGTCGACTGGAACCGCACGGCCCGGCGGTTGACAGAGGCGGCAAAGTCTCCTCTATGAGGGGACTGATCGCTTTACTGGCTGCTGCTTCGTTGCTGGTGCCCGTGCCCGCTCTGGCTGCTCCCGAGCCGCGGACCGGGTTCGAGAAGACCGGCAAGTGGACCACCGAGACCGAGGAGCAGGACTACCTGCGCTCGCTGGGTCTTCCGGTGTCGCAGATCGGTGAGACCGTGCAAGGCAGGCCGCTGCAACTGGTGCGCGTCGGCTCTCGGTCGGCGCGCACGGTCGTGCTGTTCATCTGTTCGCAGCACGGTGACGAACCCGCGGGCCGCGAAGCCTGCTTGATCCGGATGCGCTCGTTGCCGCGCTCTTCCGCCGTGACCTACCTGTTCGTGCCGAACGCCAACCCCGATGGCCGCGTCGCCGACACGCGCGGCAACTCTCTTGGCACCGACATCAACCGCGACCACCTGTTGCTGAAGTCCGCCGAGGCTCGCGCGATGGCCGCGGTGATTCGTGACTGGCGGCCTGACGTCATCCACGACCTCCACGAGTTCGGGCCTTCCGCGCCCTACTACGTGAAGGACGTGCTCTGGCTGTGGCCGCGCAACCTCAACGTTGCTTCAGGTGTGCACTCGCTGTCCGAGTCGCTGTCGCGGTCTTACGTGCGGCCTTCTGTTGAGGCGGCCGGCCGGACGTCCGGTGTCTACGGCATCTACGTCGACCCGGTGACCGGTGAGCCGGTGCGTCAGGTGGCGGGTGATCACCAGGAACGCATCCTGCGCAACACGGGTGGGTTGAAGCACGGCATGGGGTTGCTCGTCGAGACCAACGTCGACGGCACTCCCGCATACCGCGTCGACTCGCATTTGAAGGCTCTGGACGGCACGCAGTCGTTCGTCCGGGATCGGCGTGCGGAGATCGAGGCCGCCAACGCCGCTTCGCGTGCGGTGCGATCCGGCCCGATCTACTTCGCCGGCGCCGACAACCAACCGCCGGCGCCTGGTGACGTGCTCGCGACGCCTCCCTGCGGCTACGTCCTGACCGGTGCCCAGTACCGCGAGTTCTCCGACGAGCTCGCGCTGCACGGCATCAAGTCGCAGTACCTGCGTGGCGGCGATCGCATCGTGCCTCTTCGCCAGGAAGCGCGTTCCATCATCCCGTTGCTTCTGGACGCCCGTGCCGCCGAACCTCTGCTGAAGGCACAGCCCGTCGCCCAGTGCTAGCTCCGTTGAGCCGCAAGCCACTCGTCGAAGGTCGTCGGGGCGATCTCCGCGTCCGCCGCCGGTAGCAGGACGTCGCCGGCGGCGGTCTCGTCGAACACGCCGCCGTGCCAGGTCGCCACGAGCTTCGTGCTCCTGCCCTGGACGGCGAGCGTGCGGCGAGCCATGTCGACGAGTTCGTGCGTCTCGGGGCCGGCGATGTCGCGGTGCCGGCCCTGCGGCGTACCTACGGCGACTCGGGCGAGAACGTCGGCGACGTCGGCGGGGGCGATCGGCTGCATCAACAGCGGCGGCAACTGCGCGACACCGTCGTGTTCCACCCACCCCACGAACGTCGCGGGGAAGTCGTAGAACTGCGTCGCGGGAACGATCGTGTACGGGATCGGCCCGGCCTCGACGGCGTCCTCCTGGGCGCGCTTGCCCGCGTGGTGAGGGTTGCCGGGCACGGTGCGGACGCGGGCGATGGACAGCACGACGTGGTGGCCGACCCCGGCGCGCTGTTCGGCGGCGAGCAGGTTGGCCGCGGCCGTGGTGAAGAAACCGACGGCCTCCGCCTCGGTCGCGGCCTCGACGCTGGTGGTGTCGACGACCGCGGCCACGCTCTTCAGGGCTTCGTCGAGCCCGGTGCCGGCGATGACGTCGACACCGTGGGTCCGGCTGATGGGCACGACGTCGTGCCCGTCGCGGTGCAACGCGGCGACGGTCAACGACCCGATCCGTCCACTGGCCCCGACCACGGCTACTCGCATGGTGGCAACTCCTCGCACAGCGCGGACATCAGCGGCCCATTCTGGCGACAGCCGCCCAACCCTGCCAGGCCTGCGCGGATGCAAAAGACGTTTGCGGACGTCCGCAAACGTCTTTTGCACAACCGATATATCAGCGCTCTGACCAGGCCTTTAGCAATGAAACTTTGGACTTCGTCCGCAAAAGATCCATTGCTAAGGGGCTTTTCGTGTAACTTGCGGACGTTGGCTATAGGCTATAGCTTGGAGGGATGATGGCGGTTCGGGCCGACGGACGGCGGCGGGTGGACACGCGCCGGGCGATCCTGGACACCGCGGTCGAGGTGATGGCCGAGCGCGGTGTCGCGGGGCTGAGCCTGTCCGAGGTGGCGCGGCGGGTCGGGATCAAGCAGCCGTCGCTCTACAAGCACTTCGCCTCGCTGCACGCCGTGTACGACGAGGTGTTCCGCGAGGGTGCGCAACGTCAGCTGGAAGCGGTCGCGCGAGCGGCGATGGCGAGCGAGCCGGGCCTGCCCGCCATGGAGGCCGTGGTCGAGGCGATCGGGCGGCTGGCGATGGCGAACCCGGTCGTCGCGCAGCTGCTGTCGTGGAGGCCGGTGCCGGACTTCACCCCGTCGGAGGAGGCGTTCCGGCCCAGCGTTGAGATGGTCGGCATCGTGCGGACGATGCTGCGGGACGCCGTCGCCGCAGGTGAGCTGGACCCGGCCGCCGACTCCGACTCCGGTGCCGCGCTCTTCTCGATCGTTGTGGCGGGGACGTTGACCCAGCAGCTGGCCAACGAGCCCGGCGCCACCTACGAAGGCGGTCGCTTCAGCTCGCTGCTGCCGTCCGCCCACGCCATGTTCGTCCGGTACTTCGCCCCGAAGATCGTCTCGCAAGCGGAGGGACAACCGTGCACCAGACCCGAGCACCGCAAGCCCTGACCATTCCGAGACCGAGCCCCCGCGACGCCGCCGCCGAGAGCCTGGCCGAGATCGAGGCGTTCACCGCGTTGCTCGCTGACGTGCCCGACGAGGAGTGGAGCCGGCCCACGGCCAGTGCCGGGTGGAGCGTGCACGACATGGTCGCCCACGTCGTCGGTCAGCACATCGCGTCCGCACGCCCGTGGACGATCCCCGGGAAGCTCAAGCAGGGACGTCGCCGATTCCCCGGCCGCACCACGCTGGACGCCCACAACGCACTCCAGATCGCCGAGTACGGCACCCGCACGCCCGCCGAACTCCGCGGCCTTCTCCAGCGGTTCGGGCCGAAGGCGGTACGCGTCCGGCTGCGGGCGCCGGGGTTCGTCCGCGGCCGGAGCTTCGCGAAGATGTTCCCCGAGGAGAGCCTGCCGGACGGCACGTTCGCCTACCTCTTCGACGTGCTGTCCAACCGGGACACCTGGATGCACCGCCTCGAGATCGCTCGTGCCACGGGCCGGCCGTTCGTCACAGGAGAGCACGATCGCGGCGTCGTCACCCAGGTCGTGCGCGACCTGGCCCAGGAGTGGTCAGGCCTGCCGATCACGCTGGAGCTCGCCGGCGGCCGGTGGTCGTTGGGCGATGGCGAACCGGTCGCGGTCGTCCGTGCCGACGCGCTCGACTTCCTCTGGAACCTGTCCGGGCGCGGCGGTGACCCCGCCCTCGACATCGACGGTGATCCCGCGGTCAGTTCGGCTGTGCTGGACGCTCGCGTCGTGTTCTGACCGTGAGCAGGTCGCGGTGTTCCAGGGTCCACAGAGCAGCTCGCGACTGCGTCGTCGACACCCGAACCCATCACGGCGCGGTGCGGCCTCGAACCCCCTCGGCTTCCAGGTGACGCAGGAACGCGTGCACGGTCTTCGTCCACGGCTGGGGCCGGATGGTAGACAGTCGACCGTCGACGGTCGGCGGGATTGGTGTGGCCGAGATCGGCGAGGCGGTCGTAGGGATCCTGCATACCGGCAACCTAGGTCGCCGACGGTTCCGGGCAACTGACATATCGGTCGCGGTCGATCTCGGGCCCGTGATCCGATGGCGCGATGCGCGTCGAGCAGTACTCCTACTTTGCCCTCAAGAGCCTGACGGTTCCCGCCGCCGAGATGACGCGGCGCCTCGGCCTGGAGCCCGACAAGGTCCTCGTGCGGGGCAGCAGGAACCCCGAACGCGACGTCCCCCGCGTGCACGCCTGGGAGATCGTCCGGAGAACCACCGAAACCGTCGACGAACAGATCCAGCACCTCGTCGACCGGCTCCTGCCTGTCCGCGACGAACTGGTGCGCCTCACCGCCGACCCCGAGATCGAGGCGGTGATGCAGGTGGTGCGCTACTTCAACCACGACGGCGACGCCGAGTCGGAGCGGGCGCCGGTTGGCTTCGGGCTCGAGCCGCAGACCGTCGCGTTCCTCGCCGAGGTTCGCGCCTGGATCGACTTCGACGAGTACGACCACGTCTACCCGCCCGACGAACCGTTGCGGGAGATCAGCGCGGGCCTGCTGGTGAGCATGGAGCAGAACCTCGCCGAACACGCCTGCCACCTGCACCGGCACCTCGGGCACGCGACCGTCGTGGAGACCGATGACCTGCTGATCGCGGACAGCGGCCTGGACGACGACACGTTCAACATCGTCGCGTCGGCCCGGTTCAGCCCGGAGCACGCCGCGGGACGCGTGGTGGAGACGGTGAACGTGGTGAGGCCGACGGGCAGGCGCTTCTCGTGGTGGGTCGGGCCCGCGTCGACGCCTGGCCTCGGGTCGGTGCTGAAGCAGGCGGGCATCGCGGCCGCGGAGACGGAAGCGGCGATGTGGATGGACCTCACCGACGCCGCCCTGCCCGAGCCGGGCGTCGACGGGCTGGAGATCCGGCGGGTGACCACCGAAGCGGAGCTCGCGGACTACGCGGCTGTCGTGGCCGCGAACTGGGACCCGCCCGCCGCCACGGTCCGGCAGTTCTACGCCGACGCGGCACGGCACGCGTTGCGGAGCCAGGCGCGGTACCTCGTCGGGTACGTGGACGGGCGCGCGGTGTGCGCGGCGGAGGTCTTCCTGCACGCGGGCGTCGCCGGGATCTACAACATCGCGACGCTCGCCGGAGACCGCCGGCGTGGCTATGGCGGCGCGATCACGTTGGCCGCGTTGCACACCGCACGAGCAGAAGGCTGCCGTACGGCCGTGCTACAGGCCTCCTACGACGGTGAGCCCGTCTACCGGCGTCTCGGATTCACCATCGCCGGTCAGTTCACCGAATACGCCCTCGTTCCGGGTGGTGGAGACGGCACGCTGTCCGGGTGAAGCTGTTCTCCCCGGCTCCTCAGCAGCCCGTGAACCCCGTCCTGCGTCCAGTAGCGGTGTTCGTGTGGGCTGCGGTCGCCCTGGCCGTCACGGTTGCGCTGACGGCCTTCCTCGCACATCTGTCCTACCGCGCGGACCCGCAACGTCTGGGCGGGCTGCTCGACGTCGTGCGGATCGGACTCAGCGTGGGGGTCGGCACAGGAGGCCTGTTCGCTCTCTGGCTGGCGACGAGGCGGCAGCGCTCAGCGGAGCAGACGCTGGCGTTGCAGCGTGAAGTGTCGGACACGACTGTCGTCGACAGCACCGAACGCCGGATCACCGACCAGTACAGCAAAGCCATCGAACAGCTCGGCCACGAGAAGGCCGCGGTGAGATTGGGCGCGATCTACTCACTCGAGCGACTCGCACAGGAACATCCCGGGCATCGGCAAACCGTGGTCGACGTCTTCTGCTCGTACCTGAGGCTGCCGTTCGACGTGCCGACCGGCCGGAAGAACGCGGAGTACCGGCGTCGGCTGACGTCCGACGAGTCCAGGGCCTTCGCCGAACTGGAGGTCCGCCACACGATCCAGGAGATGCTCTGGACGCATCTGGGCGACCCCGATCAGCGAGAGGTCGGATCGAAGCGCTGGCCGGACATCGACCTGGACCTGTCGCGCGCCATCCTGGTCGACCCGGTCCTGCGGCAGCTCAAGGTGCGCGATTTGAAATGCGAGGGAACGGTCGTTCACGGGATCGCGGACTTCCGCCATCTCCGAGTGACGGGCTTCGCCGCGATCGGGGGTGCGCGATTCCACGGCCAGGCCCTCTTCTCCGATGCCGTGTTCGCCACGCACTTCGGTCTGATCGACTGTGATTTCGCCGCCAGAGCCGACTTCAGCGGGATGAAGATCCCAAAGCTGTCCGTAAACCTCCTGCGCAGCCGGTTCCGCGGCGAGGTCGACTTGAGCGGCTGCACACTGCACAACCTCGGGGTGAACGACTGCCGGTTCGAGCGGGACGTCGTTCTCACCGGCATTTCCTGCGGCGCGTTGTTGATCTTCAACAGCGACTTCCGCGGCAGGCTCTCGACACAGCGACTGGAGTTGACCGCCGGGATGTCGGTGGGGTGCACGTTCCGCGTTCAGCCCGAGCGGCATCAGCAGATCGTGCTGTTCGACAGCCTCGAGAAGAACGAGGCCGCGCGGCGCATCAGAGAGCACTTCGAGATCGAGCTCCCGGACACCGACTCCGTGACAACACGCTGAGAAGGGCCGCCCCGCGCGTGCGGGACGGCCCTTCGGACGAGATCTGACTACGCGAGGCCCGCGTCGCCCGTCGACGGGCCGGCTGCCTGCACGTCGTCGATGCGGTACTTGCGGGCCGCCTCGACGACCTTCGACTGCTCGACCTCGCCGCGCTTGGCCAGGGCGGCCAGCGTGGCGACGACGACGGACTCCGCGTCCACCAGGAAGTGGCGGCGGGCGGCCGGGCGGGTGTCGGAGAAGCCGAAGCCGTCCGTGCCCAGGGTCGTCATGTCGGTCGGCACGTACGGGCGGATCAGGTCCGGGATCGCCGACGCCCAGTCGGACACGGCGACGACCGGGCCCTGGACGTTCTGCAGCACCTGCGTCACGTACGGCACGCGCGGCTCGGCGTCCGGGTGCAGCAGGTTGTGGCGGTCGGTGTCGACGGCGTCGCGGCGCAGCTCCGAGTACGAGGTGGCGGACCACACGTCCGCGGAGACGCCCCACTCGTCGGCGAGCAGCTGCTGGGCCTTGAGAGCCCACGGGAGGCCGACGCCAGAGCCGAGGATCTGCGCACGCGGGCCACCCGTCGCCGGGCCGTCCTGGTACTTGTAGAGGCCGCGCAGGAGGCCTTCCACGTCCAGGCCCTCCGGCTCGGCGGGCTGCACGTACGGCTCGTTGTAGACCGTCATGTAGTAGAAGACGTTCTCGGCGTTCTCGCCGTACATCCTGCGCAGACCGTCCTTGACGATGTGCGCCACCTCGAACGACCACGCCGGGTCGTACGCGATCACGGCCGGGTTCGTGTGCGCCAGCAGGAGCGAGTGGCCGTCGGCGTGCTGCAGGCCCTCACCGGTCAGCGTGGTGCGGCCCGCGGTGGCGCCGAGCACGAAGCCGCGCGCCATCTGGTCCGCCGCCGCCCACAGGCCGTCGCCCGTGCGCTGGAAGCCGAACATCGAGTAGAAGATGTAGATCGGGATCATCGGCTCGCCCTGCGTCGCGTAGGACGTGCCGACCGCCGTGAACGACGCCGTGGAACCCGCCTCGTTGATGCCCTCGTGCAGGATCTGGCCCTGCTCGGACTCCTTGTAGGCGAGCATCAGGTTGGCGTCCACCGAGGTGTACGCCTGGCCGTTCGGGTTGTAGATCTTCTGCGTCGGGAACATGGAGTCCATGCCGAACGTCCGTGCCTCGTCCGGGATGATCGGGACGATGCGCGGGCCGATCTCCGGGTCCTTCGCGAGGTCGCGGACGAGGCGGACGAACGCCATCGTCGTGGCGACCTCCTGCTTGCCAGAGCCGCGCTTGATGCCGTCGTAGACCTTGTCGCCCGGCAGCACCAGCGCCTTGGACTTCGTGCGGCGCTCCGGCACGAACCCACCCAGCTGACGGCGGCGCTCCAGCATGTACTGGATCTCCTGGCTGTCCTGCCCGGGGTGGTAGTACGGCGGCAGGTACGGGTCCTTCTCGAGCACCTCGTCGGAGATCGGGATCCGCAGGCTGTCGCGGAAGCCCTTCAGGTCGTCGAGGGTCATCTTCTTCATCTGGTGCGTCGCGTTGCGGGCCGCGAAGTGCGGGCCGAGCGAGTAGCCCTTGATGGTCTTGGCGAGGATGACGGTCGGCTGGCCGACGGTCTCGGTGGCCGCCTTGTAGGCCGCGTAGACCTTGCGGTAGTCGTGGCCGCCGCGCTTGAGGTTCCACACCTCGTCGTCGGTCATCGGCTCGACGAGCGCCTTCGTCCGCGGGTCGCGGCCGAAGAAGTGCTCCTTGATGTACGCGCCGTCGTTCGCCTTGTAGGTCTGGTAGTCACCGTCGGGCGTGGCGTTCATGAGGTTGACGAGCGCGCCGTCGCGGTCGGCGTGCAGCAGCGCGTCCCACTCGCGGCCCCAGACGACCTTGATGACGTTCCAGCCGGCACCCCGGAAGAACGACTCCAGCTCCTGGATGATCTTGCCGTTGCCGCGCACCGGCCCGTCGAGGCGCTGCAGGTTGCAGTTGACGACGAACGTGAGGTTGTCGAGCTGCTCGTTCGCGGCGAGCTGCAGCAGGCCGCGCGACTCCGGCTCGTCCATCTCGCCGTCGCCGAGGAACGCCCACACGTGCTGGTCGGACGTGTCCTTGAAGCCGCGGTCGCGCAGGTAGCGGTTGAACCGCGCCTGGTAGATCGCGTTCATCGGGCCGATGCCCATCGAGACCGTGGGGAACTCCCAGAAGTCCGGCATCAGGCGCGGGTGCGGGTACGACGGCAGGCCGCCACCCGGACCGGCGTGCGAGTACTCCTGGCGGAAGCCGTCGAGCTGGTGCTCGCTCAGGCGACCCTCGAGGAACGCGCGGGCGTAGACACCGGGGGAGGCGTGGCCCTGGATGAAGACCTGGTCGCCGCCGCCGGGGTGGTTCTTGCCGCGGAAGAAGTGGTTGAAGCCGACCTCGTAGAGCGACGCGCTCGACGCGTACGTCGAAATGTGGCCACCGACACCAACGCCCGGCCGCTGCGCGCGGTGCACCGTCATCGCGGCGTTCCAGCGGATCCACGCGCGGTAGCGACGCTCCACCTCCTCGTCACCGGGGAACCACGGCTCCCGCTCGGTGGGGATGGTGTTGACGTAGTCGGTGCTGGTCAGAGAGGGCATGCCGACGTGGTTCTCACGCGCACGCTCCAGCAGACGCAACATCAGGTACCGGGCCCGCTGCTGACCGCCACCCTTGAGCACCTCGTCGAAGGACTCCAGCCACTCGGACGTCTCTTCGGGGTCGATGTCCGGCAGGTGCGCGGCCATGCCGTCACGAATGACACGTACCCGCTCGGGGCCGGTGTTCTGCGGGCTCAAGGTGTCTCCTCGGCTTCGTTGGCGGTACCTCGCGTTGGCCCGGAAACCGTGCCACGCGCTCCTATCGTTGTCCTTGCGCGACGACTTCGTCACCGCTACTGATCGGTAGTTCTGGATCGTGTCGCTCACGCGCGCGCGATAAGAGGTATGTAGAGCGTGCCTCATGCCAGTGTAGGGATCTCCACAGGGGTCCCTGTTACGGCGTGTCACGTGGTCAACAGTTGCGCCGGAGGTAGCTGACAGTGTTCGCTAGCCGGAGTAACGGACTTGGCGGCAGTCTTTGAGGCTGTCGCTCTTGCGTAGTTGGAGGAGTGAAAACCGTGGTCGCCGCGGAAGACGCCGGCAAGATCGGCGTCGCCGAGAAGCTCGGGATCGAATCGGGCATGGTCGTCCAGGAGCTCGGCTGGGACGAGGACGTCGACGACGCCCTCCGTGCCGCCGTCGAGGAGCAGATCGGGGGCGACCTCCTCGACGAAGACGCCGACGAGACTGTGAGCACCGTGCTGCTCTGGTGGCGAGAGGACGACGGCGACCTGGTCGACGCTCTGCTCGAGGCCACCGGTGTGCTCGCCGAGGACGGCGTGATCTGGGTTCTCACCCCGAAGACCGGCCGCCCCGGCCACGTGGAGCCCTCGGACATCGCCGAGGCCGTCCCCACCGCCGGCCTGTCGCAGACGTCGAACATCAGCGTGGCCGACGACTGGGCCGGCACCCGCCTGGTGTGGCCGAAGTCCGCCAAGGCCAAGCGCTGATCCCACTTCGGTAGGGTTGATCCACGGGCGTCCTGTCTCGCCCGTGGATTCGTCCTGGTCAACCTCCGAGGGGTTCTCGCATGGTGGTCGTGGGTTCCGAGGCGCCGGACTTCACGCTCAAGGACTACAACAAGCAGCCCGTGACGTTGTCGTCGTTCCGCGGCAAGAAGAGCGTTCTCCTGGTCTTCTACCCGTTCGCGTTCAGCGGCATCTGCGGCGGCGAGCTCTGCCAGCTCCGCGACGAGATCGCGGTGTACGAGGACGAGGGCGTCCAGGTGCTCGGCATCTCCGTGGACACCCCGTTCGCCTTGAAGGCGTGGGCGAACCAGGAGGGCTTCGGGTTCCCGCTGCTGTCGGACTTCTGGCCGCACGGAGCCGTGGCTTCGTCGTACGGCGTGTTCAACTCCGTGGCGGGCATGGCGTTGCGCGGTACGTTCCTGATCGACGTCGCCGGTGTCGTCCGCTTCGCCGAGGTGAACGCGCCGGGTGAGGCTCGCGATCAGGACGCCTGGAAGAAGGCCGTGGCCTCGCTTCAGGCATGATGTAGCTGTACCCCTGTGCTTGCGGGCGCGGGGTTGGGGCGTGTAGCTCAGCGGAAGAGCACTCGGTTTACACCCGAGCGGTCGCAGGTTCGATCCCTGTCGCGCCCACCAGCCAGAACGGCGCCTCTGAGAGCGTCGGAGGCGCCGTTGACATCACCGGTTGACATCAGTCGGGCTCTGAAACCCGGTCCGTCCAGGCCTCCAGCCGCTGTTTCGCCTCATCCAGCACCTGGCTGTAGATGTCTGCTAATGCCGTGGTGTGGCCCAGTGCAGCAGCCATACGATGCCGTTTATGCAGACGCGTGCCGCCGTAGAGAACTTGAAGTCGCTCAGGGAGGAAGCGGAGCAGCAGGGGATTCAGCTCAAGCCGCCTGCGAAGCTCGCATCCTGGAGAGGGCGCGTCCAGACGGTTCTGACGCGTGCCTTGGGTGCGGATCACCACGCGACAAAGGCGTTTATGGACGTCAGGTACGCGCCTCGTGCGGTGACTTCGAGCAGTACCCAGAGCTACTTTGACAATGCCTTTCTTAGTGGGCTGGCTAAAGTTACCGGGATAATTGATGCTGCAATCTTTGAACTTGAGCTTGCGGGCACCAGTGACGACGCGGTGGACGAAACTGCATTCGACCCTGATTTGTGGTCGCATGTTCAAAGTCACGTTCAGGGTGAAGAATGGCAGAAGGTTGCAAGTCAAACCGCAATTTTTGTTGAAGATCGAGTTCGGCAGTGGTGTGGGAACCCTACTGGCTCCAGTGGCGAAGCGCTCGTGGGCAAGAGGTTGTTCTCCACAGTATTTGCCGATGCCGGTCAGTATCGCCTTGGGAAGCAGGCGGGCGAATGGGAGGGGTGGCGCGCGCTAGGTATGGGGTTCGCTCAGGCGCTCAGCAACGTTGATCGGCACAACATTCAGAAGCGGCCTGATGCAAAGCGATACGCTTTTGGTGTGCTGGGGCTGGGGAGTCTGATCCTTACGCAGCTTCGTCATCAGCATGGTGACGACCTTGTTGTAGATGGCGAGTAGCAACTCCAAAGGGTTTCAGAGACGCCGTTTCGACTGACGGAGTCGGTTGCGGGAACGGCACCGCGAGCAGGGTGTAATAGGTGCCGTCCCTATTCGCCTCGGTCCCGCTGATCTCGGTACGTCTTGAACACGTTCTTCGCGGCGTCTGTCGCCGGAAACTCCTCGTCGACTGGCATCCATTGGTCCTCGTCGTGCTCCTGCAGCATGCGCTAGTATTTGCGAGTGGCTATAGACCTCCGAACGTATTCCTGTGATGACGTCATCGACCGTGTGCAGAGGACCTTGGATACGACCTTTGATGCCAGCACGGAAGTACGGAAGCGGCGCTCACTGGGCTTCCGTACTAACCGCGGTACATGGGTGCGCATTGAGGTTCGAGGTGTCGATCGCATCGGTGGCCAATGCTGGGGGATTGAATGCGCTTCAGTTCTCAAGGGCGTCGCCATGCCTGCTTGGCGTCAAGGCGTTTCCTGGATTGACCACGAACGCGGCGTCATGTGGCGGACTGACGAGACCGAGTGTGTTTCGGACCAGGCTGTGAAGCTCGGCGGCACCCTCACCACGGCGCCGGACCTATCCGAGTCGTGGTGGCAGACCTTCTCTAGCTCCATGACGGAACTGGCCGCCCACACCACGACCCGGACGGCCACCCCTCACCTGCAACCCATCTCGCAGGACCGCTTTAGCGACACCATCCACCAGGTCTTTCCCGACGTGGACGCCCAAATCACGGAATGGCGGGTGGCTCACGCCGATCTCGCCTGGGGCAACCTCACCGCCCCGAACTGCTACTTCCTCGACTGGGAAGACTGGGGCATGGCACCCCGCGGCTTTGACGCCTCAACGCTGTGGAGTGCGTCGCTTGCCGTGCCCGAGCTGGCGGACCGCGTGTACCGGGAATGTCAGGCCGAGCTTGACAGCCCCACCGGCAAGCTGGTGCAGCTCTACCACTGCGCTGAGATCATGGCCGCCCCCGCCGGCTACGCCGGGCCGTTGCTCGAACCAGCCGAGGCTCGGGCAGCCGAGCTGGTTAAAGAGCTTCAGGGGTAAGCAAGCCGTCATATCCGGCTGCGAGCTCGGGCGTCACCTCGGCGCAGACACCCTCGCGGATGAGCGTCTCAGCGATGGTCATCGCGTCGAGGCTTGTCATCGCAGCCACCTTGTCAATGAAGACCGGCCTGCCGCACGTCAACAGCTCAACAGCGGGCAACGCCTTGCTGGCAAAGGTAATGCGCCGCGTAGCCGCGGCCACGACCACGCGATCGCCGTCCTGCTCGATGTGTGGCGGGAACTCTGTCATGCAGACGACCGCGAGTGGCGCGCCGAAGAGCCCGTGCGTCATGACATGGCGAGCGCTGGACAACTGGTACTCCCGCGCAGACAGGAAGTCGTCCAGCGAGTGGGTGGCGGCGAGTCTCACCGCCATGTCGGTGAATGCCAGCTGTTGCTCTTTGCGCGTGCCGGCCGTGCCCCAACGGTCTACGTCGTGGCGCATCAGCTCGGCTTGGCGCGACTCGTCGGCAATCCAGGTGAAGTAGTCAACGCCGGTGCGCTTGGGGAACCCGAACGTCAGATGCAGACTGAACCCGTCCCCACGCTGCTGCCGCGTGGCCTGATGCCAGTAGCCGCGCGGAATGTGCATGACCTCACCGGCTTGGAGCGTGCCCTTCCACACGATCTCGTCAGTCGGCGTGGGGTTCGGCACGGCGTCGCGGTACATCGGTACGGGCCGCGACAGGCCACGCACTTCCCAGGACTTCTCTCCGGCCACCTGCACGATCACGACGTCGTGGTCGTCCCAGTGAATCTGGAACCCTGCCGCGCTGCCGGTGGTGAGGTAGGCGTTCACCTGCACCAGTTCGCGGGACCACCATTGCAACGCCCGGCAGGCGACTTCCAGCGTGGCGTCGTAGGCGTTCACGCCATCGAGCACCAGCGTGCAGCCGTCCCGAAGCAGGATGCCGAGCCGTTCCATGTCGACCATCTGGATGGCCTCGGCGCGGCGCATCGCCCGTGTGGTCAGATAGTTCTGCGGGTGTACATAGTCGCCGTCTTGCAGGCAACTGATGCGAGCGGCGGTCAGGCTGCGCCGCATGATGAGGTCGAGGAGACGGGTAGGTGTGAGCAGTCGCCCGCACAGGTCGCGATCTGCGAGCTTGCCTCGGGCGAACGTGTCGCCGAGTTCTGTCGGGCCGTCCCAGCACAGCGCCTTCTCGATGGCGCCAACCAACCGATGATGGTTCATAAGAGAGTCCTCCGGCTTAGCAGGAGGGACCCCGCTGTGGGCAGAAGCGAAGTCCCTCCTGGACATGCGAGTGCGAACTAGTGAGCTGGCGGTTTACGGATCGCGCGTGTCGCCCCAGTCGCCCTGCGCACCATCGGACAGCTGCACTTCCGTGCGGTCCTGGACGATGGGCGTCCGCTCGACCGTGAGCACCAAGTCTTCGGGTGCGGACATACGTCACCTCCCTTCGGTTTGCTCGGATTGGTCCCATCCAGACAGATGGCTTATGTGCGAGCCGGATTCACTGGCCAGCTCGGCGGCGTGTCAGTGCGCAGCGCGAGGAGTTGTCCGGCGACCTCGGCGAGCTTTCCCTTGTCGCGAGCCAGGGCGGCAGGCGGAGCGAAGGGCACCGCGGCACTGAAGCTGTCCTGGAGCTGCGCCCGGACGGTTAGGTGGTCGAAGTGTCCGTGCCACACCTGCACCACGTCGATTACGTGCCCCGGCAGGAAGCGGTGAAGGTGAAGCCCGACGAAGTAGCCGTCCGGGTCGAGCAATGGCACGGCCCGGTATCCGGCTTCCGCACGCAGCCGCTGCAACAGTTCGTCTTCCACAGCGCTTCAGAATCCTTCGCGCAAGCGGTACGCCAGCCGCAGGTGCGCGCATGGCCACGGCTCAGGACAACGAGCGCAGACCTCCTTGTCGCCGACCTGCTTTGGCACGTGCAGGAGGAAGGCCAGCACCGTGAGGCCGTACAGCTGTACCGGCTCCGGCAGATCGGGCTCGGCAGGTTCTGCCGAACTGTCCTTTTGCCTGGGGTGCAACGTAATGACTGCCGCCAGGGCTGTCATAGGGATCGCCACCTGTTCACGCTCGCGACTCGAAGAAGCTGGGTGACACCCGGCGGCGGGGACTCAACCGCCGCAGACGAGCGAGGGAGTGTCAAGCGGGCTGCTCGTCTGCGTTCGGGGAGAGGTTTTGCGTCAACCCGACGCCGGATGCCGACAGAGACGTTAGGGCGACGGTGCGTGACGGCTTGTACAAAATGTGTGACCAGCAGGTCGGTAGAGTGAAATCGTCCTCACCAGGCACAGAAGGAGGTGAGCATGGAGCCAACGGATGAGCACATCGGTGCCCGCGTGCGGTACTGGCGGGAGCGGCGGAAGCTGCCGCGCAAGCAGTTCGCCGACATGGTGGGCCGCTCCACCTCGTGGCTGGACAAGATCGAGTCTGGCGAGCGGGAGCTGGTGCGCCTGCCCATGATTGAACGCGTCGCCGAAGCACTCGGGATTGATCCGGCCGTGCTCACCGACGAACCTTCCGCCCAGCGGGCGCAGCAGTGCGTTGACGCCTGCGAGGTCCAAGCTATTCGCCGGGCACTGGCCGCGTATCCGGGTCTCAACGCTGGGGCCTCAGAAGAGGTCGACCTATCGAGAGTTGCGGCTCAAGCGTCCTATTTGGACCATGCCTGGATAACCTCACACTTCACCGTCGTTGCCCGACATTTGCCGACCCTCATGGCCGAGGCGCAGATCGCCGTGCAAACGGCATCCGATGCTGACGAAGTGGCGGCAAACCGGGTCTTGGTGACGACCTACCGTCTGGCCTCGTCGATGCTGCTCAAGTTCGAAGCCAACGACATCGCGTGGCTGGCGGCCGACCGGGCGATGCATACGGCCATGTACGCGGGCGACACCTGGTCGCTTGCCCGAGCGACGCGCAGCGTGGCCCGTGCCATGACCAGCATCCACGAGCAGAACCAGGCAATTGCCACACTGCTGGCGATGGCGGATCAGATGCGGCATGAAGTCAGCGACAATGCCGAAGAGCTGCTGTCGCTCTACGGCATGTTGTATCTCGCCGCCTCGATCACGGCCGCGGGGCAGGAGGACGCTGACCTCGCGCGGGATATGCACGATGCGGCTATGGCTGCAGCTCGTCGCTACGAGCCGCACTACAACGACCACCACACGTTCTTCGGGCTGACCAACACGCAGATTCACCGAGTAGCAGCACTGGTGCGGCTGCGCGAGTGCGGCCAAGCGCTGGAGTTCGCCGGGACGATCAGCCCTGGTGCAGTGGCGGCACTGTCGGCTGAGCGGCAGTCGAACTACCTGCTCGACCTCACCGAGGCGCACACCGGCGCTGGCAACTACGGCCAGGCAGTGCGGATGCTCGGCCGAGCCGAGCAAATTGCTCCAGAAGAAGTCCGCTGCCGGCCGTTGGCGCATGGTCTGCTGCGGTCGCTGCTAGGCAACACCACCGGCGAGCCAGCACGGCTCGCGCGTCAGATGGCACTGCGAGCGGGAGTCGAAGCGTGAGCGCACCGGTTCTGTACCTCATGATCTGCGGCGCTGGTCCCGCCGACCATGTTGATCGCATGGTGAAGCTGGCCCAGGCGGATGGCTGGGACGTGTGGTGCATCGCCTCGCCGTCCGCCATCGAGCACTTCCTCGACCTCGATGCACTGGAAGCCCTGAGCGGGCACCCTGTACGTACGGGTCACCAGCGGGCCGGACAGCCGGCGTTGCCCAAGGCCGCGGCAGTCATCGTCGCGCCTGCTACCTACAACACGATCAACAAGTGGGCCGCAGGCATCGCTGACACCTACGTGCTGACCCAGTTGGCCGAGCTCACCGGGCTCGGCGTGCCGATCGCGGTGCTGCCGTTCGTCAACACGGCCTTGGCGAACAACCGGGTCTTCCATCGCAGCGTCGCCGAGCTGCGCGAGTCCGGCGTGACAGTGCTGTTCGGCGAGGGCGGCTTCGTGCCGCACCCGCCCCGAACGGGTGGCAAGGTCATGGACTCGTACCCGTGGCAGGCGGCGCTGGACGCGGTGAGGGGCTAGTAGGTCGTAGCTCGTCTCAAGGCGGCGTTCCATCGGCCGCAGCAAGCCGAGAGGACCTGAGAATTCTTCAGGTTCTCGGCATTTAGTGACAAAAAGTGGCCATTTTCTCTAGTCTACGGCCGCGGCTTCGCTTGGCACACATTTGTTACTAGCGAGTTGGATGGTTGAACCAATGAGGCCATTGCCATCATTGGCGGGAGTAGTGATGTAGTACATCTCGACACGATGTACTGTGGCCCGCCATGAACGACATCGTGCAGCCAACCAAGATCACCATCTCGGGGCGCGTTGGCTTCGAGCAAGAGATCACCGCCAGCCAGGCTGCTCAAATCATTGCTTTCATCGATCAAACGGGGCCTGCGGCCGGTGTATCCGCCTCCGTCTTTCCGCTAGTGACACCGTCGTCGTCGCCACCCAAAATGATCGCCGCGCTGTCAGTCGGCCCTGCGCTGAGTCCACGTGAAGCACTCGACGCTTCGGGTGCGAAGACCAACGCCGAAAAGATCGTGGCCTTCGCGCTATGTATAGCGCAGGAAGGTGACAAAGACACCTTCAAGATCGAGGACATCAAGCCACTTTTTCGGCGGACGAGGGAAACTCCACCCAAGAACTTTAGCCGCGACCTAGCGGTGGCCATCCGGGCGGGTTGGGTTGTCGAAACGGATGTAAAGAATGAATACTTCATCGCCTCGAAGGTGTCAGACGTCCTCGAGGTGGGATTTGAAGGTCTTCGTTCGCCTCGCGGCAATGGCACTAAGATCCGCGCGCCGAGGGGGCGTCAGTCGAATGGAAAGCCTTCACGCAAGACTGCCGCCGAGGTGCCGGAAGCCTTCAAAGGCATTGAGGCAATTGAGCCCGTCCTCGTTGGCGTCATCGACTTTCATAAGCTGACGAAGCAGGTCGAAAAGTTTGTGTGGACGGTCTACGCTGCAAAGCAGTGGGGCGTGTCGGCGGTGAGTAATCAGGAAGTTGTTTGGCTTAGCGACAAACTGGGCGACTGCATCCCATCGGGAAGCATCACCAAGACTTTCCAAAGTCTTCATAAGGCTGGCTACTTGAACCGCACGCTGCATGAGCACAAGATTCGGATCACGTCGAAGGGCGAGGAGTACCTGAAGGCGCTGGAGAAGTGACAGGGATGCTGCCCGAGGAGCTGACCACCGAACTCGCCAAGGCAATTGATCCCAAGCTCGCTGTACAGCTAGTGGAAGAGGCGGTCTCGCTTGAAGAAGCCTTCCTCCTGAAGCAGTGGAAGTATACGGAGCTGGATGGCGGTCGGTTCGCAGAAGTCGCCGCTCGAATCGTGTATGCCGTTGACTCCGGGAATGTCGCGCTTACCAAGGGTGTTGATGACTGCCTGAAGTATGTCGATAATACCCAGGTTACGCATAGCTTCCCTGAGAACCAAGCGGCGATTCATCTTGCGAAGGTCATTCGCTCCATTTACAAGTTGCGCAGCCAGCGAGGTGCGGTGCACGTATCGCCTACTTACACCGCCAACGAGATTGACTCACGACTGATCGTCGAATCGGCTCGCTGGGTACTTGCTGAGATCATCCGCATCTTCGTGCAGTCGAACCGGGAACTGGTGGCGGAGGCGATCCGCAACCTCGCGCGGTTTCCGCAACCGCTCATTCGTAAGTATGGGGAGGTGCCGCTGTTGCAGTCAGTGTCCTTCACGACCGAGGAAGAGGTACTAGCTCATCTGCTCTACGCAGAAGGAGGCCTCCCTGTTGGTGAGCTGATCTCGGCCATCCCGAAAGATCAGTCAGGCGTGCGACGTGCGCTAAAGAAGCTATCGTCGGCCCAATGCCGACAGGTCGCCCTCAGGGGTAGCCGTTGGTTCATCACCGATCTTGGTATTGCTCGGATTGAAGGAAGGATCGCCAAGGAAGTTGCAAGTGGCCAGTAGCGCGGGCTTCATACCGCAGACTCGGCGGTCGAGGATTTCCCCGCCTGGCGCATAGTTGGAGCGCTCATCGGCGTCGCCGCCCAGGTGGTCGCATCGTCACCCCAGTCTCGCGGAGGTACCTCTGGATCGTGCTGTCGCTGAGCCCATACTGCTTGGCGAGGTCCTCCAGGGTCGCTCCTGCCTGGTAGAGCTTGGCGGCTTCATTGATCTGGTCTTGCCTAAGTGTTCTTGCCTTTGTGTCGATGCCCCGTGCCTTGATGTGAAGGCCCGCCGTCGACCTGTGGATGTTGTACCTCCGGGCGAGCTGTTGCACGCTCCACCCCTCCCGATACGCCTCGACCAGCTTGCTGATTTCAGCCGGCTTCAGCTGACGGGCCGTCTGGCAGTCGCGCTGGACGGGCGGAGGAGCTTGATTAACACTGCCACCCCAGGTCTTGGCCAGGTCCAGTAGCCGCTGTACCGGGCGGTTCGGCATGGAAAGGGCCTCAGTCGCGCCCACTTCACCTCAGGGCCTCTCGACGACGATTGATCACAGTGTGTGGTTGCAGGACCACCGGTGAAGATCTGGAACGGGCCGGGGCGGTGCCGTATTTTGTACGGGTTGTCGGGGACGTTTGGGCCCGCCTCCTCCTAAGGACGACTACCTGTGAAGCGCAAGGCCAAAGCCGCCAAGCCCGTCCCCTCCACCGTCTCGCAGGAGCAGGTCAAGCTGCTCGCCCTGGCGGAACAGGGCGGCGTGCACCGCGGCGCCACCAGCTGGTACCTGGAGCACCGGCCGGCCAAGCAGTGGGACGCCGAGGACCTGGAGATCCTGCAGCGGCGCGGCTGGATCACGTGGGAGCGGCCTGATCGGGCCATGGACCACGGGATGGCGGCTCCTGTCGACATCACGCCGGAGGGGCGCGCGGCGTTGCAGCACCACTTGCCGCACCACGTTCACGGGCGCAAGGCCATTGCCGCGCCGCCGCCGCGGATGCCCGCCGTGGAGACGATCAAGGTGCTCGACGCGCTCCAGTGATCGGAACCGCCGGTTGACCCTCAGGCACGCCGGAGTAGAAACGGTGGGGAGACTCTTCTGAGGGGGCAGAGCCATGTCTGACGGGTTGGCCGGCGGCGATTTGCGCGCGCGTGAGCACCATCGGATCGAGGACGACGCACGGGCAGCGGGGCCACTTCACGACGCGACGCGGCCTGACGGGGTGCGCGTGCAGGTGGTCACGGTGGGGCTCGAGCTCACTCGCAAGTTGCTGGCGGACAAGCGTTTGTCGAAGGACAGCGCTTCGCTCGAGCGTGAGTTCCAGCGCCAGCTCGCGGAGAACGGCAGCTCGACCGAGCTCGGCGGGTTGTTCGGCCCGAGCATGCTCAACAGCGACAACCCGAAGCACGCCCGGCTGCGCGGCCTCGCGGTGAAGGCGTTCAACGCGGAAGCCGTGCAGCTGCTCGCGCCGCGCATCGAGGAGATCGCGAAGCACCTCATCGACCGGCTGCCCGTGAACGAGGAGATCGACCTCGTCGAGACACTGGCCGTGCCGATGCCGATGCGCATCATCGGCGAGGTCCTCGGCGTGCCCGAGAAGGACGGCGCGCGGGTTCGCGAGTTGATCGAGACGTTGATGTCGATGGATCCCGAGGTGTCGCTGCCGGCGAGCGGTCAGCTCGCCGGGTACTTCCACGGCCTGCTGACCGGCGACGAGCTCGACGAGGGCTCGCTGTTCGGTGCGATGGTCAAGGCCGACGACAACGGCGACCACCTCACCAACGACGAGCTCATGGCGATGGCGTTCCTTCTCGTCATCGCGGGCCACGAGACGACGGCCGCGCTCATCACGAACGTCGTGCACGACGCGTTGGACAACGAACTGTGGGAGAAGACCGCGGCCGACCCGGACCTCGTGCCGCTGCTCGTCGAGGAGACGCTGCGGCACAACTCTCCGGTTCGTAACGCCACCCATCGCATCGTCACCGAGGCGATGGAGATCGACGGCGTCGCGGTTGCGGAGAACACGCTGCTGCTGATCAACCTCGGCTCCGCGGGACGCTGCCCGGTCGCCCACGAGGACGCCGCGCAGTACCGGATCGACCGCTCGACGACCTCGCACGTGGCGTTCGGGCACGGACCGCACTTCTGCCTCGGTTCGGTGCTCGCCCGCCTGGAGACCGAGATCGTGCTGCGCGAGCTCGTCACCCGGTTCCCGCGCACCACCTACTCCGGCGACGAGCAGCCCCAGGTGACGGACAACGACATCATGGCCAGCTCGAAAACCCTTCCCGTGGTGTTGCGGCGCTGACCTACGCTGGCGTGCGTGGAGATCATCCGTGGAGGACCGGAACACGTCGACACGGCCGCGCTCATCTGGGCGCACGCGGTGAAGGTCAGAGACGGCTACGACGAGGTTCCGTCCCTTGAGGAAGCGCGTCCCGGTATCGAGAACGCGCTCGCGAACGAACCATCGCTGTTGCTGCTCGCGGTCGAAAACGGTGCTGCGGTCGGCTTTCTCGCCGGAGGTCCACAAGGGACAGCGACGGCGTACATCAACTACGTGGGCGTGCACCCCGACGCGTGGGGCAGGCGTGTCGGCGAGGCGTTGCTGCGCGCGCTGCCCGATGCACTGGCGCACCACGGATACACGGACGCCCAACTGTTGGTCTACGTCGACAACACGCGTGGCGTTCGCCTCTACGAGCGCCTCGGATGGATCAAGGTCGGCGACCCGGCGCCGCATCCGCGCAACGGCCGAGTGGAGCAGCGCTACTCGTTCTCCGTTGCATAACGCATACAAGGGCGCGGGAGCGTTTAGCCGGGGGTTAGGGGATCAACCCCAATGCGGCTGACCAGGGCTATCCCCAAGTCCATTTGAGACGTAACTTTTGTTCCATGTCAGTGCGCACCTTCGCCGTCGTGGTCGGTCTCGCGTTCCTTCTCGGTGGAGGTGCGATCCTGTTCGTGATGCTGGCCGTCGAGGCGCCCAGCGGTTCGCTCATCCCGTGCGGCAACGGTCTGGGCTTCGGGTTCGACGAGCCGGCGGCCGCCGCGGTCGGTCAGGCCTATGTGGACATCTGCGCCGATTTGAGGCATCGCAGACTGCTCTGGGCGTTGCCCGTGATCGGGGTGGGCGCACTACTGCTGATCGGCTCTTTGGTCTCTTCCCGCAACGCTACTCGCCGGTAAGGTCGCGGCATGACGTGGATGGTCTACGGCGCCAACGGCTACACCGGACGCCTCATCGCCGAGCTCGCGGTCAAGCGAGGGGAACGGCCGATCCTCGCGGGTCGCTCGAAGGAGAAGGTCGAGCCGATCGCCGGCGCGCTGGGGCTCGAGCACCGCGCGTTCGACCTCTCCGAGGCGAAGGCGCACCTGGAGGACGTCGACGCTGTCGTGCACTGCGCCGGCCCGTTCGCCCACACCTCGGACGCGATGGTCGACGCCTGCCTCAAGACTCGCACCCACTACCTCGACATCACCGGCGAGATCGACGTCTTCGAGTCCATCGGCCTCCGTGACATCGACGCGCGCAAGGCCGGTGTCGTGCTGTTGCCCGGCGCCGGGTTCGACGTCGTCCCCACCGACTGCCTCGCCGCGATCCTGTCGAACGCCCTGCCCACCGCGACGCACCTCGACCTCGCGTTCGTCGTCGGGGGAGGAGCGAGCGCGGGCACCACCAAGACCTCCGTCGAGGCCGCCGCCGTCGGTGGCCGGGTCCGCGAGGACGGCGAGCTGAAGAGCGTCCGCATCGGACACCGCCGCCGCACCGCCTACTTCCGCTCCGGACCGCGTGAAGTAGGCAGTATCCCGTGGGGCGATGTGTCTACTGCATACCGTTCGACCGGTATACCGAACATCACGACGTTCACGATCGTGCCCGGCGTGCTCGGGCAGCTGCAGCAGGTCTTCGCGCCCGTGCTGCAGGCGCCGCTCGTGCAGAACGTCGCCAAGACCGTCGCCGGCAAGGTCAAGGGACCCGACGAGCGCAAGCGCGCCAACACCAGGGCCGAGGTGTTCGGCGAGGCATGGGACGTCAAGACCAAAGTCGAGTGCGCGATCACCACCCCGAACGCCTACAGCCTCACCGCGGACTCCGTTCTGCGCGCCATCGGCAAGATCAACGGCGTCGCGCCCGGATCGCATACACCATCCAGTGCGTTCGGTGCCGACTTCGTGCGCGAGCTGGACGGCGTCGTCGCCAGCGAGCTCCGCTTCACCTGACCTCACCTGTTTCCGCTGGTCAGGGCAACTAATATATCAGTTATGCAAAAGACGTTTGCGGACGTCCGCAAACGTCTTTTGCATAAGCGGGCAGTGAGCGTCACTTCTTGAGGTGCTTGGCGACGCTGTCGACGGCCCCGCCGACAGCGTCCTTCACCTTCTCCACGCCGTCCTTCAGAGCGGCCTTCGCCTGATCCGCGCGGCCCTCGTCGGCCAGCTGCTCGTCGCCCGTGAGCTCGCCCGCGGCTTCCTTGGCCTTGCCGCCGAGGTCCTCCGCCTTGTTGCCGATCTTGTCCGACAGCGACATCGCGTCCTCCTGAACTGAGTTTGTTGACGCGTTGTCGACACCCGCGGCCGGGCTGTCGTCACGCACGTTCGTGTGAAACCCCGCGTGAGCGTGATCACCGATGGGAAATCCGAGAACCGCGTGACGTTCCGCGACCGAACGTGTCCATCGGGCGACGAAGCAAATTGGGCGGGGGTGTGCGCATGAGCGTGGCCGAAGCAGCCGCACTCGACGACGCCACGCTGGTGGCGAGGTCCCGTGACGGCGACATGCATGCCTATGAGCAGCTTGTTCGCCGTTACCAGGGGCCGATGTACCGGCTGGCGTTGCGCATCGTGGGCAGTTCCGGTGACGCCGAGGACGCGGTGCAGGACGTGTTCCTGACCGCGTGGCGGCGGCTCGGGCAGCTCAACGACGACGGGGCGTTCCTCGGCTGGCTCTACCGCACGACCACCAACCAGTGCCTGAACGTGCTGCGCAAGCGCAAACCGCACGCCGACACCGAGCTCGACGAGCACGAGTCGCCGGCGCCGCGCACCCGGCCCGAACGCGCGGTAGAGGTGAACGCGCAGCTCGACGCACTGCAAGCCGCACTGCGCGACCTCACGCCCGAGCAGCGGGCGTGCTGGGTGCTGCGCGAGGTCCACGGCCGGTCGTACGACGAGATCGCCGACGTGATCGGCACGACCCAGCAGGCGGTGCGCGGCCGGCTCGCGCGGGCGCGGGCACAACTCGCGGAGGTGATGGCGCCGTGGAGGTGACGTCCGACTACGACCTGCCGTGCGGGCGGGACGTCGAACAGGTCTGGGAGTCGATCGACCTCTCGGACGGGCACACGCGGTCGTGCCCGCACTGCGCGGCGGTGCGGGAAAGCCTGCTGGTGCTGCGCGCGGCGACCGAGGAGATGGCCCGCGAGGAGGTCGAGCCGCCGTCCGACCTGGTCAGCAGGGTGATGTCGGCGGTGCGGGCCGACGTGCGCCGATCTGACGTGGTGCCGCTGCCCGGTGACGGCCTGGCGCGGGTCAGCACGCGGGCGGTCGCGGCGGTGCTGCGGTACGCGGCGGACGGGGTCGCCGGTGTGCGGGCGCGGAGATGCCGGGTCGCCGAGGCGCCGGAGTCGACGCACGCGGATCCGGTGATCGAGGTCGAGCTCGACATCGCGATCACCACGGCGGTCACGCCCGAGGCGTTCGAGGAGGTCCGGCGCAGGGTGCTGGCCGCCGCCTCGGCGCGGATCGGCGTGCGGCTGGCCCGCCTGGACCTCGTCGTGTCCGACGTTCTCGAAGGGTGAGCGAGTGATCGAGACGGTCGTGTCCGCCCCGGTGGTGGCGGCGATCGCGGTGCACGCGGCCGAGCGGGTGGCGGGCGTCCGCGTGCAACCGGGTGTGGCGGGTCTGGTGGGTTCGGTCGTGCGGGTGGCGCGGCAGCAGATCAAGGGACTGCGGCCCGCACCTGTGGAAGGCGTGCGGGTGCGGTGGGCCGGCGCGGCTGTGCTGCTGGAGGTGGACGTGGTGATCTCGGGCGAGGACCAGGCGGCGGCGGTGGCCCGTGCGGTGCAGCGGTCAGTGCGGGCGCTCGTGCCGGAACTGGCCGGTGTCGAGGTCGAGTCGGTGCTGGTGACCGTGGTGGACGTCGCATGGTGATCGTCGCGGAGTTGTTGAAGGCACTGGAAAAGGTGGAGAACCTGCGGCCGTCGGTTCCGGAACCCGGCCGGTCGTGGGTCCCGTGGGACGTCGACGTGCTCGCCGTCGACGTCGACGACGACCTGGTGTGCGTGCGGGTCGTCGCCACCGGCCTGCCGTTGCGGCTGGCCGAGGCAGGGGCGGCGCTGCGCCTTGTTCTTGTTGGCACGCAATGGGAAAGCGCGACTCTGCGCGTTGTTGTGACCGATGTGGACAAACGTGCCCTCGATCACCTGAACGGGTCGTGACGAATCGCTGGAGAGCGGTGTCTCTCTGATGTGAACGCTTCGAGGAAAGGGGTTGCGATGAGCACGCAGACTGCGGAGAAGAACGGTGTGCAGGCTGGAAAGCTGGTGACCGACAAGGGATCGACGGCCATCGCCGACGTCGTGGTGCAGAAGGTCGCCGGTCTTGCCGCACGGGAGATTCGCGGCGTGCACGCACTGGGCGGCGGGGCGACGCGGGCGCTGAGCGCGTTGCGTGACCGCATCCCCGGCGCCACCGCGAGCGCGGGCCAGGGCGTGTCGGTCGAGGTCGGCGAGAAGCAGGCCGCGGTCGACCTGGAGATCGTGGTCGAGTACGGCGTGCCGATCGCCGATCTCGCGAAGTCGGTGCGCGGCAACGTGATCACCGCCATCGAGCAGATCACCGGCCTGGAGGTCGTCGAGGTCAACATCAACGTCAACGACGTGCACATCCCGAGCGACTCGGCGGGCGACGAGCCCGAAGCCGCTCGCGTGCGGTGAGAGGAAACGCCATGACCACCACCGCACTGGGTCTGCTGACCGGGCTGACGCTCGGCCTGGCCGCCGCGTTCGGAGGCTTCAGCGCGTTTCTGCTCGTGCTCGTCTTCGGCGGACTCGGCCTGGTCGCGGGCCGGGTCGCGGAGGGCAAGCTCGACCTCGCGCAGCTGCTGGGCAGGGATCGGGACTGACGATGACCACATCTCTCGCTGTGCAGCCGGGCTTGACCACCGTCGCGGATCGCGTGGTGGGCCGGATCGCGGGACGTGCCGCGCTGGAGGTGGCGGACGTGCTGGGCGCCGCGGTCACCGCACGGGTGACCGGTGGAGTGACAGCGCTCGACGCACGTCTCGACCTGCGGTACCCGGCACCTGTCGCGTCGACCGCCGCTCGGGTGCGGGCGCACCTCGTCGAACGGGTTCGCGCGCTCACCGGGTTGAGGGTGTCGGTCGTGGACGTCTCGGTCGGCGTGTTGCAGGCCGGGGTGGCGCCGACGCGGAGGGTGCGATGACCCGCCGTTCCCGCCGCGCTCTGCCAGCCGCGATCACGGCGTTCGTCCTGCTGGCCGTCTCGGCCCTGGTCGCGGCGTGCGCGATCCAGCTGATCGTCGGTGAGACCCCGCTGCTGTCGTACGACGTGTTGGCGGCGGGCTTGCACGACATGACGTGGTCGGCGCCGGCAGTAGCGGCCGCGGGCGGGGTCGTTGGTGCCGTTGGGCTGCTGTTGCTGTTGGTGGCCGTGGTTCCTGGACGGGCCAGGACGGCGGCACTCGACCCGCACACCTCGGTATCGGTGCGTGGCCTGCGCAACGCGCTGAGGTCGGCCGCTCAGGTCGACGGCGTCGAGTCCGCGGTGGTGAAGGTGGGACGCCGTCGCGTCAAGACTGTCGTGCGCACCCGGCGTGCGGTCGTGGACGGCCTTGCGGATGCCGTCCGCACTTCGCTGGATCACCGGATCGGCGAGTTCGCCCTCGTTCGCCCGCCTCAGGTGCTGGTGCGGGTCAAGACGTCGAGGAGCCCGTCGTGAACCGCGTCCTGCTTGGCCTGCTGGGGGTGCTCCTGCTCGGTACAGGAGGTGCGGTGCTCGCCGTGCACCTCGGGTTCGTGCCCCAGGTCGATCGTGGTGCCGCGGTGGTCCCCGGTACGGCTCTGCCTCCGGCGTGGGTGCTGGTCGTCGTCGCGGCCGTGGCCGTCGTGATCGCACTGCTGTGCTTGCGGTGGCTGGCCGCCCAGGTGCCGCGCCACCGGAGCACGACCTGGCGCTGGGCCGGGGACGCCGGGGTCACCCGCCTGAGCACGGCCACGGCCACCGCGCCGTTCACCGCGGAGGTCAGCGCGTATCCCGGGGTGCGCAAGGCCGAGGCGACGCTGACCGGTCCGCGCACCGCCCCGAGTCTCGCCCTCGTCGTCCGCGCCCACAGCGACGCGGATCTGCGTGGGATCCGTCGCCGCCTCGACGACGAGGGCCTGCCACGCCTGCGGGAGGCGCTGGAGACGCCCGGCCTCCAGGCCGTCGTGGAGTTCCGGATGGCCTCGTCGAAGATCGACGCGCGAGTGCACTGATATATCGGTTATGCAAAAGACGTTTGCGGACGTCCGCAAACGTCTTTTGCATCCGGATGCAAAACAGCAGCTCACCCTGGGTGGGTGAGCTGCTGATATATCGGTGGTTCGCCGTCAGCGAGGGGCCAGGAGGCTGGTGATCTCCTGGGAAGCCGAGACCGTCAGGAGGTGCTGGAGGTTCTCCGGCAGCTCCTCGCCGCGTGCCTGCTTCGCCTGTGCATACAGTCGACCGGCGCGGTAGGAGGAGCGGACCAGCGGGCCCGCCATGACGCCGAGGAAGCCGATCTTCTCGGCCGTCTCCTTGTGCTCGACGAACTCCTCGGGCTTCACCCAGCGCTCGACCGGGTGGTGCCGCGGTGAGGGGCGCAGGTACTGGGTGATCGTGATGATGTCGCAGCCCGCGTCGTAGAGGTCGGCAAGCGCCTCGGTGACCTCCTCGGGGGTCTCGCCCATGCCGAGGATCAGGTTCGACTTGGTCACCAGGCCGAACTCGCGGGCCTGCGTGATGACGTCGAGGGAGCGCTCGTAGCGGAACGCCGGGCGGATGCGCTTGAAGATCCGAGGGACGGTCTCCAGGTTGTGCGCGAGCACCTCGGGACGCGACTCGAAGACCTCGGTGAGCTGCTCGGGGACCGCGTTGAAGTCCGGGATCAGCAGCTCGACGCCGGTGCCGGGGTTCATCTCGTGGATCTGGCGGACGGTCTCGGCGTAGAGCCACGCGCCGCCGTCGGCCAGGTCGTCACGGGCGACGCCGGTGACGGTGGAGTAGCGCAGGCCCATCGCCTGGACCGACTCGGCGACGCGGCGGGGCTCGTCGCGGTCGAGGTCGGCGGGCTTGCCCGTGTCGATCTGGCAGAAGTCGCAGCGCCTGGTGCACTGTTCGCCGCCGATCAGGAACGTGGCCTCGCGGTCTTCCCAGCACTCGTAGATGTTGGGACAGCCGGCCTCTTCGCAGACCGTGTGGAGGCCCTCGCGCTTGACCAGACCCTTGAGCTCCCGGTACTCGGGGCCCATCTTCGCCCGCGTCTTGATCCACGAGGGCTTCTTCTCGATCGGCGTCTGGCTGTTGCGGACCTCGAGCCGCAGCAGCTTCCGACCCTCAGGTACCACAGTCACCACCTCACCCTACGCTGCGACCCCGCGTGTCCGGCGTCACGCACGTCTCGCCGAGGATAAGTGCCAGAAACAGGCCGCCGGTCGAGGATTCGTTGTTCACGGTCTGTTGTTCACGGACGTTGCGTCGAACATGAACAACTCCGGCGGACGAGGATGGTCGCCAGGCCCGGAGGTGACGACCGGGCCGTGCCGGCGCCTTCCCTACTCCCTGGCGAAGGCGCCGGCACCCCGAAAGTCGGTTACGGCAGGTCCGGCGTGATCCCGGTGAGCTTGATCGTGAGCTCCCAGAGGCGGTTCGCGGCGAGGTCGTCGCGGGCGGCGGCGGTCATCCGCGCGACGGCCGGGTAGCCGCGCATGCCGTTGAAGCTGTCCGGTCCGTAGTACTGGCCACCGCGCGCGTCGGGCGACGTCGCCGCGTAGAGCTGCGGCAGCGCGCCCATCTCGACGGACTGCGAGAATAGATGACTGATCCTGCCGCCAAGACGCAGCAGCACGGAGTTGTGCGCGCTGGCCATGTTGTTGGTCAGGTCGGTGACCGTGACGCCGGGATGTGCGGCGATGGACGTCACGTCCGATGAGCGTCGTTCCAGCTCACGCGCGAACAGGATGTTGGCGAGCTTCGACTGGCCGTACGAGCTGCGGTAGCCGTACGGGCGGTGCTCCCAGTTCGGGTCGTCGAAGTCCATGCGGCCGTACTGGTGCGCGAGAGAGGCGACCGTGACGACGCGCGCACCCGGACGTTGCCTCAGCGCCGGCAGCAGGAGCCACGTCAGGGCGGCGTGGCCGAGGTGGTTGGTGCCGAACTGGCGCTCGAAACCGTCGGCGGTCTTGCCGTACGGGACGGCCATGATGCCCGCGTTGTTGATCAGGACGTCGAGCGATTCGACCTTCTCGGCAGCGGCGCGCACCGAGCTCAGGTCGGCGAGGTCCAGTTCGAGGACCTCCGCCGACCCGTTGACCTCACGCCGTGCGGCCTGACCTCGTTGGACAGAACGACAGCCCATGATCACGTGAGCGCCCTTGCCCGCGAGCACCTGTGCGGTGCGCAGGCCCAGGCCGGAGTTCGCGCCGGTCACGAGGACGGTGCGGCCGGTCTGGTCGGGGATGTCGGCTTCGGTCCAACGGCTCATGCGGCCATTCCTACCGTCCGGTAACCGCCGAGCGGAAGGCGCGGAGAGAAAGATGACTGTCGAGGACCGCGCGCAGCACCGGCTCGTCGGCGGCCAGTTCCGCGGTGACGACGTGCTCGTCGACCGGGCCGTCCAGCGCGGCGGCCTCCATGCGCGCGGTCAGCTTGTTCTGCCAGCGGTGATCGAGTGCCAGCAGCAGTTCGTGCAGCGACGAGAAGACGTCCGGATCCACGATCAGCGGTGCGGACGGGTCGCGGCGGGCGTCGCGCAGGACGGCGTCGAGCGCGTCACGGCGGCGGTAGTGGTCTGCCCAGCCCATGTCTCGTACCCCCGGTTTCTCGCATACCCTCGGTATGACACGACCATACCACCGGTACGTACCGTCGGTATGTGAGATACGTTTCGGCCGTGCGAACACGGCGTGCCGAGTACTCGGAGTCGACCAGGCAGGCGCTGGTCGACAGCGCCGTCGACCTCTTCACCAAGCGCGGGTACGCCGGGACGTCGCTCGACGAGGTCGTCAAACGGGCACGCGTGACGAAAGGTGCGCTCTACCACCACTTCAGCGGCAAGCAGGCGTTGTTCGAGGCGGCTTTCGCGCAGGTGGAGACCCAGTCGATCGAGTCGCTCACCGCGGTGGTGACGGCGGAAGGCGACGCGTGGGAGACCGCGGTGGCGGGTCTGCGCGCGTACGTCCGCAAGTGCCTGGAGCCGGAGTACCAGCGGATCATCGTCCACGAGGCGCCGGTGGTGATGGGCTGGGAACGCTGGCGCGAGGCGGAGGAGCACTTCAGCTTCGGTCTGCTCCGCACGGCCGTGCAGTTGCTCGTGGACGCCGGCGAGATCGAGGAAGCGCCCGTCGAGATCATGGCCCGGCTGCTGTTCGGGGCGTTGTCCGCGGGTGCCAGCACCATCGCCAGCTCGTCCGACCCGAAGCGCACCGGGCGCGAGGTCGAACGCGCGATCCTGCGCGTTCTGGAGGGTTTGCGCAAGAAGTAGTCGAGTTCCTCCCTAGCGACCGGGCGCAACGTCGATCACCACGCGGACAACGAGGTGGTCAGCATCATGATCGAACCGGTCAACACGCGCCTGGGACTCGACGGAAAGATCGCTCTGGTCACGTCGGGAACGCACGGGCTCGGTCTCGCCATCGCGAGCAAGCTCTGCGACAACGGCGCCCACGTCATCCTCACGACTTCCGACGACGACGTCGACATCGAGCGCGCGAAGACGGTGCTCGCGGGCAAGCCCGGCTCGGCGACCGTCGTCGGGCTGGACATCCACGACGAGCACTCGGTGCGCCTGCTGTTCGACCAGATCAAGGAACAGCGTGGCCGGCTGGACGTGTTCGTGCACCACGCCGTGTCGCCGGATCTCACGCCGTTGCTCAACATCGTGGAGCCTCTCGCCAAGGCTTTCGTGGACGGCGGGCGCGTGGTCATCGCCGGTTACACGGTGACCCCGGTGCACGGCGTGATCCGGACTTTGGCGCTCGAGATGGCCTGGTACCGGGTGGCGGTCAACGCTGTCGTCACCACTGTTGTCGACAACGGCCCGATGAACGTCGATCCGGAACTCGTCGACCGGCTCACGGTGAAGAGTCCGTCAGGTCGAGTCACCGTTCCTTCGGACATCGGCGATGCAGTCGCATTGCTCTGCACGGACGAAGCCGGTTGGATCCAAGGGCAGGTAATTACGGTTGACGGCGGTCTCGAATTGCTGGAGCGGTGGGGTGAGACCCGGTAGCGCTCCCATATGTCCCGATGCGTAAAGGATTGATGACAGGGCGTAATCGCTTGATTGGCCATGTTAATTGCTCATAGCGCAGATGGAGTAACGTAATGCGCTGCGAGCTCAAATCCTTGTCCTGCTTGGTCGCCCAGTGTAAAACTCGAAATACTGGGTGGGATAAGCGGGGGGCCGAGATGATCAGGGTACTACTCGCCGAAGACGTGCAAATGGTCCGTGGCGCGTTGGTGGCTTTGTTGGATCTCGAACCGGACATTGAGGTGGTCGCGTCGATCGCGAACGGTGACGAAATCATCGCAGCGGTCGCCAAGAACAAACCGGACGTCGCGGTCCTCGACATCGACCTGCCCGGGATGGACGGACTTTCCGCCGCGACCGTGATCAACGAAACCGCTCCGGAGACCCGCACCCTCATTCTCACGAGCCTCGGCCGGCCGGGCACCCTGCGTCGCGCGCTCAACGCCCGCGTCAACGGCTTCATCCTCAAGGACGCTCCGGTCGGCGAGCTCGCGGACGCCATCCGCGGCGTCTCGGTCGGCCGCAGAGTGATCGACTCGCAGCTGGCGCTCTCGGCGTGGGACACCGACGAGTGCCCGCTGACCCCTCGCGAGCTCGAGGTGCTGCGGCTCGCCTCCGACGGCGCCGACGCCATGGAGATCGCCACGACGTTGTTCCTGTCGGTCGGCACCGTCCGCAACTACCTCACCTCCGCGACGGCCAAGCTCGACGCCCGCAACCGGGTCGACGCCGTCCGCATCGCGCGCAAGTCCGGCTGGTTCTAAGTCGCCGTCCCAGCCTGTATGCACCTCTCGTGCGGGCCTTTGCAACAGATCTTTTGACGACGAAGTCCAAAGAGTCATTGCTAAGGTGCTGGTCAGTGAGGTTTGGGCGAGTTCGGTTTGGGTATGAAGCCGACGTTGCCAGGCTGATATCCAATATATTGGTGAGTGGTCAGCTTGCTCGGTGGTCGGGCGGGTTGTGGTGGGCGCCGGCGGACGGCGCCGGGATCGTGGCGTGCACGTGGAACAGGCCGCCGTCGGCGTGGCGGGCGCTGAACGTGCCGCCCGCCGCCTTGACGCGCTCGGCCTGGTTGCGGACGCCGTTGCAGTCGGCGGAGGCAGGGCGGGCGTGGGCGCCGTCGTTGATGACGTCGAGCAGGACCGCGCTGCCGCGTTGACGGACGCCGATCGTGCAGCTGCTGGCGTCGCTGTGGCGCAGGATGTTGGTCACGGCCTCGCACAGCACGGCGGCGAGCACTGATTCGACGGGTTCGGGCAGCGGGTCGTGGTCGAGTTCGACGCGGACGTCGATGTTCGACGCGGCCAGCATGGCTTTCGCCGAGTCCGAGGTGTCGGCCAGCGACAGGGGCCGGTACGCGCGGGCCAGTGAGCGGACGTCGGCCAGGGCGTGGTGGGTGATCGACAGGATCTCGCTGAGCTGCTGTTTCGCGTCGGCCGGCTGGTCGTCGACGATGCGGTGCGCTAGCTCGCTCTTGAGCTTGATCGCGCTCAGGCTGTAGCCGAGCAGGTCGTGGAGGTCGCGGGCGACGCGCATGCGTTCGGCGGCGACCGCGGTGTGGACCTTGCTCGCGGCGACGGCCGGCGGCACGTCAGGCAGGTCAGGAGTGTCGGCGGGGTCCTGGGTCGGCCGGAGGGGGCGACCCAGCAAGGCCACGAGGAGTCCGGTCGCGGCTGCCGCGACTGCTGCCTCGCCTGGTGATGTCCCACTGGCGAGGCCGGTGACCAGCACGGTCAGCGTGAAGGTCGCCCAGCCCGCCGGTGGGCGCAGGACGAGAAGGGCGTTGCCGGCGATCAAACCCGCTACTCCCGCCCAGGCGTAACCCAGGGCCAGCGGGGCCAGCAGGAGCAGGATCTGGGCGGCCAGAGTGACGTGTCTCGTGGTGGTGCCCAGTTCCCGGAAATAGGTCAACTGCAACAGCAGCAGCAGTGCCAAATCAATGGTCAACACCACTAATTCGGCCACGTCACGCGTCTGTAACACGAGGCGGCCGAGGTCGGTCAGGCAGACCCCGGCGAAGACCGCGATGATGACCGAGCGGTATCTGGGTATTGCTGGTGCGGCATTCAACTTTCCCCCAATGGGCGTGCCTCTCCGCGTCGTCGGCATACCGGCGCGCCCATGGTCGAATGGTAGACAGCCGAAGCATGCTCGCGTCGGCAACTGTATCGGTGCAGAAACCAAACCTGAAGATGCGTTGCGACCGGATTTCACACAGAAGGACGAGTATTTTCCGGAACTATCACGGCGGGTAACCGGGTGATCACGAACCGAATTGGTTTGGGTTCGTTTGGACCTGTGAATATCTCATACCGGCCGTAGTAGATGGCCATCCCGCACTCATGGCCGGATACGTGGCGTTCGATAGCCCGGCTCAGGTGAACTTGATGGCACAACCAAGTCGGACCGCCGTCGATCAGGGGAGGATCCAATGGAGATCAAGGTTCTGGGGCCGTTGGAGGCGCGGGAGAACGGTGTCTCGATCGCGCCGAGCGCCGTCAAGCCGCGCCAGGTGCTGTCGCTGCTCGGGTTGCAGGCCGGGCACGTCGTCACGGTGCCGACGCTGATCGAGGAACTCTGGGGGATGACACCGCCACGCAGCGCTTTGACCACGTTGCAGACGTACGTGCTGCAGGTGCGCCGGCGCATCGGCGACGCCATGCCCGGCGACGGTCCCGGTATCGCGAAGAGCGTCCTGGTGACCCGCTACGGCGGCTACATGCTGGACGTGCCGCCGGAGAGCGTCGACGTGCGCAGCTACGAGCGGCTCGCGAGCGCCGGTCAGCGCGCGTTCGAGGTCGGCGACCTGGAGTCCGCGAGCCGGTTGCTGCGCAGCGCCACCGACGTGTGGCGCGGACCGGTGCTGGTGGACGTCCAGATCGGCGTGCGCCTCGGCATGGAGGTCACCCGGTTGCAGGAGAGCAGGCTCGGCGTGCTGGAGACGCGCATCGAGGCCGACCTGCAGCTCGGCAAGCACCAGTCGTTGCTCAGCGAGCTGTCCGTGCTCACCTCGCAGCATCCGATGCACGAGAACCTGTGCGCGCAGTACATGCTCGCGCTGTACCGGGCCGGCCGGCAGTGGAAGTCCCTGGAGGCGTACCAGTCGCTGCGGGACACGCTGATCGAGGAGCTCGGGCTTGAGCCGTCCGAAAGGCTGCGTCAGCTGCAGCGGGCGATCCTGAGCTCGGAGCCGTCACTCGACAAGCCGTTGTCCCCTCGCCAGCTGGAGCGTCAGCTCGCGGGCTGAACCCGTTCGGGAGCGTCATCGTGGATACCACCACCGGTGCAGGTGCGTTGATCAAGGCACTTGAGGACGTCGGTTGCGAGGTGATCTTCGGTATGCCCGGCGGGGCGATCCTGCCCGCGTACGACCCGCTGTTCGACTCGGTGAAGATCCGCCACGTGCTGGTGCGCCACGAACAGGGCGCCGGGCACGCCGCGCAGGGGTACGCGCAGGCGACCGGACGAGTCGGCGTCTGCATGGCGACATCGGGACCGGGGGCGACGAACCTGGTGACGCCGCTCGCGGACGCGTACATGGACTCGGTGCCGATCGTGGCGATCACCGGCCAGGTCAACCGGTCGGTGATCGGCACGGACGCCTTCCAGGAGGCGGACATCCGCAGCATCACGCTGCCGATCACCAAGCACAGCTACCAGGTGCACGACCCGGCCGACATCCCGCGCGTGATCGCCGAGGCGTTCGCGCTCGCGGCGAGCGGCAGGCCGGGACCGGTGCTGGTGGACCTGCCCAAGGACGTGCTGGCCACCGCCACGACGTACACCGCGCCGGCCATCACGACGCCGGCGCGCCCCGCTGTCTCGCCGGTGCAGGTTCGCCACGCCGCCCAGCTGATCGCGACCTCCCGCCGCCCGGTGTTCTACGTCGGCGGAGGCGTGATCCGCAGCGGCGCGGCACCCGAACTGCTCAAGTTCGCCACGAGGACCGGGATTCCGGTCGTGACCACGCTGATGGCCCGCGGCGCGTTCCCCGACTCGCACCGGCTGAACCTGGGGATGCCGGGCATGCACGGCACGGTGCCCGCCGTGGGAGCGCTCCAGCGAGCGGACCTGCTGATCGCGCTCGGCACCCGGTTCGACGACCGGGTCACGGGCTCGCTGCCGTTGTTCGCCCCGCACGCCGCGGTGGTGCACGCCGACATCGACCCGGCGGAGATCTCCAAGAACCGCAAGGCGGACGTCGGCATCGTCGGCGACTGCCGCGACGTGATCGCCGCGCTGAACGCCGTCGTCACCAGGACCGCCGATCTCACCGAGTGGTGGGCGTTCCTGGACGGCCTGCGCACCACCTACCCGCTCGGCTACGACTGGCCGTCCGACGGGATGCTCGCCCCGCAGTACGTGATCGAACGGATCAGCAAGCTCGTCGGCCCGGAAGCCGTCTACACCGCGGGGGTCGGCCAGCACCAGATGTGGGCCGCGCAGTACGTGAAGTACGAGCGGCCCGGTTCGTTCATCAACTCCGGCGGCGCGGGCACCATGGGTTTCGCGGTGCCGGCGGCGATGGGCGCCCAGGTCGGCGCACCGGACCGCACGGTGTGGGCGATCGACGGCGACGGCTGCTTCCAGATGACCAACCAGGAGCTCGCGACCTGTGCCGCCGAGGGCATCCCGATCAAGGTCGCGATCATCAACAACGGCAACCTCGGGATGGTCCGGCAGTGGCAGACCCTGTTCTACCAAGGGCGCTACTCCAACACCCGGCTCGGCACGCACGATCGGCACCCCGACTTCGTGCGACTGGCGGAGGCACTGGGGTGCGCCGGACTGCGGTGCACCGAACAGTCCGAAGTGGACGACGTGATCCTCAGGGCGATGTCGATCGACGACCGCCCGGTGGTAGTCGACTTCGTGGTGGGGCAGGACTCCCAGGTGTGGCCGATGGTGGCCGCGGGCACCGGCAACGACGAGATCATGGCCGCGCGGGGCATCCGGCCCCTGTTCGACGAGGAAGAGTGATGACCACCAGACATTCGCTTTCCCTGCTGCTGCGCAACGAACCCGGCGCCCTCGCGCGCATCGTCGTGCTGTTCTCCAGCAGAGGCGTCGACGTCGAGGCGCTCAGCCTCGGACCGGCGGAACGCGGCGACCTGTCCCGTCTCGACGTGATCGTCGGCCTGCAGCCCGGCCGCACGCCCGCCCAGCTGATCAAGCAGCTCGGCCGGATCGTGGAGGTCAAGAACGTCGTCGACCGGACCCACGACGAGGACGAGCTCGAGCTCGGCGCCTGAACCCCAGGAAACCAAGCAGAACGAAAAGGCCGCCCCGCGTGGGGCGGCCTTTTCGGTGTTGCCTGAGGGAGGAGGTCACCTCAGGCCCGCACGGTCAGGCTGCTTTGGTGACGTGCTTGGCCACGACAGATGCGAACTGCTCCAGCGTCTCGCCGGGCGACGGGCCGTCGAGCGCCTGGTGGATGTGCTCGGCGATGTCGCCGTGGCGGTGCAGGTCGGCGTGCGTCAGCGTCATCGTCGTGGTGTTCGGGCCGGTGGCGACGAAGTCCACCTTGATGAACGAGGCCTTCTCGTCGTCGAAGATCGGCCGCCAGTTCGGGCCGACCCGCCACGTCATGACGAGGCGATTGGGCGGGTCCCACTCGGTGATGGTGCCCCACGCGATCTCCTCGCCGTTCGCGCCGCGTTCGAAGTAGCGGCCGCCGACGAACGGCTCGATCGTGATCGACTGGCGGTCCTCGACGAAGACGTGCGTCGGGGGCCACCACTCCATCGGCCGCTCGACGAAGATCGCGAACGCCTGCTCGATGGTCGCTTCGACCGTCACCGACTTGGCGACGTCGGGAACTGAGGCCATGTCGGCCCTCCTCGCGGGTAGGTACAGGGGGTGTCGGGTCCACCGTGCCGAGGCGTTCTCGATCCCGGTTGGAAGCGAGGTCGAACCAGGGCGACTCGACCGGATGTCCAGAAGTGCCACGCATAGTCGCGGGCAGAGAATCCGGCATACGAGGAGTTGTCGTGTCCCCTGTCAGCGTTGAGGTTCACCACGAGGTTCTGACGTTCTACGCACGCCAGATGCGGCTGCTCGACGCGCTGGACGTCGACAACTACGCGAACACCTTCACCGAGGACGGCGTGACCGACCACGCGCACCGCGGCGAGAAGGTCGAGGGCAGGGCCGCGCTGATCGCCGGCGCGAAGCACGCGCTGCCGCGGTACAAGGGCGTGGCCGTGCGGCACTGGAACGACCACTACCTGATCGACGAGGTCGCCGAGAACACGTTCGAGGTCACCTACTGCTCGCTCGTGACGCGGACCGACGCCGAGGGCAAGGTCACGTTCGAGCCGACGTTCTTCATCGAGGACGTCCTCGTGCGCGTCGACGGGCAGCTGTTCACGAAGTCCCGGACCGTGCACCGCGACGGCCAGGAGAAGCCGGTCGCGAAGGCCTCCTGAGCTGGTGCGGCACTCGACTCGACCGCCGCTCTAGGGCGGTGCCCGAGGCTGGGTGCCAAACCGATTTCTAGTACGGAGGTCCCCTCATGGCCACCCAGGCGATTCCCGCCAAAGCACGGGAAGTGCGTCTCGCCTCCCATGTGACGGACGTCGCGACCGAAGCCAACTTCGACATCGTCGAGGTCGAGGTCCGTGAACCAGGTGAGGGCGAGGTCGTCGTCCGGTACGACTACCTCCAGGTCACCGCGGTGATGCAGGACCTGATGCACGAGGACGCGGATCTGCCGATGCCCACCTACAAGGTCGGCGAGCCGCTGTGGGGCTTCGCCGTCGGCAAGGTCGTGGCGTCGAACAGCCCGGACCTGGCGGTCGGCGACGACGTCCAGGGCATGAACGGCTGGCAGGAGTACGCGGTCGGTCCGGCCCAGTCGTTCTGGAAGCTCGACCCGAACCTGTTCCCGACGCCCCAGCACTACCTGACGCAGGGTCCGACGGCCTACCACGGCATCGTCGACATCGCGCAGGTCAAGGAAGGCGACACGGTGTTCGTCTCCGGTGCCGCCGGTGGTGTCGGCTCGCTCGCCGGGCAGATCGCCAAGTGCCTCGGCGCGCGTGTCATCGGGTCGGCCGGCAGCCAGAAGAAGATCGACTACCTGGTGAACGAGCTCGGCTTCGACGCCGCCTTCAGCTACAAGAAGGGCAAGGTCGTCGACAACCTGCGCAAGCTGGCGCCGGAAGGCATCGACGTCTTCTTCGACGTCGTCGGCGGCGAGCAGTTCGAGGCGGCGATCCAGGCCGCGGCGCAGGACGCGAGGTTCGCCCTGTGCGGTGCGTTGTCCGGTCAGGCCGGCAACGGCGACGGCGCGTTCCCGCGGCTCGACATCATGCACGCGATCGTGCGGCAGATCCAGATCCGGCCGTTCGCGACCTACCACACGCCCGAGCAGATCTGGGCGTGGCAGCAGAGCTTCAGCAAGTGGCTCAAGGAAGGCAAGTTCGTCTTCCCGCACACGGTCGTCAACGGGGGAATGAAGAAGGCGCCTGCCGCACTGCTCAACCTGTTGCGGGGCAAGCACTCCGGCAACGTTCTCGTGAAGCTCACCTGACACGTCAAGGGGAACAATCGTGGAGACGTCTTTGCCCGTGTGGTCGGCGGCCGATGCGGACGGTGTGCACCACGCCGTCGTCGAGGTGCCGCTCGACCACTCCGATCCGGCGGGTGAGCGGATTTCGCTGAAGCTCACCCGCATCCCGGCGACCGACCCGGCACGCCGGCGCGGCGTGCTCATTGCGATCAACGGCGGACCAGGCGGAGACGACGGCCTCGGTGCCAGGATGCCGGCCGAACTGCGACGCCTCACGTCGTTGAACGAGGTGTACGACCTCGTCGGGTTCGACCCGCGCGGCACCGGGGACTCCACGTTCCTCGGCGCGGAGGCGAGCCCGGTCACCGCGACGTTCGACTCGCGGCCGCCGGACGAGCAGTTCCCGCTGATCGCGGCGGACATGAAGGAACGGGAGGAAGGGTGCCGCCGGGCCGGTGGCACCCTTCGCCCGCACGTCAGCACCCGCATTCTCGCGCGTGACATCGACGTCATCCGCGAGCTGCTGGGTGAGGAGAAGATCAACTACCTGGGGTACGCGTACGGGACGATGCTCGGCGCGGTGTACGGAACGATGTTCCCGAACCGCTTGGACCGCAGCGTGCTCGACTCGTGCAAGCACCCCGTCTGGGACTGGCGCACCCAGTTCAAGTCGCAGGGCCCCGCGATCCGGCGCAACGTCGACAAGTGGGCCGGTTGGACCGGTGAGCGCGCGAGCCGGTACGGGCTCGGGACGAGTGCGGCCGAGGTGATCGCCTCGGTCGAGGAGGTCTCGGCCGGACTCGCGGAACTGGCGCCGCATCCGTTGCTGCGCACGCTGTTCGACCAGCGGATCGGTGTGCTCGCACCGCGCCGGCCGGACTGGGACGAGCTCGCCCGGCTCGTGGTGGACCTGCGCAAGGCGGCGTCGCACGGCGACTCCGCGGCGGCGGAGGCACTGCTCGCCGGTCAGAGCGTGTGGCGCCCTGGTTCCACGATGGGCGGCCTGCGCGAGGCGGTGCTCGAAGCGGTGACGCTGGAGACCGAGTGGCCGACCGACCTCGAGCTCTACTTCGCGGACATGCGGCGCTTCCGCGACGAGTACCCGTACGGGTTCGGCGTGATGCGCGCACAGCCGTGGGTCGGGACGTTCGCGACGTTCAAGCACGCCGAGCCGATGACGACGGTGGTCCGCGAGGGCTATCCGGCAGGCCTCGTGGTGCAGACCGACGGCGACCCGTGGAGCTGCTACGAGGGCGGCGTCGCGATGGCGGCGAGGCTGGGGAACCGGCTGATCACGATCGTGGACTCCGGTGGGCACGAGAACTTCGCGTTCGCCGGCAACGCTGTCGTCGACGAACTCGTGACCCGTTACCTCGTCGAAGGTGTGCTGCCGGAGAAGGACGTGACGTGCGCGGGTGACCCGCGTCCCGACGTTCCCGCCGACGAACCGGTGCGGTGACAGTCTTTCCTCCCTTGCGGGCGGGCCGTCGAAGTGGACGGTCCGCCCGTTGTTTTGCCAGGTACGACAAAAGGGCAACGGCCGCGGCCGTTGCCCTTCTACGTCCACATGGAACTGGACCCTGTTCCGCGTTTGTTGCCCCGCCGCCGCGAAACAGGGTCCGGACTGCTCGGATCAGACGCGCGTCGCGGTGATCGTCGCCTGCGCCTGGGCCACCTGGTTGCCGTTGACGTCGTAGATCGTGGAAATGCCCGTGCTGTTCAGCGTGTTGCCGGTGATCTTGCCGGACTGGTTCACGTCGACCGACCCGGTCTTGTTGCCCGCGGTGTCGTAGAGGATCTCCCGCACCTTGAACTTGAAGGTGCTGGCGCCGGTGGAGGTCCACGTACCGGTGCCCTCGCCGTGGCCGCCGCTGCCGCCACCGGAGTGCAGGCTCACGGAACCGTTGGCGCAGAAGGTGAGGCTGATCGGGCCGCTCCCACCCTGGTGCTGCACGGTTCCCTGCCAGGAACCGATCACGGGGTTGGCCCTGATGGCCAGCTCGGTGTCCGTCACCGCTTCCGCTCCGACCGCTGTTGTGCTCGTCGCGGCGGCTCCGGAGAGCGCGAGCGCCGCCGCCGAGGCGAGCAGGGCCAAGTTCTTGACGATACGGGGCATCAGAAATCAGTCCTTTGCAGAATCGATGGCGATCGCAGGCAGCTTGGCCAAGAGACCTTCAGGCCTGGTCGAGGACGACTACAGAGGACTCAAGTGCGGCCCGATCGCGGATACACCGCGTTCCGGCACGCTGGTTTGCCTGGGGAGCGCGTACCAACCGCCAGCGCTTACTCGGCGAACTCCAGTGAAGGAGCCACATCCATGTCGAATGCCAACCACGGGCGAACCGGCCTCGTGCTGCTCGCCTGCTGCGTGGGGCAGCTCCTGGTGGTGCTCGACGGCACCATCATGAACGTCGCCCTGCCGTCCATCGAGTCCGCGCTGAAATTCGACGCGAACAGCCTGCAGTGGGTCATCAACGCCTACCTGATCCCGACTGCCGGTCTGCTGCTCCTCGCGGGGCGGATGGCAGACCTGTTCTCCCGCCGCGGCTTCTTCCTCGCCGGCATCGCGCTGTTCACCGTCGCGAGCCTCGCCGGTGGTTTCGCGCAGGACGCGACACAGCTCATCATCGCCCGCGCGTTCCAGGGCGTCGGTGTGGCGCTGATGTCACCCGCGACGCTGACGGTGCTGGGCACGACGTTCACCGAACCTGCCCAGCGCGCCAAGGCGTTCGGGCTGTGGGGTGCCGCCGGCGGTAGCGGTGGCGCGATCGGTGTGCTGGCCGGTGGCGTTGTCACGGACTGGTTGTCGTGGCGCTGGGTGCTGTTGATCAACGTGCCGGTCGGCATCGCGCTGTTCATCGTCGCCGCCATCTCGATCACGCCGACCGCCAAGCACGTCGGACCGCGCAAGCTCGACATCCTCGGTGCCGTCTCGGTGACGATCGGCATCGCCGCTCTGGTGTTCGCCATCGCGCAGGGTGAGCGCGAGGGCTGGGGTTCCCCGGTCAGCCTCATCTCGTTCGCGGTCGCCGTGGTGGGCATCGGTGTCTTCCTGTTCGACCAGGCGAAGCTCGCGAGCGAGCCGCTCGTCCCGTTGAGCGTGTTCCGCAACCGGGCGATCGTCGCCTCGAACGTCGCGATGTTCTGCGTGGGTGCGGCGATGGCGTCGACGTTCTACTTCCTGACGCTGCTGATGCAGTTCGTGCTCGGGTACAGCCCGCTGACGACCGGCCTGTCGTACCTGCCGCTGTCGGTCGCGATCTTCCTGGGCGCCGGCATGGTCGCACCGCAGACGAGCAAGCTGGGCGGCCGGTTCACGTTGATCAGCGGCCTGGTCGTCGGTGTCATCGGCCTCGGCTGGCTGGCCCTCGCCACGGACAACAAGGCGACGTTCGTCGCCGACCTGCTCGGCCCGAGCCTGCTGTTCGGTGTCGGCGTCGGCATGGTGCTCGGCACCGTGGCGAACCTCGCCACCGCGGCGCTGCCGTCGAGCCAGCAGGGCCTCGCGTCCGGTCTGCTGACGACCGGTCAGGCTCTCGGTGGTGCGGCGGGTCTCGCCGTGCTCGTCGCGGTCGCCAACGCGACCGGTGGCGAGACGCGCGTTCCCGAGGAGATGGCGTCCGGGTACGCGAACGCCTTCATCGGCACCGCCATCCTGCTCGTGATCGCCGCGCTCGCCGCGGTCGCGATGCCGAAGGTGGCGAAGTCCGAGTCCGACGACTCGGACGAGTCCGCGCCGAAGCCCGTCGCGGTGCACATCTGATACACGGCAACGAAAAGAGGGGAGCTTCCGCAGCGGAAGCTCCCCTCTTCGTCGTGACTCAGTCGAGTACGCGCAGAAACGCGCGGAGCTCGGCGGCCAGCTCCACCGGGCGTTCCAGCGCGGGGAAGTGGCCTCCCTCGGGGAGATCACGCCAGTACCGCAGGTCGGTGAACCGGGTGCGGGCCCACGCCCTCGGCAGCCATGCGTCGTTCGGGAACACCGACGCGCCGGTGGGCACGTTGGTGGCGTTCATCGGCTCCTTGTCGAAGCTCTCCCAGAACAACCGCGCCGACGAGACACCCGTGCCGGTGAGCCAGTAGGTGGTCACGATGTCGAGCAGCTTGTCCTTGGGCACCGCCTGCTCGAGGTCGTTGTCGTGGCCCGCCCACTCCCAGAAGCGGTCGACGATCCACGCCAGCAACGCGGCGGGGGAGTCGGTGAGCCCGTAGCCGAGCGCCTGCGGGCGGCTCGACTGGATCGCGGCGTACCCGGAGCGGCCCTTGCCGAAGCTCTGCATGCGCGCCATGGCCTTCTGGTCGCGCTCGTCGAGCTCGACCTGCTCCTTCGGCGGCCGGGCGAGCGGCATCGTGAGGTGGATGCCGGCGAGGTGCTCGGGATCCGCGGTGCCGAGCGCGGCGGAGACCCACGAACCCCAGTCGCCGCCGTGCGCGACGTAGCGTTCGTAGCCCAGCCGCGACATGAGCTCCGCCCACGCCTCGGCGATGTGCTGCACGGTCCACCCGGTCGTCGCGGGCTTGTCGCTGAAACCGTGTCCTGGCAAGGAAGGGCACACGACGTCGAACGCGTCGGCCGGGTCCTCGGGATCCGTCAGGAGGTCGATGATGTCGAGGAACTCCACCGAGGCGCTGGGCCAGCCGTGCGTCAGCAGGATCGGCGTCGCCGACGGGTGGGGCGACCGCACGTGGATGAAGTGGATGCCGACACCGTCGATCTCGGTGCGGAACTGCGGCAGCGAGTTCAGCCTGCGTTCGACCACGCGCCAGTCGTACTTGTTCGCCCAGTGGTCCACGAGGTCGGTGAGGTACGCCAGTGGCGGTCCCTGGGACCAGTCGTCGACGGTCTCGGCGTCGGGCCAGCGCGTGCGCGCCAGCCGTTCTTTCAGGTCTTCCAACGCGGACGACGGCACGTCGACCACGTAGGGCTCGATCTTCCGGCTCACCTGCTCACCTCCGGGGGGAGAGGACTGGGGGTCGCGGGTCACGCTAGGGCGCGCCGCTCGACACACCCTTGAGTCCACAATGGACTTTTGAGTGACGCTCCAGGCACCGGTGGCACGCTCTCGGCAGTCGACCAGGAGGACCCGTCATGACCACGAGTGCCGTCGAGCCCGGCAGCGCAGAAGCCGAGGAGACGTTCCCCTACAAAAGGCAGTGCCCGTTCACGCCTCCGAAGCAGTACGACGACATGATCGAAGAGGACGTCGTCGAGGTCACGCTGACGGGCTCCGGGCTGCGCATCTGGACGATCAGCGGGTACGAGACGATCAAGAAGATCCTGACCGACCCGCGGATCAGCGCGTCCCGCAAGCACGACAACTTCCCGTTCTACTTCATCGCCCCGCCGGAGTTCCGCACCGAGACGTCGTTCATCGGGTACGACAACCCGGAGCACACGAAGACGCGGCGCAAGGCGGCGGTGACGTTCACCAACCGCCAGGTGAAGCGGTTGCGCCCGCGGATCCAGGAGATCGTCGACGAGTACATCGACAAGATCCTGACCATGACGCCGCCGATCGACTTCCACCGCGAGTTCTCGCTCGCCGTGCCGATGACGGTGATCTGCGAGCTGCTCGGCATCCCGCAGGACGAGCACGACTTCTTCATCAACCACGGCACGTGTCTGCTCGGCGGTCACTCGACGCCCGAGCAGCGTCAGGCGGCCATCGTCGAGGTGAACGCCTACGTCGACAAGCTGATCACGTTGAAGGAGAAGGAACCCGGCGAGGACCTGCTCAGCCGTGCGATGGCCGAGTACGCCGCGTCCGGCGAGGAGTACACCCGCCGCGACCTGTTCAACATGATCCGCCTGCTGATGAACGGCGGCCACGAGACGACGGCCTCGATGCTGTCGCTCGGCACCGCCGCGCTGCTGGAGAACCCCGACCAGCTGCAGCTGCTGCTCGACGACCCCGAGGGCATGATCGAGCCGGCCGTCGAGGAGCTCGTCCGCATCGCCACCATCGGCGACACCGCGATTCCGCGCGTCGCCCTGGAGGACATCGAGATCGCGGGCAAGACCATCAAGGCGGGCGACGGCATCCTGTGCCTCGCGCTGGCAGGCAACCGCGACCCGGAGCTGTTCCCTGAGCCGGAGAAGCTGATCCTGTCCCGCGGCACGCGCAAGCACCTCGGGTTCGGGCACGGGCTGCACCACTGCATCGGCGCCGACCTCGCGCGCCTGGAGATGGAGCTGGTGTGGTCGACGCTGTTCCAGCGGATCCCGTCGCTGCGGCTCGCCAAGCCGTTCCTGGAGATCCCGCGCAAGGAAGGCGCCGTGATCTACGGCCTGTGGGAGCTTCCGGTCACCTGGGACCTGTAGGCACCCGTGAAGAAGCCCCGCTCCGGCGGGGCTTTTTCCGTTGCGGGGGCTCAAGGTCGCCTCCACCGCACGCAAAGTCCGGCTGGGCACAGTAGAAAACGTCCGGCGAGCCGCAGATCCGTGGGAGAACTGCCATGCCAAAGATCACTTACGTAGCGCACGACGGCATTGAGACCGTCGTCGACGTTGCCCTCAACGACTCCGTGATGCGCGGCGCGGTTCTCAACGGCGTCAAGGGAATCGTCGCGCAGTGCGGCGGCGGGGCCTCCTGCGGCACGTGCCACGTGTACGTGGACCCGGAGAACACCAAGCCGCTGTCGCCGATGCACCAGGTCGAGGACGAGCTGCTGTACTTCACGGCCTGTGAGCGCAAGGAGAACAGCCGGCTGAGCTGCCAGCTCGCCGTGACCGAGGAGCAGGACGGACTCGTCGTGCACACGCCCGAGAAGCAACTCTGAGGGAGAGAAGACGCATGAGCAAGCGACGGGTCGCCCTGGTCACGGGCGCCACGAGTGGCATCGGCCTGGAGGTCGCGCGCAGTCTCGGCAAGGAGGGTCACGCGGTCTTCGTCGTGGCCCGCAACGCCGAGAACGTGAACACCACGGTGAAGCAGCTGCGCGAAGAGGGTTACGAAGCCGACGGTGCCGCCACCGACGTGACGTCCACTGAGGACATTCGCAACGCGGTCCAGAAGGCCGTCGAGGTCTTCGGCCCGATCGAGATCCTCGTGAACAACGCGGGTCGCGGCGGCGGCGGCATCACGGCGGAGCTGGACGAGGACCTCTGGCTGGATGTGATCAACACCAACCTCAACGGTGTTTTCCGCTTCACCAAAGAGGTTCTGTCCACGGGCAAGATGGTCGAGCAGCCGTGGGGCCGGATCATCAACATCGCCTCCACCGGCGGCAAGCAGGGTGTCGTGTTCGCCGCGCCCTACTCGGCGTCCAAGCACGGCGTCGTCGGGTTCACCAAGGCCGTGGGCATCGAGCTCGCGAAGACCGGCATCACCGTCAACGCGGTGTGCCCCGGCTACGTCGAGACGCCGATGGCCGGCCGCGTCCGCCAGGGCTACGCGAACCACTGGGGCGTCACCGAGGAAGAGGTCCTCGAGAAGTTCAACGCCAAGATCCCGCTGGGTCGGTACAGCACGCCGGAAGAGGTCGCCGGTCTCGTGACGTACCTGACCACGGACACCGCGTCCTCGATCACCGCGCAGGCGCTCAACGTCTGCGGCGGGCTGGGCAACTACTGACATGCGCGGCGAGTCGGTAGTCGTCGTCGGGGCCGGGCAGGCGGGTTGCCAAGTCGCGGTGTCCCTGCGTGAACAGGGACACCGCGGCCCCATCACCCTGGTCGGGGACGAGCAGGCCGCGCCGTACCAGCGGCCGCCGCTCACCAAGGCCTACCTCGCGGGGGAGACCGACCTCGCCGGGCTGGTGCTGCGCCAGGACTCCTACTACACGGACCACGGCATCCAGCTCGTCACCGGTGAGCGGGTCGTCGGCGTCGACCGGTCGGCACGGGTCGTGGTCCTGGGCTGTGCCCGCACGATCAGCTACGACCACCTGGTGTTCGCGACGGGCGCACGGCCGCGCCCGCTGTCCGTTCCCGGCGCCGAGCACGTGCTGTCCCTGCGCTCGGTGGCCGACGCGGACGCGATCAGGCAGAAGCTCGACGGCCGCACCGGACTCGACGTCGTCGTCATCGGCGGCGGGTTCATCGGCCTCGAGTTCGCCGCCGTGGTGCGGAAGATGCGCCACGAGGTGACCGTCGTCGAGACCCAGCCGAGGGTCATGCAGCGCGCCGTCTCCGAGGCGACCGCGCAGCACCTCACGGCACGCCACCGCAGCGAGGGCGTGCAGGTGCTGACCGGCGCCGGCGTCGCGGCGGTCAGGGAGGGCTTCGTCGAGCTGACCGACGGCACCGTGCTCGTGGCGGACCTCGTGGTCGCGGGCATCGGCGTGATCCCGAACGCGGAGATCGCGCAGCGGGCCGGGCTGGCGTGCGACGACGGCATCGTCGTCGACACCCACCTGCGCACCGTCGACCAGCGGGTGCACGCGATCGGGGACTGCGCGAGGTTCGCGAGCCCGCTCACCGGCGGCGTGCTGACCCGGCTGGAATCGGTGCAGAACGCCACGGACCAGGCGACCTGCGTGGCCGCGGCGATCCTCGGCAGTGCGGAGCCCTACACCGCGCTGCCGTGGTTCTGGAGCGACCAGTACGACGTGAAGCTGCAGATCGCGGGGCTCACCGACGGGCACGACCGCACGGTCACCGTCGGCGACCCGGCCGAGGGCAAGTTCTCGGTGTTCTGCTTCCGCGGTGACCGGCTGCTCGGGGTCGAGGCCTACAACCGGCCGATCGACTTCCTCATGGCCCGCCGCGTGCTGGAGGCGGGGAGCTCGCTCACCCCGGAGATCGTGGCCAGGCCCGGTTTCGACCTCCGAACCAGTCAGCAGCAGGCGGCTTAGAGCGATGCCATCCGCCGCGTCAGATCCAGCCCGCTTCCTCCGCGATGCGGATGGCGTCGACCCTGTTGCGGCCGTTGAGCTTGGTCATGATCGTCGTCATGTAGTTGCGGACGGTGCCGACGGACAGCGACAGCGTTGTCGCGATGTCCTGCGCGTCGGTGCCGTTCGCGGCCAGGCGCAGCACTTCGAGCTCGCGGTCGGTGAGCGGGCACTCGCCCCTGTCCCACGCGGCGAGCGCGAGCTGGCTGTCCACCACCCGCTCACCGGCGGCGACGCGGCGGATCGCGTCGGCCAGCTCGGTCGGCGGCGCGTCTTTGAGCAGGAACCCGTCCACGCGGGCCGCGAGCGCCCGGCGCAGCGTTCCCGGACGGCCGAGGCTGGTCAGCATCAACGTCCTGACCTGCGGCATCGTCTCGCGGATCGTCGTCGCGGCGCTCAGCCCGTCGAGAATCGGCAGGTCGATGTCGATCACGCAGACGTCCGGCCGGTGCTGGCGGGCGGCCGGCACGATCTTGTCACCGGAGCTGACCTCGACGACCACCTCGATGTCCGGTTCCAGGTTGAGCAGCGCGATGAGAGCACCGCGCACCATGTGCATGTCCTCCGCGAGCAGAACCCTGATCATCGCGCCCCTCCGCACAACACCATATCTCCCACCGTTCCTGTCCCGCTTCGCGCCACAGCGAGGCGGGGCCACATCGAGTCACACGTGCGCGTCTTGAAGGGGGACTGACCGCGGTGCGAGTAGAGGATGTTTTCGTCAGCGGCCACGGGGTACGGCTGCCCGCGACGCTGACCGTCGCGGACGCCATCACGTCGGGGGAGTGCGAGCCGAAACTGGTGGCACGAACCGATGTGCTGTCCGTGGCCGTGTCCCCGGACGAGTCAGCCGCCGAGATGGCGGTCGCGGCGGCCAGGACGGCGTTGGCACGAGCGGGATCCGGCGCGGACGACGTCGACCTGATCCTGCACGCCACGACGTACCACCAGGGCCAGGACCTGTGGGCGGTCGGCTCGTACATCCAGCGCGAGACGGTCAGGAACGCCTGTCTGGCGCTGGAGATCCGGCAGATGTCCAACGGTGGCATGGCGGCGCTCGACCTCGCGGTGGCCTACCTCGCCGCGCGGCCGGGCAAGGACGCGTTGCTGACCTCGGCGGACCGCTTCTGCCTACCGGGCATCGACAGGTGGCGCACCGACCCCGGAACTCCCTACGGCGACGGCGCTTCGGCAATCGTCCTGTCGCGCCGCGGCGGATACGCGCGCCTGCTTTCGTTGGCCATCAATGCGGATTCGGACCTGGAACCGCTGCACCGCGGCGACGTTCCGTTCGGACTCGCGCCGTTCGCGCACTGCATGCCGGTCGACTTCGAGGACGCCAAGCACTCGTTCAGCCGCCAGTACGGGCTTTCCTACGGCATCAACAAGGCCAACGCGGGCCAGGCCGCCGCCGTGGAGCAGGCGCTGGCCGACGCGGACATGAAGATCGGTGACGCCGACTGGGTGGTGCTGCCGCACTTCGGCCGTCGCCGCCTGGACGTGAACTACCTGCGCCCGTACGGGATCGAGGCCGAGCGCACGACGTGGGAGTGGAGCCGCACGGTCGGCCATCTGGGCGCGGGTGACCAGTTCGCGAGCCTCGCCCACCTGGTCGACACCGGTCAGGCCCGTCCGGGGCAGCGCGTCGTGATGTTCGGCGTGGGGGCCGGTTACAGCTGGGGTTGCGCGGTGCTCGAAATGGTGTGAGCGAACAAGATGGCCGCGTGGGCGGGAACGTTCCCGCCCACGCGGCCTTCTCAGTTCAGCGGGATCTCGGCGCGCAGGCGGTACGTGTGCTCGGGGGTGAGGCCCGCGTGGAGGTCTCCGCCGAGTGCGCGGACGCGGGTGGTGAGGTTGCCGATTCCGCTGCCGTCGCGGGACTTGCGGTCCGTGGTGGGGATGCCGTCGTTGACGATGTCCATCGTCACCAGGCCGCGGGCGTGGGACAGCACGATCTCGCAGTGCTCGGCTTTGCTGTGCCGCAACAGGTTCGTGACGCCTTCGCGCAGCACTGTCGCCAGCGTGACCGTCACGTCCTTGGGGAGCCGGTCGCACTCGTCGATCCGCACGGTGACCTCGATGTCGGCCGCGGACAGCAATGCTTGAGCGGACTGGGTTTCCTCGTCGAACGACAGCTCTCGATAGCTCAGCGCCACCGACCGCACGTCCGCGAGCGCCTGCCGGGAGATCTCCAGCACCTCGCCGAGCTCCTGGCGCGCCCGCTCGGGGTCGATGGTGACGAGCCGGTGCGTGAGCTCGCTCTTCAACGTGATCGCGGAGAGGCTGTAGCCGAGCAGGTCGTGCAGGTCGCGCGCGAACCGCAACCGCTCCTGCGTCACGGCGGCGTTCGCGAGCTCTTCGCGTGCCTCGTGCAGCTCGGTCACCATCGACCGCAACCGCGTCAACGCGTACAGGACGAGGCCGTGGTTGATCGTCGCCATGATGCCCCACGCGACGTCCACCGAGTCGAAGCCGAGCACGTCGAAGATGACGCCCTGCCCGAGTGCGACCGCGAAGAAACCCACCCACCCGGCGACGCGCGGCAGGAGCAGTGCCGCAGACCCGGCCAGGAACCCCGGCACGGAGCTGAACGGGTCGCCGTACACGAGCTGGGGCACGTACACGCAGAGCGCGATGCCGCCGAGCACCGCGAGACGGCGCGGCAGGTCCAGCTCGACGAGCGGACGGCTCACCATGCCCAGTGCGAGCGCGGCCGTGCCCGCGATGCCGGCCGCGACGACCGTGACTCCCAGCGGCCCGAACTTGGCGTAGCCGTACCAGACGAAGGTCATCGCCATCAGGCCGTAGCCGATCACCACCGCGGTGAGCAGGATCTGCGCGAACCGCGTCGCGATCATCGGCCCGGCCGGGCGTTCGTCGCGCGCCGGTTCCTCGGTCACCGGGTCGACCGGCACCTCGGCGTGCAGGCGGTAGGTGCGGTCCGGGGAGGTCTGGGACAGCAGGGAACCGCCGATCGCGGTGGTGCGGGTCGCGAGGTTGGCGAGGCCGCTGCCGCGTTCGGCGTTCGCCTCGGCGGGCGCGCCGTCGTTGATGATGTCGATCGACACGTGCCGGTCCGTGCCGGAGATCGTGATCGAGCACCGGGTCGCGTGGCTGTGCCGCAGCAGGTTCGTCACGCCTTCGCGCAGCACGGTCGCGAGCACGGTTCTGGATCTGGGGGAGAGGTCGGTGTGGTTCGCCTCGATCGCCGTCTCGACGCCGGCCGCGGTCAGCACGGATCGCGCGGACTCGATCTCGTCGGTGAGCGACAGCTCGCGATAGCTCGATGCGACCGCACGAACGTCCGTCAACGCCTCGCGGGCGATGCCGAGGATCTCCGCGAGCTCCTTCTGCGCGCGTTCGGTGTGCTCGCCGACCTGGCGGCGGGCGAGCTCCACTTTCAGCGTGATGGCGGAAAGGCTGACGCCGAGCAGGTCGTGCAGGTCGCGGGCGAACCGCAGCCGTTCCTGGGACACCGCGAGGCCGGCGAGCTCGGAGCGGACCGTCTCCAGCTGCTTGACCAGCGACGGCAACCGGGACAGGCCGTAGACGACCAGGCCCGCGACCATCGGCGACAGCAGGTAGTAGACCAGCTGCGGCACCACGTCGACGTAGAAGGACTGGATCGCGGCATTGCTGAGGGCCACCGTGCCGAACGCGAGCCATCGCACCCGGTTCGGGAGCACCAGCAACGCGCTGCCCGCGACGAAACCGGGCATCCCGGACCACGCCTGGGGGAAGAACACCACGGGCACGAACGCCAGCAGAGTCATGGCGCCCAGCGCCAGGTAGGCCTTGACCGACCGGAGATCGGCGCCCGGTTTGGAGAACACCCGCAGCTGCAGGTACCCGATCGTGAGCAGGCAGGCGAGCGAGCCGGCGATGCGCTCGGGGGTCGCTCCGGCCTGCAGGACGTAGAAGAACGCGATGCCGAGGAAGTTGGCGAACACCACGCTGATCACGACGTACGCCAAACGACGGGACACCGATGAGCGTTCCTGTCGCAGCGTCACAGCAGCAGCTCCCACGCGAGGATCCGGACGCGGCCATGATACGGGCGCCGCTTCGGATCTTTCGCGTTTCGCGAGCCTCGTTCGGAGCAACATGACGGCGGCTCAGGGCCGCGGCTCGACGACGAACTGGGCACCCGCGAGGTAGGCGATGACGTCCGCGACCAGCGTGCGGTCGAGCTGCAGCGCCTCCGCTACCTGGGCGATCGTGGTCTCGCCGGTCAGCAGCGCCTTCGCGATCTCCGTCGCCGGTGCGCCGTGCAGGATCACCTGGTACTGCCGACCGGCGCAGGTCAGTGCCTGGTCACCGTTCAGCCGTTCGATCTCCGTGCCAGGCCGCATGGTCACCACGGTCTCGTTCTCGATGTGCGGCAGCGAGAACACCGCGTCCCCGGTCACCGCCATCACGGACAGGATCGGGCCCGCGCCGTCGTCCAGCCCCAGCGACGGCACGAGCACGCCACCCAGCTGGTCGAGCGTGTTCTTGAGCTTGCGCCAGATCAGGCACGGCCCGTTGCCGCCGGTCTTCCAGCGCACGAAGTTGTCGTGCAGCATGGAGATGTTCTCCAGCGCGACCGGGCCCAGGCTCATCCGGTGCAGCGCCTCGCGCACCAGCGGGCTGGTGTCCGCGAGCTCGATCTTGCCCCATCTCCCGTGCACGGTGAGGTGCTCCGCGTCCTCGTCGACGAACGCGTCCTCGAGCAACGACCACAGCGGGCGGCCCGACGGGATGTGCGACTGGGTGGGTACCACAGCGCCTCCACTCGGCAGTCACATGAACAACGGGACGGGGTTGAGCTCGTCGTAGCGGCGAGGTTGTGCCAGTCGACCCAGTTGTACCGGGACGTCGTAGAGGCGCCCTTGAGCGAATCTCGACCAGAAGTGCCGCAGCCCCGGCACGACCACCCGGACCACGGGCAGACCGATGTCGGGTCTGGTCTGGTCGAGCACCAGCACCTCCATCCCGAGCGACTCCAGGGTGTTCTGGACGGCGCGGATGTCGTCGATCAGGTCGGGCCGGTGCGTGTAGCCGTGGTGGAACACGTCCCTGGCCTGCTGCTCCGGATCCGGTGCCAGCCAGGGTTCCCCGGCGAGCCTCGTGTTCTCGAACCAGCTGCGCGTGTCGACGTCGAACGAGCCGATGTCGACCGGCTCGCAGACCATCGGCATGCACTGGTTGAGCTCGGTGAGCGCGCGGCGGGCGGCGATCCGCGGATCCGGATGCGCGCCGCAGCCGAGCATGATGTCCTCGCGCGGCCCGTCGTCCGTGCGACGGGACACGGCGACCATCACCGGCACGCCCAGATCCGCGGTGACGTCGAGCAGCCACACCTCGCGGCCGAGGTTCGCGTGCACGGCGCGGCACTCGTCGATCCACGGGTCGCGGAACGAGTCGAGGTCCATCGCGGGCATCGGGGTGCGGTTGTACCACCAGATGGCGACCGCGTCCCGTTCGACGAGCTCCAGAAGTCCTTGCAGCACAGCGTCTTCCAGGCTGCTGCCGGCGGCGCAGCCGTTGGAGTTGGACGTGATGCTCGGCGGGCAGGGGGCGCCGAAGTAGCACATCCCGGTGGGCAGGAGCTTGTGCCGCTGCTCGGTGAGGGACCACAACGGGGTCCAGTCCATCACCTCGTCGTCGTCGAACGGGGCGGCGACGTGCTGGAACTTCGAATGGCTCGCGTTCCAGGAGTCCCGGTCGCCGTACTGGCGCGGGTCGAAGTGCTGCACGGTGTCGGGGTGGATCGCCAGGTCGCCCAGCGACCGGTAGCTGCCCTGCACGCGTGCCTCGTTGCCGCAGAACGCGCCGCTGCGTCGTTCCACGGCCTCGCACAGCGCGCCGACCTCGGCGTCGAGAGGCGTCACGCCCTTGCCTCCGGTGTCCGCGCGCAGGCTCGAGCGCAGCCCTTCGAGTCCTTCGCCCGCGGCCGCGATGTTCGAGCCGGACCAGAAGGAGTTGAAGAACGCCGGGCCGGACTCGTCGCGGTGGATCTCCCGCACGATCCCGGTGACCGGGCCGATGAGGTGCCGATAGCGGTCGAGCACCTCCTGCGGGGACGAGGACCGGTGGCCGCCGCCGTCGCAGGAGCGCTTCGCCCGGCTGGTCAGCGTGACCGGCTCGAACGCGCGGCGGGCGACCATCCCGGGATCCCCGCAGCCGGGACACTGCGGGCGGACCCGCACGTCGTGCTGCGTGACCTGCATGGTGAGGCTGTCGTAGCTCCAGATCGACCGCTGGGTGTCGTGGCGCAGGCCGGCGAGCCACTTCGTCGCCTCGACCGCGGCCACTCCCAGCGCCGTCGCGGTGAGCGACGGCAGCCCGACGGCCGCACGTGGTGCGGGACCTCGTTGTCCGCACCTCGCGCGCACGTGAGCCTCCGCCGACCGGTTGGCCGACAGCCGGGCGGCCAGGCAACGCCAGCACGGGCCGTCGCCGGGGGTGAAGAAGGGACCGACGCACACCTGCGCGCCGACCGGCTTGACGAGCAACCACGGGATGCCGGCGGCGCGGTGCGCGGAGTCGATGTCGCGCAGCTCGGGAGCCAGGTAGTCGGCACACGCCACGACCGTCAGGTCACCACTCCCCGAGGTGACTGTGAGTCCGTTGCGGTGCAAGGCTTCCACGAGCGAGTCGCGGTTGATGTCGCCGATCGCGGCGACGGAGACGAGCGACCTCGTTGTCGCTGCCACCGCATCCGCGGAGTCGAGGCCCGCCGCGTCCCAGTACGCGAGTGCGGCCTCGGTCCCAGCCGAACCGTCCTCCCGGCCGCGCCTGCCGACCAGGCCCGCCGCGGCGAGCCGCGAGAGCATGCGCCCGACCTTGTCCGCGGGCAGGTCGGCCGGTGCGTCGCGCAGCAGCCCCGCGAGGTCGCGGGTGCCGTCCAGCAACGGGGCCAGCACCTCGACGTGGGCACCCTGGATCGCGGTGACCCCGGACTCCCCGAAGAGGTAGACGGCCTCGCCGCGCACGATCTGCGGCCGGAGGTGTCGTTTGAACCCGATGCGTTGATCGCCCGGTTCGGCCAGGTCTTCTCTCATGCCGCGAGGACCTCTTCGTGCATGACGAAGCGGCCGCCGGGCGAGGTGTTCGACCACGGAGCCGCGATCCAGGTCCAGTCCATCGAGGCGTCACGGTCGAACTCGTAGATTTTCATGTCGTCGGAGTCGTCATGGGCTGTGGCGACGGAAGACAGGTGCTCCACGGTGACGGTGGGGTACATGTGCATCTCCGGTATCTGCGTGTCAATTGGTGTGAGTCAATCGTGCCGACGAGCCGTAATGGCTCGGTAGTTACCGGCTAATGCGCCCAGGTGTGAAGTTTTCATACCCGGCGTGGTGAGAACTCACCTGAGATCGAGGACCGGTGCACTAACGCGACACCGTTGGGCCGAGCAGACTAATCAGGTGCTTGGAGAAGGAGGAGGGGTCGCGATGCAGATCAAGGTCCTGGGGCCGGTCGAGGCCAAGGTGAACGGTCGCTCGGTGACGCCCACGGCAGCCAAGCCGCGGCAGATCCTGGCGCTGCTCGCCCTGCACTCCGGGTCGGTGGTGTCCGTGCCGACGCTGATCGAGGAGTTGTGGGGCGACCGCCCGCCCCGAAGCGCGCGCACGACGTTGCAGACCTACATCCTGCAGTTGCGCAAGCTCATCGGGGACGCGCTGTCGTCGTCCGGTGAGAGCGGTGCGAAGGAAGTGCTCGTCACCCGCTACGGCGGCTATCTGCTCGACGTGCCACCGGAAGCCGTTGACGTGCATGAGTTCGAACGCCTCGCACGCGCCGGCCAGCAGGCCTACGACGTCGAGGACTACGCGTCCGCCGGCCGTCTGCTGGCGCAGGCTCTGGAGACGTGGCGCGGTCCGGCTGTCGTCGACGTGCGGCCCGGTATGCCGCTGGGCATCGAGGTCGTGCGGCTGGAGGAGTCCCGCCTCGGCGTGCTGGAGACCCGCATCGACGCGGAGCTGCGGATGGGCCGGCACAAGTCGTTGCTCAGCGAGCTTTCCGTGCTCACGGTGCAGAACCCGATGAACGAGAACCTGTGCGCGCAGTACATGATCTCGCTGTTCCGCGCTGGCAGGCAGTGGCAGGCACTGGACGCGTTCAAGGCCCTGCGCAACACCCTCGTCGGGGAGCTCGGCGTCGAGCCGTCGGCGCGGCTGCAGACGTTGCAGCACGCCATCCTGACGTCGGACCCTCGCCTGGACCAAGCTGAAACCGGTCAGCTGCAGCGACTTCTCGCCTGAGCTCGGCGGAAGCGGCCCTCGCCACACTGTGGCGGGGGCCGTTTTTCTTTGTGCCGCAACGGTTTCTTCGAGAATCTCTCCAGCGGATTACCAGTGCGCGCTGGCAGTCTCACTTGAGGGCGTGCGGAAACCGCCCAGGTGAGGAAAGGAAAGAAGCCGTGAGCGCACTGACCATCGAGGGCCTCAAGGAGATCCTCAACGAGGCCGCGGGCGAGGACGACTCGTTCAAGCCGGGCCAGGACATTCTCGACACGCCGTTCCTCGAGCTGGGCTTCGACTCGCTCGCCCTGCTGGAGACGGTCGCGCTGATCAAGCGCAAGCACGGGGTCGCGGTCGCCGACGACGAGATGGCGTACATCGAGACGCCGCGTCAGCTGCTGGACAAGGTCAACGGACAGATCGCGGCCTGACCGGCGGCGAGACGAAACGGAGACGGACATGACGCACACCACCACGCACACGGTCATGATCGGTGCTCCCGCCAAGGTGGTCTACGACCTGGTCGCGGACGTCACGGCCTGGCCGTACACCTTCGGACCCACGGTGCACGCCGAGGTGTTCGAACGGGACGGTTCCACCGAAAGGTTGCGGTTGCACGCGTTCGCCAACGGTGACGTGCGCACGTGGACGTCCCGTCGCGAGCTCGACCCCGCGAACCTGCACATCAAGTTCCAGCAGGAACGTTCGGCCGCGCCCGTCAAGACGATGGGCGGGGAGTGGCGGATCGTCCCGATCGCCGACTCGGCGACCCGGGTCGATCTGCTGCACCACTTCACGGCGGCGCAGCCGGAGGCGGTCGACCTGATCCTGAACGCCGTCAACAACAACAGCGACGCCGAGCTGGCCGCACTGAAGCGGGCGGCGGAGTACGGCGACGACTACGACAAGCTGGTGCTGTCGTTCTCCGACAGCATCACGATCCACGCGGGTCGCAAGGACGTCTACGAGTTCCTGTACCGGTCGGACCTGTGGCCGCAGCGGCTGCCGCACGTCGCCAGGCTGGACCTGCAGGAAGCCGTCACCGGGGTGCAGTCCATGCAGATGGACACGCGCAGCCCGGACGGGTCGATCCACACCACGCACTCGGTGCGGGTCTGCTTCCCGTACGACGGCATCGTCTACAAGCAGACGGCGACGCCGCCGATCATGGCGGCTCACGTCGGCAGGTGGACGTTCCGCGACATCGGCGACGGCATCGAGGCCGGGATCGAGGCGACCTCGCACCACACGGTCGTCATCCGGCCGGAGGTCGTGACCGAGGTCCTCGGACCCGACGGCACGCTCGAGCGCGCTCGCGAGCTGATCCGTCACGCGCTGGGAACCAACAGCCTCACGACTCTCCGGCACGCGAAGGAATTCGCGGAGAACGGATGAGGTGACACGCGATGGGGTTGGGTGGAGCGGAGCTGCTCACCGCCGCGGCGCGTGCCGCGAGCCGCAACGGGCTCTACGTGGTGTCCATGTACCTGGAGAAGGCGGCGGTCGAACATCAGCGCAAGGGTTGTCCCTCCGAGGTGGGGCATTGCGCTTATGAGATCGAGGCCTCCCGTGTGCTGCTGTCGGGGTTCTAGATGAAGCTCTACGACATCTCGCTGCGCCGCACCGGACTGTCCATTTCGGACAGGTTGGTCGCGGCGCGGCACCTCGACGCGTCGGGCGTCGCGTTCGTCGACGGAGGGCGGCCCGGCCGGCGGTTCTACCACCGCGCCGCGGTCGAGCTCCGGCTGCGGACAGCCACCCTCATCGCCTCCGGTGGTGCGGAGGACCTCACCGCACTGCTCGCCGCGGAAACCCCCGCGGTGACGGTTGTTGTGCAAGGGCACGGCTTCTCGGTCCTCCGAGAGGCCGTGCGTCAACTCGTGCGCGCCGAACGGCGAGTGATCGTCGAGGCGCGGGACTTCTTCGACGGCTGGTTGATCGACCCCGAACACGCTTTGGAGGTCGTGCTCACCGCCGCGGAGGCTGGGGCGGAAACCGTGTTGCTGCACGACACAGCGGGTGCGTTGTGGCCAGACCAGGTGGGCGAGATCATCGCTGCTGTCGCCCACACCGGTGTGCCCCTTGGTTTTGGTGGTCCGGAAGGCGGCGGAACCGCGGCGAAGCAGCTGGTCGCGGCGGATGCGGGAGCGGGACTCGTACAGGGGTCCTACGCCGTCGTTCGAGGTGGCCTCGATCGGGCCGTTCCACCATCGGTTCATTCGGCAGAAACAGGTGTCGCTCCCGTGCCCTGTCCGAGATTGGAGCAGACCGTGTCCGCACAGAAGGCGATTGGAGGTGTCCGATGAGTCGTCGCGCCGTCATCACCGGGGTGGGCGTGGTCGCACCTGGTGGCATCGGAACGAAGGCGTATTGGCAACTGTTGTCCGAAGGGCGTACGGCGACTCGCATCATCACGCACTTCGACGCGTCTCCGTACCGCTCCCGCATGGCAGGCGAAGCTGACTTCGACCCCGTGCGCGAAGGCCTTACGCCGCAAGAGATCCGCAGGCTCGACCGGGCCGCGCAGTTCGCGGTCGTCGCGGGCCGTGAGGCGATGGCCGACTCGGGCATCGAGTTCGACCAGCTCGACCCCGGCCGCATCGGTGTCTCGCTCGGCACCGCGGTCGGCTGCACGACCTCGTTGGAGCGCGAGTTCATCGTCGGCTCCGACCGGGGCAAGTACTGGGAGGTCGACCAGTCCTACGCCGTTCCGCACCTCTACGACTACTTCACGCCGTCCTCGATGGCGACGGAGCTGGCGTGGACGGTCGGCGCGGAAGGCCCGGTCTCCGTGGTCTCCACGGGCTGCACCTCCGGCCTCGACTCGGTGGGTTACGCGGCCGAGCTGATCATGGAGGGCTCCGCGGACGTCGTCGTCACCGGCGGCACCGAGGCTCCGCTCTCCCCGATCACCGTGGTGTGCTTCGACGTCATCCGCGCGTCCAGCACCCGCAACGACGACCCCACCACCGCCTGCCGCCCGTTCGACAAGACGCGCGACGGACTGGTGCTGGGCGAGGGTTCCGCGATCATCGTGCTCGAAGAGCTGGAGCACGCACGGGCTCGCGGCGCCCACATCTACGGTGAGGTCGCCGGCTTCGCCTCGCGGTGCAACGCCTACCACATGACGGGCCTGCACCCCGAGGGCATCGAGATGTCCGACGCCATCAACATCGCGCTGAAGCAGGCGCGGGCGGACGCGACGGACGTCGGTTACATCAACGCGCACGGGTCGGGCACGAAGCAGAACGACCTGCACGAGACGGCCGCTTTCAAGCGCTCGTTGGGTGCGCACGCGTACAAGACCCCGGTCTCCGGCTTCAAGTCGATGATCGGGCACTCGCTGGGCGCGATCGGGTCGCTGGAGATCGTCGGCTCGCTGCTGGCGTTCGAGCAGGACCTCATCCCGCCGACGGCGAACCTCCACGAGCAGGACCCCGAGTGCGACCTCGACTACACGCCACTGGTGGCGCGCGAGAAGAAGGTCGACACCCTCCTGACCGTGGGCAGTGGTTTCGGTGGATTCCAGAGCGCCATGGTGCTCAAGAAGGTGGAAGGGGCAGGCCGGTGACTCGGGCGGTGGTGACGGGAATCGGCATCGCGTCGCCGAACGGGCTGGGGCCGACCGCGTACTGGCGGGCGACCCTGCACGGGGAGGCGGCGATCAAGCCGATCACCCGGTTCGACAGTGCGAACTACTGGGCGAAGATCGCCGGTGAGGTGCCGGGCTTCGAGGCAGGCCGGCACCTGCAGGGCCGGCTGCTGCCGCAGACGGACCACATGACGCGGTTGACGCTGGTGGGCACGGACTGGGCGTTGCGCGGCGCGGGTGTGCAGCCCAACGACATCCCGGACACCGACATCGCGGTGATCACCGCGGCGACGGCGGGCGGGTACGAGTTCGGTCAGCGGGAGCTGCAGAAGCTGTGGCACCAGGGTCCGGAGTACGTCTCGGCGTACCAGTCGTTCGCGTGGTTCTACGCGGTCAACACGGGCCAGATCTCCATCCGTCACGGCACACGCGGTCCTGGCGCCGTGGTGGTCTCGGAGCAGGCTGGTGGCATCGACTCCATCGGGCATGCTCGCCGTCAGCTGCGCAAGGGTGTCCAGCTCGCGTTGACGGGAGGCATGGACTCGTCCCTGTGCCCGTGGGCGTGGGTGGCGCACCAGGCGTCGGGTTGCCTGTCCCGCAGCAACAACCCTCGCCGGGCGTACCTGCCGTTCGACCGCGACGCCTCCGGGTACGTCGCCGGTGAGGGCGGCGCGATCATGGTGCTCGAGACGCCGGAGTCGGCGGCCGAGCGTCCCGGTACGCGGGTCTACGGCGAGATCGTCGGGTACGCCTCGACGTTCGACTCGAAGATGCCGTCGCGGGAGCCCGGGTTGAAGCGGGCGGCCGAACTGGCGTTGCGCGACGCCGGCATGGACGCGTCCGAGATCGACGTCGTGTTCGCTGACGCGGCGGGCATTCCCGAGCTCGACAAGGCCGAGGCCGAGGCGATCAAGGGGATCTTCGGGCCGTACGGCGTGCCGGTGACGGCGCCGAAGACCATGACCGGGCGCCTGTTCGCCGGTGGTGGCTCGCTGGACGTGGCGTCGGCGATCCTCTCGATCTACTGGTCGGCGATTCCGCCCACCGTCAACGTCGAGAACGTCGTGCCGGAGTACGAGCTCGACCTCGTCCTGAACGAGGCGCGGCACGGCAAGATCAAGGCCGCTCTGGTGCTCGGGCGCGGCAAGGGCGGGTTCAACTCCGCCATGGTGGTTCGCGAGTACAGGTGATGTTGTTGTCCGCACAGGGGTCGTGAGGTCTTCCTCGCGGCCCTTGTCGCTTTTCTGGAGGCTTCTCGTGGATGTTGCCCAGATGGAAGTAGCCCTGATGTTTCCCGGGCAGGGGTCGCAGTACCCGCGGATGGCGGCGTCCCTGTACGGGTCCGAGCCCGTGTTCACCTCCGTGATCGACGAGGTGTTCGGGCTGTTCGGCGACGTGGGTTCGGTTGCTCGCGAGGACTGGTTGTCCGGTGCTGATGTCGATCACGTGTCCCGCGCGCAGCCGTTGCTGTTCGCGGTCGACTACGCGTTGGGGCGCACGGTTCTGTCGTGGGGCGTCAAGCCGGTCGCGTTGATCGGGCACTCCGCGGGTGAAGTCGTCGCGGCGACGCTGGCGCGCGTGTTCTCGTTGGAGGAGGCCGTGTCGCTGGTGCGGGACCGGGTGGTGTCGGCGGTGCCGATTCCGTCCGGTGGCATGCTCGCGGTCGCGGCGTCCGAGGCGGATCTGGTGCCGTACCTGGTCGGTGACGTGGCGATCGCGGCGGTGAACTCGGCCCGGCAGACGATGCTGGCCGGGTCGGACGAGCCGTTGGCCGCGGTGCGCGCCCGGTTGGAGGCGGACGAGTACATCGTGGTGACGGTGCCCGCGTCGACTCCGTTCCACAGCCCGGCGATGCAGCCCGCGGTGGACGAGGCGCTGGCGTCGTGGAACGTGTCGCCCCGGCCGCCGGTCATGCCGGTGTACTCGGGGTACACGGGCAAGCTGATGACCGAGGAGGACGCGTTGTCCGCGCGGTTCTGGACTCGTCAGCTGACCGACGCCGTCTACTTCGGACCGGCGTTGAACGAGCTCGTGGCGATGTACGACGTGCTCTTGGTGGAGGCCGGTCCTGGCCAGACTCTGACGTCGTTCGCCCGTCGTACGAAGGCGGTGCGGTCCGGGGCGTCGCAGGTGTTGCCGTTGTTGGACGCGTCGGATTCCATCGAGGCCGCTCGCGCTCGTCTGTGGTGAGTGCATAAAAGGGCCGCCCTCCTGGTGTGGAGGGCGGCCCTTTGGTGTGCATCTAGTCGATGCCACGGACGATGTGGTCTTCGTTTTCGGGTGGCCATATTTCGTTGTTGTTCATACGTTTTACGGTAAGCGCAGTGATTCAGCTCTCACTTGAGAGCTAGTCGTCGAGGAGAGCGACGGCCCTGGTCCAGCCCGCGCCGGCGCCCTTGATCTTCACCGGGAACGCGACGACCGTGAAACCGAAGTCCGGCAACGCCTCCAGGTTGCTGAGGCGTTCGATCTGGCAGTACTCGCGGTCGCGGCCGGCGAAGTGCGCGGGCCACAGCACGCTCTGGTCCTGGGTCGCCAGGTAGCGCTTGACGATGTCCGGGAACGGCGCGTCGAGGCTGAACGCGTCGGTGGCGATCACCTTGACTCCGAGGTCCAGGAGGAAGTTCGTGGCGGGACCGTCGAGTCCGGTGTAGTCGGTGAAGTAGGTCTGGGTGCCCGCGTGCTCGGCGGCGCCGGTGTCGAGGATAACGATGTCCATCGGCTTCGGGGTGTACCCGATGCGGGCGAACTCCTTCTCGAGGACTTCCGGGCCGATGACGCCGGTGCCGTGGCCGCGGACGTCGAGCTTCACGCCGGGGTTGTGGAACCACTCCAGCGGCATCTCGTCGATGTGGCGCGGGATTCCGTTGCCGTACGTGGTCTTCGAGCCGTAGTGGCTCGGCGCGTCCACGTGCGTGCCGGTGTGGGAGGTGAGGCTGAGCCGGTCCAGCGTCAGGAACTCGGAGTCCCGCAGCACGGACACGTCGAACTCGATGCCCAGCCTCGCCTTCAGCGTCTCGGCCATGTGGTCGGCACCCTGGGCGGCCGTGAGCACCTCGTGCGTCACCGGGTCCGCTTCGTACGCGGATGCGTCAATGTGGGAAGACAGATCGATGATGCGCATGGTGCTGAGCCTGACGGGCGTTCCTTGAGCACGTCTCAAGACGCGGTGTGCATGGTTTTCCTTGTCGCGGAAGCCTGACTCAGGGAGCTTGGCCATGATCACGTTCGTCAACCGTTTCACGCTCACCGGTGACCCGGAGGAGTTCGAGAAGGCCTTCGACGAGACGGCGGGGTTCCTGCGCGAGCAGCCGGGTCTGATCAAGTACACCCTCTCGCGCCAGCTGGACGACCCGGCCTCGTACATCAACATCGCGTTGTGGGAGACCGCGGACGCCCTGCGCGCGGCCCTCGCTCACCCCGAGTTCCCCAACCACGCCAAGGCGATGCGCGGTCTGGCGGAGTCTTCCGGCGCGCTGTTCACGCCGCGCCTGTCTTTTGAAGCCTGATGGCTCCTCTGAAGGGCCTCCGGGTCGTCGAGTTCGGCGGCATCGGACCCGGTCCGCACGGCGCGATGCTGCTCGCGGACCTCGGTGCGGAGGTCACCCGCGTCGAACGTCCGTCCGGCGGCCTGTCCGTGGTGCCGGACGCCTCCCGCGACTTCCTGTTGCGCGGCAGGCGTTCGGTGTCCGCGGACCTGAAGTCTCCTGACGGCCGTTCGGCGGTGCTGTCGCTGATCGCGTCGGCGGACGTGGTGATCGAGGGCTTCCGTCCCGGCGTGCTGGAACGGCTGGGACTAGGCCCTTCCGACTGCCTGGCGGTGAATCCAGCCCTGGTCTACGCGCGGATGACCGGGTGGGGGCAGAGCGGGCCGTTGTCCGACCGGGCCGGCCACGACATCAACTACCTGTCGCTGACCGGGGTGCTGCACGCGATCGGCAAGCCGCCGCTGAACCTCGTCGGCGACTTCGGCGGCGGGTCGTTGTACCTGGTGCTGGGTGTGCTGGCGGCGTTGTGGGAACGGCAGTGGACCGGGCGCGGCCAGATCGTGGACGCGGCGATCGTCGACGGGGTGGCGTCGCTCGCCCAGATGATCTGGTCGATGAGGTCGCAGTCGGAGTGGTCGGACGCGCCGGACTCGAACCTGCTGGACGGCGGCTGCCCGTTCTACTCGCTGTACGAGTGCGCGGACGGCCGTTCGGTCGCGGTGGGTTCGCTGGAGCCGCAGTTCTACGCGTTGTTGTTGTCCGGCTTGGGTTTGTCTTCGTCGGATCTGCCCGAGCAGATGGACCGGGCTTCCTGGCCGTTGCTGCGCAAGACGTTCGCCGAGGCGTTCCTGTCGCGGACGCGCGACGAGTGGGCTTCGGTGTTCGAGGGCACCGACGCCTGTGTGACGCCGGTGCTCACCCTGGAGGAAGCCTCCGCGCACCCCCATCTCGTTGCGCGCGGAGTGTTCACTTCGGACGGTGCCGCCGCTGCGGCGCCGCGCTTTCTATAGCTCGGCGAAGAACTCGATGATGTCCTCGGCATGTGCCTTGGGCTGCTCCATCGCGACGAAGTGGCCGCCGGGATTGCCCTCGCCCCACCGGACGACGTGGTTCGTCCGTTCCGCGAGCCGGCGAATTCCCGGCGCCCCGTGGTAGACGCCGGTGGGCGCGGCCTGCTGCCCGGTCGGCCAGGCGAACCGCGTGTTGTTGTACATGAACCACGACGAGCTCGCGGCGGTGTTGGTGAACCAGTAGATGCTCGCGTTGGTGAGCATGTCGTCGCGGTCGATCACCAGGTCGGGCAGCGCTGCGGTGGGTGTGAACTCCTGGAACTTCTGCATCAGCCAGCCCAGCAACCCGGTCGGGGAGTCGGCCCAGGCGTAGGAGAACGTCTGCGGTGCGACGCGCAGCAGGCCGTGGTGGTCGACGGCGTACTTCGACCACTGTGCCATCTGCGCGAACACCTGTCGTTCGTCCTCGGTCAGGTCCGCTTCGTCGTCGTCCGGGAAGCCGAGCCCGCCGTCGATGTGCACGCCGACGACCGCGTCCGGAGCGGCCTTCGCGACCTCCTGGGAGACGTACGCGCCGAGGTCTCCGCCTTGTGCGCCATAGCGTTCGTAGCCGAGCCGGTGCATCAGCTCCGCCCACATGCGTCCGACGTGAGCGGTGCTGAACCCGGTTTCCTTTGGCGCGTCGGAGAAACCGTAGCCGGGCACCGACGGCGCCACGATGTGGAAGTGCTCGCTCAGCAGGCCGATGGTCTTCGTGAACTCGACGATCGAGTTGGGCCAGCCGTGCGTGAGGATCAGCGGGAGAGCGTTCGGGTTCTGCGACCGGACGTGCAGGAAGTGCACGCGCAGTCCGTCGATTTCCGTTGTGTACTGCGGGAACTCGTTGAGCAGGCGTTCCTGCTCGCGCCAGTCGAAGCCGTGCCGCCAGTGGTGTGCGAGGTCCTTCAGGTAGCCGACGGGGACACCGCGGCTCCAGCCGTCGCCGGGCAGCTGCTCCGGCCAGCGCGCCTGGTCGAGCCGGGAGTGCAGGTCGTCGAGGTCGGCCTGCGGGATCTGGATCTGGAACGGCGAGATCGTCATGTTTGAGACGCTATCGGCGAACTAGGACAGGATCGGTCCCAGTTGCACGCGAATTCGTTCGCAGGACTAAGTTCTTGTTCGTGGAACTGCGCATCTTCACCGAGCCCCAGCAGGGGGCGAGCTACGACGACCTGCTCCGCGTGGCGCGGACGGCGGAGGACGCCGGGTATGGCGCCTTCTTCCGCTCCGACCACTACCTCAAGATGGGCTCGGCCGACGGTCTGCCCGGCCCGACGGACCCGTGGATCACGTTCGCCGGTCTCGCCCGGGACACGTCGACGATCCGTCTGGGCACGCTGATGACGGCCGCGACGTTCCGCCACCCCGGTCCGCTCGCCATCTCCGTGGCTCAGGTCGACCAGATGTCCGGCGGCCGCGTGGAGTTCGGCATCGGCGCCGGCTGGTACGAGGCGGAGCACACCGCGTACGGCATCGAGTTCCCGCCGCTCGGGGTGCGCTTCGAGCGCTACGAGGAGCAGCTCGCCGTCATCACCGGGCTCTGGGAGACGCCGCTCGGCGGCACGTTCTCGTTCGAGGGCAAGCACTACACGCTGACGGACTCGCCCGCGCTGCCGAAGCCGCTGCAGGAGCGCATCCCGGTGCTGATCGGTGGCAAGGGTGCTCGCCGGACCCCTGCGCTGGCGGCTTCGTTCGCCACCGAGTTCAACCTGCCGTTCGTCGGCATCGACGACGCCGTCGCGCAGTACGCCCGCGTCGACGCCGCGTGTGCCGAGATCGACCGCGACCCGCGCGAGATCATCCGCTCGGTGGCGCTCGTCGCGTGCGTCGGCCGCACCGACGCCGACGTCGCCCGCCGTGCCGCCGCGATCGGTCGTGAGGTGTCGGAGCTCAAGGAGAACGGCCTCTGCGGCACCCCGGCCGAGATCGTCGAGCGCATCGGCACGTGGCGCGAAGCAACCGGTGTACAGCGCGTGTACCTGCAGGTGCTGGACCTGTCGGACCTCGACCACATCACCGAGATCGCTGCGGACGTCGCTCCCCAGCTCGGCTGATATATCGGATATCAGGCCAGCGCGCGGCGTACAGCGTCCGGTATGGGCATTGCATACCGCGCGTATGGCCGCCGATATCCGATATATCGCAGCTGCAGGCCGGGGTCGTCGAGGTAGCGGCGCTCCAGGCCGTCCTCGCCGAGCACCAGCTTGAGCCCGCGCCCGAGCATCGACGGCGAGTCGAGGCCGAAGCGGTCGCGCAGCACGTCGGCGGCGGCGTGGTCGCCGAACTCCAGTGCGGCACGGCGCACGGACTCGACGGACACCATCAGCTCCGGCTCGTCCGCGCGGACTCCGTCGCGGTATGCGATGTCCAGCGCACGCAGCGCCTTCTGGTGCGCTCCGCCGTCGAGGCCGAGGTAGTACTGCTCCCAGTCGCCGACGCGGATCTCGCCGCTCCAGTCGCGTGCTGGTGCAGCCACCGCCGCTGCACCCGTCGCACTGGCAGCGGTTCCGGACATCAACACCGTGACACTGGCAGCCGTGAACAACTGGCGTCGGGAAAGCCTCACGACGCATCCTCCTCCGGAAGCCCGCAACCCGCGCGGGGCTACGGAATGCTAGCGAAGGTGATTCCCGGCGCGACGGGGCCAGTGCGGGTCAAAGTGCGGTCCGTCAGGGGGAGCGTTCCGTCAAGGGCTGCTAGCACAGAGTCACGAGCGAGCGGCAGCACCTCGGTCACCGTGACGTCCCGGCTGAGCTCGAAGGAAAGCGAAGCGACGCCCGCGTCCTTGATGCCACACGGGATGATGTCGCCGAACGCCTCGAGGCTCGCGTTGCAGTTGATCTCGAAGCCGTGCATGGTCACGCCGCGCTGCACGCGGATGCCGATCGCGGCGACCTTGCGCTCGGGGCCTCGGTCGTCGGCGGGGATCCACACGCCGCTGCGGCCCTCGACCCGGCCGGTGTGCACGCCGAGCTGATCACACACGTCGATCAAGCCCTGTTCGATGCGGCGCACGTACTCGACGACGTCGATGGGGTCGGTGAGCTTGACGATCGGGTAGCCGACGAGCTGGCCGGGGCCGTGCCAGGTGATCTTGCCGCCGCGGTCGACGTCGATGACCGGGGTGCTGCCGCCGACCGGACGTTCCTCGTCGAGCGTGCGGCGACCGCAGGTGTAAACGGGCGGGTGTTCGAGCAGAAGCATCGTGTCCGGCCCAGCGGTACCCGCGCGCTCCTCGGCGAGCTCCTTCTGGAGGTCCCACGCCGCCATGTAGTCGATGAGGCCCAGCTCACGGACGACGACGGGGTCTGACGAGGTGCGGCACGAGTTCACGACCCGACGTTACCAACCCCAAAGCCAGTGCTGCCACGAGTCCCACGCCCGTCACACCCAGCACCGCGCCGATGACGTCGGTGACCCAGTGCATCTCCAGCACGACCCTGGCGAACCCGCCCACGAGCACCGCGAGCACGCCCCACGCCAGGTAGCGCTTCGTCAGCACGACGATGGTGAACGCCACCGACGCGATCGCCACCGCGTGCCCGCTCGGATAGCTCGGCAGATGGTATTCAATCGGCCGCATACGATCGAAGAACCACCGCGTCAGCAGCGTCGCGCAACATATTGCATGCAATGCGAGCGCTTTCCACAGCCGCAGATCTCGTCGTCGCCATGCGAGCACGAACAACACAGCCGCGAACGTCCAGCCGATCGTCGGCCCGAGCACCAAGCCCACAACGTATGCAGTCGTCCGCAGCCACTCCGGCCGGGGCAGAAAGTCGTGCACCCACACGTCGAGCCAGGTGACCTCGGGCATTCCCAGCAGGATCCACGAGATCACCAGCGCGGCGGCGACCACACGAGTCATGCGACCGCCGCGTTCAGCGCCGCCGGCAACGCGGGATGCATGAAGTGGAAGCCGTGGCTCTCCAGCGCCTTCGGCGTGAGGCCCGGTCCGCTGAGCAGCAACTCCTGCGCCATCTCACCGCCGAGCAACGTCTTCAGCGCGAACGCCGGCACCGACCACGGCGTCGGCCGGTGCAGCGCGTTGCCGACCGCCTTGGTGAACTCGGCGTTCGTCACCGGCGTCGGTCCCGCGACGTTGACCGGCCCGACGATGTCGTCGTGCTCGACGACGAACCGGTAGGCGGAGACGACGTCGTCCAGCGACACCCAGGGGAAGAACTGGTCGCCGGTCCCGAGCTTGCCGCCCAGGAAGAACTGGAAGACGGGCTTCAGTCGACCGAATACACCGCCTGAAGGAGAGATGACGACAGCGGTGCGCATCAGTACGACACGGACACCGGCCTTCTGCGCCACGGACGTCGCCGCTTCCCACTCCTGGGTCAGCCGCGACATGAACGTGTGGCCGCCCGGCGCGTCCTCGTCCGCGAGCCGCGAGCCGGTGTCGCCGTAGAAGTGGGCGCCCGACGAGCTCACCAGCACCGGCACGCCGTGCTCGACGACCGCCGCCGACAGCACCTCGGCCGGCACGACCCGGCTGTCGTGCAGCACCTGCTTGCGCGCGTCGTCCCAGCGCTTGTCGCCGATGCCCGCGCCGCACAGGTTGATGACGGCGTCGACGCCGTCGAACGTCCCGTCGTCGATGCGTCCGGCGTACGGGTCCCAGCCGCGTTCGTCCGGGGCGGCGGCTTTGCGGCGCACCAGCCGCAGCACCTCGTGACCGGCGGCGCGCATCGACGCCACCAGGCTCGTGCCGATCAGTCCCGAAGACCCCGCGATGACTACCCGCATGCCTAGATCGTTCCGCACTCAACCATCGCGTGCACAGCAGTACTTCGCATACCGGACGCCAGATGTGCCGAAGGCCACCCCGGGCGAACCCGGGGTGGCCTTCGGTCGATATCCAATATATCGGATATCAGTACTGCTCAGTGGCGTCAGAGACCGAGGTCGGCCTCGAACGCGCCCTCCTCGAGACGGTTCTTGACCGTCGTGAGGAAGCGGCCCGCGTCGGCACCGTCGACCAGGCGGTGGTCGTAGGTGAGCGCGAGGTACATCATCGAACGGATCGCGATGGTGTCGTCGCCGGCCTCGTCGGTGATGACGACCGCGCGCTTCTTCACCACGCCGACGCCCAGGATGCCGACCTGTGGCTGCTGGATGATCGGGGTGTCGAAGAGCGCGCCGTTGCTGCCCAGGTTGGTCAGCGAGAACGTGCCGCCGGCGAGCTCGTCCGGGGTGAGCTTGTTCGAACGGGCGCGCGCCGCCAGGTCACCGATCTTGTGGGCGATGCCCGACAGGTTCAGGTCACCGGCGTTGTGGATCACGGCGTTGAGCAGGCCGCGCTCCGTGTCGATCGCCAGACCGAGGTGCTCGGCACCGTGGTACGTGACCTCCTTGCGCTCCTCGTCGATCGACGCGTTGAGCACCGGGTGGGCCTTGAGGGCCTCGATGGCGGCCTTCGCGAAGAACGGCAGGAACGTGAGCTTCGCGCCCTCACGAGCCTCGAACGCCTTCTTGGCCTGGTTGCGCAGCCGGGCGATCTTGGTCACGTCGACCTCGAACACCTGGGTGAGCTGGGCCGACTGCTGCAGCGACTCACGCGTGCGCTGCGCGACGATCTGGCGCAGGCGCGGGAGCTTCTGCACGGTGCCGCGCTTGCCCGAGTTGTCGACCGTCGGGGCGGTCGCGGTGCGGGCGGCCGGAGCAGCGGCAGCGGGAGCGGCGACGGGTGCCGGCGCCGGGGCCTTCTTGGCCTCGACGGCGGCGAGCACGTCCTGCTTGCGGATGCGGCCACCGACGCCGGTGCCCTTCAGCGAGCCCAGGTCGATGCCGTTCTCCGACGCGAGCTTGCGCACGAGCGGAGTGACGTACGGCGTGCCGTTCGCGTCGTCGCCGGCGGGAGCGGCAGGCGCGGCCGGGGCGGCAACCGGAGCCGGGGCGGGCGCCGGAGCAGCGGGAGCCGGGGCCGGAGCGGCGACCGGCGCGGGAGCCGGAGCAGCCGGGGCGGGCGCGGGTGCCGGGGCAGGGGCAGGGGCAGGGGCGGCGGCCGGAGCCGGGCTGCCCGAGCCGATGACGGCGAGCTTGCCGCCGACCTCGACGGTCTCGTCCTCGCCGGCGCTGATCTCGAGCAGCGTGCCCGCGACCGGCGACGGGATCTCGGTGTCGACCTTGTCGGTCGAGACCTCGAGCAGCGGCTCGTCGACCTCGACGCTGTCGCCGACCTGCTTGAGCCAGCGGGTGACGGTGCCCTCGGTGACGGACTCGCCGAGCGCGGGCATGGTGACGTCGGTGCCCGAGACCGGACCGGCGGACGGCGCGGCCGCGGGAGCAGCCGGGGCCGGGGCGGCCGGAGCCTCGGCGACAGGAGCGGGCGCGGCCGGAGCCGGTGCGGCTTCCGGAGCGGGGGCGGGCGCGGCGGCGGGGGCGGCGTCGCCGTCACCGATGATCGCGAGCTCGCCGCCGACCTCGACGGTGTCGTCCTCCTGGGCGACGATCTTCTGCAGGACGCCCGCCGCGGGGGAGGGGATCTCGGTGTCGACCTTGTCGGTGGACACCTCGAGCAACGGCTCGTCCACCTCCACCCGGTCGCCTTCCTGCTTCAACCACCGGGTGACGGTGCCCTCGGTAACGCTCTCGCCGAGGGCGGGCATCTGGACGGAGAAGGCCATTGGTTCGCTGACTCCTCGTGCTGTCGTGTGGCTGACTTTGTGTGGGGAACGGTCAGCCGTGCACGTGCAGCGGCTTGCCGGCCAAGGCGAGGAAGGCCTCACCAAGGGCTTCAGTCTGGGTCGGGTGGGCGTGGATCAGCGGAGCCACGTCCTCCGGGTAAGCCTCCCAGCTGTAGATCAGCTGGGCCTCACCGATGAGCTCGCCGACGCGTTCGCCGACCATGGTCACGCCGACAACGGGGCCGTCGGGCGCCTTGACCAGCTTCACGCCACCGGCGGTCTTGAGGATCTGGCTCTTGCCGTTACCCGCGAGGTCGTAGATGAAAACCTCCGCGGAGCCGTACTTCTCCTTCGCGGCGGCCTCGGTGAGACCGACGGAGGCGACCTCGGGCTTGCAGTAGGTGACGCGCGGGATGCCCGCCTCGTCGATCACCTTCGGGTTCTGGCCGGCGATCTCCTCGGCCACGAAGATGCCCTGCTGGAAACCGCGGTGCGCGAGCTGCAGGCCCGGCACGATGTCGCCGACGGCGTACACGTTCGGCAGGTTCGTGCGCAGGCGCTCGTTGGTGATGACGAAGCCGCGGTCGATCTGGATTCCGGCCTCCTCGTAGCCGTGGCCCGCGCTGTTCGGGCCGCGGCCGACCGCGACCAGCAGCAGGTCGGCGTCGAGGACGTCGCCGTTCTCCAGCGTGACGGACACGCCCGAGTCGGTCTGCGTGGCGCCGGTGAACTTCACACCGGTCTTGAACTTGATGCCGCGCTTGCGGAAGGCGCGCTCGAGCTGCTTGGACGCGTACTCGTCCTCGGCCGGGACCAGGCGGGGCAGAGCCTCGACGATGGTCACCTCGGCGCCGAACGACCGCCACACGCTCGCGAACTCCACGCCGATGACGCCGCCGCCCAGGACGACGACCTTCTCCGGGATGAAGTCCAGGTTGAGCGCCTGGTCGCTGGTGATCACGCGGCCGCCGATCTCCAGACCGGGCAGGCTGCGGGCGTACGAACCGGTGGCGAGCACCACGTTCTTGCCGACGTAGCGCTGGCCGTTCACGACGACGGTGTTCGGGCCGACGAACGTGCCCGCGCCCTCGACCATGGTGACCTTGTTGGCCTTCGCGAGACCCTGCAGGCCCTTGTAGAGCCGCGAGATCACGCCGTCCTTGTACGAGTTGACGCCGGCGATGTCGATGCCCTCGAGCGAGGACTTCACACCGAACTGGTCGCCTTCGCGGGCGTTGTCCGCCACCTCGGCCGCGTGCAACAGCGCCTTGGTGGGGATGCAACCGCGGTGCAGGCAGGTGCCACCCAGCTTGTCCTTCTCGACCAGGACGACGGACAGGCCGAGCTCAGCCGCGCGGAAAGCGCAGGCGTAGCCACCCGATCCACCGCCGAGGATGACGAGATCGGCGTTGGTGGCCGACTCCAGTTCCGGCGAAGTCACTTCGGATCTCCTCGGGATTACTTACTACGCGCGGGTGCGCGCGAGGTACGCGGCCATCTTGTCACTAGTTGCCAGAGCATGGTGATCCGGCATAGGACACCACGTCTCGATCTGATCATTCACCTACTCATAACACCCGTACCTGGCACCATGGTGGAGGGACGCACAGGAGGTGCTCGATGGGGCTGTTCGATCGTTTTCGCAGGAAGCCACGTCCCGGTGTGCTGCGCACGGCGTCCAACCAGGACACGAGCCACCTCGAGCAGTGGACGAAGAGCCGTCACGGCGTGGAGGCCTACGTCGAGCCGAAGACGACGGTGACCGAAACCACTGTGGTCCTGGTCGCTCACGACGGCGAGTGGACCCGCCGCCGCGTCGCCTCACCCGACGCCGCGCGAGCGTTCGCCCGCAAACAAGGCATGCCGATCTACGACGCCGGCATCGTCGGCTACCCGAAGCGCATGCGCGACTACACCGCGCGCAAAAAGGCGTCCGGCGATCTTTAAGCCGTCACGGTCGGTTCGTGGCGCACGGGAAAATTGACGCTCGCCGCGATGAAGCACATCGAGTGCGCTTTCTCGTGCAACGCCTGCGCGGTCTCCCGCGTCTCCGGATCGGCCACCGCCACCACGGGGTTGAGCACCACCTCGGTGAACCGCCCGGACCCGTCGGGGTGCTCGGCCATAGTCCCGGTCGCGTGATCGCTGTACCCGGTGACGACCACCCCGTTGACCGACGCGAGATGCAGGTACCACAGCATGTGGCACTGCGACAGCGACGCGACGAGCAGCTCCTCGGGGTTGTACCTGCTCCGGTCGCCCCGGAACGACGGGTCCGACGACCCGAGGATCAGCTCCTTGCCCTCGGCCCGAACCTCGTGCGCACGCTCGTAGTCCTTGTACCCGGAAGTCCCGCTCCCGCTGTTCCCGGTCCAGACGACGTCCACCTCGTACCGATGCGTCCCCATGTGGAAATCCTCCTCTCCCAGGTCCTGCCGACCTAGCCCCGCGTCTCCGTTCAGCCGCCACCCGTTGGCTCCTCGCCGAGCAACTCCCGCCGCAACGCCTCCAGCCGCGCCTCGGCCTGGGCTCGGGCTCACCGTCGATCCGCACGAACACCTCGAACGGATGAACCCATCGGAAACCCGGGTTCGAGTTCTCCGTCGAGATGAACGAACCCCCCCGAAGTTCTGAATCGACTAGATGGTCCCGCTGACCACCGAACCGACGCGCAGGCCTTTCAAGAAGTGGCGAGCAGGAACCGACACACCCGCCGACACCGATATATCAGTCCCGCCCGCACTCGTCAGCGCGCCAACCCAGCCGATATATCAGTTCCAGGGCCCGCCCTGACCTGCACCCTAGCAATGACTCTTTGGACTTCGTCTGCAAACGGGTCATTGCAAACGCTGGTGAGCGGGGCGCCGCGAGCCTCACCACGTGCTCGACCTAAAAGACGCGGGCGGAGTTCCCGAAAAGGAAGTCCGCCCGCGCCGGAGAAAGCGAAGAAAACGAAATCAGCCGTTGGCCGCGATGTCCGCCAGAACGGCCGCGATGGTCCGGACCGGAACGCCGGTGCCGCCCTTCGAGGTGTATCCGTACGCGCCACCCGTGTGGTACGCCGGGCCCGCGATGTCGATGTGCGCCCACTGCACGCCCTCGGCCACGAACTCGCGCAGGAACAGGCCCGCCGCGAGCATGCCGCCCCAGCGGTGGCCGGTGACGTTCGCGAGGTCGGCCAGGCGCGAGTCGAGGTCCGCGCGGAGCTCCTCGGGCAGCGGCATCGGCCACGCCGACTCGCCGACCGCGGTGCCGATGGCCGCCACGCGGTCGCGGAACTCGTCGGAGCCCATGACGCCCGAGGTGCGCTTGCCCAGGGCCACGACCTGCGCGCCGGTCAGGGTCGCGGTCTCGATCAGGTAGTCCGGGCCGTCCTCGCACGCGCGCACGATGGCGTCGGACAGGATCAGCCGGCCCTCGGCGTCGGTGTTGAGCACCTCGACGGTCTTGCCGCCGTACATGGTCAGCACGTCGCCGGGGCGGTACGCGTCGCCGGACGGCATGTTCTCCGCCATCGGGATCGACGCGATGATCTCCAGCGGGTACTTGAGCTTCGCGGCGAGCACCATCGTGGCGACGATCGCGGCGGCACCGGACATGTCGGACGTCATCTCGTCCATGCCCGCGGCCGGCTTGATCGAGATGCCGCCGGTGTCGAACGTGATGCCCTTGCCGACCAGGGCGACCTTCTTGACGGCCTTCGCGCCCTTGTACGAGATGCGCACGAGACGCGGCTGGCGCGTCGAACCGCCGCCGACGCCCAGGATGCCGCCGAAGCCCTGCTTCTTGAGCGCCTTCTCGTCGAGCACCTCGACGTCGAGACCGGCGGCCGTGGCGAGCTTGGAGGCGCGGTCGGCGAACGAGCCGGGGTAGAGGTCGTTCGGCGGCGTGTTGATGAAGTCGCGCGCGATGGCGACGGCCTCGGCGATCGCGACGGCGGCCTTCAGGGCGGCCTTGTTCTCCTTGGACCCGGCGGCGTGCAGGTCGACCTTCGCGACCGCGCCCTCACCCTTGTCGGACTTGTACTCGGTGAACGAGTAGGCGCCGAGCAGCGTGCCCTCGGCGGCGGCCGCGACGTGCAGCGAGGCCAGCGTGTTGATGGCGCGCTTCTTGCCGGCGAGCGCGCGGGCGGCGACACCGGACGCGCGGCGCACCTGCTCCTCCCCGGCGGTCTTGCCGAGGCCGACGGCCAGCACGAGCGGGGCGGCGATCTTGCCGAACGTCGGCACCTTCACGAGCTCGTCGGCCTTGCCGGACGCGCGCAGGGTGCCGAGCACCTCGAGCAGCGCACCGTCGAACGCGGCGGCGACAGCTTCGGCACCGGGGGCGAGCTCCAGACCGTCCGCACCCTGCAGGGTGCCCACGACGACTGCGTCCGCGGCGGTGGTGCTCAGGTCACCTTCGGTGAGGGCCAGCTTCGGGGCTGTCACGTGCTGCTCCAGGGTTGTGCGTGGTAGGGGTGCTCGGAATCGTGACCTATGCTAAAGGTCCGACTGTCCACTAATGCCGAGGCCCGCCACGTTCGGCCGCAATCAGTGACGTTGACAGTTGCTCACGGTGGTGCTTCCGGGGCGGTTCGCCCATTTCGCGCATCAGTCGACCGGGTGGTTACGACCGGATGCCGCATCTGCGAATGTGTACCGGTGACCCACAAGCCCCGCGAGATCGTCGGTACGGTCGCGCTCGGTCTCCCCGCGGTGCTCGGTGCGGGGGTTTTCGCCGGATTCGCCTCCGCCGCAGGCCTTGCGGGCTGGTGGGTGCTCCCCGCACTCGCCCTTTCCGCGGCCGCCGCGCTGTGCTCCGCGTTCTCGACCGCCGACCAGTCCCGCGCCTACCCCGACGCCGCCGGCGGCTACGGCTACGTGCGCGCGCAGCTCGGCGTGTGGCCCGCACGGATGACGGCGAGCGTCCACCTGCTCAGCAGGTGCGCCATGGCGGCGGCGGTGGCGTTGACGTTCGGCGCGTACGTGGTGCCGAACCAGCCGGTGATCGGGGCGCTGGTGCTCGTCGCGGGCACGGCGTTGCTCGGCGCGGCCGGGTTCCGGTTCGGCGTGGGTGTCAGCGTGGCCGCGTCGCTGGTGGTCCTCGGTGTGCTGGCACTCGTGGTCGCGTCGGTGTTCTCGATCGAACCGGTGCCGTCGGCGGGCGAAGCGGGCTCGGTCAACGAGCTCGTCGGCGTCGCGGGCCTGATGTTCGCGGCGTTCGCGGGATTCGAACGCATCACCGCGCCGCACCGGGGTGAGCAGCCGCATTCGGTGTCAGTGATGAAGTTCGCGATTCCAGTCCTCATCGGACTGTCCTTCGTGGTCTACCTCGCGGTCGGTGCAGGCGTGCTCCGTCAGCTCGGCAGCGCGCGCCTCGCGTTGTCACCCGCCCCGCTGCGAGACGCGCTCGTCGCGGCCGACGCGTCCGCCTTGGTGCCGTTGGTGCAGATCGCGGCAGCGGTCGCCGGTGTGGCCGCGTTGCACTTCGTTCTCTTGTCCGCACACCGCACGCTGACGGGACTTGTCGAGGACGGCGACCTCCCGTCACGCCTCAAGCCGAGCGTGCTCACCCTCGCCGTGGTCGTGGGTTCCGCTCTCGCGATCGCCTTCATGCCGATGGCGACCGCGCTGGGCGTGGCGGCGTGCGCGATGTTGTTCTACTACGCCTTCACGAACGCGTCGGCGCGTGTGCTGCTGCAGAACGACCGCACGTGGCCGATGCGCACGGCCTGCCTCGGACTCGGGCTCTCGGTGCTGCTCGCGATGAGCATGCCGATCCCCGCCCTGCTGATCTCGCTCGCGGGGCTGGGGGCCGGCACCGGACTCATCGGTTTGACAGCAGCACTGAGAGGAAAACGAGCAGCGTCACGCCAACACACACCGCAAGCCCGATGATGCGGCCGTTGGTGCTCGGGCCGTCCTTCGTGATCGCCCAGTAGCAGGCCAGGAACATCCCGGCGAAGATCACCGCGCCGACGACCCCGCCCACACCGCCCAGCATCCAGCCGTTGATGAGCGTGACGCCGGTGCCCACGACGAGGAGCGCGGCCTGTCCGACGGTGCGTGCGTCGGCGCCTAACGAAGATCGTTCTTCCTTGGTCATGGCCGGGCACTCTATATAGTCCGACTTAGTAGGACGTCCGAGTTTTGAGAAGACGATTTTCCGTATCCCGACCAGCGGGTTACCGTGCTCACATGACGAGCGAGTTGCCTTTCACCCGGACTCCCCACCCGCACCCGGCGACCCCGGAGCGCGTAGCGGAGGTACTTGCCAAGCCGGGCTTCGGGCAGCACTTCACCGACCACATGGTGACGATCCGCTGGAACCGCGAGAAGGGCTGGCACGACGCTGAAGTCGGGCCCTACAGCTCTCTCTCACTCGACCCCGCGGCAATGGTGCTGCACTACGGCCAAGCGATCTTCGAAGGGCTCAAGGCCTACCGCCAGCCCGACGGTTCGATCGCGTCCTTCCGCCCTGAGGCCAACGCCGAGCGCTTCCGCGCCTCGGCCCGCCGCATGGCGATGCCCGAACTTCCCGACGAGCTCTTCCTCGAGTCGGTGCGGCAGATCCTGGCGGTCGACGACCGCTGGGTGCCGTCAGCGCAGGAGGAGTCCCTCTACCTGCGGCCGTTCATGATCTCCACGGAGAAGGGCCTCGGCGTGCGACCCGCGTCCGAGTACCTGTTCGTGCTGATCGCCTCACCCGCCGGCTCCTACTTCGCGGGCGGTGTCCGCCCGGTGAGCGTGTGGCTCTCGACCGAGTACGTGCGCGCGGCCCCCGGTGGTACCGGCGCGGCCAAGTTCGCCGGCAACTACGCCGCCTCCCTCGTCGCCCAGGCACAAGCCGCCGAAAAGGGCTGCGACCAGGTCGTCTGGCTCGACGCGGTGGAACGCCGCTGGGTCGAGGAGATGGGCGGCATGAACCTGTTCTTCGTCTTCGGAGACAAGGTCGTCACCCCGGAGCTGACCGGCACGCTGCTGCCCGGCATCACCCGCAGCTCGTTGCTGCAGCTGGCGTCCGACCTCGGCCTGACCGTCGAGGAACGCCGCATCTCCACCGACGAGTGGGAGAAGGCCAACGCCTCCGGTGAGCTCACCGAGGTCTTCGCCTGTGGCACGGCCGCGGTCATCACGCCGGTCGGCCACGTCAAGCACGCCGGGGGCGAGTTCGACGTCGCCGACGGCGGCACCGGCTCGGTGACGATGAAGCTGCGCGAGCGCCTGACCGGCCTCCAGCACGGCCACGTCGCCGACACCCACAGCTGGATGACGACTCTGGGCTAAGCAATTACGAGTACGGCCAGAAGCGCGATTTCGGCGGCAGCACCGAGCACATCACCGGTGATGCCGCCGAAACGCTTTCCGGTGTGCTTCACGAGCCCCCACACGAGTGCGAACGCGACGACGACGGCGACGACCGCCCGCCACCCGAGCGGAACCGCCGCGGCGGCGAGCACCACCCATGTGCCGGCGACCAGCATTGGATGCTGTGTACCGGCTACCAAAGCCCCGAGCCCCTCGGGTCGTGCGGCGGGCACGTTCTGCATACAGCAGACACCGAACGCGGCCCTGCTCGTCGCGAACGCCAGCAGTACGACACCCCAGTGAGCGTGGGGGAGTGCTGCGGCCTGCGCTCCCAGCACGACGATCAGCGTGACGACGCCGAACGGTCCGGCACCGCCGTCCTTCATCACCTGCAGCGCACGCTCGGGCGGCCCGTAACACCCCAGACCGTCTGCAGTGTCCGCCAGACCGTCGAGGTGCATACCGCGTGTCGACAGCGCGACGACGCCGACGACCAGGAACCCGGCCACCAACGCCGATATATTGGATATTGCCAACAGCTTGAGCACGCCGATGACGAACGCGCCGAGTAGAACGCCGACAATCGGCGTGTATGCAATGGCCCGCCCTGCCGCTTTGCGGTCGACGTGATCGACGCGCAGCGGCAGGACCGTCAGCCAGGACAGCGCCAGTTTCATTTGGGCAGAGCTTCATTCCTTGTTCGTGACGCCGGCGCTCTCGAAGGTCGCCATCTCCGCGAGCACCTTCACCGCCGAGATCAGCAACGGCAGCGCCGCCACCGCGCCGGAACCCTCGCCGAGCCGCATCTCGAACTCCAGCAGCGGCTTCAGGTTGAGGTGGCCCAACGCGATCGCGTGCGCGGGCTCGGCCGACTGGTGCCCGGCCACCCACCACTCACGCGCACCCGGAGCCAGCTCCTCGGCGACGACAGCGGCCGCACCGACGACGACGCCGTCGAGCACGACGGGAGTCCGGCGGACAGCGGCCTGTGCCAGGAACCCGGCCATCGCGGCCAGGTCGGCGCCACCGGCCGTCGCCAGCAACGCGATCGGGTCGCTGATCACCAGACGAGCCCGGCGCAGCGCGTCCCGGATCGCCGCCGTCTTGCGCATCCACGCCTGGTCGTCGATGCCGGTGCCGCGACCGACCACCGCGACGGGCTCCGACCCGGTCAGCGACGCGATCAGCACCGCGGCCGGCGTCGTGTTGCCGATGCCCATGTCGCCGGCGACGAGCACGTCCGCGCCCGCGTCGACCTCCTCGTCGGCGATGGCGCGACCGGCCGCGATCGCCAGCTCGCACTGCTCACGGGTGAGCGCGTCCTCGCGGTCGATCGACCCGGACGAGCGCCGCACCTTGTGCTGGCTGACCACCGCCGGGGTGTCCGAGTCGACGGCCATGTCGACCACCCGCACCGTGGCGCCGGCGACCTGCGCGAGCACGTTCACCGCGGCGCCGCCGGTGAGGAAGTTCGCGACCATCTGGCCGGTGACCTCGCTCGGGAACGCCGACACGCCCTGCGCCGTCACGCCGTGGTCGCCCGCGAACACGACGACCCGAGGCCGCACGAACGGCTTCGGCGGCACGACGCCCTGGCACGCCGCGATCCAGTTGCCCAGCTCCTCGAGCCGTCCGAGCGAGCCGACCGGCTTGGTCAGCACCGCGTGCCGGGCCTCTGCCTCGCGCAGAACGGTCTCGTCCGGCGGTTCGACCGGCGGGAACTCGGTGCTCACCTTGGCTCCTATCGCAGCTTCAACGGGATTCCCGCGACGAGCAGCACGACCTCGTCGCACACCTCGGCGACGCGCGCGTTGAGCGAGCCGAGGTGATCGCGGAAGAGTCTGCCTGAGCGCGTCGAGGGGATCACGCCGAGGCCGACCTCCGCGGTCACGAGCACCAGCCGAGCCCGGCACGTCGCGACCGAGCTCACCAGTTCGTCGACGTGGCGTTCGATCGCCTCCTCGCCGTTCCCCTCCCAAGCTTCGGCGTGGTCCAGCACTCCGACCAGCCACGTCGAGAGGTCGTCGACCAGGATCGGCGGGTCCTCGTACTGCGTTGCTGTGAGCAACGCGGGCAGGTCGGGTGGCGCGGACGCCTCGACCGTGTGCCAGGTCGCCGGGCGCCGGGCGACGTGCAGCGCGATGCGCGCGTCCCAGTCCGGGTCGTCGGGGTAGCGCTGGGCGGTTGCGACGTAAGTCACGACCGGCTCGACGAGCAGGCCTTCCGCGTGCGCTGACTTGCCTGAACGCGCTCCGCCGAGCACGAGCGTGCGAGATGACAAGAGTTAGCCTTCGTCCCATGGAGTTCCGCTGGCGCTACCAGGATGCACAGGGACGCGACGTCGCGGGCCCGGATGTGATGTTCTCCGAGCAGACCGAGGCCGAGGAGTGGTTCAGCGCCGAGTGGCGTGACCTGCTCGACGCCGGGGTCGAGCAGGTCACGCTGCTGCGCGCGGAATCCGAGGTGTACGGCCCGATGAGCCTCCACCCCGCTGGCTAGCCCTGGGCGGTCAAACGGGGGTCGTCGGTGATGACGCCCTCGAGGACGTTGTCGATCTGCTTGAGCACGTCGTCGTCGAGCACGACGTCGATCGCCTTGACGTTCTCGAAGACCTGCTCCGGCCGCGACGCGCCGATGATCGCGGAGGCGACGTTCGGGTTCCGCAGCACCCACGCGACGGCGAGCTGCGCCATCGTGATGCCGGCTTCCTCGGCGATCGGCTTGAGCTGCTGAACGGCGTTGAGCACGTCGTCCCGCATCCAGCGCGAGATCATCTGCGAACCACGCGCGTCGGCCAGGCGTGACCCCTCCGGCACCTCGGCGCCCGGCAGGTACTTGCCGGTCAGGATGCCCTGCGCGACGGGGGAGAAGACGATCTGGCTGAGGCCCTCGCGCTCGCACGCCGGGATGACCTGCGGCTCGATGACGCGCCACAGCATCGAGTACTGCGGCTGGTGCGACACGAACGGCACCTGCAGCTCACGGGCCAGCGCGGCACCGCGGGTGATCTGCTCGGCGGTCCACTCGGAGACGCCGACGTAGAGGACCTTGCCCTGGCGGACGAGGTCGGCGAACGCCAGCATCGTCTCTTCGAGCGGCACGGTGTGGTCGAACCGGTGGGCCTGGTAGAGGTCGACGTAGTCGGTCTGCAGCCGCTTCAGCGACGCGTTGGCCGACTCCATGATGTGCTTGCGGCCCAGACCGCGGTCGTTGGCGCCACCGGGACCGGTCGGCCAGTAGACCTTGGTGAGGATCTCCAGCGACTCGCGCTGCTCACCCTTGAGCGCCCGGCCGAGCACCGACTCCGCGGCGGTGTTCGCGTAGACGTCGGCGGTGTCGAAGGTCGTGATCCCCGACTCCAGAGCCGCCTTCACGCACGCGTGAGCCTGCTCTTCTTCAACCTGCGAGCCGTGGGTGAGCCAGTTGCCGTACGAGATCTCACTGATGGACAGGCCGCTGCGGCCGAGTCGACGGAACTTCATACATCGGAGCTTAAACCGAAATCGTTCGTACTGCTAATGAACTTCGGGTGCCCGCCACACCAGCGAATACCGCCAGAACACGTGCCTGCGGATACGCGCTCCCGGGGTGATCTCCGCTGCTGCCGCGCGGATCTCCGGCAACGGTGGCGCGGTCATCACCACCGGCATCTCCGTGTCGTGCGGCTTGCCGCCGGTGCCGTTGACGGCCTTCGCCAGTCCGATGATCGCGTTCGCGGGCAACGTCACGAGCTCCATCGCCCGGTCCGCGTTCGTCGACGTCATGTACAGCCCGATGACGATCAACGTTCCGCCGGGCTTGGTCAGCTCGGCGAGCCGCGTTAGACCCTCTCGCAACCGCAAGTGGTGCAAGCTCGCCTCGGCGGTGACGACGTCGTAGCGCCCCAGATCGTGGGTGAGCACGTCGCCGTGGATCCACTCGATGCGGTCGCTGGTCGCACTCGCGCGCTCGATCATGCGCTCGCTGGCGTCGATCGCGGTGACGTGCTGGGCGTTGATCGATCGTGCGAGATCACCGAGGCCGCAGCCGACGTCCAGCGCAGACTCGACCCGAGACGGCAACTGCCGGAGCAGCCAGCGGCGGTACCACTCGTTGTGGTTCCACCGCAGCTTCTCCGGCAGCTGAAGCTTGCGTTGCTTCTCGCGCACTATTTGATGGCTTCGCCCGGCTTCACGCGCGGCTTGGGCACGCGGAGCCTGCGCAGCTGGCTCGCGCGGATGAACGAGTACCAGCCGATCGAGAGGCCCTTGATCGGCTCGGTCGGGAACTTCGCCCTGACCTTCTTCGTGACGAGCCGGCCGAGGACGAGACCCTCGATGACCATCGCGATGAGCATGAACGTCGTCGCCAGCGTCGCGTACCGCTGCACCGCGAGCGACGGCGTCAGCAGCGCCACGAACACCAGGATCGCGAGCGGCATGAACAGGCCCATGAGGTTGCGGCGCGAGTCGACCAGGTCGCGGATGTAGGCCTTGACCGGACCGCGGTCGCGCGGCAGCAGGTACTTGTCCTCGCCCGCCATCATGCGCTGACGGCGCTCGGTGGCCGCGGCACGGCGCTCTTCCTTGCTCACCTTGTTGCCGCGCATGCGCTTGAACGCCTCGCGCTGCGTGCGGGGAGGAGGCGGAACCGGACCGCTGCGCCTGCCCTGCGCCTCACGCCGCTTGGGCGTGGCCTTGCCCTTGGCCGCCGTGCGCCCCTTCTCGACGGGGTCGGCGAACTCGGCCCCGGACTCGGGCGTCTCGGCGGCGGCGGTGTCGTCAGAGCTGCGGCGCAGGAACCTCACACCACCAGGGTAGGGCAGTGGTTTTTCGGTACCTTTCGCGAGGTGCGCGTACTCATCGCTCCGGACTGCTTCGGCGGCACCCTCACCGCCCGCGAGGCCGCCGACGCCATCGCCACCGGCTGGCGCGAGGCCAAGCCCGACGACGCCGTCACCGAACGCCCACTGGCCGACGGCGGCCCCGGTTTTGTAGACGTTCTGCACGCGGCCCTGGGCGGTGATATCCGATATATCAGTGTCACGGGCCCGCTCGGCAAGCCAGTCGAAGCCCGCTACCTCAGCGTGCACACCGACGGTCGACGCGGTGCATACATCGAGTCCGCGGAAGCGTGCGGCCTCCACCTCATCCCTGCCGAACTCCGCCCCGAGTCCTGCGAGACGGCCACAACGCGCGGCGTGGGCGAGCTCATCGCGGCAGCTGCGGATGACAACGATGTCATCACGATCGGCCTCGGCGGCTCGGGAACGACCGACGGCGGCGCCGGCATGCTCGCCGCTCTCGCCGAGGCGGGTGTCGTACCAACTGATATATCGCTCGTGGCGGCGTCCGACGTCGAAAACCCACTGCTCGGCCCGCACGGTGCAGCCCGCACGTTCGGCCCGCAGAAGGGCGCGTCCCCGGAAGCCGTCGAACGCCTCGAAGCCAAGCTCGCCGCGATGGACGTCCTCAAACCCGTATCCGATATACCGGGCGCAGGAGCAGCGGGCGGTCTTGGCGCCGCACTCCTCTCGTTGCGCGCGACCATGAAGTCCGGCGCCGGCCTCGTCCGCGAGCTGACCGGCCTCGACGCCGCGCTCGACGACGCCGACGTCGTCATCACCGGCGAAGGCAGCTTCGACTGGCAGTCCCTGCGCGGCAAGCTCATCACCGCGGTCGCGAGCGGCGCCGCCGAGCGCGGCATCCCGTGCGTCGCCATCGCGGGCCAGGTGAGCGTCGGCCGCCGCGAGATGGGCGCCGCGGGCGTCCAGGAGGCCTACTCGGTGTCCGACCACGTCGGCTCTGTGCAAAAGTCGATTGCGGACGCCCGCAAAAGTCTCATTGCAACGGCGCAGCACGTCGCCGTGCAGTGGTCGCGTTAGAGGGTCTAGCTGGGGGAAATCAGATGGATCGAAGTTCGGAAGTCGACGCATGGCTCGTGGAGGAGTTCGGCGAGGAGAGCTCGGTGGTGCTCGAGCTGGACCAGCTGGTGGCGTTGAACCTCGCCGTGCAACGAGGTGCGGTGCCGCCGGACGACGTGATGGAGATCTGGCACCACCAGATCTGCGGCGCGAGGATCGTGGCGGCCCAGTCCGAGGCGAGCTTCATCGACGCGGCCAGGGCGAAGGACTGGCCGGACGAGAACATCGCCGAGATGGTGATGGTCGAGCCCGAGCGGCTCGACGAGCACCGCGACCAGCAGCGGTCATTGCACCTGACGATCCATCCCGCGGTCCGGCGGCAGCAGGACTGAAGGCTCTGGCCGATATATAGGTTGGCTTGAGGGTGGTCTACGTGACGTTCGACATGAGGCGTCGCTGTGGGACCATGGGAGTGGAACAAAGCGGGGAACGCCCGTGTTGCTGATGGGCGAACCGCCCGCAAAGGACCTCTTAGGAGAGCCATGACGACCGCTCAGGATGCCGCTTCGACCTCCGAGGCGCCGACCCACGGCGTGACGCTGACCGATGCGGCCGCCTCCAAGGCGAAGGCGCTGCTCGACCAGGAGGGCCGCGACGACATGCACCTGCGCATCGCCGTCCAGCCCGGCGGTTGCGCTGGCCTGCGCTACCAGCTGTTCTTCGACGAGCGCTCGCTCGACGGTGACGCGCTGGTCGACTTCAACGGCATGAAGGTCGCCGTTGACCGCATGAGCGCGCCGTACGTCGAAGGTGCCGTCATCGACTTCGTGGACACGATCGAGAAGCAGGGCTTCACGATCGACAACCCGAACGCCGGCGGGTCTTGCGCCTGCGGCGACTCGTTCCACTAAGGAGAACCCAACGCGGGAGGCCGCGTTCCCGCACGGGAACGCGGCCTTTCGCTTGTGCGAACCGGGATTCGGACTGGTGATCGGCCCAGTGGTTCAGCGCATACCTTTAGGCGCCGTACTCGCCCAGGCCTTCGACCTGGTGGGTGCACCGCTCGTCGACCTGCCAGGGCGCGGCCGCGCGCGGGGAGGGAAGGGGGTGCTCGGGGTGCGTCAGAGCGAAGGGGAGCTGCGCGCAGTCCTCGATCAGCTCACTCATCGTGGTCGCCTCAGGGATCGTCACGTCCCGACCGTATGTCGGTGGTCTGACCTGCACTAGCCCTACCAAACGGTAGTCTTCACAGCTGCACTCATCCGGGTGAGTTGTCACGTAGAGCAACAAGGGAAAGAGGAGCCGACGTGCCGGTAGCCGTGTGCGGCAGCATCGCGACCGACCATCTGATGCACTTTCCGGGACGATTCGCCGACCAGCTGGTCGCGGAGCGTCTCGATCGCGTGTCACTGAGCTTCCTGGTCGACGACCTCGTGGTCCGTCGCGGTGGCATCGGCGCGAACATCGCGTTCGGCCTCGGCGTCCTCGGGGTGCGGCCGGTGCTCGTCGGCGCCGTCGGCCAGGACTTCGACGACTACCGCTCGTGGCTCGAGCGGCACGGCGTCGACACGTCGGGCGTGTACGTGTCCGAGGTCGCGCACACCGCACGGTTCGTCTGCACGACGGACGACGACATGTGCCAGATCGCCTCCTTCTACGCCGGTGCGATGGCCGAGGCGCGCAACATCGAGCTCGCGCCGATCGCGAACCGCGTCGAGAACCTCGAGCTCGTCGTGATCAGCCCGGACGACCCGGCCGCGATGCTCCGGCACGCCGACGAGTGCCGTCAGCGCGGCTACAAGTTCGCCGTCGACCCGTCGCAGCAGCTGGCCCGCATGGACGGCGACCAGGCGCGCGCGTTCATCGAGGGCGCCGAGTACCTCTTCAGCAACGACTACGAGTGGGAACTGCTGCTGCAGAAGACCGGCTGGACCGAGGCCGACGTCCTCGCCCGCGTCGGCAAGCGCATCACGACGCTCGGCGCCAAGGGTGTCGAGATCGTCGACAAGGACGGCTTCTCGCTGCACGTCCCCGCGGTGCCCGAGGTCGCGAAGACCGACCCGACCGGTGTCGGCGACGGCTTCCGCGCGGGCTTCCTCGCCGGCATCACCGCGGGTCTGAGCATCGAGCGCTCGGCTCAGCTCGGCTCGTTCATCGCCGTCGAGGTGCTCGAGACCGTCGGCACGCAGGAGTGGGTGCTCGACCGCGAGGCGGCGCTCACCCGCATCCGCGGCGCGTTCGGCGACGAAGCGGCCGCGGAGATCGCTCCCGTCCTGCCGTGATCATCGCAATTTTCACTGGCATGATCGGACAATGGGGACGTACCTGTTCGGCAACACCGGTGAGTTGATCGACCCTCAGTTCGACGCGCTGAGCTCCCTGCTCGACGCGGGCACCTTCGCCCGCGTCGAGCAGCTCGGCATCGCGGACGGCTGGCGCTGCCTGGAGGTCGGTGGTGGCGGGGGATCGGTGGCGAACTGGCTCGCCGACGTCGTCGCCCCGTCCGGGCACGTGACGGTGACCGATCTCGACGTGTCCCGGCTCGAGGAACGCGACAACGTCACCGTCCTGGAGCACGACGTAGTATCCAATATATTACCCGGCAACGCGTTCGACCTGGTCCACGCACGCCTGGTGCTCTTCCACCTTCCCGCCCGCGACGTCGTCCTGCGCAAGCTGCGCGACGCGTTGCGCCCCGGCGGCTGGCTCGTGCTCGAAGAGTTCGACTGCCTCCCGCTCGAGGTCCTGAAGGCCGCGCCCGACGACGCGAAGCTGATCATGCGCGTGAAGAACGCCCTGCTGACGTTGCTCGACCAGGCCGGCGCGGAGCTGGCGTGGGGCGCGCGGATCGAGAAGGCGCTGGTCGACACCGGCCTGCACGACGTCAGCGGCTCACGCGAGGTGCAGGAGTGGGAAGGCGGCTCGCCGGGCTGCCGGCTGCTCGCCACCACCGCGCGCCAGGTGCGCGCGAAGCTGCCGTTGGCCGACGACGAGTTCGACCGCTACCTGGAGCTGATGGCGTCGCCGGAGACGATTGTCAGCTCGTATGCGATCTGCAGTGCCCAGGGTCGCAGGTAAGTGAAAGGGCCCCTCCGAAGAGGGGCCCCGCGTTCGTCAGAGCTTGACCGGGTAGTGCGGTTCCGGCACCACCGGCTTGATGCGGCCCTCGACGAAGATGCCGTGCCAGATCATGAACACCAGCAGCGCCCAGATGCGGCGGCTGTGGTCGATGATCCCGGACCGGTGCTCCTCGATCAGCCGCAGCACCGCGCGCTTGTCGAGGTACTGGTCGGTCTGCGACGTGCGCACGATGTCGACGGCCCAGTCGTGCATCTCGTCCTTGAGCCAGTGCCGGATCGGCACCGGGAAGCCGAGCTTGCGGCGGTTCAGCACGTGCGCGGGCACGATGTCGCGGATCGCCTTGCGCAGCGCGAACTTCGTGGTGTCCTTCGTGATCTTCAACTCGCTCGGGATCTGCGAGGCGATCTTGAAGACCTCGGGGTCCAGGAACGGAACGCGCAGCTCCAGCGAGTTCGCCATGGTCATCTTGTCGGCCTTGACCAGGATGTCGCCGCGCAGCCACGTGAACAGGTCGACGTGCTGCATGCGCGTGACCGGGTCCCAGTGCTGCGACTCGCGGTACGGCTGGGCCGTGACGTTCGTGTGCGAGACGTTCGAGTCGTACGTCTTCAGCACCTCGCGCAGCTGCGGGTCGAGGAAGATGCGCGCGTTGCCGTAGTAGCGCTCCTCCAGCGTCAACGCGCCACGACGCAGCAGGTCCTTGCCGCGCACGCCCTGCGGGATCTTCGTCGAGACCTTGCCCATCGCCTTGCGCAGCGCGCCCGGCACCTTCTCGAACGCCGCCAGCGACAACGGCTCGCGGTAGATCGTGTACCCGCCGAACAGCTCGTCCGCGCCCTCGCCGGACAGCACGACCTTCACGTGCTGCCGCGCCTCACGGGCGATGAACCACAACGGCACCAACGCCGGGTCCGCCACCGGGTCGTCGAGGTACCAGGTGATCAGCGGCAGGGAGTCCATCATCTCCTGCGCGCTCACCGTGCGGACCACGTGCTTCACGCCGATCAGCGCCGCCGACTCCGCGGCCACGTCGACCTCGGAGAAGCCCTGGCGCTCGAAGCCCGTCGTGAACGTGATCAGGTCCGGGTTGTGCTCCTTGGCCAGGGCCGCGACCACCGTCGAGTCGATGCCGCCGGACAGGAACGAGCCGACCGTCACGTCCGCGCGCATGTGCTTGGCGACCGAGTCGCGCAGCGCCGCCGTGATCTCGTCGTACAGCGCGTCCGCCTCGGCCTCGCTGCGGACCGTGCGGATCTTGAAGTTCGCGGGGAAGTAGCGCTCGAACTTCGGCGACTCACCCGGCGTCAGCGTGAACGAGTGACCGGACTCCACGCGGAAGATCTGGTCGTGCAGCGAGGCGGGCTCCGGCACGTACTGCAGCGTCAGGTAGTGCTGCAGGCCCCTGACGTTCATCTTCGGGTCGATGCCGAGCGTCGGGGCGATCTCCAGCAGGATCTTCTTCTCGCTGGAGAACGCGACACCGGCCTGGCCCTGCGCCCAGTACAGGGGCTTGATGCCGAACGGGTCGCGGCCGCCGAACACGACGCCGCGCTCGGAGTCCCAGATCATGAAGGCGAACATGCCGCGCAGCTTCGTGATCGCCGCTGGGCCGAAGTAGTGGTAGGCGGCGACGATCGTCTCGGTGTCGCCGTCGGTGTGGAAGACCGCGCCGTAGGACTCGGTGAGCTCGGCGCGCAGTTCCAGGTAGTTGTAGATCTCGCCGTTGAAGTTGATCGTGTACCGGCTCGGCGCCTCCGGCGGCCCCCAGGTCAGGGGCTGGTGGGAGTGCTCGATGTCGATGATGGCGAGACGGTTGAAGCCGAACACGACCTCGTCGACCCGCCGGGTGCCGCTCTCGTCCGGGCCGCGGTGCCGCATGCAGCGCAGAGCGGCCTCCACCGCCGGGCGCGCGCTCTCGGCCTCGTTCTCGCTAGGGCAAACAAGTCCTGCCAGGCCGCACAAGGGTCTCGCACCTCACAAGAAATACGACGGGGAAGACCTCAGTATGCCGAAGCGGCTCTGTGTGACCGAAACTGCACCGCAGCGGCAGTGCCCCCAAGGGGTGAGGCCGGGTGCGCTGGGCTACGCTCCCGCTTGATCCGTTGGCACGGCCAGTAGTTGTGAACGAGGAGGCGGGCGAGCAGTGGGCCTGAAGGAGGGCACCAGGGCATCCCGGCTGGCGAAGACCGCCGGGCTGGTAGGCCTGGTCGGTATCGGGGCCACCGGTTGCTCCACGGACGAGGTGCTGCGCTTCGGCTGGCCGGAGGCCGTCACGCCGCAGGCCGACAAGATGCGCGAGCTCTGGACCTGGTCCGTGATCGCCGCGCTCGTCGTCGGCGTCATCGTGTGGGGTCTGATCCTGTGGTCGGTGGTCTTCCACCGCAAGAAGTCGGAAGAGCTGCCGCGCCAGACGGCGTACAACCTCCCGCTGGAGATCGTGCTCATCGTCGTGCCGACGGTGATCGTGGCGGTGCTGTTCTACTTCACCGCCATCACGCAGAACTACGTCACGGACAAGTCGGGCAAGCCCGACGTCAACGTCGACGTGATCGCGTTCCAGTGGAACTGGGAGTTCCAGTACCCGGACCACAAGACCGAAGAGGGCAAGGTCGTCAGCACGGTCGGCACCTCGGGCGAGGTCCCGATCATGGTGCTGCCCGCCGGCAAGCGCATCCAGTTCACGCTGCGCTCGACGGACGTCATCCACTCGTTCTTCGTGCCGGAGTTCCACTTCAAGCGCGACGTCTTCCCGATGCCCGAGAAGAACAACCAGGACAACGTCTTCCAGGTCGACCAGATCGACCGTCCCGGTGCGTTCGTCGGCCGTTGCGCCGAGCTCTGCGGCTCCTACCACGCGGTGATGAACTTCGAGGTCCGTGCCCTTGAGGAGGCCGACTTCGAGAAGTACATCGAGTACCGCAAGGAGATCAACGAGAAGACGGGCAAGACGTACACCACGGCCGAAGCGCTCGCGAAGGTGGGCTGCAAGGACTGGTGCTCGCCGCTCGCGACCACGACCACCCCGTTCAACACCGACCGGACCGCCCGTGAGGCTTCCGGCTCGGGTCAGAAGTAGGGACACGCAACGCGATGAAGATCGAAGCTCGCGTATTCGACCTGGTGATGGGCTTCTCGTTCCTGATGGCCGTCGTGTACGGCTACTGGACGCACGCGGCGACCGGCCACGTCGAGCCCACCGGCACGGTGGCGCTCGCGCTGACCGGCGGCCTGGCGCTGATCACCGGCACCTACTTCCGGTTCGTCTCCCGCCGCATCGAGGTGCGGCCGGAGGACAACCCCGAGGCCGAGGTCTCCGACGGCGCCGGTGAGCTGGGCTTCTTCAGCCCGGGCTCGTACTGGCCGGTCGGTCTCGCGGCCGCGGCGGCGACCGCCGGTGTCGCGGTGGCGTTCTGGCACGTGTGGCTGCTCGTGATCGCCATCATCATGGTGCTGATCATGGTCGGCGGCCTGGTGTTCGAGTACCACACCGGTCCGAACCACGACTGAGCCAAAAAGACTGGCACAGCCGATATATCGGATATCGCTTTGGCTGAGGCCCTCTCCGTTCGCGGAGGGGGCCTCAGTCGTTTCCCGGGACCGATGTCCAGCATGTGATGTATTGCATATCGGATATCGCCGCGCCCGATATATCGCATATCGGCAAGCCGCCCGATATATCGCATACAAACGCCAAGGGCCCTCCCCGCCGTGAAAGCGGGAAGGGCCCTTGCGAGGTCCTGAGAGCGTTGCTGAGGGGTTACGCGGCGACCGGCGTCTTCTGGTACGCGTCGACGTACTCCTGGCCGCTCAGGTCCAGGATGCGGTAGATGATCTCGTCCGTGACGCTGCGCAGCACCGGAAGCGACTCCTGCATGCCGTCGTAGCGGCTGAAGTCGAGCGGCTCGCCGAAGCGGATGGTCACGGGGACGATCTTGGGGAACTTGCTGCCGACGGGCTGGACCTTGTCCGTGCCGATGATGCCGACCGGGATGACCGGCGCTCCGGACTCGAGTGCCATGCGCGCGACACCGGTGCGGCCGCGGTGCAGCTTGCCGTCGAGCGAACGCGTGCCCTCGGGGTAGATCGCGAACGCGTCACCACGCGCGAGGATCTCGGCGGCGGTGTCGAGCGCGGCACGAGCGTCACGCCCCTTGCCGCGGTGCACCGGCACGTGGCCCAGCGACGAGAAGAACCAGCGCGACAGCGCGCCCTTGAACCCGGTGCCGGTGAAGTACTCCGCCTTCGCGAGGAACGACACCCGCCGCGGGACCACCATGGGGATCACGACGCTGTCGATGAAGCTGAGATGGTTGGCCGCCAGGATGACCGGGCCGTCGGTGGGGATGTTCTCCAAGCCTTCCACCACGGGGCGGTAGACAACTCGGGCTGCGCGCGCGACGACATGCTTCATCACCGGGTAGAGGACCATGCCTCCAGCATTCCAGGTGGCGATTGCCGACGCGTTACCACGTGGTGCGCATCTCCGGCCCGTCACTCGCTCGGACTACACCTGTACGGCGGCCGTGCGAGCACGGTCACGCGTCGACGACGACGCGTGACCGAATCACCCCTTCAACGAGGTGGAGAGCTCCACCCAGCGGCTCAGCAGCGACGCCGCCTTGCCCGAGTCGATCGCCTCGGCCGCGCGGCTCAGCGACCCCGCCAGGTCGGCGTGCAGGTCGTCGGAGAACCCGCCGTGCGCCGCGATGGCCCCGGCGGCGTTCACGAGCACCGCGTCGCGCACCGATCCGGTCTTGCCTGCCACCAGGTCGCGGACCACCTGGGCGTTGACGGACGCGTCGCCGCCCTTCAGGTCCTCCTCGCGCGCGGGCTTCACCCCGAGCACGACCGGGTCGATCGTCTCCGTGCGCACGACACCGTCCTGGGCGAGCCAGGCGGACGTCGTCGTGGTCGTGGTGATCTCGTCGAGGCCGTCGTCGCCGCGCACCACCAGCGCGGTGTTGTTGCGGCGGGCGAACACCCCCGCGATCAACGGAGCCGCGGCCGCCCGCGCACACCCGATCAGGCCGACCTGCGGCTGCGCCGGGTTCGTCAGCGGGCCGAGCAGGTTGAACGACGTCGGGATGCCGATCTCGCGCCGCACCGGGCCCGCGTGCCGGAAGCCGGGGTGGAACACCGGCGCGAAGCAGAACCCGATGCCGAGCTCGGCCACCGTCGCGCGCACGCCGTCCGGCGGCAGGTCGATCGCGACGCCCAGCTCCTCCAGCACGTCCGCCGTGCCGCACTGCGACGACGCCGCGCGGTTGCCGTGCTTGACCACCGGAACGCCCGCCGCGGCCGTGATGATCGCGGCCATCGTCGAAATGTTCACCGAACCGGAATGATCGCCGCCGGTGCCCACGATGTCGGTCGCCCGCACGCCCACCTCGAACCGCCGGGCGTGGTTGAGCATCATCGTGGCGAGGCCGTCGACCTCCTCCGGCGTCTCGCCCTTGGCGCGCAACGCGACGATGAACGCCGCGATCTGCGCGGGCGTCGCCTCGCCCGACATGACCTGGTCCATGCCCCAGGACGTGTCGTCAGCGGTCAGGTCCGCGCCGTCGAGAAGTCTGTTGAGCAGCGTTGGCCAGGTGCGCTCGCTCACCGGGGATCAGCCCTTGACGACAGGAAGAGCCGAGCCCCGCAGCACCTCGGCCACGGTCTCGGCGGCGGCCAGCGGGTCGAGCGGGTGCACCAGCACCGCGTCGGCCTGCGACCAGGTCGCGAGCCACCGATCGTCCTTGCGGCGCACCGCCACGACGATCGGCGGGCAGTTCGTGATCTCGTCCTTGAGCTGGCGGGACAGGCCCATGCCCCCGGTCGGCTGCGCCTCGCCGTCGAGGATCAGCAGGTCGACGGTGCCGTTGTCCACCTCGTAGAGGACGTCGGCGATCGCACCGGCCTCCACGTAGTCGACGCGCGCCAGATCCGGTGCCGGACGGCGGCCGACCGCAGTGATGATCGTCTCACGCACCTCGGGCCGGTGGCTGAACACCAGGATCTTCGTGGTCTGCGTGCTCATCTCACGATCCTCCAGAAAGTGACCAAGGTCGCCGCGATGTTATCGGGACGCCGAGGAGTGTGGTTGCAGGGCGTCCCACCCCAGGGCGTCGCCGCCGAGCCGCTGCGCCAGCGAGGCCATCCGCGACCGCTCCTGGGCGCAGTGCAGGGCGTCCAGCTTCTGCACACGACTGATATGCGATATATCACCGGCTACGAGCACCCAGCCGTCCGGTGTTAGAAGTTCTCGCGCGCGTTCTAGCTGCTCAGACGGTATGCGAACGTGGTGACGGAGCACCGCGAGCTCGTCGGAACGCCACTCGGGGGAACGCGCCAAAACGGCCGAATCGGCCTCGACGATGTCGAACGCCTCGACGACCACGACGAGGTCCGGATCGTCGATCGACAACGAGGGTTCGTCACGTCGGCGCAGCCTGTCCCGCAATCGGCCCAGCAAGCTCATCCGTTGATCTCCTCCGCGATCACCCGCTGTGTGACCCAGCCGACCCATGATCCGCCCAGGACCCGATGGGCGGACGGAAATAGCGCAGGCAATAATGCTGCCCGTGACCACGGCAGCGCCTTCAATCGGCCAGCGCGTGCACTCGCTGAACCGCCCGAACATGGTCAGCGTCGGCACGATCGTCTGGCTGTCCAGCGAGCTCATGTTCTTCGCTGGCCTCTTCGCCATGTTCTTCACGGTGAAGGCCCAGAACACGGCGGAGCACTGGCCGCCACCGCCCACGCACCTGAACGTCCCCTACGCGTCGGTCTTCACGATCATCCTGGTCGCGTCGTCCTTCACGTGTCAGTGGGGCGTTTTCGCCGCGGAGCGTGGCGACGTCTTCGGTCTGCGTCGCTGGTACATCGTGACGTTGATCATGGGCGCGATCTTCGTCGCAGGTCAGGCGGGTGAGTACGTGACCCTCGTCGAGGAGGGCACCACGATCCCCTCGTCGGCCTACGGCACCGTCTTCTTCTTGACGACCGGCTTCCACGGCCTGCACGTCATCGGCGGTCTGATCGCGTTCGTCTTCCTGTTGATCCGGACGAAGCTCAGCAAGTTCACGCCGGCACAGGCCACCGCATCGATCGTCGTGTCGTACTACTGGCACTTCGTCGACGTCGTGTGGATCGGCCTGTTCGCCATCATCTACATCGTGCCCTGACCTAGTCAGCACGCAGCCAAGCCACGAGCTCCCGAACTGACAGCAAGGGTTGCCGCACACCATGACCACCACGACGAAACGCCCCCGCGGCGCCCGCACCAAGCTGCGCCGCCGGGTCGCCGGACTGCTCGCACTGGGCTTCGGCCTGCTGAGCGCCGGCATGCTGTTCGCCGCCTTCGCGCCCACGGCGCAGACTGCCCAGGCGCAGCAGCAGGACGCTCTCGTCCGCCAGGGCGAGCAGATCTACCTGAACACCTGCATGGGCTGCCACGGCAAGTCCCTCGAAGGTGTCAAGGACCGCGGGCCGAGCCTGATCGGCGTCGGTGACGCCGCGGTCTACTTCCAGACTTCCTCCGGCCGCATGCCCATGGCGCGGCAGGAGGCGCAGGCCATCCGCAAGCCCTCGAAGCTCTCCGCCGAGGAGATCAGCGCGCTGATGGCCTACATCACCGCGAACGGCGGCGAGGGCCCGAAGAAGCCTTCCGAGACCGGTGAGGAACTGCGCGGCGACAACCCTGCGCGCGGTGGGGAGCTCTTCCGCCTCAACTGCTCCAGCTGCCACAACTTCACGGGTCGTGGTGGAGCGCTGTCGTCCGGCAAGTTCGCGCCGACGCTCGACGGGGTAACTGAAGAGCAGATCTACACGGCGATGCTGACCGGCCCGCAGAACATGCCGAAGTTCGGCGAGCGCCAGCTCACGCCGGAAGAGAAGAAGGACATCATCGCGTACGTCAAGTCGGTGACCGACGGGAACAACAACTCCGGCGGTAACCCCCTGGGCGGGTTCGGACCCGTCTCGGAAGGCTTGATCGCATTCATCGTGGGCATCGCCGCGCTCATCGGCGTGACCCTCTGGATCGGAGCCAAGGCATGAGCGGCGACAAGCCGACCGAGCTGCCCAGCGAGGCAGAGCTCGCGGAGATGAGCCGGGACGACCTCGTCAAGCTCGGCACCAAGATGGACGGCGTCGAGATCGTCCACTACGAGGAGCGGTTCCCGGTTCCGGGAACCCGCGCCGAGCGCCGTGCCCAGCGCGTCGTCGCGACCTGGTTCATGATCTCCGCGCTGTCGGGGCTCGCGTTCCTCGGCGTGTTCCTGTTCTGGCCGTGGCAGTACGAGGCCCCGTCCAACGAGCACGGCCACCTGCTGCACTCGCTCTACAACCCGCTGATCGGCCTGTTCCTGGGTCTGTCGGTGGTGGGCCTGGGCGTCGGCGCGCTGCTCTACACCAAGAAGTTCATCCCGGACGAGATCGCGGTGCAGCAGCGCCACGACGGTCCGTCGGCCGAGGTCGACCGCGCCACGCTGGTGGCCGAGCTCGCCGACGCCGGTGACCGCAGCGGCATCGCCCGCCGCAACCTGATCAAGCGCACCGCGGGCCTCGGCGCCGGCGTGCTGGGTCTGGGCGTGGCGGCCGTCCCGCTGGGCGCGCTGATCAAGAACCCGCACGCGGACAGCGAGACCAAGGCCTCGCTGTGGCACACCGGCTGGAAGGCCGAAAAGGGCGAGAAGGTCTACCTCCGTCGCCACACCGGCAACTTCCACGAGGTCTCGCTGGTGCGTCCCGAGGACGTCGAGCCCGGCGGCTTCGAGACGGTGTTCCCGTTCCGCGAGTCGGAGCGCGACGACGAGCACGCCCTGGTCGCGGCCCTCAAGCGGGCCGACGCGCCGGTCATGCTCATCCGCCTGCGTCCCAACCAGGCGGTCACCAAGCGCGCCGGTCAGGAAGACTTCAACTTCGGCGACCTGTACGCGTACTCGAAGATCTGCACGCACCTCGGTTGCCCGACCTCGCTGTTCGAGCAGCAGACCGGTCTGCTGCTCTGCCCGTGCCACCAGTCGCAGTTCGACGTGTTCGAGTACGCCAAGCCGCGGTTCGGCCCGGCGACCCGTCCTCTTCCCCAGCTTCCAATCACTGTGGACGAAGAGGGATACTTGGTTGCCCGCAGCGACTTCATCGAGGCTGTGGGTCCGGCGTTCTGGGAGCGGAAGTCATGAGTGCCATCACCACGCCGACGAAGCCGGCCAACGCGGCCGCGCGCGTCGCAGGGGCGGCGGCCAACGCTGCCGACGAGCGGTACCACGCGGCCTCTGGCCTGCGTAAACAGCTGAACAAGGTCTTCCCGACGCACTGGTCGTTCCTGCTCGGTGAGATCGCGCTCTACAGCTTCATCGTGCTGCTGCTGTCGGGTACGTACCTGGCGTTGTTCTTCGACCCGTCGATGACCGAGGTCACCTACAACGGCGCGTTCGAGAACCTGCGCGGCATCGAGATGTCGCGGGCGTTCGCGTCCACTCTCGACATCTCGTTCGAGACGCGCGGTGGCCTGTTCGTCCGCCAGGTGCACCACTGGGCGGCGCTGCTGTTCATGGCCGCGATCGTCGTGCACATGTTCCGGATCTTCTTCACCGGCGCGTTCCGCAAGCCGCGTGAGATCAACTGGGTCATCGGCATCGTGCTGTTCATGCTCGGCGCGATCGAGGGCTTCCTCGGCTACTCGCTCCCCGACGACCTGCTCTCGGGCACCGGCCTCCGCGTGATGGCGGCGCTGCTGATCTCGTTCCCGGTCATCGGCACGTGGCTGAACTGGCTGATGTTCGGCGGGGAGTTCCCCGGCACGGACATCATCCCGATGCTCTACACTGCGCACATCCTGCTGATCCCGGCGATCATCCTCGGCCTGATCGCGGCGCACCTCGCGCTCGTCTGGTACCAGAAGCACACGCAGTTCCCGGGCGTGGGCCGCAAGGAGACCAACGTCGTCGGCGTCCGCATCATGCCGGTGTTCGCGGCCAAGGGCGGTGGCTTCTTCGCCATCGTCGTCGGTGTCATCGCGATCATGGGTGGCGTCTTCCAGATCAACCCGATCTGGAACTTCGGCCCGTACAACCCCGCGCAGATCTCCGCCGGCTCGCAGCCCGACTGGTACATGGGCTGGACCGACGGCCTGGTCCGCATCTGGCCCGCGTGGGAGTTCTACCTGGGCAACTACACGATCCCGGCGCCGTTCCTGCCGTTCATCCTCGGTCTGCCGCTGCTGACCGGCATCGCGGCGGTGTACCCGTGGATCGAGAAGAAGATGACCAAGGACTACGCGCACCACAACCTGCTGCAGCGCCCGCGTGACGTTCCCGTCCGCACCGCGCTCGGCTGGATGGCGATCACGTACTTCATGGTCCTGCTGCTCATGGGCGGCAACGACATCTTCGCGTACAAGTTCGACATCTCGTTGAACCTGACGACGTGGATGGGCCGCATCGGCATGCTGGTCCTGCCTCCGATCGCGTACTTCGTCGCGTACCGGATCTGCATCGGCCTGCAGCGCGGCGACCGCGAGGTGCTCGAGCACGGTGTCGAGACCGGCATCATCAAGCGCCTGCCGCACGGCGAGTTCATCGAGATCCACCAGCCGCTCGGCCCGGTGGACGACCACGGCCACCCGATCCCGCTCGCCTACCAGGGCGCGTCGGTGCCAAAGAAGATGAACAAGCTCGGCTCGGCCGGTCACCCGGTCGCCGGCAGCACGTGGTCGCCGGACCCGGTCGAGGAGACCGTGGCCCTGGAGAACGCGAAGCACAAGAACGCGCTGGAGTCCGCCTCGGAGGAGCAGGCCGAGCTCGCGGGCAAGCCTTCCGACCCGAAGGCCTGATCTGGTTCCAGAACTGTGAAAAGCCCCCGTGAACCTTCACGGGGGCTTTTCGTTACGTCAGTTGCGCCGAACGATTTCTCGGGCTGCGCTGATCGTGGCCTCGCGGTGGTTACTGGGCGTCATCCAGGCCGATGGCGAAGGCCGCCTCGTCGTCTCGCTTCGAGTAGCTGCGGAACGCGATGTGCGTGTCGGTGTTCAGCACGCCCGCGACCTTGCTGATCTTGCCGGGCACCAGCGCGGCCAGGTCCTCGTGCTTGCTCACCCGCACGAGCGCGATCAGGTCGACGTCACCTGCGCAGGAGTACACCTCGGTGACGCCGTCGATGTCGGCGATCTCCTGCGCCGCCTCGGGAATGCGTTCGGCGGCGGCCTGGATCAGCACGATGGCGGTGACCACGCTGTCCTCCTCATGGGTCTCAGCACGGGTATCTAAAGCACACGTAGTCTGCCCTACCGGCTTATGGCTGGCGTGAGGACGTCGCTGCGAGCGTGGGTCCCCTCATTCCCCCGTTGTTGTCGAGGTGAACCCGTGTTCGCACGCAAGCTGATTGCCGAGGTGGCCGGTACGACCATCCTCTGCCTGTTCGGAATCTCCGCCGCCGTGTCCGTGGTCGCCGCGGGCAACGAGCCCTCCGGTCTGCTCATCGTCGCTCTGGCCCACGGGCTCGCTCTGATGGCCGGCATCTACGCGTTCGGCGCCGTTTCCGGCGCGCATTTCAACCCGACCGTCACCCTCGCGCTCGCCGTGTCCGGCCGCGTGCCGTGGCGCGAGGTGCCGGGTTACGTCGGCGCGCAGCTTCTCGGCGGTGTGCTGGCCGCTTCGCTCGCTCACGTCGTGCACGGGTCGCGTGCTGTCGAAGCGGGTCTGGGCGCGACCGCGTTCGGCTCCGGGATCTCGGTGACTCAGGCCTTCGCGGCCGAAGCCCTCGGCGCGTTCATCCTCGTGACCGCCGTGTTCGCTCTCGCGGTGAACCCCGCTGCTCCTCGCGGTCTGCACGGGATCGGCATCGGTCTGGCTCTGGCCACCCAGATCCTCGCGTTCGGTCCCGTCGCGGGTGCCTCGGTGAACCTCGCCCGCACGTTCGGCCCGGACGTCGTGCTCACCTTCGCCGGCGGCAACCCGGCCTGGAGCCAGCTGCCGGTGTACCTGATCGCCCCGGTTTTCGGCGGCATCCTGGCGGCCGGCCTCTACGCCCTGGTGACGTCCGCGACCCGCCGAGTCAGCGTCCCCGCCCCGCGCTGACCCACCACCTTTGTCGACATTCCAACTAATATATTGGTTCGTCGCCCGCCTCTGACCTGCTCAAACCCCGCCGGATGCAAAAAACGTTTGCGGACGTCCGCAAACGTTTTTTGCATAACTGATATATCGGTGGGCTCCGGGGGCCGGTTTCGGCGGTCGTTCAGGGTGCAGACGGCTGCTGGACCACTCGGCGCTGTCGTGGCGGGTCAGGCCCAGCGGTCGTGCAGCGGGCGGGCGCCGGCGGCTTGTTCGGCCCACGGCACCCAAGCCGCGGCGGCACCGGCGGGGGACGACCACGGTTCGTCCGCGTAGACGAGGCGGGTGCCCGGCTGGTCGAGCCAGCGGAGGACGACGCCTGTCTCCTCGGGTGGGGCACCGCGCAGTGGGCCCGCCGTCGGGACGACGGTTTCGGCGGAGGCGACGAGGGCGTCGACGACCGGCATGGGGCGGGTGCCGCGGAGGGCGACTCCGGCTGAGGCGAGGCGGCCGTAGCGGATCACCGAGAACTGCCAGCCGCCCTCGCGGTCGGGGCGGGCGGCTACCAGCTGGGGGAGCGCGGCGAGGGCGGCGAGGCGTTGGGCGCGGTCGAGCGAGCGGACCAGGCCGGCCAGGCGGTCGCGGCGGCGGGCGGCTTCCTCGAAGCGTTCGGCCGAGGCCAGGCCGCCGAGCTGGGTGATGAGGGTGCGCAGCGGGTCGGCGTTGCGGCCGACGACCAGGTCTTGGACGGCGACGACCGCCGGGGAGTACTCCTCGGCGGTCTGGTGGCCCGCGCACGGGGCTTGGCAGCGGCCCAGTTCAGCCAGGGCGCAGGGGGAGGCGCGTTGGTTCGTCGCCGGGATCTTGATCGTGCAGGAACGGAGTGGGACGGCGTCGAGGAGGGCGTCGGCCACGGATTCGGCCGCCTGGCGGGTGCGGAAGGGGCCCAGGGCGCCGTCGCGCGGGTTTCTGACCAGGGACAGCCGCGGGAAGGCCTCGTCCGTCAGGATCAGCCACCAGGCGTGGTGGGGGTTCTTGGAGCGGCGGTTGTAGGCGGGGCGGTGGGCGCGCAACAACCGGAGCTCGCGCACTTCGGCTTCCAGCGGGTGGGCGCATTCGACGGCGTCGACACGCACGGCCAGGGCGACCATCTCGCGGAGTCTGCGGCGGCCTTCGCTGGCCGTGAAGTACTGGCGGACGCGGCGGCGCAGGTCGGACGCCGTGCCCACGTAGAGCACCTCTTCCTTCGGGCCGCGGAAGAGGTAGACGCCCGGCTTGGACGGCAGGTGGGCGGCCAGGGAGCGCTTGCGGCGTTGTTCCGGGGTGACCTCCGGGAGGTAGGCCAGGAGTTCTTCCAGCGAGTGCACGCCCACGTTGCCGACGCGCTCCAGCAGCGAGTGCAGGACCTCGACGGTGGCGCGGGCGTCGGCTAACGCGCGGTGCGTCGGGCGCGTGGTGGTGTGGAAGAGGTCGGCCAGGGCGGACAGACGGCACGACGGGGCCTCGTCGCGGCTCAGCACGCGCCGGGCGAGTTTCACCGTGCAGACGACCGACGGCTTCGGCCAGCGGTAGCCGTGCCGTTCGCAGGCCGCTTTGAGGAAGCTGATGTCGAAGCCGGAGTTGTGCGCGACCAGGACCGATCCGGCGGCGAACTCCAGGAACGCGGGCAGCACGGTGTCGAGTTTCGGCGCGCCCGTCACCATCAGCTGCGTGATCCCGGTCAGCTGGGCCACCTGCACGGGGATGCCGCGCTCCGGGTCGACGAGCGTCGCGAACTCGCCGAGCACCTCGCCCGCGCGCACCTTCACCGCGCCGATCTCGGTGATGGCGTCCTCCTCGTTGCTCCCGCCCGTCGTCTCCAGGTCGAAGACGACGAACGTGGTGTCGCGAAGAGGCGTACCGAGCTCGTCGAAGGACAGTTGACCGGTCACGATGCCGGACGTTAGCGACGGGGTCTGACAATTTCCGGCGGCGGACCGGTTGACCTGCGGTGGGGCGGTTGGGCGGGTCCTTTGCCAGATCGTTGTTCCGAAGGCCGGAGATGTCCGTGCGCTGCTCAGGCAGGAGGGCTCTAGCCTGTTGGGGTGCCAGACCCGATGCCCGAGCCCGAGTTCGACCAGCCTGCCGAGGAGGTAGGCGAGTCCCCAGAAGAGTCTGCTGTGGACTGGTCGGCCCTGCCGGAGCCGCTTCGGGTGAGACTGGCGGAGCTGGCCGCGGACGCGCTGGGCGAGATGGCGAAGGTCGACGTGCCGCAGCACCTGCGGCCGGTGGCGAAGTTCGCGCCGACGAAACGGGCCCGGCTGGGTGGCGCGCAGGTCGTCGCGGCGCTGCGGGACTCCGCGAACTTCCGCACCGCTGTGGTGGAGTGGCTGCGCAAGAACCGGCCGTCGACGCTGGAGGTGACGTCGCCGGACCCGGTGACGGCGGCCGCGGCGGCGGTGCTGACCGGGGACGACGTCGCGCCGCACTACGTGGAGCTGGTGTCGCGACGGGTCGGCGACGCGACGTTGCGGGCCGAGCGGGACGCCGCCGTCATCAGGTCGGAACGGCTCGAAGGAGAACTGGAGCGGCTCAAAGCCGAGCGCAGCCAGCTCGACGGCGCCGCCGAACGGGTCCGCGCCGACGCCGAAATCGAGCTGGAACGCCTGCGCAAGCGGTTGCGAGAGCAGGGCGTGAAGCTGCGCGAGGCCAAGGACGCCGCCGAGGCCGCCGCCACCGAGGTCGACAAGATCCAGGAACGCACAGCCGACGAGGTCAAGCGCCTCACCGCCGAACGCGACAGGGAACGGGAACGCGCCGAGACCGAGCGCGGCAAGGCCCAACGGGCGATCGCGGACGCCGAGATCGCCCGTCAGTCCGCGCGCGAAGCCCGGCAGGCGGACGAGGTGCGGCTCGCGCTGCTCGTCGACACGCTCGACGGCGCCGTGAACGGCTTGCGCCGCGAACTGGCACTGGGTGGCACCGGGCCGCGTCCTGCCGACCTCGTGCGGGGCGCCAGCGCGTCGCAGGGGGCCGTGGGACGCGTGGAGGACCCGGCGGCGCTCGATCGGCTGCTGGCGTTGCCCGCGGTCCATCTCGTCGTGGACGGCTACAACGTCACGAAGACCGGTTATCCGGAGCTGTCGTTGTCGGATCAGCGTGATCGGCTCGTGCACCAGCTGGCGGTGCTCGCCGCGCGCACGGGTGCCGAGGTGACGTTGGTGTTCGACGGCGCGGGGGTGGTGGCTGTGCCCGCGGCGGCTCCACGTGGCGTGCGCGTGCTCTTCAGCGACCCCGGTGTGCTGGCCGACGACGTGATCCGCGCGCTGGTCACCGCAGAGCCCGAGGGGCGTCCTGTGGTGGTGGTGACGTCGGATCGCGCGGTCGCCGACTCAGTGCGCCGGCGGGGTGCGCACCCGGTGCCGTCGGCCGTACTGCTGGCCCGTCTCGGGCGCGTTTGATCACCCGGTAGCCTGACGCCTGTTGATCTTTTGACGATCTTGTTCTCGCGAAGGGGATCGGCGACGTGTCGTCGCGCAAACTCACCCGCGGTGTTCTGGTTACCGCCCTGCTTTTCGCCGCTTTGCCGGCCGTGTCGTTCGCCGCGCAGCCGGCTGATCCGGCGCGCGCGTACGCCGATCTGACGGCGCAGGCGACGAAGCTGAACGAGGAAGTCCTGCGCGCGCAGGAGGATCTCGTCTTACGGCGTGCCGAGCTCGAACGCGCCACCACGGACGTGGGCGCGGCGCAGCAGATCGAGCGGCAGGCCAAGAACGACGAGAACGGCTACCGCGAGCAGGTCGACCTGATCACCCAGGCGTCGTTCGAGGGCGCGCGGTTCAACCAGCTGTCGGCGTTGCTCGTCGCGGACTCGCAGCAGGACTTCCTGAACCGCCTGGAGATGATGCGGGTCCTGGCCTCGGACAAGGCCGACTCGCTGGCCCGGCTCTCGGGCGCGGTGGAGAAGGCACGTCAGGCGCACCAGGCGGCGGAGAACGCGCGCTCGCGTGCGGCCGAGGCCACGGCGGCGGCCGAGCGGCTGAAGAGCGATCTGGACGGCCGCAGCCACGCGTTGCAGGCACAGATCAGCGAGGTGCGCACGGCACTGACGCGGCTGCCCGCACCGGTCGTGAACCAGCTGCGCGATCCGGGGGACCGGTCGCCGATCGGCGTGCCCTCGGGGACGGCGGGGCTCGCGCTGGCGTTCGCGCTGGCGCAGCGCGGCGACGGCTACAAGTACGGCTCGACGGGCCCCGACGAGTGGGACTGCGCCGGCCTGACGATGAAGGCGTACGCGTCCGCCGGCCTCACCATTCCGCGCACGTCCGGTGGACAGGCCTCGATCGGGCGCGCCGTGTCGCGGGCCGAGGTCCGCGCGGGCGACCTGATCGTCTACTACGCGAGCCGGTCGCACGTCGCCATGGCCGTCGACAACGCACGTGCTGTGCACGCCTCCACCGAGGGGCAACCGGTGAAGATCGCGTCCATCGACGCCATCGGGCCCATCGCGGTGATCCGGCGCATCGAGGGCTAGCGTTGCGCCGGTGAAACACCTCAGGACGTTGCTGGCGGTCACCGTCGCCATGACGTTCCTGCTGGGCCTGACCATTGCAACGCGACCCGTTGAGTTGCAGCCGACGGAAACTGTCCATTGCAAAGAGGCTGTTCAGGCGGTGTCTGCGGGGACTGTGACCGCCAGTTCCTGTGATGCGGAGCTGGCCTCGCGGGTGTCCGCTGTCGTGGACGAGTCGGTGGACGCGGTCGCCGATATATTGGATATCGGTTGGTCGCGACGGGTCGACGTCGTCATCCCGGCCACGGATTCCGAGCTCGTGTCGCTCGTCGGGCCGGCGTTCGCGGACATGGCCGGCGTCGCGATCCGGGAGGGCTCCGGGCAGCGCGTGGTGATCAACCGGGTGCGGGCGGCGGCGCTGACTCCGTTGGAGTTGCGTGTGCTGCTGCGGCACGAGATCACGCACGTGGCGACGCGCGACCAGACGTCGGACTCGGCGCCGCTGTGGCTGGTGGAGGGGTTCGCGGACTGGGTGGCGTTCCACGGGCTCGGGCTGTCGCTGCGCCAGGCCGCGCCGTTGCTCACCTCTGACGTCACCAAGCTGCCCACCGACTTCAGCGGTCCTGGGCGTGACCTCGCTTATCAGCAGGCGTACTCGATCATGGTCTATCTGGAGTCGCAGCTGGGAGAGCACGGTGTCGTCGACTTCTTCCTGCGGCAGGCCTCGAAGTCCGCTGTGGACGCGAGCACGGTGGGCGTGGCGGGCTGGCGGGACTTCCTGAAGTCGAGCATCGGATAGCGTTGGGTTCGTGCGCCGAACCTTGCTGGTGACCAACGACTTCCCGCCCCGCCCCGGTGGCATCCAGTCCTACCTGCACGCTTTGGCGACACGGCTGCCCGCGGAGTCCCTCGTCGTGTACGCGCCGAAGTGGAAGGGCGCGGAGGAGTTCGACGCGGCACAGCCTTTCCCCGTCGTGCGGCATCCGACGTCGCTGATGCTGCCGACGCCCGACGTTCTGCGGCGCGCGCGTGACATCGCTCGGGCCGAGTCCTGTGAGGCTTCGTGGTTCGGGGCGGCGGCACCGCTGGCGTTGCTGGCGCCGTCGCTGGGGTTGAGTCGCTCGGTGGCGTGCACGCACGGGCACGAGGTCGGCTGGTCGATGTTGCCGGTGGCGCGGCAGGCGTTGCGGGCGATCGGGTCCGGTGTGGACGTCGTGACTTACGTCAGCCGCTACACGCGCTCGCGCTTCGCCGCCGCGTTCGGGCCGATGGCGGCTCTGGAGCACCTTCCGTCCGGTGTGGACACCGATCTCTACCGGCCGGATCCGGCCGCGCGCGCCGAGATGCGGAAGCGGTACGGGCTGGGCGACCGGCCGGTGATCGTGTGCGTGTCGCGTCTGGTGCCGCGCAAGGGGCAGGACGTCCTGATCCGCGCGTTGCCGTTGATCCAGCGCAGGGTGCCGGACGCGGCGTTGCTGATCGTCGGCGGCGGGCCGTACCGGGGGACGCTGGAGAAGATGGCGGCCGGCTCGCGCGACATCGTGCTGACCGGCTCGGTGCCGTGGGAGGAACTGCCCGCGCACTACAACGCCGGCGACGTCTTCGCGATGCCGTGCCGCACGCGTGGACGGGGCCTCGACGTCGAGGGGCTCGGCATCGTCTACCTGGAGGCGTCGGCGACCGGGCTGCCCGTGATCGCCGGACGATCCGGCGGCGCGCCGGAGACCGTGCGCGACGGCATCACCGGCAACGTCGTCGACGGGCTCGACGTCGGGAACGTCGCCGAGCGGATCGCCGTGTTGCTCGCGGACCCTGAGATGGCGGCCAAGATGGGCCGCGCCGGGCGGGAGTGGGTGAGCGACCACTGGCGCTGGGACCAGCTCGCGCACCGCCTCGAAGGCCTCATCGGCTGACCTCGGGATCCCGCCTGGTGCACACCCGGATGCAAAAAACGTTTGCGGACGAAGTCAAAAGACTCATTGCAAAGCCCTTCTGATATCCAATATCCGATATATCAGTTGTCCGTTTGGGTGGCGAGAGCTGCCCGGATGTCCGTGCATGCGGTGTACGGGTCTGCGAAGGACGAGCGGGCACCATCGGTTCATGAGGGCTCATGGCGCGCGTATACAGGCTGAACACAGCTCGCGTCGTGCCCGGACGGAAGAGTGCATACACCCGTTGGCCGCCCTTCAGAGCGCCGCGGGCAACTGCGCGGTGCAACGGCTGATCGCGGATGAGCGCTCAGTGCAGCGGTATCGCGAGAAGACCGCGATGAACTTCGGCGCCATGGACGGCGCCCTGGTCGAGAGCCCGTTCCGCAACGCGAAGAAGCAGCCATGGATCGACCTGATCACGGTCGACTTCGACAGCGTCGTCACCGACTCGGGCGGCGTGGAGATGCCGAAGGGCACCGCGACCGCGACGTACTTCGCCAACCCCGCTGCGCTCTCGTCGTTCAGCTTCGAGGTGACCGGAGGGCCGGTCGGCCTGCGCAGCGATCCGGGGCACTTCAAGGTCATCCGCATCGAGGGAGTCGGCTACAACGACCCGGCCGCCGCCGCCGACATCGCCGCCACCCTGGGTGCAGGCGCGCTGGAGGGGCCGAAACGCGGTGCACACCGGCGGTATACAAAGCCCACACCGGGACAGAGCCGGTCGACGTTGCTCGCGTCGATGAGCCTCGCGGTCTTCTACAACGCAGGCGAGGCGTTCCACAACTCACCGGCCACAACGCCCCGGCCAACGTCGCGTCGCACGGCTGCCTGCACGTCGTCGACGCCAAGCTGATCCAGCTCAACTACCACAGCGTCGTCGGCAGGACGAAGGTCAACGTCGCCTACACCGGCGCGGCCAAGACCAAGTTCGACCCCTAGACCGACCGCGCCTGGTTCTCCAGAGCGCGCAGACCCAGCTCGGCGCTGCGGCGGGTGGCCTCGTCAGCGGCGGACCGGGACTCGGCGTGACGGTCGAGATCGCCCCACACGACGGCCAGCGCGATCAGCGCGCGGATCTCACCGGACGCGTAGCCGATGCGTCGCGCCGTCGTCAGCGCCTGGTCGAAGAGACCGGCGGCGACGTCGAAGTCGAACAACGCCCGCCGCACCTCGCCGAGCGTGATCCGTACCGACGTCGCCACCTGCGGATCGCCGCCGTCGGCCACCAGCGACAGCGCCCGCGTGGCCAGCGACAGCGCGGCAGACGGGTTGCCGGACGCGAGCTCCACCGCGGCCAGGTTCTCGAGCGTCTCGGCCTCACCGGCGGGCACGTTGCCGATCTGCAGCGCCTGTTCGAGGTGGGAGCGGGCCTCGTCGAGACGTCCCCGCAACCGCAGGGCCATGCCGAGGTACGTGTGGCTGTCGGCGTTCGGAGCGAGCGCCAGCGCCTGCGAGAAGTGCTCGACGGCGTCCTCGATCTCACCGAGCTCCACGGCGAGCTGGCCGAGGTTGTACAGGCCGGTGCTGATGCTGTCGGACGAGTGCAGCATCGCCAGGCAGCGGACCAGCGCGTCCCGGGCCTCGGTCAGCTGCCCGGAGCGGCGGTGCACGAGGCTCAGGTTGTTCAGCACGCTCGCCTCGGCGTCCTTGTCACCCAGCGCGCGATACAGGTCGATGGCCTGGTTGTGGTGCTCGACCGACAGCGCGTACTCGCCCAGCCGCAGGTAGAGGGTGCCGACGTTGGTGTGCATGGCGGCCTGCGCGGGCTGGTTCCCGGACGCCACCGCCGCCTGCAGACCGTGGTGGGCCGTCGCGAGCCACTCGCCCACGTGCTGGCCGATCCACAGGTAGCCGCGCAGGGCGTCGGCGAGCTGCCACGCCATCGGCGCCGGACCGTGCTCGGCGGCCTGCTGGATGGCGGCGGTGAGGTTCGGGCGTTCCGCGTCGAGCCACGCCAGCGCCTCGGCGGACGTCGCGATCCGGGGTGCGGGCCCAGTGGCGGACGTCGGCAGCCGCACGATGCCGGGGTAGAGCAGCTCAGCACAGCGTTCGACGACGCGCAGGTAGTGGTTCAACAACGCGGACCAGGCCAGCTCCTGATCGCCCGGCGAGTCCGACTCCTCGCGCAACGCCGCCGCGTGACGCACCAGCTCGTCGTGGAACCGGAAACGGCCCGGCGCAACAGAAACCACGAGCTGGGCGATCTCCAGCACCGTCAGCAGGCCCTCGGCGTCCACGTCGGCCAACGCCGAGGCGGCCTCCGCGGTGAAGTCAGGACCCGGCACCAGCGACAGCAACCGGAACAACCGTTGCGGCGCCGGCGGAAGAGCCGCGTACGCGAGCTCGATCGGCGAACCGGAAATCGTCACATCACCGCGCCCGGCCAGGTAGGCAGCCGCCACCCGCAACGCCAGCGGCAGATGCCCGCACCGCGCCGCCAGCTCCGCGTGATCACCCGGCCCCAGCAGCTCCGACAGCAACGCGGCGGACTCGGCCGGCGCGAACACGTCCACCGGCACCGTCCGCGCGCCGTTCATCGCGATCAGCCCGCGCAGGTCGTCCCGCGACGTCACGATCACCCGGCACGACGCGGTCCCCGGCAGCAGCGGCCGCACCTGGTCCGGCGCGGACGCGTTGTCCAGCACCAGCAGCATCCGCCTGCCCGACACCAGCGACCGCAGCATCGTGCTCTGCTCGTCCGCGTCCGGCGGGATCTCGTCCGGCGGCACCCCGAGCGCGCGCAGGAACCGCGACAGCACGTCCATCTCGTCCGCGGGCGGCCCCAGCGAGTACCCGCGCAGGTCGACGTACAGCTGTCCGTCCGGGAACCGGTCCCGCAGCAGGTGCGCCACGTGCACGGCCAGCGTCGTCTTGCCCACGCCCGGCTGCCCGGCCAGCGTCACGATCGGCACCGAGCCCGTGACCAGTCCGGAGATCCGCTCGACGTGGTCCAGGCGCCCGGTGAAGTCCGCGATGTCGTCCGGCAGCCGCATCGGCGACGCGGGCGCGCGTTCGGGCTCACGAGAGGCCACCGGAGCGGCCAGCGACGGCGCCCCCACCAAGATCGCCTGGTGCAGTTCCCGCAGCTCACCGGACGGGTCGATGCCCAGCTGCTCGTCCAGCGTCCGGTCGAGCTGCCGGAACGCCTCCAGCGCCTCCGCCTGCCTGCTGCTGCGGTACAGCGCGAGCATCAGCTGCCCCCAGAACCGCTCGCGCAACGGGTGGTCCCGCGTCAGCGCGAACAGCTCCGGCACCAGATCCGCGTGGTTGCCGAGCGCGAACTCCACGTCGATCCGCTGCTCGTGCACCTGCATCAGCATCTCGGTCAGCCGCGGCGCGTTGTCGGCGTGCAGCGTCTCCGAGGGCACGTCCGACAGCACCGGCCCGCGCCACAGCTCCAACGCCTCGGCAAACGCTTTCCGCGCCGTGACCAGGTCGTCCGACGCGGCGGCAGCCCGTCCGCGAGAGGCCGCGTCAGCGAACCGGTGCACGTCCACGGCCAGCGGGTCGACGCGCATCCGGTAGCCGTCAGGAGCGGTCTGGATCAGCGACGGGTCGCCCAGCGCGGCTCGCAACCGCATCACGTACGTCTGCAACGTCCCACGCGTGCGGGCAGGCGGCGCGTCACCCCACACGTGCTCGACGAGTTCCGTCACGGGTACGACGCGGTTCGGCCGCAGCAGCAACGCCGCCAGCAACGCCCTGTGCTTGCCCGCCCGCAGCACCACCGGCGCCCCGTCCAGGCGCACTTCCACCGGGCCGAGCAGCCGGAACTGCGGACCCGAGGTCATTGCCATCCCTTCGCGCGAGCCGGATCATCCCCCTGTACCGGACAGCGTAATTGCGCACTGTCGCCGAGTGACATCGGCGCGTCAGCGATACGTCAGCGCCATACGGCAATCTTCTTCATGTCCCGGTCGGGGGGCCGGGGCAACAAACTTCTCGGGTTCTGCGGAGAGCTCCGCGGATCACGATCGCTGGGGGTCGAAAGGCCCAGGAGCACTCTCTCAGCTCCTGGGCCTTTCGCGCATTAGACCCTCTTACTTCGCGTAGATGGCGTCGATGTCCGACGCGTACGTCGTCGCCACGACAGAGCGCTTCAGCTTCAGCGACGGCGTCATCTCGCCACCGGCCTCGGTGAAGTCGATCGGCAGCACGCGGAACTTGCGGATCGCCTCCGCCTTCGACACCGACTTGTTCGCCTCGTCGACCACGGCCTGGATCTCCGCGAGCAGCTCGGCGTCCTCGATCAGGTCCGCGACCTCGGCCGACGCCGGCTTGCCGTGCGACTCCTTCCACGACGGGAAGAACTCAGGGTCGATCGTGATCAGCGCGCCGATGAACGGCTGCTTGTCGCCGACGACCATGCACTGCGACACCAGGGGGTGCGCCCGGATGCGGTCCTCGAGCTGCGCGGGGGAGACGTTCTTGCCACCGGCGGTGACGATGATCTCCTTCTTGCGGCCCGTGATCTTCAGGAAGCCGTCGCTGTCGAGCTCGCCGATGTCACCGGTGTGGAACCAGCCGTCCTCGAGGGCCTCCTTGGTGGCGGCCTCGTTGTTCCAGTAGCCGGTGAAGACGATGTCGCCCTTGATGAGGATCTCGCCGTCGTCCGCGATCCGGATCGACGTGCCGGGAACCGGGAGACCGACCGTGCCGACCTTCTCCTGCCCGCGGAACGTCACGCACGCCGCCGCCGACGTCTCGGTGAGGCCGTAGCCCTCGTAGACCGGGATGCCGCAGCCGCGGAAGAAGTGCGACAGCCTGTCACCCAGCGGCGCGCCACCGGACACGGCCGCGATCGCCCTGCCACCGAGGGCCGCGCGCAGCTTCGAGAACACCAGCTTGTCGAACACCGCGTGCTTGAGCCGCAGCACCAGGCCGGGACCGCCGTTGTCCAGCGCGGCCGAGTACTCGACGGCGGTCGCCTCGGCCGCGTCGAAGATCTTGCCCTTGCCACCGGCGTGCGCCTTCTGCTTGGCGCCGTTGTAGACCTTCTCGAACACGCGCGGCACCGCGACCACGAACGTCGGCCGGAACTGGCCCAGGTCCGCGACGAGGTTCTTCACGTCGGCGGTGTGACCCAGCGTCGCCCGCGAGTACACGCACGCCAGCGCCAGGGCGCGGGCGAGGATGTGCGCGAGCGGCAGGAACTCCAGCAGCGAGTTGCCCGCGGTGAGGATCTCCGGGAACCGCGACAGCGCCGACCGCACCTCGGAGAGCAGGTTGCGGTGCGTGAGCGTGCAGCCCTTGGGGCGGCCCGTGGTGCCGGACGTGTAGACCAGCGTCGCGGTCTCGTCCGCGCCCACCTGCCCGCGGCGCTCGTGCACCTGCTCGTCGGTGATCTCGGCGCCCAGCGCGGTCAGCTCGTCGACCGCGGCGGCCGCGCCCTCGATCTGCCACACGTGGCGCAGCTCGGGCAGTTTGCCGACGACCTCGTCGACGGACGCGCGGTGCGCCGACGTCTCGACGAACACGGCCTTGGCGCCGGAGTCGGACAGGATCCACTCGATCTGGTCCGCCGACGACGTCTCGTAGATCGGCACGGTGATGCCGCCCGCCGCCCAGATGGCGAAGTCGAGCAGCTGCCACTCGTAGCGCGTCTTGGAGACCAGGCCGATGCGGTCGCCGTGCTCGATGCCGGCCGCGATCATGCCCTTCGCGACCGCCATGACCTGCGCGGCGAAGTCACGCGCCGTGATGTCGACCCAGGTGCCGTCGACCTGCCTGCGAAAGCTGACGGCGTTGCCGAAGCGTTCCGCGTTGGCCCACACCATGTCGGTGAGGTTCTCCTCCGGAGCCACTGCGGCGGTGGCGGGGACGCTGAACTCGCGCACGTCAACCTCCGTACGGTGATTTGTTACTGGTGGGGAAACTTAGCGTGTGATTCCGGCGATACAAAGGTTGGTACGCCCTTCCGTTACCTTTTGACCCCATGGCCAGTGTGGACGTCGTCGACGAGACTTTCCTGGCGGTACCACCCAGCGTGGTCGCCGCCGCCTTCGCAACGCCGTCGTCGTGGCGTGCGTTCTGGCCGGATCTCGAGCTCGACGTCTACGCCGACCGCGGTGACGAGGGGCTGCGCTGGACGGTCGCGGGCGCGCTCGTCGGCACCATGGAGGTCTGGCTCGAGCCGATGCTCGACGGCACCCTGGTGCACTACTTCCTCCGCGCTGATCCACCCGCCGGTTCCTTCACCCCGCGCACCGCTCTTCGCGAGGTGCAACGCCGGCAGCTCGCCGCGAAGTCCGTCGCTCTGGGTCTGAAGCTGACTCTGGAGGACGGTCGTCCCGCTGGCTGCCCGCCGCACGGGTGATCTTCCTTGACTTGCGTCTCATCACCCGTGCCGCTCCCGTGAACTAGGTTGGGAAGCGTGCGGGTTCACGTGGTTTCCGATGTGCACGGCAACGCGGAGGCGCTCGCGCGCGCCGGTGACGGGGCGGACGCGCTCGTCGTGCTCGGCGACCTCATCGACTTCGTCGACTACCACGACCATTCCAAGGGGATCCTCGGGCGCGTTTTCGGGCCCGAGAAGGTGGGGATCTTCGCCGAGCTGAGACGCGGCACCAAACGCGCGGACACCGCCGGCTACATCCGGTCTCTCTGGGACGGTCTCGTCGACGCCCGCGCCATCGTCGAAGAGGCGGTGCTGGAGCAGTACCACGCGCTGTTCGCCGCGATGTCCGCGCCGACGTACGCGACACCGGGCAATGTGGACAGTCCGCACCTGTGGCCGCAGTTCGCGCGCGACGGCGTGCACGTCGTCGACGGCGCGGCGGTGGAGATCGGCGGGCTGCGGTTCGGGTTCGCGGGCGGCGGGCTGATGCCGGCCGGGCACGTGCGCAACCCCAACGCGCCCTGGTACCCGTACCTCCGCACGGACGAGAACATGGCGGCCGCCCTGGACGGGATGGGGCCGGTCGACGTGCTGTGCACGCACATCCCGCCGGCTGTCCCGGAATTGACATATGACGTCGTGGCGCGCCGTCCCGAATGGGGATCACGGCCCGCGCTGGAGAAGATCGTGCGCGAACGTCCGCGCTGGTCGGTGTTCGGGCACGTGCACCAGCCGCTGGCCCGGCGCATGCGGATCGGCTGGACCGAATGCGTCAACGTCGGGCACTTCCAGCGCAGCGGCAAGCCTCACGTCCTCAATTGGTAAAGACGCGAGTAACCTCCTCACACATGGCCGACGAGTCCACTCAGTCCATCGTCATCGACGCGCCGCCTGAGAAGATCATGGCGATCATCGCGGATTTCCCGTCGTACCCGGACTGGGCGAACGGGATGAAAGACGTGGAGGTCCTCGACGCGCGCGATGACGGCCGCGCGGAGCAGGTCCGGTTCGCGATCGACCAGGGCCCCGTCAAGGACGAGTACGTCCTGAAGTACGACTGGGCGGCCGACGGTCTCTCGGTGCAGTGGGACCTCGTCAAGGGCACCATGCAGAAGTCGCAGCACGGCAGCTACGTGCTGGAGCCGTCCGGTACCGGGACCAAGGTCACCTACACGCTGTCCGTGCAGCTGGTGATCCCGATGATCGGGCTGTTCCGCCGCAAGGCCGAGAAGCTGATCCTCGACACCGCGCTCAAGGAGCTCAAGAAGCGCGCGGAGAAGGCTTGAGCCGCGTCCTGCTCTTCACCGGCAAGGGCGGGGTCGGCAAGACGACGCTGGCGGCTGCCACGGCGGCCTCCCTCGCGGCCAACGGTCGCAAGGCGCTCGTTGTGTCGACCGATCCCGCTCACTCGCTGGGTGACGCCCTCGACGTCCGTCTGGGCGCCGCACCGTCCGAAGTAGACACAGCGGACGGGCTCTTCGCGTGCCAGATCGATCCGCGTGGCCTCGTCGACGAGGCGTGGGGCGAGCTGCGCGGGCATCTGCGGACCGTGCTGGCCGGTGCCGGTGTCGACGAGCTCGACGCCGAGGAGCTGACCGTGCTGCCGGGCGTCGAGGAGCTCCTCGCGCTGGCGGAGGTGCGGCGGCTGGCGTCGAACGGGCCGTGGGAGGTCGTGGTCGTCGACTGCGGGCCGACCGCGGAGACGTTGCGGCTGCTGTCGTTGCCCGAGGCGTTCGCGGGGTATCTGGAACGGTTGTTCCCGACGCACCGGCGGGTGGTGCGCGGGTTGCTCGCGGGGGTCGCGGGTACCGGGACCGTCGAGAAGTGGGACGCGACCGCGGACGCGTTGTCGCGGCTCGCCGAGCGGCTGGACTCGTTGCGGACGATGCTGTCGGATCCTTCGTCGTGCTCGGTGCGGCTGGTGCTGACGCCGGAACGCGTCGTGGCCGCCGAGACGCGCCGGACGTTGACCGCGTTGGCGCTGCAGGGAATCCGGGTCGACAGCGTGATCGCGAACCGGCTGGTGCCGTCGCCTGGGTCCGCGCGGGGTGCCGCTGCCACGTGGCTGCGGACGCGTCGGCACGAGCAGGACGCGGTGCTGGCCGAGCTGACCGGGATCGGTGAGATCCGCACGGTCGACCACCGCGCTTCGGAGCCCGTCGGCGTGCCGGCGTTGCTCGAAGTGGCCTCGCAGCTCTACGGCACTGAAGACCCGTTGCCGGGTGCCGCTGTCGCGGAGTCGTTGCTGGAGGTGTCGGGCAGCGGACGTGGTCTCGACGCCCGATACTCGCTGCGGATCGCGTTGCCGCTGGCCGACGACACGGAGCTGGACCTCGCGCGCGTGGGCGACGACCTCGCGTTGACGATCGACGGCAGGCGTCGGCTCGTGGCGCTGCCGTCGTTGCTGAAGCGCTGCATCGTGACCGGTGCGGAGATGGACTCGGGTGGCGTGACGGTGGGGTTCCGCCCTGACCCCTCGCTGTGGCGCTGATCAGGAGTTTTAGATGACCCAGGACAACACCGGCAAGCTCGCCGAGGAGCTGCGGCTGTTCATCGACGCGGCTGCCGAGCGCATGCAGCCGTGGCTGCAGCGGGTGGCGGAGGCGGGCGACGGCGAGCACACGCCCGAGACGTGCGGCTGGTGCCCTCTGTGCAACGGCGTGGCGCTGCTGCGTGGCGACCGCTCCGAACTGGCCGCGAAGGCCGCTGAGCACGCCGCCGGTCTGGTGGCGGTGCTGCGCGCGGCTCTGCGCGAGCCCGGAGCCCCGCCCACGCCGCCGGAGCCTTCTGGTTCGGAGCCTTCCGGCCAGCGTGTGCAGCACATCAAGGTCGTCAGGAAGACCGACTAGTGCTCACCGTCGGAGTGGACATCGGTGGCACCAGCGTGCGCGCGGGCGTCGTGGACGCGCGTGGCTCGGTGCTGGACACCTCACGCGCCCCCACGCCCGCCGGTGAGCGCGCTCTCGAAGACGCGATCGTCGCCGCCGTGGAGGAGGTGGCGGACCGGCACGCGGTGAACGCCGTCGGTCTGGCCGTGGCGGGCTTCATCGCCTCCGACCGCCGCACGGTCCGTTTCGCACCTCACCTCGCGTGGCGGCAGGCCGACGTGGCCGACCGCATGAGCGACCGCCTCGGCATGCCGGTGGTGCTGGAGCACGACGCGAACGCCGCCGCCCTGGCCGAACACCGCTTCGGTGCCGCACGGGGCGCCAAGACCGCTGTGCTGGTGGCCATTGGGACGGGCATCGGGGCCGCTTTACTGCTGAACGGCGAGGTGTTCCGAGGTGCCCACGGCGTGGCGCCCGAGCTGGGTCACCTGCGCGTGGTTCCCGATGGCCGTCCTTGCCCGTGCGGCAAGAACGGGTGCTGGGAGCGCTACTGCAGTGGCACGGCTTTGAGCGCGACGGCGGTAGAGCTGCTGGCGAAGCATCCCGGTGTCTCGACCGTGCTGGCTCGCGAAGCCGCCGGTGACTCGCGTGCCGTGACCGGGCGTCGCGTGGCCGGAGCGGCTCGTGATGGTGATCCTCTGGCGAAGCGCGCGATGGCCGACCTGGCTCGCTGGCTCGGCGAGGGGCTGGCGCTGGTGGCGGACGTCTACGACCCCGAGGTGATCGTCATCGGGGGAGGGGTGTCCGAGTCCGCGCCGATGTTCCTGGACGACGCCCGCGAGCGCTACGCGTCCGTGGTGACCGGGGCTGGGCACCGTCCGCTGGCCCGGATCCGGACCGCGCAGCTGGGGGACGACGCCGGCATCGTGGGCGCCGCGACCCTGGCCCGTGAGATGGCGGCGTCCTTGACGAAGAACAACTCACGCCGGCCCTAGCAGGAGCTGGGCGAGCCGTTTCCTCGCGAAGTCGATGAACGGAACGGCGTCCAGCAGCTCGCAGCGCGCGGCTCCGATGACCTGCCGGACGCTCTGCCCCCAGCCAGCACCGACGCGCGGGAAATGCGTGTCGTTGTCGTCGCCGACGTCCGGTGCTTCGACCCAGACCCGCTGGCCGTCGACGAGGTAGGGGAACCGGCGCAGCTTCGTGCGGTGACCGGGCACCAGCGACTCCGCGTGGTGCAGGAACGAGTTGCGGTTGTGCCCGACGCCGAGCAGCACGATCTGCGCTCCCAGGTCGTACAGCCTGCTGAACGGCGAGTCCGTCCCCAGCGCGTAGGCGAACGGTTGATGTGCGGTGATGTGCTCGGCAGCCGGTCCGAGCGCCGCCACGGACGCCTGCGGATGCCGGCTGCGCACCCGGCCCGGCTCGGCGAGCACGGCAGTGGGAAGCGCGCCCATCGTCGTGGGGAACGCGTCGTGGAACAACGGCACGCGCGCCCTCGCCGCCTCCACATCGGGGTCACCCGCGGTGCGGGCGTCCGGATGTGGATCGGCGATCACGTCGCCGGTGAACGCCGGGACCACGATCGTCCCGCTCTCACCCACGCAACCCCGGAGCGCGCGCAGAACCGTCGCCGCGCCGCCCTCCACGTCACCGAACGCCGAGAGCGACGAGTGCACCACCAGCGTCGCGCCTTGGCTCACACCGAGCTCTTGGAAACCCCGTCGCAGAAGATCGAAACCAACCCGCACGCCCCCAGCCTGCCCGCACCCGCAAGGCCTTTTGCAATGACTCTTTTGCGGACGAAGTCCAAAGAGTCATTGCTAGGCAGCAGGTCAACGGTGTCCACAACTGATATATCGGGCTGTATGCAATCTGCGGGCAGCGGTCAGGGCGCGGTTCGCAGCCTTCGACGGCCGCGGAACAGCGCGTTGAACGGCCAGCCGATGAACCACAGGATGCCGACCGCGATCCAGCTGCCGGCGGTCGCGTCGTCCTTGGCGGCCATGCCGGCCGTCGCGAGCAGCGTGAACACCAACCAGCTGGTGAACAGCACCCAGGCGATCACGCGGGCCACGGTCCTCGGCCAGGTGCGTGCCCGCCGTTGCACGATCCGAGGCGCCTCGGCCACTGCCTCCTCGGCCGTCACCTCAGCGCTCTCCTCCGGCAGCGGCGGGCGCCAGACCACCACCGACGCGGGCACGTGGGCGTCGACCACCGCGATCGCCCGCGGGTCGATGTCGAACTGCCTGGGGTTGATCGGCAGGACCTTGCCGTCAGCGCTCATCAGGTCGCGCCCGCCGTGCGGCCAGGCGTCCATCAGCACGCACTGGTCGTACCTGACCGTGATCACTCCGCCGGGCGTGATCAGGCTGGCACCCGTGTCCCCGATGACGAGGCCCAGCTCGGAGGGCTCGAAGGTGGAATACATGGTTCCGGCCACCGCGGAGGACGACCACGTCGGAACCCGCGCGAACCCCGCCCAGTCCGCTTCGTGGCCTTCCGGCACCTGCAGCACCGCCGAACCCATGGCCTCGACCGCGACCACGTGGACGTCGGAGGGGGTCACGGCCTCCGTCTCGGCGAGCAGTTCCTCGGCGGTCGAGCACCGCCCGCGGTTGAGGAGATCGGTGGCCGCGAGGATGACCACGCTGTTCGTGTCGGCGGCGGGAGCGGAGAGCACCGTCCTCAGCGCTGCCTTGGCGGCGTCGACGTCGGCAGCGGGAACGTCGCCCGCCTTCAACGCGAGCAGCGTCTCGATGAAGCCCTTGACGACGACGTCCTGGTTCTCGGGCAGGGTGTCGGCGAGCGCGGTGATCGTCATGTGCTCGGCGTCGCGGGTCTCGTAGGACGCCGTGGCCAGGTACGAGCCGCCGAGGTCCTGCCGCAGCTTCTGGAACAGCCGGCGTTCGATCACCTGGGACAACACGATGGCGCCCATGGACCGCCGCACGACAGCGCCCATGGACACCCGTCCTTCGCCGGTGTCGAAGTAGGCCGGCAGGACGGGAGGGACCGACGTCGCGGGCGGCGGGGGACGGCGAACGCCGCCGGGCAGGCGCAGCCGCAGTCCTTCGGGCACGTCGTCACCGGTGATCCACAACACCGCGTTCTCGCGGGTGAACCAGTCCGCGGCCCACTCGACGACGTCCCGGGGCCGCAGCAGGTCGACTCCGAAGTCGTTGGCGGCCGCCAACCCGTAGCCCTGTGCGCCGTACCGCCAGGCGGAGACCTCCTCGCCCGGTGAGGATCCGCGGCTCGCGGCCTCGGTGCGGACGATCGTCCTCTCCGCCTCGAACCGGTCGATCGGCAGCGAGGTCAGCGCGTCACACACGCGCGTCAGGAACGCGCCGACCTCGTCCGGTGACCCGACCGTGTAGAAGTGCGTGTTGACCATCCGGGTCATGCCGTTGGCGTGGAAGTCGGGCGACGCGAGCCCGCTGAGTGCCAGGTGTTCTACGAGATGGGTGATGCCCGAGGTGACGTAGGTTTCGTCGGCGACGCCGACGCGGAAGATCAGACCCGCGTTCATCGGGCCGTCGGCCGGTGCGATCACGGTGGGTACGCCGTCCACCTCGGTGTGTCGAATCATGATCCCTGCCCCAGGTCAGCGCCGTTGATGCGTTCAACGTGACCGGGGGCGTGATCGACCACCATGCTTGCGGGTCAGGAATGGCCGGTCGGCCGACAACAACCTGTCTCTTCGGGGGACAAGGCGGTTTGTTCGCTCACCGCGAACAAACCGGGCGACTACCGGCCGAGCAGGCGCAGGATCCGCGGGCGGCGCTTGGCGCGCTCCGCGTCCTTCTTGCCGAGGGTCGCCAGGGCGCGGGCCATCATCAGGTGCTGCATCTGGTCCATGTCCGACACGGTAGGCATGACCGAATCGTTATCTGAAGGTTTGAGTGGCCGTTATCACGTCGTTACCAAGTAAGACGTGACGTGTCACACCTGCGCGCCGTCGTCCCATCCGGAGTCCGGCGGAGGGGTGTTGCGCATGCGCAGGATCAGCCAGCCGACGCCCGCGCACAGCGACACCAGCGACAGCGGCGTGCCGATGCGCGACTCCAGGCCGAAGAGGCCGGGGGCGACCAGCAGGACGATGCCCAGCACGAACAGGCCGAGCGCCGCGATCGTGGACGCGCGCAGCACGGGGAAGGGCGGGGGCTCGGGCGGGACGTAGTGGTCCTCGTCGTCCCGATCTCGCCGTTCGGGCTCGTCCACGGGCTCCGCGGGGACGTCGTCGGCCGCGTCGACGCGTGCCGCGAGAGTGCGGTCGAGGTCGCTCTCGGGGCTCGCCTCGTCGAGGTCGAGCCAGTCCTTGCCGACCCCGTCCCGTTCGAGACCCGCGACGATCTCGGCAAAGAGCTCGTCGACGTTCTCGGGGCCGTCGGTCGAGTCGCGCCGGGCGTTCATCCAGAGCCTCTCCGTGTGCCGCAACCCTCTGACCCCTCATCGTTGCACGGGCAGGATGTGTTGCGGGTTACGGCAGTCGGCTCAGCAGCGGCCGTGACGCACTAACTTGGGATTCGTTGTGTGAGGTGCGGTCGGCTCCGTAGGCTGGTTGCCGGGATCAAGGTTCGGTGTCTAGGGAGGCGCTTCCCGCTGTGCTGTACTGGATCATGAAGCACGTCCTCCTGGGACCGATTCTGCGGCTGTTCTTCCAGCCGAAGATCATCGAGGGCGCCGAGAACATCCCGAAGGAGGGCGGCGCGATCCTGGCGAGCAACCACCTCGCCGTCTCCGACTCCTTCTTCCTGCCGCTGATGCTGTCGCGGCGGGTGACCTTCCCCGCCAAGATCGAGTACTTCACCGGCACGGGGCTCAAGGGCAGGCTGCAGAAGTGGTTCTTCTCCGGCGTCGGCCAGGTGCCGATCGACCGGTCCAGCGCCTCGGCCGCCCAGGGCGCGCTCGACACCGGTGTGCGGATCGTGCGCGAGGGCAAGCTGCTCGGCATCTACCCCGAGGGCACCCGTTCGCCCGACAGCCGCCTGTACAAGGGCAAGGTCGGTGTCGCGTGGATCGCGCTGGAGTCCGGTGCGCCGGTCATCCCGGTGGCGATGTTCGGCACGGACAAGGCCAACCCCATCGGCTCGAAGATGTGGAAGCCGTACCCGATCCGGATCAAGATCGGCAAGCCGCTCGACTTCTCCCGTTACGAAGGGCTGTCGGGCGACCGGTTCGTGCTGCGGTCCATCACCGACGAGATCATGTACGCGTTGATGGAGCTCTCCGGCCAGGAGTACGTCGACGTCTACGCGGCCAAGGCCAAGGAGCAGGCGACGACCGTGCCCGAGCAGGGCAAGGGCTCCGACCGGGTGCCCGAGAAGAAGGCGAGCTGAGCGGCCCCCTAGGGTGTCGCGGTGCGGTTCTTCTACGACTGTGAGTTCATCGAGGACGGGGTGACGATCGACCTCGTGTCGATCGGTGTGGTCGACGAGGAAGGCCGCGAGTTCTATGCCGTGTCCACCGAGTTCGACCCCGAGCGGGCCGGGCCGTGGGTGCGGCAGAACGTCCTCAACCAGCTCCCCTCGCCCGCGGACAAGGCGTGGCGCGGCCGTGAGCGCATCCGCGAGGACCTGCTCGACTTCCTCGGCGCCCGCAACGCCGCCCGTGACGAGGTCGAGCTGTGGGCGTGGTTCGCCGCCTACGACCACGTCGCGCTGGCTCAGCTGTGGGGTGCGATGCCGGCGTTGCCGCGCGCGCTGCCCCGGTTCACCCGTGACCTGCGGCAACGCTGGGACGACGTCGGCCGCCCGAAGCTGCCCGCGCCCCCGGCCGACGCGCACGACGCTCTCGCCGACGCGCGCCACAACCTCGCGCGGTGGAAGGTGATCGAGGAACATCGGCGGAAAATCGGGTTTCCCGTCCGGTAAGTGAGACCCCATGTTGCTGCACCGATACAGCTCGTGAAAGTCTGCGTGACACAGAACACGAGAGATTGGGCAAGCAGATGCGCATCGGTGTGCTCACTGGCGGTGGTGACTGCCCCGGTCTGAACGCCGTGATCCGGGCCGTGGTCCGCAAGGGCATCAAGGCACACGGCTGGGAGATCGTCGGGTTCCGCAACGGGTGGCAGGGTCCGATCGAGAACCTGACCAAGGAGATCGGCCTCGCCGACGTCGAGGAGATCCTCACTCGCGGTGGCACCATCCTGGGCTCGTCGCGCACGAACCCGTACAAGGTCGAGGGCGGTGTCGACCGCATCCGCGAGACGATCGCGGCCAACAACATCGACGCCATCGTCGCGATCGGCGGCGAGGACACCCTCGGCGTCGCCAAGCGCCTGACCGATGACGGCATCGGCGTCGTCGGTGTGCCGAAGACGATCGACAACGACCTCGGCGCCACGGACTACACGTTCGGCTTCGACACCGCCGTGCACATCGCGACCGAGGCGATCGACCGCCTCCGCACCACGGCCGAGTCGCACCACCGCGCGCTCGTCGTCGAGGTCATGGGTCGGCACGCCGGCTGGATCGCGCTGCACTCCGGTCTCGCCGGTGGTGCGAACGTCATCCTCGTGCCCGAGCGCCCGTTCAGCGTCGACAAGGTCGTCGAGTGGGTCGAGCGCCGCTTCGAGCGCGAGTTCGCGCCGATCATCGTCGTCGCGGAAGGCGCGATCCCCGAAGGTGGCGCCGAGGTGCTGCACTCCGGTGAGCGCGACGCGTTCGGTCACGTCCGCCTCGGTGGCGTCGGCCAGTGGCTCGCGGAGGAGATCGCGGACCGCACCGGCAAGGAGTCCCGCGCGGCCGTGCTCGGCCACATCCAGCGCGGTGGTACGCCGACCGCATACGACCGCGTGCTCGCGACCCGTTTCGGTCTGCACGCTGTCGACGCCGTCGCGGCCGGTGACTTCGGCACGATGGTCGCGCTGCGCGGCACCGAGATCGTCCGGGTGAAGCTGTCGGAGGCGACGGCCGAGCTCAAGACCGTTCCGGCGGAGCGCTACGAAGAGGCCGAGGTCTTCTTCGGCGCGTGATATCAGGCCTGGTCAGGGCCCGATATCCAATATCCGATATATCAGTTATGCAAAAAACGTTTGCGGACGTCCGCAAACGTTTTTTGCATAAGAGGGTCCCGCTCGCTGGGACTGGCGCTGTGACCAGGCGCTCTCTGGCTGCGATGGTGAATTCATCATCCGTTGAGCAGTCAAGGGAGACCTGATGAGCGACGCACGAGTCGTGCTGCCCGAGCCGGACGCCGACGAGACCGGGCCCTACACCCACCTCGGGTTCGCGACCGCCAAGCCGGGGTGCGAGGACCGGGTCGAGGCGTTGATCCTCGGCCTCGTCGAGCCGTTGCGGGCGGAAGAGGGCTCGATCGAGTTCCACGTGCACCGCGACCGCGCGGACCGGTCGCAGTTCGTGATCTACGAGATGTTCCGGTCGAAGCAGGACCTGGAGAAGCACCTCGCCGAGCCCTACGTCCAGGAGTTCGTGCGGGCGGTCGGGCCGCTCGTCGAGGGTCCGCTCGTGCAGCAGTTCCTGCGCATGTCGAGCGCGCTGCCGGCGGTGAGGTGAGCCGTGGGCCTGCTGATCTTCGCCGTCGTCGCGCTGCTGTTCCTGCTCACCCGCCGGATGTGGGGCAGGCTCACCGGCAACCCGCTGCCGCAGGTGACCGCTCGTCCTGGTCGGGGGTTCCTGGCCAACCTGGGCAAGTCGAGGGCCCGGCCGAAACCGTCGGTCGCCCCGCCGAAGAACACCGGACCGAGGCTCGCGCACTACGACTGCGACGTGCTCGTCGTCGGCGCGGGCCCGAGCGGCCTGATGACGGCGGCGCTCCTGGTCAGGCAGGGCGTCAAAGTCCACGTCATTGACGCCGGCGCCGGACCCGCCACCGAGTCGAGGGCGTTCGCCGTCCAGGCGCGGACGATCGAGCTCTTCCGGAGCATCGGGCTCGCCGACGAGCTCCTCGGCCGCGGCGTCGTCACCACCGGCATCCGCTTCCACGTCAGGGGCCGGGAGGCGGGCGGTCTCGACTTCGACCGGGCGAGTGCCGCGACCACGCCGTACCAGTTCATCCTGATGGCGCCGCAGTCCGAAGTGGAGGAAGTGCTGCTGAAGGACCTGGCGCGGCACGGCGTCACCGTCCGCCGAGACACGAGATTGACGCAACTGCGCCAGACCGAAGACGCCGTCACCGCAATCGCGAACGAGCGCACCCTCACCGCCCGGTACGTGGTGGGGGCAGACGGGGCGCACAGCACCGTCCGGCAGCAGCTGGGGCTGAGTTTCGACGGCGACAAGTACGGCCAGCGCTACCTGCTCGCGGACTGCAAGGTCGACTGGCCGCTCGACCACGCGCACTTCCGGGTGTTCATGAACCGCGACCGCATCGGCCTCTTCCTGCCGCTCCACGGTGCCGAGACGTCCAGGGTCATGGTCACCGACGCAGGCGACCCGCAGGCGGAGTTCGACCTGGAGAACCTGCAGGCCGAGCTGCGCAAGGCGATGAACGTGCCGCTCACCCTCAGCGCCCCGATCTGGACCAGCCGCTACCAGGTCCACCTCCGTGGCGTCGACGACTACCGGCGCGGCAGGGGTTTCCTCGTCGGCGACGCCGCCCACATCCACTCCCCGGCGGGCGGCCAGGGCATGAACACGGGCCTGCACGACGCCGCCAACCTCGCCTGGAAGCTCGCCACCGCGATCAACGACGACATCGACGTGCTCGACACCTACTCCGCGGAACGTCATCCGGCGGGTGTCCGGCTGCTGAAGTTCACCGACCGTCTCTACAAGGTCGCGGCAGGACTGCGCGGCTGGCAGGCGTGGCTGCGCGACACCGCGGGGCCGTTCCTGATCGGACGGATGTCGGCGGCCCCGATCCCGCACCGCAAGTCGTTCCACCGCCTCAGCCAGATCAGCCTCGGCTACCGGCCCAGCGAGATCAACGTCAACGGACTGCTCTACTCGCTCAGGGGTCCGCTCGCGGGCCAGCGCGTCCCGGACGCGAGGATCAACGCCGCCGAGCAGGTGTTCGACCTGCTGCAGGGTTATCAGCTGCACGTCCTCGCGTTGTCCCGCAAGCACCTCACCGCCGACGAGATCACCGCGCACTCCACAGCCCTCGCGGAACTCGGCGTCGCCGGCCACCTCGTCGCCCGCGTCGAAGCCAGGGGAGACGACCGCGTGCACCGGGCGGACTCGGCGCAGGTGTTCGAGCACTACGGCCTCACCGAACCGGATTCGCAGGCCCTGTACGTGATCCGCCCTGACGGCCATGTCGCCTGGCGGTGCGACGAGCTGGACGTCGAAGCCTGCCGGGAGTTCCTCGGCAGGCTCCACCGCTCTCACGCCAGTGCCGGAGAGATGTCCATGTGCACGCGATAGTCGACGACCTCGGCGCCGGACATCCAGATCACCGTCACACAAGGCAACGCGAGCGGTGTCCCGTCCGGCGCCGAGGTCTCGATCGTGAACCGGCAGAACAACTGGTCCCCGACCTCCGCCACCTGCTCGACCACGTGCCGCACCCACGGCAACGCCCCCGCGGCACCGGCAGTGGCCGCCACGACAGCGGCACGCCCGATCAACGGCTCGTTGTTGCCGAACACATAAGTGGCATCGGAGGCGAACCAGGAACCGAACGCCTCGGCGTCACCCGCATCGACCGCGGCGCACATCCGCCGCACCATCTCCGCGCGGCTCATGGCTTGTGCTGCAACGAAAGACCGTGCCGCACCATGATCTCCGCGACCAGCTTCATGTCCCGCGGCCCGGGAGGCAGCTCGGACAGCGCCTGGTAGTAGTTCTCCAGCCCCGGCGGCGACACGACGGCCACCACGCGGGTCTCCTCGTCGAACGGGTTGTGGAACATGTGCGGCACCCCGCGCGGCATCAGCAGCGAATCCCCTTGCCCCAGCACGTGTTCCTCGCCGTCCAGCTCGACGACGACCCGTCCCTGGACGCACGTGAACAGCTCGTCCTCGCGGGTGTGGACGTGCGTGGGCGGCCCACCGAGGTTCGGCGGCACGACGTACTCGAACAACGAGTAGGCGCCCTTGGTGTCCGCACCGGTCAGCCGGGTGTAGATGCCCAGGCCGATCGCGCCGACGTTGGTGCCCTCACCGCTGCGGTAGACGTGGTGCTCTTCCATGTTCTCCAACCTCATTTCGAACGGCTTCGAGCCGGGTGAGCAACAAAGGCGTGACCTTGCGGTAGGCCGAGGGCGCGACGGGGTTCAGCCAGTGCGCCGCGCGGGTGGCCCTGCCGATCTGCAGGTCCAGGTCCTCCAGCACCTCGTCGGCGTTGTGCAGGGAGAACGGGATGATCTTCGTGCCGCGGCAGTGGTGCGTGTTCGTCGCCTCGTCCATGAACGCGAGCTGCGCGGTGACATCCGCACGACGAGCAGCGGCGTCCGGCAGCGAGAGCGCTCCCTCCAGGTCCGCCGCGATCCACAACGCCGCCATCTCCGCGTTGAGAGGGCTGAAGAACGACGAGTTGTAGCCGTTGAAGTACAAGCCGGGCACGTCGATCGGCTGGATCTGCCGGTACAGCACGAAGTTGCCGCGCTCGTCGAACAACCGTTCCCGCACGGCTTCCGGCAGGAACGGCACACCCTGCGTGAACCCGGTGGCGCACACGACCAGGTCCGCGGGCAGCATCGTGCCGTCCGACAGCACGGCGCCACTCGACGTCAGCCGCTCGATGGTCGTGTCGCGGCGCACGCGGATCGCGCCGGACTCGACGCCCTCGAAGAACCCTTCGGTGGCAAGGCCGATCGCGCCCTTGACGATGTCCTCCATCCGCCCGGACGGCACGAGGCCGTGCTGGGCGAGCCCGAACTGCCGCACCGACACCGACCCGAGCGAGTTGAGCATCGAGCGCCGCACCCGGTTCGCGGGACCGTGCAGGAACTTCTCGAACCCGCGCAGCCACCGGTACCGGAACAGGGCCTCGCCCATGCGGGTCAGCAGCAGCATCTTGAAGTTGACGACCCCGGCGATCTTGCGCGGCACCTTCCACAGCAGCTGCCGCGCGATGACGTCGGTGCTCGCCGCCACCTCGCTGATCGGCACCGTGACGTCGCACGCGGACTTGCCGTAGCCGACGACCAGAACGCGGCGCCCACGCGCTTCCTCGGCGTCGTGGAACTCCGTGCCCGCGAGCACGCGCCCACCGGCGGCCTCGAAGTCCGCACGGCCGGGGAACGCGGGCACGGACGGTTCGCAGAACACGCCGTTCGCGACGACAACGCGGTCGTACCGATATGTCGTCCCGGTGTGTGTGGTCAGCTCCCACTCGCCGTCCACTGGCACGACCGACGTCACGGTCGTCTCCAGACGCAGGCACGCGTCGACGCCGAAATGCCACGTGTACGCCTGCAGGTACGCCTGCACCTGGGCGCCCGTCGGCCACTCCGGCAGGTCCTTCGGCATCGGGAAGTCCGAGAACGAGTACTGCGCCTTGGGACTCTGCGTGGTGAGGCCGGGGTAGCGCCGGGTGCTGCTCCACACGCCGCCGACGTCGGGTGTCCGGTCGAACACCTCGACCTCGTGCCCGGCCTGCAGCAGCACCTTCGCCGTGGTGAGGCCGGCGACTCCGGCACCGATGATCGCGACTCGCATCCTGGTCCTCCTGGGTGAGGATGTGACGGACCACACTCTGGAGCGCTCCCACGAGCGGAGCCAACCGGGAGTCCCGGCTAGTGGGACTCCCAGCGGCGGGTCGAGTAGGCCCGGCTCGCTGCCGCGGCCGCCATCCGCACGGCGGGACCGATCCGTTCCGGGCGCACCGCCGCGTTCGGGCCTGTCACCGACAACGCCGCGACGACCTCACCGCTCGCGCCGAAGATCGGTGCCGCGACGCAGCTGACGCCGACGTTGCCCTCCTCCCTGTCGTAGGCCCAGCCGCGGTCGGGGATCGCGACGAGCTCACGGCGCAACGCCATCGGGCTCGTGATGGTGCGAGGCGTGCGGCGTTCCATGCCCGCGGCGATCACGGTGTCCACTGTGGACGTGTCGGAGTAGGCGAGGATCGCGCGGCCCAGACCCGAGCAGTGGGCCGGGATCATGCCGCCGACCTGCTCCAGCATCGGCATCGGCCGGTGCCCGGTGATCTTCTCCACGACCAGCACGCGGGTGCCGTCGAGCACGCCGAGCTGGACGGTGACCTTGGCGGCGGCGTAGAGGTCCTGCAGGAACGGCAGCACGGCCTCGCGCAGCTCGTGCCGCACCGGCACCAGGCCCGCGAGCTTGAACAGGCCGGTGCTGATCCGGTAGCGGTCGCCCGGTTTGTCGAGCCAGCCGAGCTCGATCATCCGCGCCGCCGTGCGGTGCACCGTCGAGCGCGGCAGACCGGACCGGCGCACCAGTTCGGCGAGGCCCAGCTCGCGGTGCGTCACGTCGAACGCGTCGAGGATCGCCGCCGCGCGTTCGAGTGAACCGCTCGGCTCGGTTGCCTGCGAGTCCCGGCCACTGGGACTCATCCTTGGTCCGCCTCTCGCATGCGACGACTGTAGGAGCCCATGTACGCAAACACCACGCGGGTCGCGCTCGTCGGGGGCGGCGCCGGCGGCATCGGAGCGGCGACGGCCGCCGCGCTCGTCGAGAGCGGGCATCGCGTCGTGCTGGCCGGACGCACCGAGGTCACGTTGAAGGAGACTGCTTCGGCTTTGGGGGCCGACCACATCGTCTGCGACCTCGCCGACGCCCGCGAGGCCGCGACGGTCGTGACCCACGTCGGTGACCGGTTCGGTTCGCTCGACGTGCTGGTCGTGAACGCGGGCGGGCCGTCGCCCGGCGGGATCTTCGAGGTGACGGACGCGCAGTGGCACCGCGACCTCGACCTGTTGCTGCTCGGGCCGCTCGCGTTGCTGCACACCGCTTTGCCCGCGATGGCGCGGCGCGGGTTCGGCCGGGCCGTGGTGATCACGTCGACCGCCGTTCGTCAGCCGCAGCCCGGGCTCGCGTCGTCCACGGTGCTGCGCGCGGCGGTGACGTCGGCGATGAAGCTCGTTTCGCGGCAGTACGCGGCGGATGGGGTCACGGTGAACTGCGTGGCTCCAGGCGCCACGTTGACTCCTCGGCGGCTGGAAGTGTTGCGTCGCAGGGCCGAGGCGGCGGGCGTGGATCTCGACGCGGCGGCCGCGGACGATCTCGCGGACATTCCGGCTCTGCGCGCCGCGGATCCGTCCGAGATCGCTGCGGCGGTGGCGTTTCTGGCTTCCGCACAGGCTTCTTATGTGAACGGCACCGTGCTCACCGTTGATGGTGGGCGTACCGAATTCGCAGTGTGAAAGGGAAATCGCGTTGGCCACTTCCGGACCCGACTTCGCCATGACCGACTTCCTCGGGGCGCTCACGCACGCGGTGCGGCCCGACGGCGGGCGTCCGCTGGTCGTGCACGACGACGAGCTGGAGACGATCCCGCCGGGCGCGGTGCCGAACCCGACGACGCTGCGCATCGCGGGCAAGCTGCCGACGTCGACGTTCGAGCTGTTCCGGCAGGTGATCCCGCCGGGCGAGAGCTCCGACATGCAACGGCACTACCACGAGACGGTGCACTTCGTGATCTCCGGCGACGGGCACAGCGAGATCCAGAACGCCGAGCCGAACGCGTTCGAGTGGGTCTCGTGGACTACCGGCTCGTTCGTCTACACGCCGCCGTGGACCTGGCACCGGCACTACAACGACTCGTCCGAGCACCCGGTCGAGTTCCTGACCATCGAGAACTCCCGGCTGCTCGCGCTGTTCGGGCTCGCCCGCAGGCAGAGCGCGGGGCTCGCGTCGTTCGCCGAGGCTCGCGCCCGTTTCGACACACCAGGGGAGGGGCAATGATTCCCGAGCACGTCAGCATCTGGGGCGAACTGTCGCCTGTGGACCACACAGTGCGGCACGTCGACGTCCCCGTGCGCGGCCACGTGGTGCGGACCAGGGTGCTGCAGGCGGGTGCCGGTCCGGAGCTCGTGCTGCTGCACGGGACCGGCGGCCATCTGGAGGCGTACGCGCGGGACATCGCCGGGCTGGCGGAGGACTTCCACGTCACCGCCTACGACATGATCGGCCACGGCTGGTCCTCGCTGCCGGACCTGCCGTACACGATCGACGTGCTGTCCGAGCACCTCGTCGGGCTGCTGGACGCGTTGGGTGTCTCGTCGGCGCACCTGTCTGGTGAGTCGCTCGGTGGCTGGGTGGTGGCGTGGGTTGCGGCGCACTTTCCTGCGCGCGTCGATCGGCTGGTGCTGAACACGCCCGGCAACATCGCGAACAAACCCGAAGTCATGCGACGGATGCGCGACAGCACGATGGCCGCGGTGCTCGACCCGAGCGAGGAGACCGTGCGGCGGCGGGTCGAGTTCCTGTTCCACCACAAGGAGATGGTCACCGACGAGCTGGTGAACCTGCGGCGGCAGGTGTACTCGCGGCCTGGTTTCGTGCAGGCGATCACGAACACGCTGGTGCTGCAGGATCCGGTGGTGCGCAAGGACTTCGCGTGGGATCCGGCGTGGGTGGGCAAGGTCGCGGCGCCGACATTGTTGTTGTGGACCAGCCATGACCCGACGGGTGGGCTGGACGAGGCCGACATGTTGCTGTCCTGGCTGCCGGACGCGCGTCTGCACGTCATCGACGACGCGGGGCATTGGCCGCAGTGGGAGAAGGTTTCGGAGTTCCTCGACACGCACCGCACCTGGCTGCTGCACGGAAAGGACCCGTCCTGATGGCGGAGATCATCGGTTTCGCCGGTATGTCCCACAGCCCGTTCGCGACGCTGCTGCCGCCGGACGGATCCGACGGGCCAGGCGCGGTGTTCCTGCGCGACGCGGATCGGGTGCGGCGCGCGGTGGAGGCGCTGGCGCCGGACGCGATCGTGGCCATCGGGCCGGACCACTTCCACGCCAACTTCTACGACGTGATGCCGCCGTTCGTGCTCGGTGTCGAGGAAGCCGTCGGGTTCGGGGACTTCGGCAGCAGCTCCGGGCCTCTGCTGGTGGCGCAAACGCTTGCCTGGTCGGTGCACGGCGGGTTGGCCGACGCGGGGTTCGACGTGTCGTTGTCGTATTCGCTGACTGTGGACCACGGGATCGTGCAGAGCTACGAGATGATCACCGGCGGGACTTCCCTGCCGTTGGTGCCGCTGGTGGTGAACACGGCCGCGCCGCCGTTGCCGTCTTTGGGCCGCTGCGTGGAGTTGGGGCGCGCGCTCGGGGCTTCGTTGCGTTCTTCGGTGTTTCCCGGGCGGGTGCTGGTGGTCGCGAGTGGCGGGCTGTCGCACTGGTTGCCGTCCAACGACCCGCGCGATCCCTCGGTGGTGGGGGAGCGGCGCGAGTCGTTGATCCGCGGGCGCTCTTATGCGCGGGAGTTCGCTGCGGCCCGGGAGCCTCGCGTGCGGGAGATGGGCGGCAACCCCGACGCGCGCGTCAACGCCGTGTGGGACGGATGGTTCCTCGACCGGCTGTCGGTCGGTGCGGCCGAGGAGATCGCTTCGGTGGGGCACGAGGCGTTGGAGGCGCACGCGGGCAGTGGCGGGCACGAGGTCCGGTGCTGGCTGATCGGGCAGGTCGCCGTGGGGCTGCCGCTGGTGTGGACGAGCTACGAGCCCGTGCCGGAGTGGATCACCGGCATGGGCATCGGCACCACTTTCGCAGTTGTTTGATTCGCAGTTGTTTGATTCTCGGGTGTTTGAACCTCTAACGCGTGAGATCCAAGGCGATGTCGGTGAGCATGTCCTCCTGACCGCCCACCAGGCGCCGGCGTCCGGCTTCCAGCAGGAGGTCGCGGACGTCGGCGCCGGTGCGTTGGGCGGCTATGTCGGCGTGGCGCAGGAACGAGCCGTAGACGCCCGCGTAGCCGAGGGTCAGGCTCTCGCGGTCGACTCGGACCGGGCGGTCCATCAGCGGACGGACCAGGTCGTCGGCGGCGTCCTGGAGTGCGAACAGGTCTGCGTCGTGCTGCCAGCCTCTGATGTTCGCGACAGCCACCAACGGTTCGATGGGGCAGTTACCGGCGCCTGCTCCGAGACCGGCGAGAGAGGCATCAACTCTCGTTACACCCTCTTCCACGGCTGCGATCGAGTTCGCGACGGCCAGTGAGAGGTTCTCATGAGCGTGAATACCTATCTCAGTAGTTACATCCAGTAACTCGCGATAGGCCCGCACGCGGTCGCGAACGTCGTCGGGCAGCAGACGGCCGCCGGAGTCCGTCACGTATACGCAGTGCGCACCGTAGGACTCCATCAGCTTCGCCTGCCGTGCGAGTTCCTGTGGTTCGGCGAGGTGACTCATCATCAGGAACCCCGACACGTCCATGCCCAGGTCGCGCGCGCCGGCGATGTGCTGTGCCGCGATGTCGGCCTCGGTGCAGTGCGTGGCGATGCGTACGGACGTGACGCCGAGGCTGTGTGCGCGCTTGAGGTCGTGGAGAGTGCCGATGCCCGGTAGCAACAGCGTCGTGGGTTTGGCTTGCGTCAACGCTTCTGCCGCTGCGGCGATCCACTCCCAGTCGGTGTGGCTGCCGGGTCCGTAGACGAGTGATCCGCCGCTGAGTCCGTCGCCGTGCGAGACCTCGACGGCATCGACACCGGCGGCGTCCAGCGCTCGCGCGATCTCGGCGACCTTCGCCGGAGTGATCTTGTGGCGCAGGGCGTGCATGCCGTCCCTGATCGTCACGTCCTGCAGGTAGATCCTCATGCCGCCGCCATCGTCTCGGCGACCCTGAGAGCCGCACTGGTCATGATGTCCAAGTTGCCCGCGTACGCCGGGAGGTAGTCCGCCGCGCCTTCGACCTCCAGCAGCACCGTGACCTGGTGGGTGACCGGGGTTTCGGTGAGCGTGTGAGGCTGGTCGACCGGGTTGATCTGCACCTGTTGTTTGAGTCGGTAGCCGGGGACGTACGTGGCGACCTCGGCGACCATCTGCTCGACGGAGGCACGGATCCGTTGGTGTGTCTCGGGGTTCGCCGCGTCGACCAGGGCGAGCACGGTGTCGCGCATGGTGATCGGCGGGTCGGCGGGGTTCAGCACGATGACGGCCTTGCCCCTGGCCGCGCCACCGACCGCGGCGATGGCGTGCGAGGTCGTCTCGGTGAACTCGTCGATGTTCGCGCGCGTGCCCGGTCCTGCTGAGCGGGACGCGATCGACGCGACGATCTCCGCGTACGGCACGGGCGTGATCTTCCCGATGGCGGCGACGATCGGGATCGTGGCCTGGCCACCGCACGTGACCATGTTGAGGTTCGGCGCGTCGAGGTGCTCGCGCAGGTTCACCGTCGGCACGACCATCGGCCCGATCGCGGCCGGAGTGAGGTCGATGACCCGTTTGCCATGCGCGGCAAGGATCTCCGCGTGCTTCTCGTGCGCTCTGGCGGAGGTGGCGTCGAAGACGATCTCGATGTCGTCGAAGCCGGGCATGGCGATGAGCCCGTCGATGCCGTCCGCTGTCGTCGCGACGCCGAGCTTTCGGGCCTTGGCGAGACCGTCCGACGCGGGGTCGATGCCGACCAGCGCCGCGACTTCCAGCGCGGTGGACCGCTTGAGCACCTTGATGACGAGGTCGGTGCCGATGTTCCCGGAACCGATCACCGCGACCTTCACCGGAGCATTCACTGGGCCTCCTCCCCGAACGACGCCGAGACCGATCCGAGCCCGGTGAACACGGCCTCGACGTGGTCGCCCGCCCGCACTGGCACGACCGGGCCGAGCGCGCCGCTGAGCACGACGTCGCCCGCCCGCAACGGATCTCCGAGGTTCGCGGCGGTGGTGGCGAGCCAGGCGAGCGCGCTGAGCGGGTCGCCCAGGCAGGCGGCGCCGGTACCGGTGGAGCGTTCGACGCCGTTGACCTTGAGCACCATCGACACCTCGCGCGGCACGACGTCGGTGACCTGCTCGGTGCCGAGCACGAACAGTCCTGCCGAGGCGTTGTCCGCGACCGTGTCGGCGAACGTGATGTCCCAGCCCGCGATCCGGCTGTCCACGATCTCCAGCGAGGCCAGCACGTACCCGACCGCGCCGGCGACGACGTCCTCGTCGAACGGCCCGGTGGCGAGGTCCGCCTTCAGCACGAACGCCACCTCCGCCTCGACCCGCGGCTGCAGCAGCCTTCCCGTGGGCAGCACGTCGCCGTCCTTGTAGGCCATGTCGTCCAGCAGCACCCCGAAGTCCGGCTGGCCGACGCCGAGCTGACGCTGGACCGCCTCCGACGTGAGGCCGATCTTGCGTCCGACCGCGGTCGCGCCCTCCGCGAGCCGAGCCGCGATGTTGTGCTGCTGCACCGCGTACGCCTCGTCGTCGCCGATGAGATCCCGAACCGGCGCACAGGGCACGCGATCCCGGGTCGCGGTGGCGAGCCGCGCCGCTGCCGTGCTGACGTTGTCCATGCCGACATCGTGGCCGCGCCCGTCGCCTCACCGGCACCGAAAAGTTCTGGTGAGCGGAACTCCGTGGCACCATCGGGTGATGACCGACGTGCCGAACACCCTGCTGGGCAAGGTGATGTCGGTGCTCAACGCCTTCGGCCCGGACGACGACGAGCTCGGTTTCGCCGAACTGGGCAGGCGCACTGGCCTGTCGAAGTCGACACTGCACCGCCTGCTGGGCGAGCTCACCGACACCCGGCTGCTCGACCGCACCCCGCGCGGCTACCGCCTGGGCGGCCACCTGTTCCAGCTGGGCATCCGGGCGTCGGTCGAACGCCGCCTGGTCGAGGTCTCCACCCCGTTCTTGGAAGACCTCTACGAACGCACCCACGAGACCGTCCACCTCGGACTCCTCGAAGGCCACGAGGTCGTCTACGCCGCCAAGATCGGCGGCCACCGCCAGGCGTCGTCCCCGTCCCGGCTCGGCGGACGCATGCCGCTGCACGCCACCGCCATCGGCAAGGCCCTGCTCGCCCACGCACCTTCTCCGGTGCGGGCCGAGGTGCTCGCCGCTCCGCTGGACCGCCGCACGCCGCGCACCGTCGTCACACCCGGCCGACTCCGCCGCCAGCTCACCGCCATCCGCGAGACCGGCGTGGCCTACGAGTTCGAGGAGTCCCGGATCGGCCTCGCCTGCGTGGCCTCCCCGGTGCTCGGCCACGACGGCGCCGTCGTCGCCGCGGTCAGCGTCGCGGGCCCGACCACCCGGTTCGACCCCCGCACCCACGCGGCCTCGGTGCACGCGGCAGCGACCGGAATCGCCCTCACCTTGATCCGCCGCGCGGGCCTCGCCACCACCCCGTAAGCCCTTCTAACCAATATCCGATATATCAGTTATGCAAAAGACGTTTGCGGACGTCCGCAAACGTCTTTTGCATAAGGGGGTATTTGTGCTGGTCAGAAGGCTTTGACGTCGAGGTAGGCGGCGAAGGTGCCGAGCCAGTGGTCGGCCATGTAGCCGTGGCCGCCGAAGACGTAGGTCCACCCGGCCTCGCGGTGCGCGGCGGCGGCGGTGCGGGCCAGTGAGGCGTAGCGGTGGCCGGTCGGCAGCGAGTCGGCGATGGCTTCCCAGTTCCAGGCGCGGGACAGCGCGAGCCCGGCGAGGTGCGAGCCGTAGGGGTCGCTGGGGTCGTCGACCGGGAAGGGTTCGCGGAGCGCGCGCCACCGTTCTGTGTCGAGCTCCGGCAGGTAGGCGTCGAACCAGGCGCCGAACTCCGGGGTGTCGAGGGCGCGGCGCATCAGGTCGGCCGTCGTCAGCGCGGGGGAGAGGAAGTCGGCGGCGTCCGGCTCGAACCCGCCGTACGCGACCTCGTCCCGGTGCCATCGCAGGGCCGCGTCGATGCACGCCGACGCCAGCTCGAAGTCGCCGTTCACCTGAGCCGCGTCGAACACCAGCCCGGTCGCGAACGCGGTGTTGCCGTGCGTGCCGGTGCGCACCGGCAGGCGTGCCGCGGAGATCCACTCGAGCCAGCGGTCGCGCAGGACGTCGGCGATCGGCGCGACGGACCACGGCAGGCCGGAGGTGCGCAGTTCCGCGTCGAGCAGCAGCAGCCACGCCCACCCGTACGGCCGCTCCCAGTGGCGGCCCGCGGACGACGCGAAGAACGAGGCCTCGACCGCGCAGTTCTCGTGCGTGATCAGCTTGTCGAGAGCGTCACGGGCGAGGTCGGCGCCGGGCAGCGAGGGGCGCAGCCGCAGCAGCCGGACGGCGAGCCACGTCTGGTGCACGCACGAGTGCCAGTCGAACGACCCGGCGAACACGGGATGCAGCACCCGCTGCGGTATCAGCCGGTCGTCGCCGTCGATGACGTGCGACCAGTGCACCGGGTGATCGCGCTGGATGTTGTCGATCGCGATGGCCAGCAGCCGGGTCGCGGTGCCGTCATCCAATCGGGTGGCGTCCATGGCCACATCATGCAGTGCGGCATCTCAATAGGGCAGAGGGCGTTAGTTGACAAGTAACAGACTTCACTCGCCTGTACACCATCGAATGACGCCCATAACCACACCCTGGAACCGCTGACAGGCCCGGCCTGGTCTCTCAGTGTGGGACAACTAGGATGAGCAGCGTGAACTGGACCGTGGACGTGCCCATCGACACGCTTCCCGAGCTTCCGCCGCTGCCTCCCGAGATGCGCAAGCGCCTGGACGACGCCCTGTCGCGCCCGGCCGCCCAGCAGCCCGAATGGCCCGACGCCGAACAGGTGCGTCGCGTGCGGACCGTGCTCGAGAGCGTGCCGCCGATCACCGTGCCCGCCGAGATCGACCGGCTGCACACGCAACTGGCGCAGGTCGCGAACGGTGAGGCATTTCTTCTGCAGGGCGGTGACTGCGCGGAGACGTTCGCTGACAACACCGAGCCGCACATCCGCGCGAACATCCGGACCCTGCTGCAGATGGCCGTGGTGCTGACCTACGGCGCGAGCCTTCCCGTGGTGAAGGTCGGCCGCATCGCCGGCCAGTACGCCAAGCCGCGCTCGTCGGGCATCGACGCGCTCGGCCTGCCGTCCTACCGCGGCGACATCATCAACTCCCTGGTCGCGACGCCCGAAGCCCGTGTCGCCGACCCCGGTCGCATGATCCGCGCCTACGCGAACGCCGGCGCGGCCATGAACCTGCTGCGCGCCCTCACCGGCGCGGGTCTCGCCGACCTGCACCGCGTGCACGACTGGAACCGCGACTTCGTGCGCACCTCGCCCGCCGGCGAGCGCTACGAGGCCCTGGCCAGCGAGATCGACCGCGGTCTGAAGTTCATGTCGGCGTGCGGTGTCACCGACCAGTCGTTGCACGGCACGGAGATCTTCGCCTCGCACGAGGCGTTGCTGCTGGACTACGAGCGCGCGCTGCTGCGTCTGGACACCACGGGCGAGCAGCCGAAGCTGTACGACCTGTCGTCGCACTTCGTGTGGATCGGTGAGCGCACCCGTCAGCTCGACGGCGCGCACATCGCGTTCGCGGAGATGCTCGCGAACCCGATCGGCCTCAAGATCGGCCCCACGACGTCGCCCGAGATGGCCGTCGAGTACGTCGAGCGCCTCGACCCGCACAACACGCCCGGCCGCCTGACGCTGATCTCGCGCATGGGCAACCAGAAGGTCCGCGACGTGCTGCCCGCCATCATCGAGAAGGTCGAGGCGAGCGGCCACAAGGTCATCTGGCAGTGCGACCCGATGCACGGCAACACGCACGAGTCGAGCACCGGCTACAAGACCCGCCACTTCGACCGCATCGTCGACGAGGTCCAGGGCTTCTTCGAGGTGCACCGCAGGCTCGGCACGCACCCAGGCGGCATCCACATCGAGCTCACGGGTGAGGACGTCACCGAGTGCCTGGGCGGCGCGCAGGAGATCTCCGACGACGACCTCGCCGGCCGCTACGAGACGGCGTGCGACCCGCGCCTGAACACGCAGCAGTCGCTCGAGCTCGCGTTCCTCGTCGCCGAGATGCTGCGCTCGTAGGTTTCCTGAAGACGAGCTGAAGAACGAAGGGCCCCGCGTCGAGAACGCGGGGCCCTTGTCTTGTTCCTGGTCAGAGACCGAAGATCGTGATCTCCGTGCCGCGCCGGACCTTGCTGCCCGGTTGCGGGTTCTGGTTGAAGACGGTCGCGCTGTTGCTCCGGTTGAGCTCGACCTTCACCTTGAAGCCGCGCTCCTCGAGCTCCCTCTTCGCGTCCCGGACCTTCTGCCTGGTCACGTCCGGCACCTCGACCTCCGAGTTGTCCTGGAAGAACACGGTGACGCGCTTGTTCGCCGTTCCCTCCAGCACCGTGCCCGCGGGCGGATCGGTGCGGACCACGCGCGCGTCGTCGCCGTTGGCCGCGTCCTGACCGGTCGCCTCGACCGGCTCCAGACCGGCGCGCTGCAGCTCCGCGAACGCCTCGTCCTTCGTCTTGCCCTGCACGTTCGGCACCGGCCGGCGTGGCGCGGGACCCTTGCTGAGCACGAGGGTCACCGGGCTGTCGATCTTCACCGCGGTACCGGGACGCGGGTCCAGCGCCACGACCTTGCCGATCGGCACGGTGTCGTGGAACGCGTCCTTCGTCGGGTCCTTGACGGCCTTCAGGCCCGCGGACTCGATCTCCTTCGTCGCGGCCTCGACCTCGACGCCGACGTTGACGAACGGCACCACGGGCTTGCCCCGCGAGACGACGATCTTCACCTTGTCGTTCTTGCGCAGCTCCGTGCCCCCGGCGGGGTCGGTGCTGATGACCTGGCCGTTCGGCACGTCGTCCGACGGCACCTTGTCGACCAGAGCGGTGAGGTCCGCAGCTCTCACCAGCTGCGACGCGTTCGCCTCCGTCTGCCCGACCACCGCGGGAACGGCGGTCCAGCGGCCCGCGCCGAGGTACCAGGAGAACAGGCCGACGATCAGCACGAGCACGCCGACCACGGAGCCCCAGATGATGAAGAGCTTCTTGCGCCGCTTGCGCTCCGCCTCGACCGGGTCGATCTTCGGCTTCTTCGCGCGCGCCTGCGGTGGGCGGCGTCGTGGCTGCTCGGGACGCTGCATCGTGCGCGTGCCGGCGAGACCCGGCGGCGGCGTCGGCGGGCCCGTGTTGATCGTCGTCATGGCCGGCTGGAGCGGCTGCACCGGCCGGGTCGCCTCGGCGATCGACGGGGGAGTGGCGCCGACCGCGACCGGAACCGGTCGCATGACCATCGTCTTGTCGTTCTCGGGCGCGGAGCCGGGAACGGGCACCGGCTGCGGCGTGAGGCCCAGCTCGGACCCCACCCGCTCGAGCTCCGAGAGGAACGCGTCGGCGTTGAGCGGACGCAGCGACGGGTCGCGCCGCGTCGCCTTGCGGACCAGCGTGTCGAGCGCCAGCGGGATCTCGGGAATCGACGGGACGTCGTTGTTGACGTGCTGGTAGGCCACCGAGATGGGCGTCTCGCCGCGGTACGGCGCCTGACCGGCCAGCATCTCGTAGAGCACGATTCCGGCCGCGTAGACGTCACTGCGCGCGTCCGCGGAGCCCGTCTCCACCTGTTCGGGTGAGAGGTAGGCCACAGTTCCGAGGATCTCGCTGTCGCTCGTGACGCCGTTCCCGCCGATCGCGCGAGCCAGGCCGAAGTCCGCCACCTTGACCTGGCCACCCGGCCCGATCAGCACGTTCTCCGGCTTCACGTCGCGGTGCACCAGTCCGGCGCGGTGGGCGGCGCCCAACGCGGACAGCACAGGCCCCAGGACGCTCAACGCCACGGCCGGAGGGAGCTTGCCGCGCTGATTCAGCAGGTCACGGAGGTTGCCGCCGTCGATCAGCTCCATCACCAGGTACACCTGGTCACCGTCGACGCCCTGGTCGTGCACGGACACCACGGCCGGGTGATGCAACTGAGCTGCCGCGCGTGCCTCGCGTTCGAAGCGCGCGACGAAAGCAGGGTCCGCCGTCAGGTGCGGATCCATCACCTTGATGGCCACATCGCGATCGAGGCGGGTGTCGCGACCTCGATAGACGGTGGACATGCCACCGCGCGCGAGCACGGAGTCCACCCGGTAGCGCTGCTCGAGCAGTCCACCCATCACGTTCGAAACCGACCTCTCCACAGTGCGAGATGGTAAAGCTCAGGATGACCCGGTTGGCGGAAGGGCGTTCACAGTTCGGTTATGGCATCGTGACCCCCGTGAGTGCGATTCCTGCCGCTGCGGATGTACTGGCTGCCGACCTGGAGGTTCTTCCTCTCCCCGAGGTGGCCGACCGAATGGGGCTTCCGGTCACCCGGATCCACCAACTGCTGCGCGACGGGCAACTGCTCGCCGTGCGCCGGGACGGCGTTCTCGTCGTTCCCGAAGCGTTTCTCGCCGCCGGAACGGTGGTGAAGGGTCTGCCGGGCACCATCACGGTGCTGCGCGACCAGAACTTCTCCACGGACGAGATTCTGCGCTGGCTCTTCACGGAGGACGAGAGCCTCCCTGGCACTCCGATCGAAGCATTGCGCGGAGACCGTGGGCGTGAGGTAAAGCGACGCGCGCAAGCCATGGGCTTCTAGTTCACACGATGCGGCGGTTCCGGGCGTCTCCCCAGGCGGGAGACGCCCGGAACCCCTGAACTGGTGCGCATGATCACCAAGACTCTTGCCGCCGGTCTCACCGTGCTCGGCCTGCTGTTCTCGCCGGCTGTCGCTACTGGGATCGCTTCTGGGGCGCCCGCTGTGCACGCCAAGCCCACGACGCTCGAGCTCGACGCGGGTGGCGCCCAGGTCAAGCTCAAGAAGGGCAACCAGCTCCAGATCAAGGGCAAGCTCGGTGCCCAGGGCGGCCGGAGTGATGACCGTCAGCTGACGCTGGGGCTTGACGTCTTCGCCCAGGTCAGGGTCAACGCAGGCGTGTGGACGAACATCTTCACGAAGTCCTGCAGCCCGAACGCGCAGTTCACCGCCAAGGTGTCCATCGACGCGTCCGCCGACCTGCGCCTCTACTTCCCCGGCACGACGACGTACGCCTCGGCGACGTCCAACATCGTCGGCGTCGTCGTCCTCTAGCCCAGGTAACGCCGGGTTCATCGGACCATCGCGCGTGCGAGCAGTGCCCGGCCGGCGCCGGGCACTGCCACCGCGAGACGACGAGAGCCCGGCACGGCCACCCGCTGCCAGAGCACCTCGCAGCCGACCAGTCCCAAGATGTCGCGATACAGCGTGTACGCCGTCTGCATACAAGGCCGCGACACCGGCGACAGCATCGCGATCCCCGGCTCAGCGGACTGATATATCGCATACGAGTGCGCGACGAGGTCGTCCAGCGCCCGTTGCACCCGGACGTTTGCGCGTCGATGACAACGAACCCATTGCAAAAGGTCGCGGTCGACGCCGTGCGCGCCGAGGACGTCCTGCGGCAGGTACACGCGGCCGCGGTCGAGGTCCTCGCCGACGTCGCGCAGGAAGTTCGTCAGCTGGAACGCCACGCCGAGCCGTGCCGCGTACGGTGCGGCCTCCTCGCGGGGGACGACGGTGCCGAGCACCGGCAGCATCTGCAGCCCGATGACCTCCGCCGAGCCGTGCATGTAGACGCCTAGCGCGTCGAGGTCGGCGTACTCGGTGACGTCGAGGTCCATCCGCATCGACGTGAGGAAGTCCGTGAAGAGCGACCTGTCGATGTCGTAGCGCTGCATCGTGTCCGCGAGAGCGAGCAACACCGGGTTCGAGGGCGTCTTGTCGAGGAGTCGTTCGAGCCTGTCGAGCTCACCCGCGCGGTCGTCGACGCCGGCCGCGTCGACGATCTCGTCGGCCCAGCGGGCGAATGCGTACAACGCGTGCACCGCTGGTCGTTGTTCGGGACGCAGCAGTGTCGTGGCCAGGAAGAACGTCTTGCCGTAGCGCGCGTTGATCCGGCGGCACGCGTCGTACGCGGATGCCATGTCCAATGTATTGGTGCTCGCTGCCATCGCCCGGACATGGTCGCACAGGGCTCGGATCAGAACGCCCGCTTCGTGGAGCTGATCGCGAGGTCGGCGAGCTTGGTCGCGGCGGGCTCGGCCACGGGCGCGGCGTCGAGGGCGGCGAGCGCGCTCTTCGTCAGTTCCTCGATGCGTTCCTCGACGGCGTCGACGGCGCCGACCTTCACGAGCGCGCGGCGGACCTCCTCGACGGTGTCGATGTCCAGGTCAGGCTTGCCCAGTGCGATATCCAATATATCGGCGCCGAACTGCATACCGAGTGCCACGAGCAGCGTGCGCTTGCCCTCGGCGAGGTCGTCACCGGCGGGCTTGCCGGTCACCTCCGGGTCGCCGAACACTCCGAGCAGGTCGTCGCGCAGCTGGAACGCGACGCCGATGTCGGCACCGAACGTCCGCAGCCCGTCGATGAGCTCCGCCGAGCCGCCCGCCATCGCCGCGCCCATGTGCAACGGCCGTTCGACGGTGTACGCGGCGGTCTTGAGCCGGTCGATCCGCAGCGCCGCGTCGGGGGAGGAGTCGCCCTGTGCCTGCGTCAGCACGTCGAGGTACTGGCCCGCGAGCATCTCGGTGCGCATGTCCCGCCACGGCTCGCTCATCCGCCGCAGCACCTCCGACGGCAGCCCGGCCGCGAAGAGCATGTCGTCGGCCCACGCCAGCGCGATGTCGCCGATCAGCACCGCCGCCGACATGCCGAACCGCTCCGACGACCCGAGCCAGCGCTGCTCGCGGTGCCGCGCGCCGAACGCGATGTGCACGGTCGGCTTGCCCCGGCGCACCGACGAGGCGTCCATCAGGTCGTCGTGGATCAGCGCGCACGCCTGGATCAGCTCCAGCGAGCTCACCGCCGTGAGCACCTCGTCCGCGAGCTCACCGTCGGGGTCGCCGCCGGCCGCCCGCCAGCCCCACCACGCGTAGGTCGGGCGGATGCGCTTGCCGCCGCCCAGCACGAAGTCCGAAAGCGCGTCCACCGCGCCCGCGAAGCTCGGGTCCATCGCCTCGCCGGACGCGCGCCGGGAGGCCAGGTACGTGGTCAACGCTTCTTCGACGTGCATGGGCAGCGCTACGTCGATGGGGTGGTGGGACACACCCCAATGGTCCGCTGTGTCCGGGACCACCCGCATGGCGGGGGCGGTCTGAAGCCTCGATGGAGCCTCGGGTACCACATGGTGAGCTGGAGTCTCACCTAGCGGAAGAACCACTAGGGTTGGGCCCATGACGTCGGTCGTGGAGCGCCTGCAGGGCCAGTCTCCCAAGTTCTCGGTCGAGTTCCTGCCACCGCGGGACGCCGAGGACGAGAAGATCCTGTGGAAGGCCGTCCGCGAGCTGGAAGGCCTCGACCCGGCGTTCGTGTCGATCACCTACGGAGCCGGCGGGTCGCGGCGGGACCGCACGATCCGCGCCACCGGCCGCATCGCGCAGGAGACGACGCTGCTGCCGGTCGCCCACCTGTGCGCCGTCGACCACTCGGTCGCCGAGCTGCGCAACGTGATCGGCTGGTACGCGGCGATCGGCGTGCGCAACGTCCTGGCGCTGCGCGGCGACCCTCCCGGCGACCCGATGGGCGAGTGGGTCGCGCACCCCGAAGGCCTCAACTACGCCGACGAGCTCGTGTCGCTCGTGCGCGAGCTGGGCGACTTCTGCGTCGGCGTGGCGGCGTTCCCGTACGGGCACCCGCGCTCGAACGACCTCGACACCGACCTGAAGTTCCTGCTGCGCAAGCTGAACGCGGGCGCGGACTACGCGGTGGCGCAGCTGTTCCACGAGCCGGAGCCGTTCCTGCGGCTGCGCGACAGGGTGGCGGACGCGGGCAGCCAGGCCGCGATCCTGCCCGGCATCATGCCGATGCTGTCGGCGCGAGGCCTGTCCAAGATCGTCGAGCTGTCCGGCGCCGACCTGCCCGTGGAGATCTCGCGCAGGCTCGAGCCGTACGCGGACGACGCGGCCGGCTTCCGCGCGACGGGCATCGACATCGCGACCGAGATGTGCCAGAAGCTGCTCGACGAGGGCGTTCCGGCGCTGCACTTCTACACGATGAACCGTGCCAAGGCGACGCGGGAAGTTTTGGGGCGCTTGGGTTTGGTAGCCCGCGCCTAGACCATCGCGCTGCGTTTGTGCGCGATGAGGGCGAGCACGACCACGATCAGCGCGGCACCACCGGTGAGTCCGGCGACGAGCAACGCCCAGCCGAGGAACGAACCGGACTCCTCGCCCGCGTACTGCACGGTCGCCTGGAGCATCGACGCCTGACCGGGCTTCGGAGACCACGCGATCGTGTTGTTCTCCTCCTCGCGGCCGTTGGTGTTCACGATCTTGCCGGGGAAGCTGACCTTGACCTGGATGTCCGCGCGTTCCACGGGCACCTGGGTGAGGTCGACCGAGCCCGACAACGTGACAAGATCACCCGACCGGCGGAAGTTCATGCTGTAGCGGCTGTTCGACGAACTGGTCGCCATGGACAGCGTGCGCATCTCGTCGAACGACAGCCCGTTGAAGAACAGCTGCGTGCCCGCGTACGACTCCACCCGGTACGGCTTGGTGGTGACGCGGCTCGCGAGCTCCGGCGGCACCTTCAGCTGGGGGCCGGGGTCGTTGTCCTGCGTGGGCGGCGTGGCCGCGACGATCTCACCCGAGATGCGGTCGTCGTCCGAGACGGCCATGGCCGCGTACACGCGAACGCAACCGCTCAACGAGAACAGGGTGAGCAGCAGGAAAACCGGCACCAGAAGTGCCCGGGATCGACGCACGGCGGACATCCTGCCAGTCCCCTCCAAACGACGCTGTATCTACCTTTGACCCTCCTTTGGTCGTGAGCTTGACTAACTACCTTTTGGTGTCGAGAACCGCCAGGTAGCGTCTCGCGCCATGGCATCGGTGCACGACATCAGCAACAAGTACGTCAGCGACTACGTTGCGCTCGACCCCATCACCGCCACCCACCTGGGGTTCGCGGGATCCGACGACCAGCTGACGGACTTCTCGCCGGAAGGGATCGCGGCACGCGACGAACTCGCTGTGCGCGCTCTCACCGAGATCACGGCCGCGACCCCCGCGGATGCTTCCGAGGACGCGGCGCGCGCCGTCTTCCTGGAGCGCGTGGGCCTGGAGCACGAGCTCTACGAGGCCGGGGAGTACGAGTCCTCGCTGAACGTGATCGCGAGCCCGATCCAGTCGTTGCGCGACATCTTCGACCACATGCCGACCGACACGCCGGAGCAGTGGGCCACGATCGGGCGGCGTCTTTCCGCCGTTCCCGCGGCTCTCGACGGTCTGCGCGCCTCCCTCACGCACGCCGCCTCCCGCGGCCACGTCTCCGCGCTGCGCCAGGTGACCAAGGTCGCCGAGCAGTGCGACACCTGGGCTTCGACGTTCTTCACGCCCTTCGTGGCCACGTCCGGTGCCGACGGCGCGCTGCGTTCGTCGCTGGACGCCGGTGCCGCCGCCGCTTCCTCCGCCTACGCCGAGTTCGCCTCGTTCCTGCGCACGACGCTGGCTTCGTCCGCGCCGGCGAAGGACGCCGTCGGCGAGGAGCGCTACCGCCTCGGCTCGCGCTACTTCACCGGCTCGCGGCTCGACCTGGCCGAGGCGTACGCGTGGGGCTGGGAGGAGTTCCTCGGCATCGAGGCTGAGATGAAGAAGGTCGCGGCCCGCCTGAAGCCGGGCGCGTCCCTGGCGGAGACGGCCGCCTACCTCGACGAGCACCCGCGCTACCAGGTCCACGGCCAGGACGGCCTGCAGGCGTGGATGCAGGAGCTCTCCGACAAGGCCCTGCTCGACCTGCGCGACGTGCACTTCGACCTGCCGGACGCGCTGATGAACCTCGAGTGCAAGATCGCCCCGCCCGGCGGTGGCGTCGGCGCCTACTACACGCCGCCGACCGCGGACTTCTCCCGCCCCGGCCGCATGTGGTGGTCGATCGCCGAGGGCAAGACGGTGTTCCCGACGTGGCGCGAGACGTCGACCGTCTACCACGAGGGCGTGCCCGGCCATCACCTCCAGTGCGCGACGGCGGTGTACCAGTCGGCGACGCTCAACGACTTCCAGCGCCTCATGTGCTGGGTCTCGGGTCACGGCGAGGGCTGGGCCCTGTACTCGGAACGCCTCATGCGCGAGCTCGGCTACCTCGACGACGACGGCGACCTGCTCGGCATGCTCGACGCGCACCTGTTCCGCGCGGCCCGCGTGATCATCGACATCGGCATGCACCTGGAGCTCGAGATCCCGGCCGGCACCGGATTCCACCCCGGCGAGCGCTGGACCCCCGAGCTCGGTCTCGAGTTCATGCTGACCCGCACGCTGCAGGAGCCCGCCGCCGCCCGCGACGAGCTCGACCGCTACCTCGGCTGGCCCGGTCAGGCCCCGGCGTACAAGATCGGCGAGCGCCTCTGGCTCGCCGCGCGCGAGGACGCCCGTGCCCGCAAGGGCGCCGACTTCGACCTCAAGCTCTTCCACAAGGAAGCCCTCGAGATGGGCTCGATGGGCCTCGACACCTTGCGTGAACGGTTGGCCGCTCTCTAGTCGCAGCTCGTTGCAAGGGTCTCTGACCTGCGCAAACCCATCCTTATGCAAAAAACGTTTGCGGACGTCCGCAAACGTTTTTTGCATAACTGATATATGGGATATCGGATATCAGCTGGCGAGAAGATCGAAGTGGAAGCCGGCGACGAACAGGAAGAAGGCGAACCAGCGGACGTGGTAGCCGGGGTTCTCGCGGTCGAGCAGCCACGCCAGCGGGCGCAGCACGACGAAGCCGAACGCCGCTCCGAGCAGTGAGCCGAGCAGCGAGACGACGTAGAACGCGAAGCCGGGGACGTAGAGGAGAGGCAGGAACACGAGCAGCCACGGGTCGTCTTTGACCGTGGCGATCGTCCAGTTCATCAGGCTGTCGCTCACGATCCCCGCGATGAAGAAACCGAGGATCGCCCAGAGCACGAGGGCCTCGACGGTCGCGCTGACGCGGTAGTGCTCGCGGAACTCCTCCTGCTCTTCGACTTGCCTGAGCACGAGGCGGGCCCGTTCCGACCGGGACACGCCCCGCGGTGACACGCCGCTGAGCCCGTGTTGCCGGAAGTCGTCCCAGGCGTCGAGCGTGGCGAGCAGCCGGAGCTGACGCAGCCTGGTCATCGCGACCCCGGCCGAGCCCTGGGCCCACGTCCGCAGCCGCACCGGTCCGATGAGGTCCAGCAGCACCGCGAGCCCCGCCACGAACTGCGCCACCTTGCCTGCCCGACCCCACCACAGCAGCGGCATGCCCCACAGCACGAACTGCTGCGTCGACGCGCCGGTGCCCCAAAGTCGCCAGGCTTCCCACAGGCCCGACATCAGCGCGGGTCTGCCCACCGCACGCGCACGCGGTTCGTGATCGGCTCCGAATCGGAGGTCTGCACGAACTCGAGCCACGGTCCGGGCTCCGGCCGCACCGACGCGAACCCCTCACCGCCGCGCACCACCGGATGCCCGGTCGCGGAAGCCGACGCCAGCGGATCCGGCGAGTCGACGACGACCGCGGCGATCACCCCTGTGTACTCGGGGCGCGGCTCCAGCACACAGAACTCGTTGCCCTGCGGATCGCGCAACACCACCCACGGCACGTCGGCCTGCCCGATGTCCGCGTGCTCCGCGCCGAGCTTCAGGGCGCGCGCCACGATGTCCGCCTGGTGTTCGAGCGACGACGAGGCCAGGTCGATGTGCACCCGGTTCTTCTCGATCTTCGGCGCGTCGCTCCACACGAACGTCAGCTCGATCTCGTCACCGGCGAACTCGGACCAGAACGCGGCCAGCGCGGAGGGATCTGCTGCGTCGAACGTGATTTCCACCCGTGCGAGGGTACTGTCTCGCGGGTGGCGAAGCTGGTGCTCGGACCGCTCCTCAGGCATGTGAACGACACGTCCGCGACCGTGTGGGTCGAGACGGACGCTTCCTGCGACGTCACGATCGCGGGGCACACCGCGCGCACGTTCCAGGTCGGCGGCCAGCACTTCGCCCTCGTCAGACTGGAGAACCTGGGTCCGCGCACCGAGTACGACGTCAAGCTGAACCAGGAAGAGGTCTGGCCGGAACCTGACAGCACGTTCCCGAAACCTGTCATCCGCACGGGTGAGGTCACGCGGATCGCCTTCGGGTCGTGCCGCGCCGCGCCGGGCCAGCCGGTCGGTCCCGACGCGCTCGACGCCTTCGCGCAACGGCTGATGAGCGCGCCGGAACAGGACTGGCCGCAGGCGCTGATCCTGTTGGGAGACCAGGTCTACGCCGACGAACCCACCGAGGCGACCAAGCAGTGGCTCAAGGAACACCGCCACGGCACGCACGAACCCGACGGCGAGGTCGTGCACTTCCGCGAGTACGCGCACCTCTACCACGAGACCTGGGGCGACCCGGAGATCCGCTGGCTGCTGTCGGTCGTGCCGTCGTCGATGATCTTCGACGACCACGACGTGCGCGACGACTGGAACACGTCCGCGGTGTGGCGCCGGGAAATGGCCGACAAACCGTGGTGGCGCAACAGGATTCGCGGTGCCATCGCCTCCTACTGGGTGTACCAGCACCTCGGCAACCTCGGTCCGAACGAGCTCGCCAGGGATCCCTTGTACGCCAAGGTGAAAGCCCAGGGCACGGACGTTCTGCCGCTGCTGGAGGAGTTCGCGGAGGAAGCGGACAAGGAGACCCAGGGCGGCAAGTCCACGTGGTGGAGCTTCCGTCGCGACTTCGGCCGCGCGAGGCTGCTGATGGTCGACACGCGCTGCGGACGCATCCTGGACAACGACAAGCGGCAGATGGTCAGCGACGCCGAGTTCGAATGGCTGGAACAAAACACAGTCCACAAAAATGCAGGCGGCGACTACGACCACCTGCTCATCGGCTCGTCGCTGCCGTGGCTGATGCCGCACGCGCTCAGCCACTTCCAGTCCCTCAACGAGGTCGGCGCGCGCAAACCCGGCTGGCAGGGCAGGGCCGCCGAGAAGATCCGGCAGGCGGCCGACCTCGAGCACTGGCCGGCGTTCCGCGAGTCGTTCGACCGGCTCACCCGCATGATCGAGAAGGCCGCGAACAACGGCGCCGCAACGGTTTCGGTGCTCTCCGGCGACGTCCACCACAGCTACGTCGCCGAGGCCGAGTTCCCCACACCGACCAAGGCCGTGGTCACGCAGCTCGTGTGTTCGCCGGTCCACAACGAGCCGCCGAACGTGTTCCTGCCGATCTTCCGGCTGTCGTGGTCCCGCACGGCCGCCTGGGTGTTCCGCCGCCTCGCGACGCTGGCGAAAGTCCCGAAGGACCGCATGCGCTGGCGCAAGACCAGCGGCCCGCACTTCGGGAACTCCGTGGCACTGCTGGAGTTCGACGGCCGCCGCGCCCGCTACCGGCTGTTGTCGGCGACGGGCGCGGAGTCCGCGAACGTGCTACTTGGTCGCCAGCCGCAGTAGGGCCCACAGCTGCGCGATCGCGTCGTGATCGCCGATCACCTCGACCATCCGGTCAGGCAGCCGTCCCCACAGCCAGCGGTACATCGTCATCGGGCTCGCGGTGACCTGCGCGTCGGCGAGGTGGACGTCCTCCTGGTCGACGACGCGCCACGCCGACGCGCCGTGCGGACCGCAGCGCGTGAGCCAGAAGTCGTCCTCGACCTGGATCGCGACGAGGCTGTCGCGTGACCCCCGCACGCCGAGCACCTCGAGCTTGTGCCCCAGCCACAACGTGAGCACCTCGTCGACGCCGTCGATCGCGACCTCGTCGGTGACCGGGCCGACCTCCATGCCCGCGGCGCCCTGGACGTCCATGCGGTGCACCGTCGTCTCGTGCGCGAGCCGCCGCCGCCAGAACCCGTAGTTCTGCTGCACCGGCCACCACGTCGTGCACGGCTCGTCTTCCCCGTGCGCCTCCAGTTCCGCCAGCGCGGCCTCCGCACCCGAACGCATGAACTCCAGCGGGTCCTCACCCGAAGCCGGAAACTCCTGCCATTCCCCGGCTTCCGGCTCGCGGCCGAGCGTGATCCACGCCAGCGCCGACCGGTAGCCGCTGCCGACGTGCCGGACCGTCTCCCCGAGATTGAGTCCTGGACACGCGGGCACGCCTTTGTGCGGTGGCTGGCCGATCGCGGACATGGCGAGCAGATCGGCCTCACGACGCAGCACTTCCAAAGCGTTCACCGCTGTGTCCCGTTTTGGGCCTCGTTCATCACGCGGTCGACGAGCGTCACGAACTGATCGGTCTGGCGCACCAGGTCGTCGGCCGTGCGCGCGTTGACGTGCCTGGTGATCCCCGCGAGCACGGCGGCCCGCGTCGACGACCACGACGCGAAGAAAGCGGCCCACTCGCTCATCTCCGGCGCGATCGCGGCGAGCAGCACCCACGCGCTGGTGGGCTTCGCACGTCCGCGATGAGGACGTCCGCGTAACGCGAGCACCGCCGCGGCGGCACGCAACGCGGCCAAGTAGGCGGTGGCGAACCGTTCCGGCGGCTCGGGCGTGCGTTCCGACTCGGCTAGTGAGTCACGTGCCTGCTGCAGCAGCGCAAGTGCGGATGCTGGGGGCAACGGGAGGGGGAAGTCTGCCGGATAAGAAATCTCAGCGGTCATCTCTGGCCTCCTCGTGGCGTCGGTGAACGACGTCTCCGCCGAGGGGAAGCCGGCGGCTCCCGGAGGTGGGGTGCTTCCCCCACCCCACCTCCGAGGCATGGTGCGACTCGAACACATGTTCGAGTCCCCATCAGCGTAGCTCCCGGCCGATGGATTCCTCAACCCGCCCCACCACGTGGGCGCCAGTCGTGGTCTGATGGTGATGTGAGTGCGCTCGAACACCCCGGAATCCGCAGAGTCGCGGAAGCCCTGCCACCCGCCACCGCCGACCGCATCGTCGTGCTGCCGGACGCCGTGCGGACAGCGGCGGCCGCTGCGGACGCGGTGGGCGTGCAGGTCGGCGCCATCGCGAACAGCCTGCTGTTCGCCGCGGTGCGCGACGGCGTGGCGACCCCGTTGCTGGTGCTGACCTCGGGCGCGCACCGGGCGGACACCTCGCTGGTGGCCGGGATCGTCGGCGCGGACGCGGTGAAGCGCGCCGACCCGGAGTTCGTCCGCGAGCACACAGGCCAGGTGATCGGTGGCGTGTCGCCGGTCGGGCACCCGGCGCCGATCGAGACCGTGGTGGACGAGGCGTTGTCCGATTACTCCGAAATCTGGGCGGCGGCAGGACATCCGCACGCCGTGTACCCCACGACCTTCGCGGATCTGGTGGCACTGACGGGCGGGCGCGTGGCGGTGGTGTCGGCATGACGGCCTCGCCGCGCCTGGAGCGCATCGTCGAGATGTCCGCCTCCGAGCTGAACGTCCGGCTCGGTGAGGCGCTCGCGCTGTACGTGACCGCGATGAACTACCCGCCCGGCACCGTCGAGCAGCGCGCCCCGATGTGGCTCGCGCACATGATGCGCGAGGACTGGCGCTGCGTCGTCGCGCTGGGTGAGCAGGACGAGCTCGTCGGCATCGGCTACGGCTACCGCGGCGCCGCCGGGCAGTGGTGGCACGAACAGGTGCGGCGCGGTCTGATGGCCGTCTCGTCGCCCGCCGTCGTCGACGACTGGCTCACCGACTACTTCGAGCTGACCGAGCTCCACGTGCTGCCGCGCGCCCAGGGGCGCGGTCTCGGTGAGGACCTGCTGCGCCGTCTCATGGAGGGCGTCGGCCCGGCCCGCGTGCTGCTGTCGACGCCGGAAGGCCCGAGCAAGGCGTGGAAGCTCTACCGCCGCGTCGGGTTCGTCGACGTGCTGCGGCACTACCAGTTCACCGGCGACCCGCGCCCGTTCGCGGTGCTCGGCCGGGCACTGCCGCTGGTCTAGATTCCCGACTTCTGAACGGCCCTGGCATGCGTTGTTGCATGTCAGGGCCGTTCGTCTTACGCTCACCAATATGCAATATATTGGATATGGGTCACTGAAGGAGCGGGCGGCCGCCGAGATCAGGTCGGCGATCGTGCGCGGCGACCTGGAGCCGGGCACGGCCATCAAGGACGTCGAGCTGGCCGAGAAGCTCGGTCTCTCCCGCACCCCGGTGCGCGAGGCGCTCGCGACGCTGACCGACGAGGGCCTCGTCGAGACCAAGGCGCACGCCTACACCCGTGTCACCGCCCTGGACGCGGAACCGGTGCTCGACGCTCTCGAGGTCGTGCAGTCGATGCACGCCCTGGCCGCGGGCACGGCTTTGCGGCGGAACCTGATGACAGCCGACGACATCGCCGCGATGCGCGCCGCCAACAAGGCGTTCAAGAAGGCGCTCGACGCCAATGACGCCGTCGCCGCGCTGGCCGCCGACGACGAGTTCCACGCCGTCGCCGTGCGCTGCTGCGACAACTTCGCGGTCACCGCGACCATCGACCGCTACACGCCGCTGATCCGCCGCGCCGAGCACAGCCGCTTCTCCTCGCCCAACGCCCGCCACTCGGTCACCCAGCACCAGCAGATCATCGAGGCCTGCGAACAGGGCGACTCCGCGCTGGCCGCACGCCTGGTCGACGAGAACTGGAGCACGCTGAAGGAGGAACTGTGAACAGATTCCCGCTTCTCTTCGGTCCCTCACCGGTCCACCGCCTGGACCGCCTCTCCACGCACCTCGGCGGCGCGTCGGTCTGGGCGAAGCGCGAGGACTGCAACTCCGGCCTCGCCTACGGCGGCAACAAGACCCGCAAGCTCGAGTACCTCGTCGCCGACGCACTGGCCACCGGCTGCGACACGCTCGTGTCGATCGGCGGCATCCAGTCCAACCACACCCGCCAGGTCGCGGCGGCCGCGGCCCGCGCGGGCCTGAAAGCCGTGCTGGTACAGGAAAGCTGGGTCGACTGGTCCGACGTCGGCAGTGACCGGGTGGGCAACATCCTGCTCAGCCGCATGATGGGAGCCGACGTCCGCCTGGTGGACGCCGAGTTCGGCATCGGCATCAAACCGGCGTGGGAGAAGGCCATCGAGGACGTCCGCGCGGCGGGCGGCAAGCCCTACCCGATCCCGGCCGGCGCCTCCGACCACCCGCTGGGCGGCATGGGCTTCGCGAACTGGGCCGACGAGGTCCGCCAGCAGGAGGCGCAGCTCGGCGTCTTCTTCGACACCATCATCGTCTGCTCGGTCACCGGCAGCACCCAGGCCGGCATGGTCGCCGGTTTCGCGGGTGACAGCAACCGCCGCGTGCTGGGCATCGACGCCTCGGCCAAGCCCGCCGAGACCCTCGACCAGATCACCAGGATCGCCCACAACACCGCCAAGCTCCGCGAGGTCACGGTGTCCGAGAAGGACGTCCTCCTCGACGACCGCTTCCACGCCGGCACCTACGGCATCGCCGACGAGTCCACTGTGGACGCCATGCGCCTCGGTGCGAGCCTCGAAGGCATGATCACCGACCCCGTCTACGAGGGGAAGTCGCTGGCAGGCCTCATCCACCTGGTGTCGTCAGGTGAGATCGACCGCGACTCCACGGTGCTCTACGCCCACCTCGGCGGACAGCCCGCCCTGAACGCGTACAGCTCGCTCTTCCCCGCTTAGCGCCTGGGGGACTACCAGGTCATGAAGTTGAGGGTCTCTTCCCGGGACGAACGGCGGCGCCGCCGCTGCTGCTGGGCGGGTGGTGCCGGTGCGGTGATCACCCAGGTGTCGTCCGGTCCGGCGACCGAGTTGGCCACAGCCTGAGCACGCACGGTCTCGGACCATTGCGTGGCGGAGTCGAAGCGGACGCCGCCGAACGCGCCGAGATCGGGCAGCAGCGCGTCGGTGAGGTTCGCGCCGCGCAGGTCGGCGGACATGAGGGCGGACTTCCGGAGATCGGCTCCGACGAGGCTGGTACCGACCAGACTGACCCTGCGCAGCGAGCAGGAGGTGAGCACCGCGCCGTCGAGAACGGCTCTGTCGAGAACCGCGCGGTCGAACGTGGCGCCGCCGACGTTGACACCGGACAGATCCGCCCCGGTGAGGTCGGCGCCGTCGAAGCTGGTCACCGCGAACTGCCCGCGCCTGCTGAGATCGAGTCCGGAGAGGAGGGCGCCGCGGAGATCGGCTCCCTCGAAGTCCGGGACTCCGAGCTCGGCCCCGCGGAGGTCCGCACCGGACAGGTTGACGTCGGTGAGGTCCACGCTGGGGTCACCCCACGAGCCGACCCTTTGGAGGTCCGCGCCGCGGAGATCCGCGCCGTGCAGGTCCATGCCGTGCAGGTCCGGAGAGGAAGGAAAGGTGATTCCGCGAAGATCGGCACCGGGGACGAGCCGTCTGCGAAAGTCGTCGGCGTCCATCACTCGATGGTGACACCGTCCGGACGTGCCGGGAATCCGCAGCATGGCGGCTGTTCATGCTCTCAAACGCAGTCCCTTCGGGGTAGCGCGGAAACCCGCTTCCTGCAGCACGGAAGCGAGGTGTGAGGTCAGCGCGACCTCGCCGTCGGCACGCTGCACGGCCAGCTGACCCAGCCAGCCGTCGCGGACAGCCCGGCTCAGCGCGTTCGCGGCCACGCGCAGCGTCGGGTCGTCGTCGGTGAACGACAGCAGGGACTTGCCGCCCCGCTCGACGTACAGCGCAGGACTGCCGTCGACCAGCACCGCCAGCGCGCCCGCCTTGCGCGCCGGGCGATGTTTGCCCTCTCCCAACGGATCCGGCCACGCCAGCGCGGCACCGTAGGGCTGGGCGGGGTCGGCCGCGGCCAGCACCACAGCAGCCTGGTCGTCCTGCGCCGGTTGGCCGGGCGGGCGCGACAACGCCCGCAGCCGGTCCACCGCACCTCGCGCCGCGAACTGGGCGGCACCCAGTCCCTCGACGACGTAGCCGCGGATCACCTGACCCGACTCCTCCATCGCCCGCAGCACCTTGTAGACACCGCTGAACCCGCCGGTGACGCGTTCGGTGTCGAGAGCGCCGCGAGTGAGCACGCCGTGGCGTTCCAGGAAAGCCTCGGCGCGAGCGTGCGCCCGGCGGGTCGGATCTTCCGCAGGGCGTACCGCCAGCGACCACCGGCCCGCGACGGTCGGCGGTCCGCTGCGCGACGGCATGTCCGGCCGAGCCGCGCGTAGCCGGGCATAGCGGCCTCGCGGTGCGCTGCGGCGAGGTTTGTGGGCCGCACCGCCGCCGGACACCAAGGCGCGCAACGGAGACAGCGTGTCGTTGGTGATCAGGCCCGCCCACACCAGGTCCCACAGCGCGCCGACGACCTCGGCGTCCGTGCACTCCACGGACAGCGAGACCCTGTCGACCACCTGCCGGAAGAACAACGCACCACCGGACAGGGTTTCCAGGAGCGCTGTGTGCAGGGGCGACTCCGGGATCGACTCCGGCACCAGGTCCGGCAGCAGCAGGTCGGCCACGTCCGTTGGCGCCAAGGCGATCCAGCCGTCGCCACCGGCCAGCGAGCCGCAGCCCGTCCACGTCACCTCGCCGGACGCCGTCAGCTCGTCGAGCAGCGCCGGGTAGTAACCCGGCAACCGCGCGGGGAGCAGCAGCGACTCCAGCGCACTTGCGGGCAGGGGTGCTCCGGCCAGTTGCTCGACCACCGAGAACACGTCGTCGACCGTCGGCGCTGAGCGGAGACGGCGGCCCAGGCCGTGCCACGACGGCAGGAACCGGCCCAGCGCCGCCGGCTCGACCGGCTCCACCTCGGACCGCAGCCGGGCCAGCGAGGCACGACGCAGCCGCCGGAGCACGTCCGCGTCGCAGTACTCGGTGTGCGTGCCGCCGGGCCGCAGCTCACCGCGGACCAACCGGCCCGTGGCGGCCATCCGTTCCAGCACACCCGTCACCACGGCCACGCCCAGACCGAAGCGAGCGGAGGGTTCCGTCGCGGCGAAAGGACCGTGCGTGCGGGCGTAGCGGCTCAGCAGGTCGCCCAGCGGATCCGCCACCGGTTCGGTGAACGCCTCCGGGACGCCGACCGGAAGCGCCACACCCAAAGCGTCGCGAACGCGGCCGGCGTCCTCGATCGCGATCGTGCGGTCCTCACCGGCGATCCGGACGCGGATCGCCCGGCGCTGCGCCACCAGCTCGTCCAGCCACTCGCGCGGCACACCGCGGTCGAGCGCCTCCGCGTCGGAGAGATCTCCCAGGAACCGCAACAGGTCCGCGGTGTCCTCGGCATGACGCGGGCGGCGGTCCTCGGACAGGCGTTGCAGGCTGCGCTCGACCTCGGCCACGACCTCCGGGTCCAGCAGCTCCCGGATCGCCTCGGAGCCGAGCAGCTCCGCGAGCAACGTCGAGTCCAAAGACAGTGCGGCCGCACGACGTTCCGCCAGCGGAGCATCGAGCTCGTAGAGGAACATGCCCACGTAACCGAACAACAGACTGCGCGCGAACGGCGACGGCGACGGCGTCTCCACCTCGACCACGCGCACCCGGCGCGCGCGGACGTCCGACATCAGCTCGCGCAGACCCGGCACGTCGTAGACGTCCTGCAGGCACTCGCGCATCGCCTCCAGGACCACCGGGAACCGCTCGTACTTCGCCGCCACCGACAGCAGCTGGGCCGAGCGCTGACGCTGCTGCCACAACGGAGTCCGCCGTTTCGGATCACGGCGGGGGAGCAGCAGCGAGCGGGCGGCGCACTCGCGGAACCGGGCCGCGAACAACGCCGAACCGCCGACCTCCGCGACGACGATCTGCTCGACCTCGTCCGGATCGAGCAGCACGTCCTCGGCGCCCGCGGTGACCTCCACGCCCTCGTAGTCGAGAGCATCCGGCAACCGCAGCACGATGCCGTCGTCGGAGTGCGCGGCCTGCACCTCGACACCACGGCGTTCGCGCAGCCGGGCCGCGATCGCCAACGCCCACGGCGCGTTGACCTGGGCGCCGAACGGGGAGTGCACGACGAGCCGCCAGTCGCCCAGCTCGTCGCGGAACCGTTCCACCAGCACGGTTCTGTCGTTCGGGACGTGCCGTGTCGCGTCGCGCTGCTCGCCCAGGTACGCCAGCAGGTTGTCCGTCGCCCACGCGTCCAGACCCGCCGCGGAAGCCCGTTCGCGCGCCGCCGAATCCTCCATTGTGGACACTTCGCGGAGGAACCTGCCCATCGCCCTGCCGAGCTCCAGCGGACGGCCCGGCGCGTCGCCCTTCCAGAACGGCATCCGCGCGGGCTGCCCCGGCGCCGGCACGACGATCACTCGATCGTGTGTGATGTCCTCGACCCGCCACGACGACGTGCCCAGCAGGAACGTGTCGCCGACGCGCGACTCGTAGACCATCTCCTCGTCGAGCTCACCGACCCGCGAACCAGGACCGTTCTCCGACGGCGGCGTCATCACCGCGAACAGCCCGCGGTCCGGGATCGTGCCGCCGGAGGTGACCGCCAAACGCTGAGAACCCGGACGGCCGCGCAGCTCGGAGTTCACCCGGTCCCAGGTGATCCGCGGCCGCAGCTCGCCGAACTCCTCGGACGGGTACCGGCCAGACAACATGTCGAGCACGGCGTGCAGCGCCGAGTCCGGCAGACCGGCGAACGGCGCCGCCCGCCGCACCAGCCCCGTCAGCTCCTCGACCGTCCACGTCTCCATCGCCACCATCGCGACGATGTGCTGCGCCAGCACGTCCAACGGGTTGCGCGGGAACTTCACGGCCTCGATCGCGCCGTTCTGCATCCGTTCCGCCACCACCGCGCACGACACCAGGTCGCCGCGGAACTTCGGGAACATCACGCCCCGCGAGATCGCGCCGACCTGGTGACCGGCACGACCGACGCGTTGCAGACCCGAGGCGACCGACGGTGGCGCCTCGACCTGCACGACCAGGTCGACCGAGCCCATGTCGATGCCGAGCTCCAACGACGACGTCGCGACCACGCACGGCAGCCGTCCGGACTTCAGGTCTTCCTCTACCGCGGTGCGCTGTTCGCGCGACATCGAGCCGTGGTGCGCGCGGGCGACAGAAGCCGTCTTCTGCGTCGTGAGTCCCGACTGACCGATGGCTTCGGCCGGGAACGACTCCAGTTCGGTGGCTTCTTCGGCCAGTTCGTTGAGGCGCGCGGTCAGCCTTTCCGCGAGCCGCCGCGAGTTCGCGAACACGATCGTCGACCGGTGGGCCCGCACCAGTTCGAGCACCCGAGCCTCGACCGACGGCCAGATGGACGTGCGCTGCTCGGGGCCCGCCGCCGAACCCGACACCTCACCCGTCGGCTGGCCGAGCAGAGCCATGTCCTCGACCGGCACCTCCACCTCGACCTGGATGGTCTTGGGAGTCTTCGGCTGCACGATCGACACCGGACGCCCGCCGGCCAGGAACGTGCTGATCTCCTCGACCGGCCGCACCGTCGCCGACAACCCGATCCGCTGCGCCGGCTTCTCGAGCAGCGCGTCCAGCCGTTCGAGTGACAACGCCATGTGCGCGCCGCGCTTGGTGCCCGCCACCGCGTGCACTTCGTCGACGATCACCGTCTCGACGCCGCGCAACGACTCGCGCGCCGACGACGTGAGCAACAGGAACAACGACTCCGGCGTCGTCACCAGCACGTCCGGGGGAGTGCGCCCGAACGCCCGCCGCTCCTCTGGGGAGGTGTCGCCCGTCCTCATGCCCACGGTGATCGACGGCTCGGTGAGGTTGAGCCGGTGCGCGGCCTGCCGAATACCGGCCAACGGCGCGCGCAGATTTCGTTCGACGTCCACCGCCAGTGCTTTCAACGGCGACACGTAAAGCACCCGGCACCGGCGTTTCGGCTCCGGCGGCACGGGAGACGAAGCCAGCCGGTCCAGTGCCCACAGGAACGCGGCCAGCGTCTTGCCCGAGCCCGTCGGGGCGATGACCAGCGCGTGCTCGCCCGCCGCCGCGGCCGCCCACGCACCGGTCTGGGCCTGGGTGGGCGCGGCGAAAGCCCCGGCGAACCACTGCCTGGTCGCCGGTGAGAAAGCCTCCATCACGTCCATGCCGACCATCATGACAACCGGGTCTGACATTTTCTGATTGCGCAGGTCCGAGCACCCGCCGAAGCCCGCTGTGGCACGATCACCCGCAGTACGTCCTGCGAGGGGAGCACGGTGCGCGTCCTGTCCGTCGACCTGGGCACCGCCAACACGGTTGCGGTGCTGTCCGACCACGGTGTGGTGGATCTGGACGGAGGGCCCGCCATGCCCTCGTCCGTCTACCTCGACGAGGACGGCACCCTGCGCGTCGGCAGAGAAGCCGAGCGGCGGTCGCGCCAGGACCCGTCGCGCTACGAGCCGAACCCCAAGCGCCACATCGACAAGGCGACGATCAAGCTCGGCGAGACCAACCTGCCGGTCAACGACGCGATCGCGGCCATCTACGAGCACGTGATGGCGGTCGTGACGCCGTTGCTGCAGGGCGGGCAGCTGGACGAGATCCGCCTGACGCACCCCGCCGAGTGGGGCCCGACCAGGCGCAACAAGCTCCTGTCCTCGGCCAGGCTCGCGGGCATGACCGGCGAGCTGGTGCCGGTTCCCGAGGCCATCGCGGTGGCGTCGCTCGGCGGCGGCCGTCCGCTCGCGATCTACGACTTCGGCGCAGACACGTTCGACGTCTCTGTGCTCGACGCCGAGCACCGCATCCTCGCCGACGGCAGCCTCAGCGACGTCGGCGGTCTCGACATCGACCAGGCGCTGCTCGAGCACATCGGCCGCAGCGTCTCGCACAAGGACCCCGCGGGCTGGCAGCGGTTGCTGCGCCCGGTCACCGTGGACGACCACCGCGCCCGCCTCGGCCTGCGCGAGGAGCTGCGCCTCGCCAAGGAGGACCTCTCCGCGCTGCCTCAGGTCGAGGTGATGATGCCGGAGCCGTTCGAGAAGGTCGTCGTCACGCGCGCGGAGCTGGAGGCGCTGATCCGGCCGAGTCTGATCCGCACCACCGAGCTGCTCATCAGCACCGTGCACAAGGCCGGTGTCACGCCGGAGCACGTCTACCTCGTCGGCGGCTCCTGCCGGATGCCGCTGGTCGCACAGGTCATCGCGGAGAAGGTCGGCATCGTCCCGACCAGTCCCGACAACCCGGAGACGATCGTCGCGTCCGGGGCACAGGTCGTCGACCGCGCGATGATCACGCTCAAGCCCGAGGACGACAAGCCGAAGTACGTCGAGCCGCCGACGGTCGTGACGGCGCCGGTCAGCCCCGCTGTGAGCGGACCGCACCAGGTCAATCCGAACGTGAGTGGCTCATACCCGAGCGGCTCGTACCCGAACCCGAACGCGAGCGGGCCGTACTCGGCGAGCGGCACCTACCAGCTGACGTCGCAGTACCCGATGAACCCGAACGTCAGCGGCGCCTACCCGACCAACTTCCCGCAGCAGCAGTTGCCGCCGAAGAAGGACAACAAGAAGGTCCTGCTCGGCATCGGTGGTGCTGTCGTGGCGCTGGCCCTCGTCGTCGGCGCGGTGTTCGCGTTCAACGGCCCGAACCTGCCCAGCGCGGACGAGTGCAAGGACGACGTCACCCAGGACGGCCAGGGCTTCACCCAATGCCTGCGCCAGCTCGCGGGCCACGTGCCGGACGGCGGCGGCTGCGAGAAGGCCGACTCCGCGCAGATCACCGGCATGGAGGAGATCAAGGGCACCGTCGTGAGCTGCACGATCCGCGACGGCTACGCGGTCCAGTACATCCTCACCGACAGCGTGACCGGCGCGGAGAACAACGCCGAGGCCATCGTGAAGTCGTTCCAGACCGACCGCGTCGAGGCCGACTGGACCGGCAACGGCCTGGAGGGCACCTACCGCGCGGCCACGTCGAGCGGCACCGGCGTGTTGGTGTTCACGGCCAAGGGGCGCCCCATGTTCGGCATCCTCACCAAGAACGCCGAGGAGAACGCCGACGAGCTCAAGCCGGACGAAATCGCCGATTTCTTCGAGCAGACCGTGCAACCGGGTGAGTAACCGCCCCTGATGGACCTGTCGGCACGTGGGTCCCGCGTGCCACCATCGCGATCATGGTGACCGTCGCGCCGCAGGTCGAACGCGTGCAGCGCAAGGTCGTCCGCGTGCTGACCGGCACCCAGATCCTGGGGTCGGCGGCCGTGACGATCGGCCTCGCGATCAGCACGTTGATCGCCGCGTCGCTGTCCGGGTCCGATGCCGTCGGCGGGCTCGCGCAGACCGCGGCCGTCGCCGGTGCCGCGCTGCTCGCCTTACCCGGCGCACGCTTGGCGCAACGGCGGGGGCGTCGTCCCGCATTGATCCTCGGCTACGGCATGGGCGCACTCGGCGCCGTGATCGCAGCTGTCGCCGTGGGTGCCGGAGTGTGGCCGGTGTTGTTGGTAGGACTCCTTCTGTTCGGAGGGGCGTCCAGCGCGAACTACGCGGCTCGTTATGCCGCAACGGATCTGGCGGATCCGCAACGTCGTGCGCGCGAGCTCTCCCGCGTGGTGTGGGCGGCGATGATCGGCGCGATCATCGGGCCGAACCTCGCCGATCCCGCCGGACGGCTCGCGGTTTTCCTGGGCCTGCCAGTGGGTGTGGGGCCGTTCCTGCTGGCGGCGATCGTGCTGTGCGCGGCGGTGCTGGTGATCCAGTTCGGGTTGCGGCCGGACCCGCTCGTGGTCGTGAGAAGCACTCGACCGGTTGAATCCCCGCACTGCTCCGGCGGCGGGGGCACTCCGGGTGGCCTGAAGATCTGGGGATCGCTCGGGCCGATGGCGCGACTTGCACTCGTTGGAGTGATGTTGTGCCACACCGCGATGGTCGGGCTGATGTCGATGACACCGGTGCACATGAACCACGCCGGGTCGTCGTTGCGCGTGGTCGGCGTGGTGATCAGCCTGCACGTGGCCGCGATGTACGCCGCGAGCCCGTTGTTCGGGTGGATGGCGGACCGGCTGGGGCGCGTGCCGGTGCTCGCGATCGGCGCGTCGCTGGTGGTGGCGGCGTCCGGGATCGCGGGGATGGCGCCGTCGCACGACGCCCCGCAGCTCGCGGCGGGACTGGCGCTGCTCGGGTTCGGCTGGTCGGCGGGGCTCGTGTCCGGGTCGGCGTTGCTGACCGAGTCGGTGCGGGTCGAGGACCGGCCGGCCGCGCAGGGGCTGTCCGATCTGGTGATGAACGTCGGCGGGGCCGTTGGTGGCGCTGTCTCCGGGATCGTCGTGACGGCGTGGTCGTACGCGGCGCTCGGGCTGATCGTCGGGTTCACCGCGCTGCCGTTGCTCGTCGTGTGCCTCTTCGCGTCGCTGCGAAAGCCCGTTCGTTAGGGTCTCGTAGTGCGCATCACCATGTTCCGCAAACTCATGGCAGGGGAGTTCGGCCAGGTCAGGGCCGAGATGATCGCCCGCGACCACGTGCTGTCGTCGCTGGGAGGACGGACCGCCGACGACGCGTTGGAGGCGGGAATCGGCGCCAAAGAAGTCTGGGTCGCGGTCTGCGACGCGTTCGAAGTTCCCGAAAATCGGCGTTGACCACGTGCTTCGGAGTGTCACGTGTGCTCGAACACGTGTTCGGCTACAGTTGCCCCGACCCCCGGCTTCGCAGAATTGTCAGACCCCGCCAGTAGCGTCAGGTCCAACATGACGAAGCAACGGCAGACGACAAAAGGTGGACCCAAGATGGCACCCGCAGCACCCGACCGGGACAAGGCGCTCGAGCTGGCCCTGGCGCAGATCGACAAGCAGTTCGGCAAGGGCTCCGTGATGCGCCTCGGCGAAGAGGGCCGCGCCCCGATCGAGGTCATCCCGACCGGCGCGATCGCGCTGGACGTGGCGCTGGGCATCGGCGGTCTGCCCAAGGGCCGCGTCGTCGAGATCTACGGTCCTGAGTCCTCCGGTAAGACCACCGTCGCCCTGCACGCCGTCGCGAACGCCCAGAAGGCCGGCGGTATCGCCGCGTTCATCGACGCGGAGCACGCCCTCGACCCGGAGTACGCGAAGCGCCTGGGGGTCGACACCGACGCGCTGCTGGTCTCCCAGCCCGACACCGGTGAGCAGGCGCTCGAGATCGCGGACATGCTGGTCCGCTCCGGCGCGCTCGACATCCTGGTCATCGACTCGGTCGCCGCCCTCGTGCCGCGCGCCGAGATCGAGGGCGAGATGGGCGACAACCACGTCGGTCTGCAGGCCCGCCTGATGAGCCAGGCGCTGCGCAAGATCACGGGTGCGCTGAGCGCGTCCAACACCACCGCGATCTTCATCAACCAGCTGCGCGAGAAGATCGGCGTGATGTTCGGCTCCCCGGAGACCACGACCGGTGGTAAGGCGCTGAAGTTCTACGCCTCCGTGCGCCTCGACGTCCGCCGCATCGAGACCCTGAAGGACGGCGGCGAGCCCGTCGGCAACCGCACCAGGGTCAAGGTCGTGAAGAACAAGGTCGCGCCGCCCTTCAAGCAGGCCGAGTTCGACATCCTCTACGGCAAGGGCGTCAGCCGCGAGGGCTCGCTGATCGACATGGGCGTCGACCAGGGCATCCTGCGCAAGTCCGGTGCCTGGTACACCTACGAGGGCGACCAGCTGGGGCAGGGCAAGGAGAACGCCCGCAAGTTCCTGCTGGACAACCCGGACATCGCGAACGAGGTCGAGAAGCGCATCAAGGACAAGCTCGGCATCGGCGCCACCCTCGACGCCGACGAGGCCGCTCCCGCCGCGCCGGTCGAGTTCTAAGAGGTAGAAGAGTTTGGACGAGGCTGAGGAGCAGCGCAAAGCACGCGACATCTGCTACGCGCTGCTCACCGCTCGGGCCCGATCGCGTCAGGAGCTGCACGACGCGTTGCTGCGCAAGGGAATCAGCGCCGGCGCGGCCGAGGTCGTGCTGGGCAAGTTCGACCGCGCGGGCCTGATCGACGACGCGCAGTTCGCCGAGATGTGGGTCCGCTCCCGCCACACCTACAACGGCCTGGGCCGCCGAGCCCTGGCCATGGAGCTGCGGCGCAAGGGCGTGGCTGACGAGGTCGTGGCCGAAGCGGTGGCCGCGGTCGACGGTGAGGCGGAGGAGGAGCGGGCCCGCGAACTGGTCCGCAAACGCCTCCGCACGCTGTCCGGCGCGGACGAGACGACCAAGATCCGCCGTCTCGTAGGAGCCTTGGCGCGCAAGGGATACGCCGAGGGCCTCGCCTACCGCGTGGTCCGCGACGAACTCCGCTCGGCGGGCGACGAGGCGTCGGCGTTGGACGAGCCCTGGTCGTGATCGACCGGCTGCCGGTGGACGAGCAGGTCGCCGTACTGCGATCCAACCCCTCGCCCGCAAGGCTGTGTTGGTGTGCCGGGGTGTCGCTGGACGTCTGGCCTGTTGTGCGGCTGGAGCCGAGGCGTCGATGCTGGGTGAGGCGTGGTCGTGAGGCCGGTGGCAGATGGGCTGGTCGGTCGGCGGTCGCTGCACCGCGATCGATCCGCGTCCGCAGCGCTGCGTTGATGGAGGCCTTGGTGTGTCAGGGTTTCGGTGGACGCGTCGCCTGTTGTGCGGCTGGAGCCGAGGCTCGGCACTGGATGAGACGTGAGATCGATGCCAGACGGGCTGGTCGGCCGGCTGCCGGTCGACGAACAGGTCGCCGCGCTGCGATCGACCCTGGCCCGCAACGAGTTGCTGATGGAGGTCTTGAGTCGCGCCGCGGCGCTGGACCTCCCCGGCTGGTACCTGACGGCCGGGTGCCTGTTCCAGACGGTGTGGAACGTGGTCACCGGACGGCCGCCGGGCGAAGGCATCAAGGACTACGACCTGTTCTACTTCGACGACTCCGATCTCGGCTGGGACGCCGAGAACGAGGTCATCCAGGCAGCCGACCAGGTCTTCGGCGGCCTGCCGGCGGTCGTCGAGATCCGCAACGAGGCCCGCGTGCACCTCTGGTACCCCGAGCGCTTCGGCGTGCCGTGCGAGCCGTACACCTCGACTGAAGCGGCCATCGACTCGTTCGCGGCCACGACCTGTTGCCTTGGCGTGCGCGTCGAGAACGGAAGGTGGCGTGTCTACGCGCCGCACGGCCTGGCCGACGTGTTCAACCTCGTCGTCCGTCCCAACCCGGTGCTCGCCCCGCGCGGCGTGTACGAGGCGAAAACCCGGCGATGGTGCGAACAGTGGCCAGAGCTCACCGTTCTTCCCTGGCCCGCGCCGTGACTGATTACGTCGCGTCATTACATCGTGCACGAGTAGTCTGGTTGACGTGAGCACTACTCCCGACACGTCGTCCGCCGTCACGCCCACGGTCTCCGACCTGCTCTGCTTCGACCTCTACACGACGTCGAGAGCGGTCACCGGGTTCTACCGGCCGATCCTGGACAAGGCGGGCATCACCTACCCGCAGTTCCTGGTGATGCTCCTGCTGTGGGAGCGCGACTCGCGGCCGATCAGGGAGCTCGTGCACGAGCTCGACCTCGAGTACAGCACGCTCTCGCCGTTGATCAAGCGGCTGGAGAAGAGCGGCCTGCTGGTGCGCGTCACGCATCCCGACGACGAGCGTTCCGTGCTCGTCCAGCTCACCGACAAGGGTCGTGAGCTGCGGTGGATCGGCGCCGAGATGACCAACCAGCTCGGCAAGGCGCTCGGCATGGACGAGCAGGAGATCGCCGTCCTGCGCAAGGCTCTGCACCGGGTCAAGCACGGCGCCGAGCGCTGACAACCCCGTGTGACCTGAATTACCTCGCGTGCGAGGTATCTCGTCCGGTAACTTACATCGTGCACGACCTAATCGAGCGCGATGCACCACCGCCAAGGTGCCGGACGAGAGTGAGAGACCAATGCGAGTTCGTAAGGTGTTCGCCGTTCTTGGGACCCTGCTGGCCCTGGCTGCTGTTGTCCCGTCGGGTGCCGGTGCCTCGGAGGAGACCACCAAGACCAAGAAGCCGACCGTCGTCCTGGTGCACGGCGCGTTCGCCGATGCGTCCAGCTGGAACGGTGTCGTGGAACGCCTACAGCGCAAGGGATTCCCGGTCGTCGCGGTGGCGAACCCGCTGCGCAGCCTCACCGGTGACGCGACCTACCTGCGCAAGGTGCTCGCCTCGATCGACGGCCCGATCGTGCTCGCCGGCCACTCCTACGGCGGCATGGTCCAGTCCGAGGCCGCACTGGGCAACCCGAACGTGAAGTCGCTCGTCTACGTCGCGGCGTTCGCTCCGGAGAAGGGCGAGAGCGCGCTGGAGCTGTCGGGCAAGTTCCCCGGCAGCACCCTGGGCGACACGCTGTCGACCATCGACATCGGTGACGGCACCAAGGACCTCGTGATCCAGCAGGACAAGTACTGGCAGCAGTTCGCGGCCGACGTCTCGCGCAAGGACGCGACGCTGGCGGCGGCGACGCAGCGGCCGGTCAACGACACCGCGCTGACCGAGAAGGCCGGCGAGCCCGCGTGGCACCAGATCCCGTCGTACTTCGTCGTGGCCGGCAAGGACAAGAACATCCCGATCGCGGCCCAGAAGTGGATGGCCGAGCGCGCCCACGCCAAGGCCGTCGTCGAGGTGCGCAACGCTTCGCACTCGGTCGCCGTGTCTCAGCCGGACACCGTGGCCGACCTGATTGTCCGCGCGGCGCGTTAGTAGAAGCAGAAAGCCCGGGGCGCGGCAGGGGCGTCCCGGGCTTTCGCCATGTCCTAGGGCTTCGCGACCTTGCAGCCCGGCAGTGCCAGGTTCAGCGTCGTGCCGGGACCGAAGCAGGCGACGAAGTCGAACGTCTGCTGGCCGTAGTTGATGCCCTTGCGGACGGTGACCTTGCCCGCGGCGTCGACCTCGCACGGGTTGTTCATCGTGCAGCGGGCGCCGCTCTCGTTGCCGGTGTTGTTGACGCCGACGACCTTGCCGCTCGCGTTGTCGATGATCGGCGAGCCCGAGGTGCCGCCGATGGTGTTGCACGACGACGTGTAGCGCAGAGAGTCGCGCCAGGTCCAGTCGGCTTCCTTGAGCTGGTACACGAAGCCGTCGACCTGGCAGGAGTAGATCCGCTTCCAGTAGCCCGACACGACCCGGATGTCGGTCTTGGCGACGGGGTGCGATGCCGACAGCTCCAGCGCCCGGCTGCCCGACTGCTGGATCTGCCCGTACGTCTGGTCGAGCCGGTAGAACGCGGCGTCGGTGCCGGTCATCGTCGCGTAGACGAGCTTGGTGCTGCTCAAGGTCGTGATCCGCCCGCCGGATCCGTTGAGCAGCTCGAAGGTGCGCGCTCGCGGCAGCGTCCGATCGACGACCACCTCGCCGGCCTTCATGAGGTTGACGCAGTGCCCGTTCGTGAGCACGAGTGCCTTGTCCGCCGCCGTCGAGTTCGGCAGGCGAACCACCGAACCGGAGCAGTTGTTGAGCGCCACGGTGCCGGTGAAGTCGACGGCGGCCTGGGCCGGTGCCGTCGTCACACCGAGTGCGGCGATCGCCGCGAGCAGGGATACGACGAGTCGTCGTGCCATGTGCAGGGTTCCTTTCAAGGATGGCATCCAGCGCCAAGCCTGTACGGATCGTATCCGTCCCGCTACCGACGGAAGTCGGCTGACGGGCCGCGAGTAACTCGATCGGGTGACGCCCGAGTGCGGCGCTAACGGGCCAAGCGGACCAATCGACGTGGTGGTCACACATCGCAACCGCCAGGAGCCGTGATGACCTATCCGACGCAGCCCGTCTACGCCCCGCCTCCGGTCGCACCGCAGAAACCCACGCGGTTCGGTGCGCTCGCATGGGCCGCGGTGATACTCGGGATCGTCGGTGTCGTCGGCTCGTGGGTCATCTTCCTCAACAACCTCACCGCGATCGGCGCGTTCGTCGGCATCGTGCTCGGCGTGATCGCGTTGTTCGGCACGCGCAAGGTCCTCGCGATCGTCGGAGTCGTGTTGTGCGTGCTGGGAATCGTCTTCACGGTGGTGGCGCAGCAGTCCGCGGTCGAGGAGCTGAACAAGGTCTTCGACACACCGGGCGCGGCGCCGAAACAGGAGGCGCTCGTGCAACCGCCGACCTGGGGCAAGCGCTACACGTGGGCGAACGGTCTCTCCGTCGACGTCGCCGAGCCCGTCGCGTGCACGCCGGGCCAGTTCGCGTCACCGCAGAACATCGCCCGCGCGGTGAAGTTCAAGATCACCGTCACCAACGGCACGGGCGCCGCCTTCGAGACCGCGTTGATGTCCATGGGCGACGACGCGCAGTTCAACGGGCAGAGAGCGGAGCGCGTGTTCGACTCCGGCGGTGAGTGCGGCGGCGGGTTCGAGTCGGTGACCGTGTTGCCCGGCAAGACCTACACCTACGAGGCGGCGTACTCCGTGGGCGCGCAGCCCGGTGAGATGCAGCTCGTCTTCGAACCGACCTTCAACTCCGACAAGGCCGCGTTCGTCGGCAAGGCGTAAACCGTTCGCGAGCGGGCGCCCGGACGGGTTACAAATCGGGGCATGTTGCGCAAGTACCCGCGAACTCCCCACCTCGAGGGCTCGCGCCTGCAACCGGGCGACGAGGACCTCGACCAGGTGCCGTTCCGCGCGATCGCGGGACGGCACCTGGTCGTAGAGGAGAAGCTCGACGGCGCCAACGCGGGCATCAGCTTCGAGGGCGATGGCACGCTGAAGTTGCAGTCACGCGGCCATTTCCTCACCGGCGGGCCGCGCGAGCGCCAGTTCGCGCCGCTGAAGGCCTGGGCCGCGACGCACCAGAGCGTGCTCTGGGAGCGGCTCGGCACGCGTTTCGTTCTGTACGGAGAATGGCTCTACGCCAAGCACACCGTGTTCTACGACGCGCTGCCGCACCACTTCTGCGAGTTCGACCTGCTCGACCGCGACACCGGAGACTTCCTGTCCACGCCGGAACGCCGCCGTGTTCTGGAAGGCACTCCGGTGGTCTCCGTACCGGTGCTGCACGAGGGCCCGTTGCGGGTGTTGAAGGACCTGACCGCTCTGATCGGCCCGTCGACCTGCCGCACACCCCGGTGGCGTTCCTCGCTGGTCGAAGCTGCCGTGGCGGCGGGCCAGGACGCTGAAGTCGTTGTCGCGGAAACGGATTCCGACGACCACATGGAAGGCCTCTACATCAAGGTGGAGGAGGGTGGCCGCACCGTCGAGCGCTACAAGTGGGTGCGCCCGACGTTCGTCACCGCCGTGCTGGACTCGGGCAGCCACTGGCAGGACCGCCCGATCCTGCCGAACCGGGTGGTGCCGCGTGTTTGAGGAACTCTGCCCGTCAGGTCCACAGTGGACTCTCGACTGGACCGCCGTCCGTGCGGCGTTCCCGTGGGTGCGCGCTCTTGAAGGTGTGCCTCAGGATCCGATCCACCACGCGGAAGGCGACGTCGCCACCCACACCCGGATGGCGTGCGAGGCTCTGGTGTCGCTGCCGGAGTGGCGCGCCCGTCCCGAACCCGACCGCGTGCGGCTGTTCGCGACGGTGCTGCTCCACGACGTCGCGAAGCCGTTCCGCACCCAGATCGACGCCGGCCGCGTCACCGCGCACGGCCACTCGCGCGCCGGCGACCTGCTGGCGCGCAGGCTGTTGTGGGAGATGGACCGCCCGATCGCGTGGCGCGAACACGTCTGCGCGCTGGTGCGTCACCACCAGGTGCCGTTCTGGGCGCTGGAACGTCCCGACCTCGACCAGATCGCGTTCCGGGTGAGCCTGCTCGCGCGCAACGACGACCTCGCGACGCTCGCCCGCGCTGACATCCTCGGCCGGATCTGCGGCGACGTCGAGGCGGTGCTCGACAACATCGCCCTGTTCGAGGAGTACTGCCGCGAACGCTCGTGCCTCGACCGCCCGCGGCTCTTCCCGTCCGACCACGCGCGCTTCCAGTACTTCCGCACGCCCGGCCGCGACCCGGACTACGCCGCCTACGACGACACGCGCGTCGAGGTGACCGTGCTGTCAGGTCTGCCCGGCGTCGGCAAGGACCACTGGATCGCTCGCAACCGACCGGGTTTGCCAGTCGTCAGCCTCGACTCCGTGCGTGCACGACTCGGCATCGCTCCCGACGGCGACCAACGCGCCGTGGCGGCCGCCGCCTTCGAGGAAGCGCGGGTGCTGCTGCGTGCGGGGGAGCCGTTCGTGTGGAACGCGACCAACATCTCCCGCCAGCTGCGCGACCGCTGCATCGGCCTGGCCGCCGACTACCGCGCCCGCATCACGCTGATCGGCCTCGAAGCCCCGAAGGCCGTGATCCACTCGCGCAACCGGGCCCGCCCGGAACCGGTGCCGGCCGCGGTGATCGACCGGCTCGTCGACAAGTGGGAAGCAGTCGACCTCACCGAAGCGCATGCCGTCGAACGGGTGGACACCGCACAAACCTCGACACGTACTTAGCCCCGCCGCCGATGCCTCATACAAGGGATCCTGCCCACCCCCTCCGGAGGCGCGCGATGACCGACGTTCCGCTGACCAGATCCGTCCGCCTCATCTTCGAGTTCGCCGCCGAAGGTGTCCGGTTGCTGGAGCAGCACCCGGTCAACGTGACGGTCGGGCTCTTCCGCGACAGCGACGCCGGCGACTACGTCGAGGTCCGCAACCGCGAGGGGCGCACGGTCAGCCGCGTCCCGGTGTGGGCAGGCCTCGGCAGCAACGTCGAGACGTTCCCCCAAGATCCGGATACCGGCTCGGACACCCCACGCGTCCTCACCGTCGTGGTGCCCGCGCCACCCGACGCCGACCACGTCGCGATCGTCCGCGACACCCGAAACACCCGCGGCGGCCCCGGCACCCCCAACCTCGAGGTCCTGGGCACGTTCCGCCTCTCACGCTGATTATGTCAACCCAGCACCCCCGCCGACCTGCGCCTTAGCAATGAGACTTTGGACGACGTCGTCAAAAGACTCATTGCTAAGGCCGGTCGAGGGGGCTGATATATCGGTTGGCGAGGGCTTGCAGCCGATATATCAGTTGGGTCAGCGGCGGTGTTCGCCGTGGTGGCCGATGGCTCGGACCAGCCAGAGGGTGCCCGCGCCGGCGACGACGAGGACGAGGATTCCGGTGATGAAGCCGATGCTCGTGGACGAGTCGTCGGGCTGAGGGGGCGGGCTGGGGGCGGACTTGTGCTGGGTGATGGCCGGGACGTCGGTCATCAGCAGGGAGTTCGACTTGACCAGGCCGGTGCCCTCCAGCAGGAGCATGTGCTTGAGGAGGAGCGTCAGACCAGTTTGTGCGGCGACGCGTGCCGGGATGCTCTTGGTCGTCGCGCGGGCCTGGGCGACCTGGATGATCAGGCTGCCGTCGGCGGCGCGGGACAGGTTCGCGTACATGCGGTCGAGCTCGTCGCCGGAGCTGGACGAGATGGCGTTCGCCCACGACTTCTGCTCGGTGGTCGGTTCGGCCGGGAGATCGACGCCGATCTGCTTGGCCGCGTCGGCCACCGCCGAGGTGAGCTGCGTGTGTTCGGCGGCGAGCTGGCCCGCCACCTTGCGGACCTTCGCGTCACGGGCCCGGTCGGAGCTCTCGCGGCTCGCCGGTTTCTGCCACAGCGAATGCTGGGTGAGCAGAACGAGCAATTCCCGGTCCGACGGTTCGATGTTCTGCCCGATGACGCGAACCGCGTTCACCTGTGCCTTGGCCGTCACCAATTCGAGGGCGGACGGGTCGACCAGTCCGGTGTTCTCGAGGACCGTCATCGTGCGGATGAGCATTTGAACGGTTTGGTGGGCGAGCGTGCGAATTGCGGTGTTCTGCGTCGTGGCCCGTGTTTGCACCGCCATTACCAGAAGGCCGCCCTGAGTCTGTCGCACGATCGTCGCGTAGGCACGGTCGTGGTTGTCTCCGGTGCGCTCTGCCATCTCGTTGATGAGTGACTGGTGTTCACTGCTCACGTCGTTCGGCAGCACCACGCCAAGATCGCTGGCGGCTTTCAGAAGATCGACGTCGAGTCGAGAGTGCGCTTCGAATATATCTCGTCCCGCATTGCTGATCCCAGCATTCGTGGTGCGCCCAGGAGCCTCTTTGCTGACAGGTACGAGCCAAGAGTTCGCTTGGCGCAGAGATACCATGAAAGAGCGTTCCGAGGGTTGCACGTCGGTCGACTGCGCATTTGCTGGAACCGCCCCTATCAGCGCTCCCAGAAATACGACAGACGAGACGGCAAACAGCGCTGCGTGGTGCCCCAGCGTGCCCATCCGGTGACGCATAGTGCCCGTTCCTCCCCGCGATCGAGCTGCCTTCGAAGGTGATACGCGCTGGTGGGGCCTCGGTTCACCACGTATGCGAAGATAGCATTGTGACGTGGATCACACTAGAACTTGCGAACCATTGAGGCTGAATTTACGTACCCGAGAGGATTTCGTGTTCACGATGTAGGATGCGATGGATTCCATACTCGGCCACCGAGTCGCTAGGCCTGCCGCCCGAAGCGAAGCCGTCGCCGATATCTGGGGAGGTCGCAAGCTTCATGGTCGATCAGGGCAGGGTCGCACAAGCTGATCAGGACGAGGAATTGCTCACGCTCCTCTACGGGCAGTTCCAGCGGATGTTGTTCTCGCAGGTCCTGTGCCTGACCAACTACGACCGTCAATGGACGGAAGATGTCGTCCAGGAGACGTTGATCAGGGCTTGGCAGAACTCCGCACACCTTGTTCGTGAACCCGGGATGTTGCGCGGGTGGCTTTGTACCGTGGCTCGTCGCATTGTGATCGACGGATGGCGCAGCCGTCAGGCGCGTCCGCAGGAAGTGGAATTGCTTCGCCCTGACATCGCCGAATCTCCGGACGACACGGAACAGACACTTTCGGTGATGGTCATTACCGAGGTAGTACGCCAATTGAGTGATGAACATCGGTCCGCTATTTACGAAACGTATGTCATGGGACGAACCGTGAAGGAGGCCGCGATCGTTCTCGGAGTCCCGGAAGGAACCGTCAAGTCCCGGCTGTACAAGGCGATGCACACGATCCGCCGGGCGCTGCAGGACAGGAGCTAGCGGGATGGTGACCCGTCAACCACATCACGAGCACGCGCACGTGGCAGGAGAAGCAGGACCTGAAGATCCAGACGACGAAAACCGCACGAGCCCGGAAGGGCCGTGCGGTGATGTTGCGGCGTACGTGCTCGGGGTGCTCGACCCCGCCCAGCACGTGATCTTCTCCCGGCACCTAGCCGGGTGCGAGAGCTGCCAGCGCGACGCGGCCGACTTCGGCATGTTCGCGCCCGTGCTGCGTCAGGTCGTCCACCCACCCGCCGGGCACCGGCAGCGCGCGATCTTGGGCCCGATCTCGGGCCGCATCACGCGCAGCGTCCTGGTGGTCGCGGCAGGCGTCGTGGTGGCCATCGCCGCGGTCCTGACGGTCGTGGAGTCGTTGTCCGCGCACACCGTCGACCCGGTCGAAGCCGGCACCCTGACGCGTGCGGAGTCTGCTCACAGCGAGCCGTTTCCGCTGTTCCGGCACGTCTGAACGGACAGACGAGGCGATGAGCGCGCAGGCGAGGCGGAACCATCCGCTCACCAGCCCGGCCCAGGTCATCGCGCTCCTCCGAACAGCTCACAGTTCCGTTAACCGTTACCTGTGGGTAAGTTTGCCCGACGACGAAGCGCAGGTCTCTACGGTCCTCACCGAAGGAACACCGAAACGTTCGACCTGCGGTCCTCTCGGTACCGAAGGCAGGGGTAGGTAGAGGTGACATCTCCACTACTCGGCCGGGACGCGGAACTCGCGGCTCTCGGACGTTTGCTGGACGAAGCAGTGCAAGGAACGGCCTCGTGCGTGGTCGTCACCGGAGGCTTCGGCATCGGCAAGTCCGCGCTGCTGGACGCCTTCACGGCTGAGGCGCGAAGCCGCGGGTTCACCGTCCGGCTGGCCAAGAGCGCCCGCCTGGAGAGCCACTTACCGGGTGCCGTAGTACGCCAGCTCGCACCGTGCCTCGCCAACGAACGCGACCTCGAAGAGCTGTACGCGCGCGCCGCGAACTCCGCGCGCAAGGCTCCGATCCTGATGGTCATCGACGACGTCCACGTCGCCGACACGTTCTCCAAGCGTGCTCTCGCCTACCTTCGGCCACGGTTGCAGGGCATGCCGGTCGTCATCGCTCTCGGTGCCTCCCAGGGCTACCTGTCCACGGACGAGGTGACGCTGCCCGAGATCGCCGGCGCGCACCCGCACCGCATCGATCTCGACGGCCTCGACGTCGCCGCCATCGCTCAGCTGGGCATCGGGGACCGCGACCCGCAGCGTTGCCACGAGCTCACCGGCGGAAACCCTTATCTGCTACAAGCCTTGCTACGTGAGGAAGGCGAGGGGTCGGCCTCGGTCGGCGAGATGGTCGGCATGCGGCTGCGCGAGTACACCGGCGCCGCCGAAGTCGCCCGATCCGCGGCCGTGCTGGACGGCGACGCGGGCCTGGAACTGCTGTCCGCGCTGACCGGGTTCGACGCGCTGCCCGCCGTCGACACGCTCGTCCGCCTCGGCGTGCTCGCCGACACCGACCCTCTGACGTTCCGCTATCCGTTCGTGCGCAACAGCATCCTCGCCGACATGCCGATCGCCGTCCGCTCCGCCGCGCACGCCCGCTCCGCCTGGCTGCTGTTCGAGTCCGACGCGCCGGACGAACGCGTCGCCGAGCACGTGCTGAAGGCCAGGTCGGTCCGCCTGCCGTGGTCGGTGGATCTGCTGCGCGAGGTCGGTGGCGTCGAGCACCTCGAACGGGCGCTGGAGGAACATCTGTCCGATGAGGACCGGCTGTCGATCGAGATCGAGCTCGGCCACGCCGAACACCTCCTGGACAACGCGGAAGGCCGCGACAGGGTCCGCGACGCGCTGACCGCCTGCGAGGACCCGCATCTCGCCGCGAACGCCACGTTGTCGCTGATCCAGAACATGTGCACCGGCTCCGACGCGCACTTCGCGGTGTCGCTGGCGATCATGGCGGTCGCCCGGCTGCTGCCCGAGGACCGGGACAAGGTGTGGAACCTCGTCTGCACCACCTATCTCCTCGCCGCCAACCGCGACGCCCGGATGGCCAACTGCGCGGGCAAGTACTACGACGACCTCATCGGCGACGTCCCGCAGGACCCGAACCTGCGGCGCGCGCGGGAGGCGTTGCTCGCGGTCGGCAACGCGCGCAGCGGTGACTCGTCCGACGAAGCCGTCGAGCACGCGCTCGCGGCACTCGACGGCGAGTGGGTCGACGTGTTCGGCGAGCCCTACCTGTTCACGTTCCTGGTGCCGGTGCTCGCGGATCACCCCGAGCACATCAACAAGTTCTGGCTCTCGCACAGCACCGCGCCGGTCTCCTACGACCCGCACCTGCGCCGGGGAATGCTGAGCATGATCGCCCGCGCCGCCGCGTTCCACAACAGCGGTGATCTCGCGCGCGCCTACACGTTCCTGACGCCGCCGACCTCGACGGGCAGCGTGGACTGCCCCGCGGTTCTGCTGGCCAGGGCGAAGCTCGCCGAGGTGTGCGTCGAGATGGGGCAGTTCGACGAGGCGGCCCCGCTCGTCGCCGAGGACGGCGACCTGTTGCAGCACATCAACATCGTCTACGCGCGCGGCCGGCTCAAGCTCGCGTCGTGCCACGCAGAGGGCGCTCTGGAAGACCTGCTCGAGGCTGGGCGACGGCTCGCCGCACGCGAGATGCCGAACCCCGCGCTGATGGCGTGGCGGCACCACGCTGTACGCGCGTATCTGGCGCTGGGCAACCGCGACGACGCGGCCCGGCTCGCGCACGAGGAGCTTGATCTGGCGAAGCGGTGGGGTTCCACGCGTGTTGTCGGGACCGCGATGATGAGCGTGGGCATCAGCACCGACGACATCGATGTCCTGACCGAATCAGAACAGCTGCTCGCCTCGTCACCGCACCGGCTGCTGCACGCCCAGTCGCTCTACTGGCTCGGGCATCACCTGCGGCGCAAGGGACGCACCGAGGCGGCGGCCCCGCACCTGCGGCGCGCGTTCGAGCTTGCGCGTCACCTCAGCGCGCACCCGCTGGCCAAGCTCGCGGGTGACGAGGTGCGCGACGAGGGCGACCAGGTGCAGGGCCTGACCAAGCAGGAGAACCGGGTCGCGCGGATGGCGGCGCAGGGTCTGACGAACCGGCAGATCGCCGAGACCCTGCACCTGACCCGCCGCACGGTGGAGCTGCACCTGTCGAGCGCCTACCGCAAGCTCTCCATCACGGGACGAGCTGAGCTCGTCGCCGCCTTGTGGTCCTGACGGCGATCAGCAGGCCCGCCAGCAACGCCATCAGGATCACGGTGACGACGGACGACAGCACCAGGAACTCGTTGAGCTGCCCGCCGGCGAGGTAGGCGCCGAGCGCGACCGCGACGACCGCGCACACGGCACGGTCCATGATGGACTCCATCGAGAGAAGCGTTGCGCGGTAACGGGAGTCCGGGATCGCGTCGTTGAGGAGCTTCTTCTGGATGGGGAAGCTCATGCCCGCCGTCACGGAGAACAGGCACAGCAACACGATCGTGAGCACCCCGCCGGACGGCACGATGAAGCCGATCGACAGCGCCATCACGACGGTCAGCAGGAACACCGACTTCGCCGGCCCGATCTTGCGCGACAGCCAGTGCGGTCGTGCGGCGGCGATCGCCTCGAAGATCGTCATCGCGGCGAGCACCGAGCCGTACCAGTTGACCGAGACGTGCTTCGACTCGAGCACCGGCTGGAACAGGTTCACCTGCAGGATCCGGACCAGCGTGAACATCGCGATGCCCTGGACCATCAGCAGGAGCAGCCAGCGCGAGGCTTTGAGCGAGCCGAACGCGCCCCCGACGCCCGCGAGGAGCTTGGACGTCTTGCCTTCCGGCCTGGTCCAGCCAGGAATCGGCGGGAGCTTTAGCGCGAGGACGACGGCGATCGCCGCGTTGATCGCGGTGAGCCAGTACGGCGACGGCATGTTCCACTGCATCAGCAGACCGATCACCGGCCAGTACACGATCTTGCCGACCAGGCTGTACGACCGTCCGACGCCTTCGACCTTGAGGTAGAGGTGCCCGGCGTTGTGCGCGTTGAGGTACTCGTACAGGTATGCGCTCTGGGCGCCCGAGATCAACGACCTCGCCAGCGCGATCAGCAGGAAGTGGATCAGGAACCCGGTGTAGTTGCCGGCGAACACCGGTACGAGGTTCGCGCCGACCAGCACGCTCGCGCCGAGCCACAACGACGTGCGGTAGTCGAAGCGGTCCGCGACCATGCCGGTCGGGATCTCCATGAGGCAGAACGCGATGTAGTAGATCGACTGGATGCCGAAGATCTCGGCGTCGCTCATGCCGAGCTGCTTCTGGTACTCGTAGAAGATCGGGATCCACAGCAGCAGCCCGAAGAAGAACTGGAAGCCGTACGTCAGGCGGACGGCACGCGCCACTTCCGGAGTCGCCGGTACGCGAAGTCCCAGCATCAGATCGAGTACGGCCGCAGCTGCAGGACGTACAGGATCTCGTCGGTGGCGAGCCACTCGATGTCGACCGGCGAGTCGAACGTGTAGTCCGGAGAGAAGTGCGACTGCAGCAACCGTCCCACGATCGCGAGCCGCTGCAGCTGTGCCTGGGCGTTCGGGCTCAGGTCTTCCTTCGCGTCACCGAGGGAGACCGTGCGGCCACCACCCTCCACAGTGGAGTAGAGGTACTGCATCGGCTGTTTCGAGCCCTCGACGACGTCGGTGACGTTCGGCGAGACGTTGATGTAGACATTGCGGAAGTCGTTGCGGTTCATGGGGTTCGTGGTGACCATGACGCCACCGAAGTCCGCCTTGACCTGCTCCTGGATCACGACACCCATGAAGCAGTCGTCGAGCGAGATGCCGGCCTGCTGCCGCAGCCGCACGCTGCGAGCCGAGACCAGCGACGCCCACACCTCCTTGACCGACTCCACGATCTTCTCGGCGCTCGTCACGTGGTTGTACGACTCGTAGATGCCCGCGGCGGAGAACCCGGCGAGGTCCTCGGCGTTCGACGAGCTGCGCACCACGAACGTCCTGACCCCGGCCAGGTTCTCGACCAGCGCACTGTCCAGTTCGGACAGCAGGTAGTCCGGAACGCGGGTCGTGCGGATCAGGCGCTGCAGCTCGACGCACAACGGCTCGATCTCGCGGGCGTTGAGCTCCAGCGCCATCTTCAGCTTGCCGATGGCCTGCTGGATCTTCGGCGACGACTCCAGGAAGCCCTGGTGCATCGAGAACGGCAACGCGACGCCGCGCGGCACCCGGACCCGTTCCGCGAGCAGCTGCTGGGCGGCGGCGAGCAGGTCGCCCTCATCGTCGAGGAGTTTCGCCAGGTACGGCATGAGGTTGTCGCGCGGCGGGCGCGGGACCGAGAAGAAGCCGAGCAGGCGGCGCGGGTTGTCGGTCGCGAGCACGTGGTGCAGCTCGCCCAGGTTCGCGGCCTTGGTGCCGTAGCGGTGGCTGTCGTTGTAGCGGATCTTGGCGAGGTTGAGGATCGGGTTGTAGGTGTCCTCGGGCTCTTCCAGCGTGATGCGCTGCGCGTACCAGGCGGGGCGCTGGCCGAGGTCCTGCGGTTCGTCGATCAGCCGCAGCCCGACGCCCGCGCTCTTCGGCGACACCTCGTACTCGACCCACTGGCCGTCGAGGTTCTCCCGGTCGATCAGGTCGAACGCGCCCAGCTGGATCGCGTTCGGGATGGACCAGCCGGTCGCCAGGACGTTCGTGTGCGACAGGGGAGTGGTGTGGCTCGCGTTGATGATGCCGGCGAGCCGCGGAATGTCGTCAGGGACGCGGTGCATCACCACGATGTCGAACCACTCCAGCGAGTTCTCCCGGTACTCCTGCTCGGTGCGGAATGCGCGCAACCGGCCCTTCGTCGTACCCGGATTCAACGCCACGAACTCGGCCGTGGAGAACAATTCGTGCGCGAGGATCCGTGGAAGCCTTTCCACGGGAAGCTCCGCCACCTCCTGCTCCTGGAGGTGGTTGGCGGGCTTGAAGAACAACGGCGTCGCGGCGTCCACGTTGCGACGCACCTCGCCGTAGAAGAACTCGATCATGTCCGCCGACATCGTGTCGACCTCGACCGTCTCCAGCGAGAACATGCGCTTGTCCTCGCGCTTGTGCAGCGACAGGATGCCGAGGAAGAACCGCCGGTCAGAGGCGTGGTAAAAGCTCTGGTTGAACTCGTCGATGCGCGCCCGCATCTCCTCTTCGGCGATCCCCAGGATCTCCTGGCCGATGTAGATGGCGTGGAACTCGTGGCGCGCGTTGTTGAGGAAGTGAATCGTCTCGTTCTGGCGGTCGACGACCACCTTCACGAAGGAATAACCACCCAGACTGCCGGAAAGCTGGTTGAAAGCCGACATAGTCAGCTGCTCCCCGACCAACCCCGCCACGTCGGCCTCCTGGACAGCCACACCTGCTCCTCTCACGCGCCATTGCGAACGAGACAGTGTGACACTCAGAAGATAAGCGTTATTCCCCTTGTAATCTCAATAGGTCAGGGGTCGATTCACTTTCCCTTAAACTTCCGTTAATAGGAGACCGGCGTCACCTCCCGTTGGGTGAAGAATCCAACTGAGTGGGACGCCGGTCTCGTAGTTCGGGAGAAGATCCCGGATGGTGATCTCGGTTACCCGAGCTTCGTGGCCTCGCGGGCGAGCGTCTCGATGCGGTCCCAGTCGCCCTTGTGGAGCGCGTCCTTGGGAGCCAGCCACGAGCCGCCGACGCACCCGACGTTCGGCAGCGCGAGGTAGTTCGGCGCGGTCTGCGGCGTGATGCCACCGGTCGGGCAGAACCGGACGTGCGGAATCGGCCCGCCGATCGACTTCAGGTAGTCGACGCCACCCGCCGCCTCGGCCGGGAAGAACTTCAGCGCGCTCAGCCCGCGCTCGGCCAGCCGCATCACCTCGGACACGGTCGCCGCCCCCGGCAGGTATGGCAGCCCGGTGGCGTCGGCGGCGTCGAGCACCCGGTCGGTCGTGCCGGGCGTGACGAGGAACGCCGCCCCGGCCTTCGCCGCCTGCTCGGCGTGCTCCGGCGCCGTGACGGTGCCCGCGCCGATCACGATCTCCGGCACCTCGCGCGCGACGTTCTCGATGGCGGCGAGCGCGGCCGGCGTGCGCAGGGTGAGCTCGATGACGCGGACGCCACCCCGCAGCAACGCCTGGGCGAGCGGCACGGCGTGGTCGGCGTCGTCGACCACGACGACGGGGATGACGGGCGACAGCTCCAGCAGGTCCGCCCCGGTGGTCACCCCGAGGTTGTCACCGTTGGTCACGAGTCCACTCCTTGCACATCTCTAGGGCACATCTCTTGAGCACATCACTCGGGCACGTCGTCGAAGATCGCAAACTGATATATCGCATATCGGCTGCCACGGCCCGTCGCGGCCCGCCCCGTCCAGTCTCCCGCCTGCATACACCACCCGGATGCAAAAAACGTTTGCGGACGAAGTCAAAAGACTCATTGCAAAGGTGGGTGGGCAGGGGTGGCGGGGTGGGCGTGGGGCGGGTCGGCGGCGGACTGCATACAGCCGCGGTGGCTGGGTCGGTTGGGCGTCGCTGCCGCCTTTGCAATGGGTCTTTTGACGACGAAGTCCAAAGTCTCATTGCTAAGGGGCAGGTCAGCGGTGGCGTGGTGCGGCAATATATTGGTTGGGCGGGCTGGTCAGAGGTGGGTGACCGGGGCGAAGTGGTCGGCGGTGATCGGGCCGAACACGGTGGCGCCGCGGTCGGCTGGGCCCACGGTGCGGCGGAGCGCGGCGAACAGTTCGCGGCCCGTGCCGACCCACTCGCGGCCCGTCGGCGGGAAGTCGACGAGCGGGCGGGAGGCGAGTTCCTCGGCCGAGACGTGGACCTCCAGCGTGCCCGCGGTGGCGTCGAGGCGGACGACGTCGCCGTCGCGAACCCGGCCGAGCGGGCCGCCGACCGCGGCCTCCGGGGTCAGCTGGATGGCGGCCGGGATCTTGCCCGAGGCGCCGGACATGCGGCCGTCGGTCACCAGGGCGACCTTGTAGCCGCGGTCCATCAGGACGCCCAGAGGCGGCGTCAGCTTGTGGAGCTCGGGCATGCCGTTGGCCTGGGGGCCCTGCTGGCGGACGACGACGACCACGTCGCGGTCGAGCTCACCGGCCTTGAAGGCCTCCTGGAAGGCCTCCTGGGTGGTGAACACGCGGGCCGGGGCCTCGACGACGTGGTTCTCGGCGGCCACCGCGGAGACCTTGATGACCGAGCGGCCGAGGTTGCCCGAGAGCATGCGCAGGCCGCCGTCGGAGGCGAACGGGTCGGAAGCCGGGCGCAGGACGTCGAGGTCCAGCGAGCGGCCGGGACCGTCGACCCAGACCAGTGAGCCGTCCAAAAGCATCGGTTCCTGGCGGTAGCGGTCGAGACCGTGGCCGACCACGGTGTTGACGTCGGCGTGCAGCAGACCGGCGTCCAGCAGAGTGCCGACGACGAACTGGACGCCACCGGCGGCCTGGAAGTGGTTGATGTCCGCGCTTCCGTTCGGGTAGACGCGGGCGATCAAGGGCACGATCGACGACAGATCGTTGAGGTCGTCCCAGCTCAGCTCGATGCCCGCGGCGGCGGCGATGGCGACCAGGTGCATCGTGTGGTTGGTGGAACCGCCGGTGGCCAGAAGAGCCACCACGCCGTTGACCACGGCCTTCTCGTCGACGATGTGCGCGATCGGGGTGTAGTCGGAGCCTCGGGCCATCTCGACGGCGCGCCGGCCGGCGTACTCGGTCAGAGCCTTGCGAAGACCAGTACCAGGCGGGACGAACGACGCGCCCGGCAGATGCAGGCCCATGACCTCGACAACCATCTGGTTCGAGTTCGCGGTGCCGTAGAACGTGCAGGTGCCGGGGGAGTGGTACGAGGCGGCCTCGGCCTCCAGGAGGTCCTCGCGCGAGGCCTTGCCCTCGGCGTAGAGCTGCCGGACGCGGGCCTTCTCCTTGTTCGACAGGCCGGACGCCATCGGGCCCGCGGGCACGAGGATCGACGGCAGGTGGCCGAACGACAGAGCGCCGATCAGCAGACCGGGCACGATCTTGTCGCAGACGCCCAGAAGCACCGCCGCGTCGAACATCTCGTGCGACAGGGCCACACCCGTGGACATCGCGATGACGTCCCGGCTGAACAGCGACAGCTCCATGCCGTCACGGCCCTGGGTGATGCCGTCGCACATCGCGGGCACGCCGCCCGCGAACTGGGACACGCCGCCAACAGAGCGCACCGAGTCCTTGATCCAGGCCGGGTACTCCTGGAACGGCTGGTGGGCCGACAGCATGTCGTTGTAGGACGAGACGATCGCGACGTTGGACTTCCGCAGAGCGCGCAGAGCGGCCTTGTCGCCGCCGGTGATCCCGGCGAAGCCGTGCGCCAGGTTGCTGCACGCGAAGCCGGACCGGGACGTGCCGTCCTGCGCGGCTGCGGCCACACGTTCGAGGTACACACGACGGGTGTCGGCGCTCCTGGCGGCGATTCGGCGTGTCACCTCTGTCAGTACGGGATGCAGTTCGCTCATGGTGGGTCTCCGGGTCATCACGGGCCGTGGTGGGGCCCTTACGAGACGACAACGGTGGCGTCCCACGGACGGGCGTGACGCCACACACAGTAAGTCATGGCTGGTCGCCGACACAAAAACGATTCAGTAACTGGGACGGCACCAGTTTTGAATCTTGGCGTGTGGTGCTTGTCACATGGCTTGAGATTGGGCAGAGTGCGGGGCACGACCTTGGAACGGAGGTGTCCCCATGACGTCCACGGAGATCGTCGAACTGCGCCGGGTCATCGGTCAGATGCGGCACTGCGTCAGCTCGTTGCGCGCCAAGTACGGCGATGTGGCAGCGGTGCAACGCCTTGCCAACGACGTAGAACGCATGGACATCGACGCCACCGAACTCGTCGATCTCGGCACCACGCCGAGGCAGCGTGAAGCGCCTCAAGTGGAACGCGAGGTCGTGGTCGTGCCCGACACGCCCTACGACGAGTCGTTGTGGAAGGACGCGGACGACGAAGGACTCGGTGGCTACCGCAACCGGACCTGAGCCGAACTGATCACACGGCCCCCGCCTGACGCGGGGGCCGTTCGGCGTTTTTCCACAACGGCGTGGACCCCCAGAAAGGTGAGTAATGGCGAGGGCAGAGATCGCCGCCAGGACTCTGCGCACGGACCGATGGTGGCTGCCACCGCTGACGACGTTCGTCGGCCTGCTGCTCATCTCGATCTACGCGGCGTTCCGCACGTTCCAGGGGGACTACTACTGGGTCGACCAGTACCACTACCTCACACCGATGTACTCCCCGTGCCTCACCGAGGAGTGCGTCCCCGCGGCAAGTCACTTCGGTCAGTGGTTCCCGGCGCTGCCCGGCTTCCTGACCCCACCGGTGATCATCATCCCGTTCCTGCTGGGATTCCGGATCACCTGCTACTACTACCGCAAGGCCTACTACCGGGCAGCCTGGGCGTCACCGCCCGCGTGCGCCGTGGCCGAGCCGCACAGCAAGTACACCGGTGAGACCAGGTTCCCGCTCATCGCGCAGAACCTGCACCGCTACTTCTTCTACGCGGCCTCGCTCCTGCTGCTGATCAACATCTACGACGCGGTCCTCGCGTTCGGCACCGGCGTCGGCCTCGGCAACATCATCCTGCTGGCCAACGTCGCGCTGCTCGGCGCGTACACGCTGTCCTGCCACTCGTGCCGCCACATCGCGGGCGGGCGGCTCAAGCACTTCTCCAAACACCCGGTCCGGTACTGGATGTGGACGCAGATCTCCAAGCTGAACAACCGGCACATGCAGCTCGCGTGGGCCTCGCTGATCTTCGTCTGCCTCACCGACCTGTACGTCGCGCTGGTCGCCTCGGGAACGATCTCCGACCTCCGCTTCATCAACTAAGGAGTGGTTTTGCCCGAGCTGGAAAGGCATTCGTTCGACGTTCTCGTGATCGGTGCCGGTGGTGCCGGGTTGCGTGCCGCGATCGAGGCCCGTGAGCACGGCCTGCGCACCGCCGTTCTCTGCAAGTCGTTGTTCGGCAAGGCCCACACGGTGATGGCCGAGGGTGGCATCGCCGCCGCGATGGGCAACGTGAACTCGAGCGACAGCTGGCAGGTGCACTTCCGCGACACCATGCGCGGTGGCAAGTTCCTCAACAACTGGCGGATGGCCGAACTGCACGCGCAGGAGGCACCGCAACGGGTCTGGGAGCTCGAGACCTACGGCGCGCTGTTCGACCGCACCAAGGACGGCCGGATCTCGCAGCGCAACTTCGGCGGCCACGAGTACCCGCGTCTCGCGCACGTCGGCGACCGCACCGGACTCGAACTGATCCGCACGCTGCAGCAGAAAATCGTTTCCCTCCAACAAGAGGACTTCAAGGAGTTCGGCGACTACGAGGAACGCCTGCGGGTGTTCCAGGAGTTCACCGTCACCGATCTCGTGAAGGACGGGGACCGGATCGCCGGCGCGTTCGGGTACTGGCGCGAGTCCGGCCGGTTCGTCATGTTCGAAGCACCGGCGGTGATCCTCGCGACCGGCGGTATCGGCAAGTCGTTCAAGGTCACCTCGAACTCCTGGGAGTACACGGGTGACGGCCACGCGCTGGCCATGCGCGCGGGCGCCTCGCTGATCAACATGGAGTTCATCCAGTTCCACCCCACGGGAATGGTCTGGCCGCCGTCCGTCAAGGGCATCCTCGTCACCGAGTCCGTGCGCGGTGACGGTGGCGTGCTGCGCAACTCCGACGGCAAGCGGTTCATGTTCGACTACATCCCCGAGGTGTTCAAGGACAAGTACGCGGACAACGAGGCGGAAGGCGACCGCTGGTACACCGACCAGGCGAACAACCGGCGCCCACCGGAGCTGCTGCCGCGCGACGAGGTCGCGCGCGCGATCAACTCCGAGGTGAAGGCCGGGCGCGGGTCACCCCACGGCGGCGTTTTCCTCGACGTGTCCACGCGTCTGCCCGCCGAGGAGATCCGCAAGCGGCTGCCGTCCATGCACCACCAGTTCAAGGAACTGGCCGATGTGGACATCACCGCGCAGCCGATGGAGGTCGGCCCGACCTGTCACTACGTGATGGGTGGCGTCGAGGTGGACCCGGACACCGGATCCTCTTCCGTGGCAGGGCTTTACGCCGCCGGTGAGGTGTCGGGCGGCATGCACGGCTCTAACCGGCTGGGCGGCAACTCGCTGTCGGACCTGCTCGTGTTCGGCCGCCGCGCTGGGGCAGGCGCGGCGGAGTACGTGCGGGCACTCGACACCAGGCCGTCCGTCTCCGAGGACATCGTCGAGGAGGCACGGGCGACCGCGCTGAAGCCGTTCCAGCAGGAAGGCGGCGAGAACCCGTACACGCTGCACATGGAGCTGCAGCAGTCGATGAACGACCTCGTCGGCATCATCCGGCGTCAGGGCGAGATGGAAGAAGCCTTGCAACGACTGGAGAAGCTCAAGGAGCGCGCCCAGTCGCTGACGGTCGAGGGGCACCAGCAGTTCAACCCCGGCTGGCACCTCGCCCTCGACCTGCGCAACATGCTGCTGGTGTCGGAGTGCGTGGCGAAGGCGGCACTGCTGCGCACGGAGTCCCGTGGTGGCCACACCCGCGACGACCACCCCGTGATGGACGCGGAGTGGCGGCGAAAGTTGTTGGTCTGCAACGTGGACGGCGACGGCGTGTCCGTCGAGGAGAAACCGCAGATCCCGATCCGCAACGACCTGCTGGACCTGTTCGACCGCACCGAGCTGGAGAAGTACCTCACCGCCGAGGAGTTGTCATGAGCTACCAGGGGAAGTTCCGGGTGTGGCGCGGTGACGACTCCGGCGGCGCGCTGGAGGACTTCACCGTCGAGGTCAACGAGGGTGAGGTCGTGCTCGACATCATCCACCGGCTGCAGGCCACGCAGGCGCCGGACCTCGCGGTGCGGTGGAACTGCAAGGCGGGCAAGTGCGGCTCGTGCTCGGCGGAGATCAACGGCCGCCCGCGCCTGCTGTGCATGACCCGGATGTCGACGTTCACGGAGGGCGAGACGATCACGGTCACGCCGATGCGGACGTTCCCGATCATCCGCGACCTCGTCACCGACGTGTCCTTCAACTACACCAAGGCGCGCGAGGTACCGTCGTTCGCGCCGCCGAAGGACCTGGCGCCGGGCGAGTACCGGATGCAGCAGGTCGACGTCGAGCGCTCGCAGGAGTTCCGCAAGTGCATCGAGTGCTTCCTGTGCCAGAACACCTGCCACGTGGTGCGTGACCACGAGGAGAACAAGGAGGCCTTCTCCGGCCCCCGTTTCCTCATGCGCGTGGCGGAGCTGGAGATGCACCCGCTCGACACGGCGGACCGCGTCGACCAGGCGCAGGAAGAGCACGGGCTCGGGCTCTGCAACATCACCAAGTGCTGCAGCGAGGTGTGCCCGGAGCACATCCACATCACCGACAACGCGCTCATCCCGATGAAGGAGCGCGTGGCGGACCGCAAGTACGACCCGATCGTCTGGCTCGGCAACAAGCTGTTCAAGCGCTAAAAGCCTGTGGCACGACCAGCCGGGACTCGTAGGCCATCACCACGGCCTGCGCCCGGCTGGTCAGCCGCAGCTTCGTCATCACGCGGTTGAGGTGGGTCTTCACCGTGCCCTCGGTGACCGTCAGCTTCGACGCGATGGCCGCGTTCGTCAGCCCCGTGCCGACCAGTCGCAGCACCTCGCGCTCGCGGCCCGTGAGCTCGTCCAGGCCCACGGAGCTCCACGGCGCGACGGCCGTGTCACCACGCAGGTACGCCGCCACGAGCCGGCGCATCACGGTGGGGCTGAACTGCATCTCGCCGGACGCCACCGCGTGGATCGCGGCCAGCAGGCGGGCGGGTTCGGACTCCTTCAGCACGAACCCCGCGGCACCCAGGCGCAGCGCCTCGTGGACGTACTCGTCGAGGTCGACGGTCGTCAGGATCAGCACCCGCGACACCGCCGCCAGCCGCTCCACAGCGGCCAGCCGGATGTCCATCAGCACCACGTCGGGGCGCGAGGACTCGGCGAGCAGCACTGCCCTGTCGCTGTCGGCGGTCTCCCCGACCACGGTCAGGTCCGGTGTGGCGTTCAGCAAAGCGACCAGGCCCGCTCTGAACAACGGCTGGTCGTCGACTACGAGCACGCGCGTCACAATGTCCCTCACTCATGTGACGTCACCGCGGTAGATCCCCCCAACCGGGAGCGTACCGCGAAAGTTGACGAGAGATCCACTGTTCGTGAGACGCAACGGTTCCGCTCGCGTCGATACGTTCCGCGGCATGCGCACCGCATCGGCCGACCTGCTCGCCGTCCGCACGATCACCGCCGACGGCTCGGACGTCTACCTGCGGGTCACGTCCAGTCCGGTGGACCTGGAGATCCGCTGGTTCCGCGACGGCGACCACCGCGTCGCGGGAGCTCCCGTGCTGTTCCCGGCGGGAGACCACGAGCGCCGGCGGATCGGGTCGAACTTCCGCGCCGGCACGGCGTTCTGCCTGCGGGCGGTGGGAAGCGAGGACTGGTGCGGCGTCGTCGACTGGAACGTCTACTCCTGAGGGGGAACTCCTGATGAAACGCGTACTCGTCGGTGTGCTGGCCGTGGGCTTCGCGATGCTGTCCGCCGTGCCCGCGCAGGCCGCGTCGACCACGATCACCGTGCCGTTCAAGCACAACCAGATCACCTGGTTCACGACCGCGCGCACGATCACCGTGGCGGGTTCGGACATCGATGCCCAGGTCGCGTACGGCGGCATCATGCAGCTCGCCTGGTACAAGTGCGGCGACCGCAACACGCGCGGCGCGTTCGTGCGGATGGAGGAGTACCGCAAGCACGTCGGCACGAACTTCAAGGCGGGCACCAAGTTCTGCCTCGCGTCGAACAGCCCGTACACCGAGGGCACCGTCGGGGGAACGCTGTGGTGGAGCGGAAGCTGACCGCACTGCTCGCGGTCGCCCTGGTGGCGGGCTGTGCGACGGCTCAGCCGCAGTTCGTGGATCAGGGGCAGTACGCGAAAGCCGTGCACGACAACGCCTCGAAGTTCACCTGGCCGGACGGGCGCACGCCGGACCTCGACGTGCTCGCGGAGAAGTCGGGGCCGGGACCGGACAAGGCACCGGCGGGCAGCGAGCGGATCGTCCTGGAGATGACCAACTCCTGCGCCTGGTACCTCGGCTGGGACGACGCCCGCAAGCGCGGCGACCGGACGGCCGAGCAGAAGGCGTTGAAGGTGATGGACGAGGTGCTGCCGAAGTTCTCACCGGAAGACCCGGACGGGCAGCGCTATGCCCGTGAGACGGCCGCCAAGGCCAAGAACGGCAACGGTTCGATGGCGACGGACTACGTGGCCAACAACTGCGAGTCCGTGGTCTGGAAATAGCGAACGGGGCGTGTCCACACAGGACACGCCCCGTTGAGCCGAACAGGTGTCAGGCGGACGCCATCTCGGGGATGTCGTCGGCGTCCACGTGGATGACCTTCTTGTTGCGCCGGTTGCGCTTCTCCAGGTAGGTCGCGAGCCACGTCAGCAGCAGGCACAGTCCGATGTAGATCGCGGCGACCACGATCATCACCGAGATGAGCGGCCGGCCGAAGTTCACCGCGTCACCACCGATGCGGGTACCCCACCTCAGCAGCTCCTCGAAGGTGATCAAGAAGCCGAGCGCGGTGTCCTTCAGCAGCACCACCAGCTGGCTGATGATGGTCGGCAGCATCGCCCGCAACGCCTGCGGCAGCAGCACGAACGTCATCACCTGCGTCTTGCGCATGCCCAGCGCGTACGCGGCCTCGCTCTGGCCCTTCGGCAGCGAGTTGATGCCCGCGCGGAAGATCTCGGCGAGCACCGAGCCGTTGTAGAGCATCAGGCTGACCACGACCGCCGTGAACGCGGTCAGCTTGATCCCGGCCTGGGGCAGGCCGTAGTAGAAGAAGAACATCATGATCACCAGCGGGATCGCGCGGAAGATCTCCACGATCACCGCCGCGGGAGCGCGCACCCAGGCGTGGTCGGACAGCCGGGCCGCCGCGAAGATCGCGCCGAACGCGAGCGCCAGCACCGCGCCGACCGCGAACGCGCTGAGCGTGTTGCCGATCGCCTCGACCAGGGAGAGCTGGATCTGCTGGTACTCGATCCAGCCGAGCCTGCGGGCGGAGAACTGGTCGGTGACGATGAAACGCGAGACCACGTACACGGCCGCGGCGATCACCGCCGCGATGCCGACGACGGCCATGATCTTGTGACGGACGCGGGCCTTCGGGCCGGGAACGTCGAACAGCACCATGCTCATCGGGCCACGCTCCACCGCTTCTCGAAGACCTGCTGGACGTACGTCAGCGGCATCACCAGGATCACGAACCCGATGGCGACCCAGATGAGTCCGAAGAGGACGTCGCCACCCGCGTCGGCCAGCGCCTCGCGGATGTTGCCCGCCTGGAAGACGGCGAAGCCCGACGCGACCGTCGTGTTCTTCAGCAACGCGATCATGGTGCTCGTCATGGGCGGCACCACCGAGCGCAACGCCTGGGGCAGCACCACGTTGCCGAGCATCTGGGTGAACGTCAGACCGAGCGCGCGGGAGGCTTCCGCCTGACCGACCGGCACCGTGTTGATGCCCGACCGCACGACCTCGCAGACGAACGCCGCCGTGTAGAGCGTCAACGCCACCACCGCGGCGGCGTACTCGTCGATCTTCAGGATCTCCAGCAGCGGGTACGCGAACACGAAGAACACGAAGACCAGCGTCAACGGCGTGTTGCGCAGGACCGTCACGTACAGCGTGCCGATGCCCCGGAAGACCGGCACGGGGCTGACCCGCAGTGCGGCGAGCAGCGTGCCCAGCACCAGCGACAACACCGCGGAGATCGCGAAGAGCTGCAGTGTCTGGCCGAAGGCCCGCAGGAACAGATCTAGGTTGTTGGTGAGGACGCTCATCGGTTTCCTTGCCGTCCGTCCGCCTTCAAAGGAACGGCCGGTGGACCCACGCGGGATCCACCGGCCACGTGAGGAACCGTCAGTACCGGTCGATCTTCGGCTTGGTGGCCGACGAACCCGACTTGCCCAGGGTGCCGTCGTAGATCTTCTGCCACGAGCCGTCGTCCAGCGAGGCCTGCAGGATGTCGTTCACCTTGTCGCGCAGGGCCTTGTCCTCCTTGGGCAGGCCGATGCCGTACGGCTCGCTGGAGAACGTCTTGCCGACGACCTTCAGCTTGCCCTCCTCGGCGGCCGCGTAGCCCTTGAGGATCGCGTCGTCGGTGGTGACCGCGTCGACCTCACCGTTGAGCAGCTTGGTGACGCACTGCGAGTAGCCCTGGAACTCGAGGACGTTGGACGCCTCGGTCAGGTTCTCGTCCTTGATCCGCTTGGCCGGCGTGGAGCCGGTCACGGAGCAGACCTTCTTGCCCTTGAGGGTCTCCTTGCCGGTGATGTCGGTGTTGTCCTTCTTCACCAGCAGGTCCTGACCGGCGACGAAGTACGGACCGGCGAAGCCGACCTTCTCCTTGCGGCCCGCGTTGATCGTGTACGTGCCGACGTAGTAGTCGACGTCGCCGTTGATCAGCGCCTGCTCACGCGCGGCGGACTGGATCGTCTTGAACTGGATCTTCTCGGGGTCGAAGCCCAGCTTCGCCGAGACCAGCCGCGCGATGTCGATGTCGAAGCCGCTGTACTTGTTCGTCGTCGGGTCCTTGTAACCCAGGCCCGGCTGGTCTTCCTTGACACCGACGACCAGCGTGCCGCGCGCCTTGATCTTCTCGAACGTGGGCGAGCCGTCGACCTTGACGTCCTTGGCGACCTCGAACAGGCCGGCGGGAGCAGCCGTGTCGGTCGGGCTGCCCTCCTTGCCACACGCGGTCAGGGCCAGTGCGCCCGTGAGCAGCACCGCCGCAAGGGTGCGAACCCTCATCGTCCTTCTCCTGCCATTCGTTCGAAAGTGAGCTGACTTCTAGTGAGTCAGGATCTTGCCAAGGAAGTCCTTCGCGCGGTTGGACTTCGGGGCCGAGAAGAACTCTTCCGGGGTGGAGTCCTCGACGACTTCGCCGTCGGACATGAAGATCACCCGGTCCGCGGCCTTGCGGGCGAAGCCCATCTCGTGCGTGACGACCAGCATCGTCATGCCGTCCTTGGCCAGGCCCGTCATGACGTCCAGGACCTCCTGGACCATCTCGGGGTCCAGTGCGGACGTGGGCTCGTCGAACAGCATCACCTTGGGCTTCATCGCGAGCGCGCGGGCGATCGCCGCACGCTGCTGCTGCCCACCTGACAGCTGAGCCGGGAACTTCTCCGCCTGGTTGGCGATCCCGACGCGCTCCAGCAGCTCCATCGCGGTCTTGCGCGCCTCGGCCGCCGGCGTCTTGCGCACCTTCACCGGAGCGAGCATGACGTTCTCGACGATGGTTTTGTGCGCGAAAAGGTTGAAGGACTGGAACACCATGCCGACATCGGCGCGAAGGCGGGCCAGTTCCTTTCCTTCGGCGGGAAGAGGCTGACCGTCGACCTCGATGACACCGGAATCAATCGGCTCGAGGCGGTTGATGGTCCGGCACAGGGTCGACTTACCGGAACCGGACGGCCCCAGCACGACCACGACCTGCCCCTTCGGGACCTCCAGCTGCACGTTCTTGAGCACGTGGAGCGGTCCGAAGAACTTGTCCACACCCGCCACGCGAATCATCGGCGGGGTAGAGGCGGCAGTCATCCAGTCCTCCATTTGGGGTCGTCTGCGTTGGCGGAAACCTAGGTGTCCGCCACCACACCAGTCCAGGACATTGAGCAAGACTTAGGGTCTCAACTCTGTCACAGGCAGACATCGGTTGCCCGGGAGGTAGCGAAAGTGCGCGTGCTGCTCGTCGAGGACGACGACAGGGTCGCCGAGGCCTTGGTCCCAGCCCTGACCAGACGAGGTTTCCACGTGGACCGGCAGGCCACGGGCCGCGGCACGCTCGACCGCCTCACCGGCGTCGACGTGGTGCTGCTCGACCTCGGCCTGCCCGACATGGACGGCGTGACGCTGTGCCGCGCCATCCGCGCGGCCTCGGACGTCGCGATCATCGTGGTGTCGGCGCGAGGGGAGATCGACGACCGGATCCTCGGGCTGCACGCCGGGGCGGACGACTACCTGGTCAAACCGTACGACGTGGGCGAGCTCGTGGCGCGCGTGCACGCGGTCCGGCGTCGGCGCGGCGCGGATCCGGTGGGGGTCGGGGCGGTGTCGACGGAGGTGTTCGAGACCGGCGACGTGCGCGTCGACCTGGGGCGTCACGAGGTCACCGTGGCGGGGGAGGCGGTCGCCCTCTCGCGCAAGGAGTTCCAGGTGCTCGCGCTGGTGATGGCGGCGGGCGGCGCGGTGTGCACGCGGGAGCGGATCCTCGCCGAGGTGTGGGGCCGCACGTGGTCCGGCGCGAACCGGACGCTGGACGTGCACGTGGCGACGCTGCGGACGAAGCTCGGCCGGCCGGCGCTGCTGGAGACCGTGCGCGGGGTCGGTTATCGGTTGGGACAGGTCTCGTGATTTTTCACCTGATCGGGTTGGGCTCGTGAGGTCTCGTCTGCTGGGCGTGGTGCTCGCCCTGATCGTGCTGGTGCTCGTCGGGCTCGGCGTGCCGCTGGGGCGCGGCGTGGCGGCCGCGGAGCAGCAGGAGATGTTCCTCGACCGGCTCACCGACACCAGCCGGTTCGCGTCCCTGGCGCAGCGGCCGTTGATCGACGACAAGCCGGACCTGATGCGGGCCGAGCTGGAGCGCTACACCGAGCTCTACGACATCGGGGTGGCCGTGGTGGCGCGCGACGCGCCGACGGTGGCGGTGGTGGCGTCGCGCAACGACCTCGCGCTCGGCGACAGCGGCGTGCAGGACCTGGTGAGCAAGGCGTTGGCCGGGCGGTTGCCGGTCGCGCCGCCGTTGTTCATGCCGTGGAGCGAGTCCAAGCTCGTGCTGGCCGAGCCGGTGCTGGTCGACGGCGAGGTGCGGGGCGCGGTGATCACGTTCTCGCCGACGTCCAAGACCCGGTTCGAGGTGCTGGCGTGGTGGGGTTTACTACTCGCGGCGTCGTTGCTGGTGCTCGCTTTGGCGGTGCTGCTGGCGTTGCCGGTCGTGCGGTGGACTTTGCGTCCGGTGCAGGCTCTGGACGACGCGACCGGGAAGCTGCTGGCGGCGGTGGTGTCGGGCCGGCCGGTGCCGCCGGTGGGCGCGGAGAGCGGGCCGCCGGAACTGCGGCAGCTCTCGCGGTCGTTCGACCAGATGGCGGCGAACGTGAGCGATGTGCTTGCCGCGCAACGGGCTTTCGTCGCCGACGCGTCGCACCAGCTGCGCAACCCGTTGACGGCGCTGAAACTCCGGTTGTCCAATCTGGAGGGTCACGTCGACGCCGAGGCGGAGGTGCACCAGGTCGAGGCGCTGAGCGAGACCGATCGGCTGAACAGGATCCTGGACGAGCTGCTCGCCATGGCTCGCGCGGAGTCCAGCTCGGTCGACCCGGTGCCGGTCGACGTCGACAAGTCCGTCGCGGCGCGGCTCTCGGCGTGGCAGGCGGCGGCGACGGCCAAGGAAGTGCACCTCGTGCTGGACGGTCAGCGGGTCGGCATGGCTCTCGCGCCGCCGCGCGGGATCGAGACGGTGCTCGACGCGTTGCTCGACAACGCGCTGAAGTTCACCCCTGAGGGCACGTTGATCGTCGTCGACGTCCGCAAGGCCGACGGGGTCGTCACGTTGTCCGTCGCTGATCACGGGCCTGGGTTGCAGCCCGATGAGCTGGAGAGGGCGACCGACCGGTTCTGGCGGAGTCCGGCGCACCAGAACGTGCCCGGCTCTGGTTTGGGGTTGTCGATCGTGCGGCTCGTCGTCGAACGCGTCGACGGTGCCGTCCGCCTCGAGTCGCCGGAGGACGGCGGCCTCAAGGTCGTGATCGAGCTGCCGGCGATCTAATACATCGGATATCAGACCTTGCTGTCGCGGTAGTAGCGCATGGCGCCGTCGTGCAGCGGCACCGGCGATGTCTCGATCGCCGACCGCTGCTCGATGGTCCGCGCCGCCGAATGGGCCTTCACGAGGTCGGGTTGCCCCTCGAACAGCTGCCGCACGAGCGCTTCGGCGACGTCGTCGGGCATCGAGTCGCTGACGAGCAGGAAGTTGCGCACGACGAGCGTGATGACAGGCCCGGACTGCAGATTGTATGTAGATGCCGGCAGGGTCGCGGAACCGTATACAGGATACTGCTGACGGAATCTCGGCAGCTCTTCCTTGAGGTCGAGCATCCGCACGCCGAGGCTCTTGGTGAGCTCGGTGATGCTCGACGTCGGCAGTCCGCCCGACCAGAAGAACGCGTCGAGCTTGCCCTCCTGCATCGCCTTGGCGGAGGCCTCGACGCCGAGGTGGAACTCCTGCGGCGTGACGTTCTCGGCCCGCAGCAGCCTGCGCGCGATGATCTCGACACCCGACTCCGGCGCGCCGATCGACACCCTCAGGCCCGACAGCTGGCCGAGCTTGGTCGCCGGGAGGTCGGCGCGCACGATGATCTGCAGGTAGTCGTCGTGCATCCGGGCCAGCGCGCGCAGCCGGGACGCGCCCTCCACCTCTTCGACGGCGTCCGCCTGCGAGAAGCCGACCTGCGCCTGGTTGTTGACGAGCCGGGTGACGTTGTCCTTGGAGCCGGCGGTGGCCACGACCTGCGGCCGCACGATGCCGAGCCGGCCGCTCCAGATGTCCGCGAGACCGTTGCCGAGCCGGTAGTAGACGCCGCCCTCGCTGCCGGTGGCCATCGTGAGCTTGACGTCCTCGACCGTGCTGCCGCAGCCCGTCAGGACCGTTGCGGCGGTCAACAGGCTCACGGCGGCATGCACTCGTCCCAGCACCTGCGCATCGTGCCACGGCGGCGTTCTACGCTTGCACCCGACGAAAGGTTGGTTGCAGTGACCCGCAGTTACCAGATCCGCACGTTCGGTTGCCAGATGAACGTGCACGACTCGGAGCGGCTCGCCGGTCTGCTGGAGGACGCCGGCTACGAGCGTGCCGCCGAGGACGCGCAGGCCGACGTCGTCGTGTTCAACACCTGCGCGGTCCGCGAGAACGCCGACAACAAGCTCTACGGCACCCTCGGCCACCTCGCGCCGCAGAAGACCGCGAACCCCGGCATGCAGATCGCCGTCGGCGGCTGCCTCGCGCAGAAGGACCGCGGCGAGATCGTGCGGCGTGCCCCGTGGGTCGACGTCGTGTTCGGCACGCACAACATCGGTTCGCTGCCTGTGCTGCTCGAACGCGCGCGCCACAACGAGGAGGCGCAGGTCGAGATCCTCGACGCGCTGGAGACCTTCCCGTCGTCGCTGCCGGCCGCCCGCGACTCCGCCTACTCGGGCTGGGTGTCGATCTCGGTGGGCTGCAACAACACCTGCACGTTCTGCATCGTCCCGTCGTTGCGAGGCAAGGAGAAGGACCGCCGCCCCGGTGACGTGCTCGCGGAGGTCCAGACGCTCGTCGGCGAGGGCGTGCTCGAAGTGACGCTGCTGGGCCAGAACGTGAACTCCTACGGCGTCGAGTTCGGCGACAGGCTGGCGTTCGGCAAGCTGCTGCGCGCGTGCGGCGAGATCGACGGCCTGGAGCGCGTGCGCTTCACCTCCCCGCACCCCAAGGACTTCACCGACGACGTCATCGCCGCCATGGCCGAGACGCCGAACGTGTGCCACCAGCTGCACATGCCGTTGCAGTCGGGTTCGGACCGCATGCTCAAGGAGATGCGCCGCTCGTACCGGACCGAGAAGTACCTGGGCATCATCGAGAAGGTCCGCGCCGCCATGCCGGACGCCGCGATCACCACCGACATCATCGTCGGCTTCCCCGGTGAGACCGAGGAGGACTTCCAGGGCACGCTCGACGTGGTGCGGCAGGCCAGGTTCTCCTCCGCCTTCACGTTCCAGTACTCGAAGCGCCCCGGCACCCCGGCCGCCGACCTGCCGGACCAGCTGCCCAAGGCCGTCGTGCAGGAGCGGTTCGACCGGCTCGTGGCGCTGCAGAACGAGATGACGCACCAGCTGAACATCGAGCAGGTCGGGCGGACCGTCGAGGTCCTCGTCGCGACCGGCGAGGGCAAGCGCGACGCCGAGACCCACCGCATGAGCGGCCGTGCTCGCGACGGGCGCCTCGTGCACTTCACGCCCGGCGAAACCGCCCCGCGTCCCGGCGACGTCGTCGAGACGGTCGTGACGTACGCGGCTCCGCACTACCTCGTCGCGGACGGCGAACCGCTGACGTGGCGCCGCACCCAGGCCGGTGACCGTTCCGAGGCGGGCATCAAGCCCAAGACCGCGGGCGTCGGCCTCGGCCTGCCGTCGTTCGGTGCTCCCGCGCCGCTGCCCGCCGTGTCCGGGTGCGCTGCCCAGTGAGCGAAGAGGAGTACCTGCGCAAGGAGATCGACGCGGTGGAGCAGCAGGCGGCCAAGCGCATCGATCCCGGCACCGGCGCGCTGACGATCTCGATCGCCGTGCTGGCGTTGCTGGTGTCGCTGGTGCTGCCGTGGGTCGGTGAGACCACGGGCCTGAGCGTCGTGCTCGGCGAGTCCACCAGCTTCGTGCCGCGCCTGTTCTCGTTCTTCGCGTTCGGCATCGGCGTGATCGGCTCGGGCATCACCCTGGCGGTCCGCCGCTGGGGCCTGGCGTGGGTGTGCACGCTGGGCCTGTTCGCCGGGTCGGTGACGGGTGTGCTGTCGATCTGGTCGCAGCAGACGACCACGAGCAACAAGGCGATCGGACCGGGCCCCGGCGCCGGTCTGATCATCGCCGTGATCGCGGTGATCGTCCTGCTGATCAAGTGGGTGAGGATCGCGGCTTCCCGGCCGCCCCAGCTGTAATGAACCTTGGCACCTTCCCGATTGCTTTGTCGTCAAACGGGAAGGTGCACCGGGATGGCCGACGTCACGAACACCACCGGCGGGGTCGAGGGTGACACCGTCCAGATCGGCTCCATCGGCGGAGACGTCAACTTCTACTCCAGGTTCCCGAAGCTGCTTCTCGTCGCGCTGGCGGTCGTCGTGGTGGCAGCGGTTGTCCTCGTCGTCGTCCTGCACCCGTGGACGGACGAGCAGCCGGGCGCGGCACCGTCGACGACGTCCGCTCCGCCGTTGATCTCGACCCCGCCGGCGACCTCGGAGTCCGCCGCGGTGCCGACGACTCAGGTGCGGACGGGCAGTCCCGAGCGACCTGCCGGGCAGACCGCCAAGCAACCCACGCCCCAACCGACCCAGCCCCCGGTGCTGCCCGCGCCGGGACCGGTGAAGGCGGCGGACGACGGGCCCGGCTACCTGATGCCCGGCAACACCGAGAAGGTGGCCGACCTCTACGACGGGTCGAAAGAGGCCGTCATGTGGACCAGGGAACCGGCCGGCACGGACGGCGCGAAGTTCCAGCCGAACTGGGTGCGCGAGTTCTCGGACTCCGGGGCGTTCCGCATCCGCAACACCCACGCGAACCTCTGCCTGGAGACAGCGACCGAGGCCGCCGCGCGTCTGGAGCAGGTGCTGGGCCGGACGTGTTCGTGGAGCCGTGAGCACCAGCTGTGGCGCGCGCAGAACGGCAACCAGTACGCGAACGTCAGGTCGGGGGAGTGTCTCGTCGCGGGGGAGAGCGACACCTACCCGGACGGCACCTGGCTCGTCGTCTGGACGTGTGAGAGCAAATCCGACCAGCAGTGGCGTGTCGCGCCCTGAAACGCGAGAAGGCCCCCTCACCCGAGGGGGCCTTCTCGCGTTCGAACTAGCGGGTCGCCAGCGCCTGCTCGGCGGCGGCGAGCCACTCACGCCACTGCGCGGCCTGAGCCTCGGCCTGCTCGGTGCGGCGCTTGTCGCCCGCGGCACGAGCCTTCGCGGCCTGGGCCTCGAACTGCTCCACGCGCTCGCGGAACTGCGCCACGCGCGCCTCGGCCTCGGGGTCGGAGCGACGCCACTGCGCGTCGACCGCGCCGCGCACCTTCTCCTCGATCGTCCGCAGCTTGCCCTCGAGCTCGCGGATGCGCTCGCGCGGCACCTTGCCGATCGCGTCCCAGCGCTCCTGGATCTTGTACAGGTGCTGGCGCGCCGACTCGAGGTCGCCCGACGGGTCGATCGTCTCGGCCTCGGCGAGCAGCTCCTCCTTCAGCTTCGCGTTCGCCGAGAACTCGGCGTCGCGCTCGCTGAAGGCCTCGGAACGCTTCTGGAAGAACGCGTCCTGCGCGGCCCGGAACCGCTGCCACAGCGCGTCGTCGGCCTCCTTGGGCGCACGCCCGGCGGCCTTCCACTCGACCATCAGCTCCTTGTAGCGACCGGCCGTGGGGCCCCAGTCGTCGGAGTCGATGAGCTTCTCGGCCTCTTCGACGAGCGCCTGCTTGGAGGACTTCGCCACCGAGCGCTGGCGGTCGAGGTCGGCGAAGTGCGAGCCGCGACGGCGGTTGAACGCGTCACGGGCCTTCGAGAACCGGCGCCACAGCTGCTCGTCGGTCTTGCGGTCGACGCCGCGGATGGTCTTCCACTCGTCGAGGATCGCGCGCAGCCGGTCGCCCGCGACCTTCCACTGGGTCGACTCGTTCGCGATCGACTCGGCCTCGTCGACGAGCGCCTGCTTGCGCGCCACGGACTGGGCTCGGGCGGCCTCCTTGGCCTCCTTCGCCTTTTCCATGCCGGCCTCGGCCCGCTCCAGCACGTGCTCGACGCGGGCGGCCAGCGCCTTCAGGTCGCCGACGACGGCGGCCTCGGCGAGCTGCTCCTTGACGTGCTTCGCGCTGGTCAGGGCGTGCTTCGGGTCGCCGGCGCCGGACGCGAGCCGCGTGACCAGCAGCTCGACCTCGGTGCGCAGGTCGTCGAAGCGCCGCGCGAAGTGCGCGAGGCCTTCGACCGGCTCACCGGCCTGCCACGACCCGACGGCGCGCTCGCCGTCGTCGGTCTTCACGTACACGGTGCCGTCGGCGTCCACGCGCCCCCAGCGGTCAGGGTGGTCCGACGCCACGGGGACGGCCGGAGGCGTCGCCTGCGGTGCGGTCTCCTTCGGCGTTTCCTCGACTCCACCCTCGGCTGCGACCTCCACCGCTGGGGTGGTCTCGGTCACGGCCTCCGGTGTGCTGTCCTGCTCCGACATCGCCGGTTCCTCCCATCTGACGCCCGTGCCTGCCACGGGCGCCCCGCCACTGGCGGGGCCGATGCAATACGGGCGCTGGAGGGTCTCCCGTCCCCAGTTCCCCGCGCGCATTCAAACAGGTCAGAGCTCGACTCGGTACTGGGAGTCCACGATAGGTAGCCTCATTCGTCGTGATCACCCGTGCCGTGGTGGTGCCGCACCCACCACTTCTGGTGCCAGAACTGGTCGCGGGAGCCGCCGCCGAAACAGAGCCCGTGCGCGCCGCAACCGTTGCCGCAGCAGGAAAACTGCCCGGTCCGTGGGTGGCTGTCGCGGTCGACGACAGCGGTCCGGCGACGGTGGTGCCGCCGTTGTCGGGAACTTTTCTCGGATATGGGGTCGATGTACCTGTGTCACTCGGCGGTGACCTGGCTCCGGACCCCCGAATTCCGTTGCCTGTGCTAATCACCGCGTGGCTGCGGGAACAGTGCGCAGTCGAGGTGTCACGCGTTGAACTCGTACCGCGTGATCTGCCGCCGTCCGAATGTGTCTCGTTTGGACAACGACTTGCGGACGAATCCGCCGGGCTCTTGATTCTGGGCGACGGCTCCACTCGCCACGGCCTGCGCTCGCCGGGCTCTGACGACGAGCGTTCGGGACCTTTCGACGCGCACGTCCATTCACTTCTGGCCGCCGCTGATGTGGACGGCCTGCTTTCCCTCGACCTCGCACTCGCCGCGGAGCTGGGCGCGCAGGGCCGTGCGGCGTGGCAGATCCTCGCCAGCGTGCCCGGTCCGTGGCGTTGTTCTTCCGCCGAGTTCTTCGCACCGTTCGGCGTGGGCTACCACGTCGCTGTCTGGGAGCGCCCGTGATCACCCCTATCGCAGTCGTCGGACCCACCGCGACCGGCAAGTCCGATCTTGCCGTGTCGCTGGCGGAACGGTTCGGAGGCGAGGTCGTCAACGCCGACGCCATGCAGCTCTACCGCGGCATGGACATCGGCACGGCGAAGATGACCCTGGCCGAGCGCCGAGGCGTCCCGCACCACCTGCTCGACGTCCTGTCCGTCACCGAGACCGCGTCGGTGGCTGCCTACCAGCGGGAGACGCGCGCGGTCATCGAGGACCTGCTCGCCTCCGGTCGTCCGCCGATCCTCGTCGGCGGGTCCGGTCTGTACGTGCAGGCGGTGCTCGACGACCTGAAGTTTCCCGGCACCGACGATGCGGTGCGGGAACGCTTTGAGTCCGAGCTCGCGTCTCTGGGGTCCGAGGCACTGCACGCCCGGTTGCGGACGCTCGACCCGGCCGCCGCGATCGCGATCCTGCCGTCCAACGGGCGCCGCATCGTGCGCGCGCTGGAGGTCATCGAGCTGACCGGGCAGCCGTTCTCCGCGAACCTGCCCAAGCCGGGACCCGCCCGCTACGACACCGTCCAGATCGGCGTCGACCGCGAGGTGTCCGAACTGGACTCGCGCGTCGACCGGCGCGTGGACGTGATGTTCGCTTCCGGTCTGGAGTCCGAGGTGCGCGCCCTGGTCCGGATCGGTCTGCGCGACGGCAAGACCGCGTCCCGGGCGCTCGGCTACCAGCAGGTGCTGTCCGCAATGGACGGAGCCTGCACGATCGACTTCGCCGCCGAGGAGACCAAACGCGCCACCCGCCGGTTCGTGCGGCGCCAGCGCTCGTGGTTCCGGCGTGACCAGCGCATCACCTGGTTGGACGGTGCACGGCCCGATTTGGTGGAGGCCGCCGGTAACCTTGTCCCGTGGAGTTCGTGAAGGGGCACGGCACGGAGAACGACTTCGTCATCCTGCCCGACCTCGATGACCAGCTGGACCTGACGGTGGCGCGCGTCCAGGCGCTGTGCGACCGGCAGCGCGGCCTGGGCGCCGATGGCGTCCTGCGCGTCGTGCGAGTGGACGGCAAATGGTTCATGGACTACCGCAACGCCGACGGCTCCATCGCCGAGATGTGCGGCAACGGCCTGCGCGTCTTCGCCCGCTACCTCGTCGACGCGGGCCACCAGCCGCAGGGCTCCTTCGTCGTCGGCACGCGCGCAGGCGACCGTGAGGTGACCACGCACCCGGACGGCTCCGTCACGAACGACATGGGCCCCGCCCGCGTCACCGGCACGTCCATCGCGGCGGTCGACGGCCAGGGCATCGGCGGCTTCGCGGTCGACGTCGGCAACCCGCACCTCGCGTGCGTCACCGACACGCCCGTCGAGTCGTTCGACCTCACCGTGCCGCCCGGCTTCGACCCGGTGATCTTCCCGCACGGCGTGAACGTCGAGCTGATCAACACCATTGGCGACAACGCGCTGCGCATGCGCGTCTACGAGCGCGGCGTCGGCGAGACCCGCTCGTGCGGCACCGGCACCGTCGCGTCGGTCGCCTCCTGGCTCGCGGGTCAGGGCAAGACGACCGGTTCGGCGACCGTCGACGTCCTCGGCGGCCAGGTCTTCGTGACGATCGAGCCGACGACGTCGACCCTCACCGGACCTGCCGTGCTCGTCGCGCGCGGCGAGCTCGACAAGTCCTGGTGGGACGCCCTCGCTTAGGAACTGATATCCGATATATCAGTTTCCGAGGTCGTAGATCTCGACCTTCCCGAGCCTCTCGGGCTTGACCACGTCCGGGTGCGAGTCCGGCGCCGTGAGGCACACGAGTTTGTCGTCGACGACGGCGACGGCGAAGCACGTCTGCGTCGTCTCGACCCGGTGCGTGATCTTGCCGCCCTCGGTCACCCGGAACACCGCGGGCTGCAACGCCGGCGCCACCCACACGCCGTCCCCGTCACCCGCGATCCCGTCCGGCGCGATCCCGAACTCCTTCACTTCGGCCCACACCCTGCGGTTTTGCAACGATCCGTTGCGGTCGACCGAAAACGAAGTGAGTTTGAATGCAACGGTCTCGGCGACGACCAATATATTGCCGCTCCCGATGTGACCGTCGGGATCGTCCGGGTCGGGCAGCAGCGCCATGCCGTTGGGGAACTTGAGGTCCTCGGCGGCGACGCTGACGGAGCCGTCGGGCTGGACGAGGGCGAGCGCGGCGCCCGGCGGGTCGAAGCCCGGTTCGAGGAGCTTGGCGACGCCGACCTCGGTGATGAGGCCGTGCAGGTCGAAGCCGAAGTTGCCGACGTACGCGCGGCCCTCGCCGTCGACGAGCATGTCGTTGGCGTGATAGGTCGCGATATCCGATATATCAGCGTGGAGCACGAGGTCGTCGCCCTCGAGCCGGCGCACGGTGTGGTCGAGCATCGACACGACGAGCAGGCGTCCGTCGGGCAGCCAGCCGAGGCCGGACGGCTGGCCATCGAAGGCGACGACGACCTCGTCCTCACCCGTCGTGAGGTCGAGCGCGTGCACCTCGCCCGCGTAGAAGTCGGAGTAGTAGAGGCGGCCGTCGGGGCCGCGTCGCGGTCCCTCGCCGAAGTGAAGACCGTCCCGCAAGACCCGAGTATCAGCCATGGGCGTCGACGCTAGCTTCGGTCGGCAGGTCTCGCATCGTCCGCAACGGTGAGAACAAAACCCACAACATTCCGAGCACCGAGCCGATCAGCGACACCCACAGCGTCGGCACGATTCCGATCCACGTGCCGAGCCCGCCGCCCAGCAGCGCGCCCAGCGGCGTCGAGCCCCACACCACCCAGCGGATCGAGGCGTTCATCCGGCCCAGCAGGTGGTCGGGGCAGATCGCCTGCCGGTAGCTGACCTGGCCGACGTTGTAGACGACGACCCCGAACGCGGTCACCGCGGAACCGACCATCGGCAGCACGAGGCCCCAGCCGTCGGAGACGAACGGCAGCGTCAGGGTGAACGGCCAGGTCAGCAACGGGATCAGCCAGATCATCCTGGCCTGCCCGACCAGCAGGCCGATCCGGTACGCGAAAGCCGCGCCGAGCACGCCGCCGACACCGCCCGCGCTGAACAGCAGGCCCGTGGTTCCCTCGTTCAGCCCCACGGTGTTCAGCAGGAAGAGGATGAGTACGGCGTTCTGTATGCCGTGGAAGAAGTTCGACGTGCCGGTGCAGGCCACGATCATGCGCAGGGTGACGTTGCCGAAGACGAACCGCAGCCCCTCCGCGATCTCGCGACGCAGGTTCGGGTCGGGGTGACGTTCCGGCGTCGGCTCCACCGTCCTGATCCGGACCAGGAAGAACGCCGAGCTCAGGTAGCCCAGGCCGGTCGCGAGGACACCGTTGGCCGCGCCGAGGAACTGGGCCGCGTAGCCGCCGATCGCGGGTCCCGACACCTCCGCGACCGACAGGCTGGCCTGCAGCTTCGAGTTGCCCTCGACGAGCTGGCCGCGTCCGACCAACGACGGCAGGTACGACTGGTAGGCGACGTCGAAGAACACCGTGCACACACCCACCGCGAGGCTCACCGCGATGAGCTGCGGCAGCGTGAGCAGGTCCAGCCACCACGCGACGGGCACGCTCAGCAGCAGGGCGGCGCGGCAGACGTCCATCGCGATCATCAACGGTTTGCGGCGCATCCGGTCCACCCACACGCCCGCGGGCAGGCCGATCACCAGGAACGCCATCGTGCTCGCCGCGGCCAGCAGACCCATCTCGAACGGTGTCGCGTTCAGCACACCCGCCGCGAGCAGCGGGACGACCGTCATGCCGACGGTCGCGCCGAACTGGCTGATGGTGTCGCCCATCCAGAGCCTGCGGAAGTCGGGGTGCCCCCAAAGCGCCATGCCGAGGAGTCTGCGCTGAGTGATTGGAAACTGTCAATCACTTAGACTGGAGAGCGTGGCACTCTCCCGCAAGCGACGGCCCGCGACGAGCGAGGAAGCCGCAGCCCTCAGCTCTGACCTGCGGCTGCGGATGATCCGGATGACGTTCGACCGACCGCTGACCAACAAGGAGCTGGCGCAGCGGCTCGGCAAGGACCCGGCCACGACGCTGCACCACGTCCGCAAGCTCGTCGCGGCGGGGTTCCTCGAGGCGATGCCGCCACGCGCGGGCAACCGGGGGGCGAAAGAGATCCCCTATCGGTCGACAGGGCTGTCGTGGCAGCTCGACAACAGCGAAAATATGGTCGCCGTCGGCGAAGCGATGCTGCACGCTTTTCTCGGCGAGGTTGCCGACATCGGGCTCAGGGACGTGGATCAGAGCCGCCTGGTCGTCACCGTCGACCCGGAGGAACTAAAGCAGCGGCTCGCGTCGTTGATGGATGAGCTGGCCGCGCAACCGGTCAAGCCGGATGTTCCCCGTGTGGCGATCTACCTCGCGGTGTATCCGGGGGACTGACGGTCCATGGGACGATGAAGGGCAAATGACGGAAAACATCCAGAGCACAGAGTTCGACCCGGAGTTCGACTCCTCTTGGGAAGAGGAAGAGTTCTCCACCGGTGACTACGAACGCGCCGAACGCGCCGCGCTGCGCCGTGTCGCCGGGTTGTCCACCGAGCTCGAGGACATCACCGAGGTCGAGTACCGCCAGCTTCGCCTGGAGCGGGTCGTGCTCGTCGGGGTGTGGACCGAGGGCACGGCCGCTGACTCCGACGCCTCCCTCGAAGAGCTCGCCCGTCTCGCCGAGACCGCGGGTTCCGAGGTGCTCGAGGGCGTGGTGCAGCGGCGTGACAAGCCGGACCCCGCGACGTACATCGGCTCGGGCAAGGTCGCGGAGCTGCGCGACGTGGTGCAGGCGACCGGCGCTGACACGGTGATCTGCGACGGTGAGCTCTCACCCGGTCAGCTGCGTCAGCTGGAGGAACGGCTCAAGGTCAAGGTCATCGACCGGACCGCTCTGATCCTGGACATCTTCGCGCAGCACGCGCGGTCCAAGGAGGGCAAGGCCCAGGTCGAACTGGCTCAGCTGCAGTACCTGATGCCGCGCCTGCGCGGCTGGGGTGAGACGTTGTCGAGGCAGGCCGGTGGTCGTGCCGGTGGCGGCAACGGCGGTGTGGGTCTGCGCGGTCCCGGTGAAACCAAGATCGAGACCGACCGGCGCCGGATCCGCGACCGCATCTCGAAGCTCCGCCGGGAGCTCGCCGCGATCAAGGTGATCCGCGAGACCAAGCGCAGCCGCCGTGTTGCGAACGAGGTCCCGAGCGTCGCCATCGCGGGGTACACGAACGCGGGCAAGTCCTCGCTGCTCAACGCGCTGACCGACGCCGGTGTCCTGGTGGAGGACGCGCTGTTCGCCACCCTCGACCCGACGACGCGCCGCGCGCTGACGCCGGAGGGCCTGCCGTACACGCTGACGGACACGGTCGGCTTCGTCCGGCACCTGCCGCACCAGCTGGTCGAGGCGTTCCGCTCGACGTTGGAGGAGGTCGGCCAGGCCGATCTGCTCGTGCACGTCGTCGACGGCTCCGACGGCATGCCGGAGAACCAGGTCAAGGCCGTGCGCGAGGTCCTCGCCGAGATCAACGAGCAGTCCGGCACGCCGATGCCGCGCGAGATGCTCGTCGTGAACAAGATCGACGCGGTGGGCGACCTGGGCCTGGCCCGGCTGCGGCACCTGTTCCCGGACGCGTCGTTCGTCTCGGCGCACTCGGGCCTCGGCATCGAGGAGCTCAAGGTCCGCATCGCCGAGCTGATGCCCCGTCCCGAGGTCGTGGTCGAGGCTCTCGTCCCGTACGCGCGCGGCGAGGTCGTCGCCCGCGTGCACCGCGACGGCGAGGTGCTGTCCGAGAAGCACACGGAGTCGGGCACGCTGCTGTCCGCCCGCGTGCGCCCGGACCTCGCGGGGCTGCTCGAGGAGTTCGCGACGAACGGAACGCCTGCTTGATCCCGCCTCCACCGGTGGACGTGTGCCCGGTAGCCATGCAGGAGCTCTCCGGGCTCACGTCCGACGGAAACCAGTTCTTCGCCGTCAGCGACAGCGACAACGGCACGCTGCGCATCCAGGTCATGGGCCGCGACTGCGTCGTCAAGCGCACCATCACCGCGCCCGTCGACCCGTTCGACGTCGAAGACCTGGCGATGACGCCGGACGGCACCCTCTGGGCCTCCGACACCGGCGACAACGGCAAGTCCCGCTCCACGGTCGCCCTGCACAAGGTCTCGCCTTCGGGCGCCGTGGAGCGGTTCCGCGTGACCTACCCGGACGGCAAGCACGACGCCGAGGCTCTGCTGATCGACAAGTCCGGTATCCCGTACATCGTCACCAAAGAACCGCTCGGCTCCGCGCTGGTATATCGCCCCACAGGCCCGCTCCAAACCGATATATCAGTCCCGTTGGAGCAGGTAGCACGCGTGTCGCTGTCCACCACGGACACGCCGGGCGGCCCTCTGGAAGGCACCCTCGACTCGCGCCTGGTGACCGGCGCCGCCGCCACTTCCGACGGCTCGGTCATCGCCCTGCGCACCTACACCGACGCCTACCTCTACCCGGTCCCCGACGGCGACCCAGAAAATGCGATCGTCAAGGCTCTCTCCGGCGACCCGGTCCGCATCCCGCTGCCGAACGAACCCCAGGGCGAGGCCATCGCCTTCGACCCGGACGGCACCCTGCTCTCCGCCTCGGAAGGCGCCGGCACCCCGATCCGCGCGGTAGCGGGCGCCGCCGCCCTGGCCCGGCCACCGGCGCCGACGACCACAACGCCCCCACCGCCGGCAGCCGACCAACCCCAGGCCTCACCGCAGTCGCCGTCCAGCTCGTGGCAGAACTGGCCGCTCGCCCTGACCCTCGGCGGCATCGTCCTCATCGCCGCTCTCGTCATCGGCCTCCGCCTGCGCCGCCGAGCCTGACGGCCGGACCGCGGCGAACGCCTCTTCGAGCCTCGTCGTCGCAGCTCTCGTCGTGCCGCGCTGGCTCACGTACGAGTAGATGACGAGACCGGTGCCCACGACAACGCTCGCAACGGTCAGCGTGATGTACAGCCACGCCCGCTCATGGCCCCACGCTCCTGGCGTTGTCGTGTGGAGTGCTTGCGCCAATCCGGCAACCGCACTTGCGACGTACACGGCCGCGGCCGGGAACAGCAGGAGTTTGATCTGGCGGTGGGGCTGCCCGCTTTCCCGGACGTAGGACTGCCAGGTGACGAGCGGCAGTCCGGCGCGCCGGGTGATCTCCTCCTCCAGCCCGAGCTGATATCCGATCAGGTTGCGCACCATGCTCTTCAGGTACAGGCCGTGGAGGAGCACGATCGAAACGGCAAAGGGAAACCACATCAACAGGTAACCCTTGCCGCCTCCGATCGCGACGGTGGCCGCCAGGGCCGTGACCGTGCTGCCCGTGGCGAAGATCCTGTCACCGGAGGTGGTCACCGCCGTGATCCGACCGGCGACATCCCGGCACTCGTCGATCAGCCAGTCCACGATCTGAGTCTCGGTGAACGGAGGCGGTTCCTCAGACACGACAGCAGGTTCCCTCACCTCGCGGCTTTGCCGTACCGCTGTTCTAGTCCCAGGCGACGGGCATGCTGTCCAGGCCGCCGATCACGAGGCTCGCGCGGTGGCGGAGGTCGTCCTCGGGGACGGCGAGACGCAGCTTCGGGAACCGGGTGAAGAGGCCGGGGAACGCGATCTTCAGCTCGATCCGCGCGAGGTGCTGGCCGATGCACTGGTGGATGCCGTGGCCGAACGCGAGGTGGCCCGGCGCGCCCCGGACGAGGTCGAGGAGATCCGGATCCGCGTAGCGGGCCGGGTCGTGGTTGGCCGAGCGCAGTTCGACGAACACGGTGTCGCCGGCGCGGACGAGCGTGCCCTCGATCTCGACGTCCTCCAAGGCGGTGCGGGCCGTCGCGGGCGTCAGACTGATGTATCGGAGCAGCTCCTCGACGGCGGCGTCGGGATCGGCCAGCATCGCGTCGACCCGTTCCTGCGCGCGCAGGAGCTCCAGCGTGCCGAGCGACAGCATGTTCGTCGTCGTGTCGAGGCCACCGCCGAGCAACGCCATGCCCATCGCGGCCATCTCGTCGTCGGTGAGATCGCCGGCCGAACCGACGAGGTCGCTCAAGACGTCGTCGGTCGGTTGCGTGCGCTTCAGGGCGACCATTTCCAGCATGAACTGCTGGAGGCGTCCGAACGCCGCGTACATCGCCTCGCCCTCGTCCTCCTCCGCGCCGCTGGCACCGGTCAGCAGCATCGCGTCCTGCTGAAACTCGGTGCGCCGGTCGTAAGGCACGCCGAGCAGCTCGCAGATCATCAGGCCCGGCACCGGCACGGCGAAGTGCTCGACCAGGTCCGCGGGCGAGCCCTGGGCCTCCAGCGAGTCCAGGTGGCCGGCGGTGATCACTTCGAGGCGTTCGGCGAGCACGCGCATCCGCCGGACGGTGAACTGGCCGGTGAGCTTGCCGCGGTAGCGGGTGTGGTCCGGCGGGTCGTGGTCGGTGAACGCGCCGGGCGGTGACGGCGGCGCGTCGCCGGGGCTGCCCGGACCGAACGGGTTGTGCATCTTGTCCGGCCGGATGCTGAAACGGCTGTCGGCGAGCACGGCACGCACCGTCGCGTGGTCGTGCGCTCGCCAGCCGACGTGCCCGTCCGGGTACGTCATCGGGCTGAGTGGCATTGCTGTGTTCCCCCTTGCAACGATGTCTTTCCCCTCCTTGCAAGCTAAAAACGTTTGCGGACGAAGTCAAAAGACTCATTGCAATGGCCTGAAGGGGAAGGCACTATGGGGTTGTGCCTGGTAAGCGGCTAGATGAAGAAGAACGGCAGCTCATCGCCCAGTTCCTCTGGGACGGGCTGGGGTACTCCGAAATCGGGAGGCGGTTGCAAAGGCCGGCCTCGACGATCCAGCGCGAAGTGGCGCGGAACGGGGGCCACAACAGCTACCGGCCGGCCGCCGCGCACCGGGCCGCGGGGGAGCGCGCGATGCGCCGGATGCCCGCGGTGGACGACCTCGACATCGACGAGGAGGTCTACTCGTTCGACCGGAGCCCGGCGCAGGTGCAGGAGTTCCACCTGCGGCTGGTCGCGGTCTTCGTGCAGACCGGGCTGACGCGCACGGCGGCGCGGATCCTCGCCGAGATCTTCATGACCGACAAGGGCAGCCTGTCGGCGACCGAGCTGGTGCTGAGGCTGTCGGTCAGCCCGGGCACGGTCTCGCGGTCGACGAAGTACCTGGAGGAGCTGGACCTGTTGCGCAGCGAGCGCGACGGCAAGCGGATGCGCTACTTCCTGGACGACGACCTCTGGTACCGGGCGTGGCTGGCCAGCGCCGAGCGCAACGCCGTGTGGTCGAACACCGCACTGGACGGGTCCGAGATCTTCGGACCCGCCACGCCAGTGGGTGCACGTCTCAAGGACATGGGCCAGTTCTTCAGCTTCGTCGTCCTGGAGATGGAGTCGACGCGGAAGAAGTGGCTCGAGTTCTTCGAGAAGAAGAAAAAGGCTAGGGGAGACGCCTGAGCACGGTCACGACCTTGCCCAGGATGGTGGCCTCGTCGCCGTTGATCGGCTGGTAGGCCTCGTTGTGCGGGAGCAGCCACACGTGGCCGTCCTTGCGCTTGAACGTCTTGACGGTCGCCTCGCCGTCGATCATGGCGGCGACGATCTCGCCCTGGTCGGCGGTCGGCTGCTTGCGGATCACGACCCAGTCGCCGTCGGTGATGGCGGCGTCGATCATCGAGTCACCGACGACGCGCAGCAGGAACAGCTCGCCCTCGCCGACGATCTCGCGCGGCAGCGGGAACACGTCCTCGATCGACTCCTCCGCCAGGATCGGGCCACCGGCCGCGATACGGCCGAGCATCGGCACGTACGCGGGGGTCGGCTTGGACATCGGGTCGAGGCCCGGGTCGATCTCGGACGGCAGCATGCCGACCGCGCGCGGGCGGTTCGGGTCGCGGCGCAGGAAGCCCTTCCGCTCCAGCGCGCGCAGCTGGTAGGCGACCGACGAGGTCGACGTGAGGCCCACGGCCTCGCCGATCTCGCGCACGCTCGGCGGGTAGCCGAAACGGTCGACCCAGTCGCGGATCACGTCGAGAACCTTGCGCTGACGCAAAGTCAGGCCGGCGTTTCCCGCGATCTCGCTTACCTCTGTCTCCACAAGAGCGGGATCCTGGTCGATCGTCTTGCCTGCCACGGTCGCTGTCCTCCTCGCCGCCCCCAGTTCGAATGGGATTCCGGCATTCCGTCGATCTTCGTGGTCGACGGTAGTCGTGTTTGCTGCACAGATCAAACACCTGTTCGAGGTATTTGGGCGCGTGTTGTGGCGTTCGGCGGGTCGGTCTGGTAGAAATTCGCACGGACGTTCGATCGAACCCCTGTTCGATCATGGTGCTTGACCTGCGATGGAGGGCGTCATGGCGGTACTGGTCGAGAAGCGGTTGCGCGTTGCAGAGGACGCGGACGTCGCAGCGGGGCGTCCACTCCGTTCGGGTCCCCGCGTCATGCCGCGCCGCCCGGCGACCAAGCCGAGGCCGGTCGCGGTGCCCGCGTCGCGCGAGTCGAGCTCCTGCGAGGTCCGGCCGAAGCGCGAGTCCACGCTCGAGCTCGTCGCCGTCGGCGTGCTGAGCGCCCTCACGGTCATCGCGCTCGGCGTGCTCTACCTCCAGCAGGCCGGCATCACCCCGTAGGACCGAAGCGAAACCGAAGCCTCGCGGAAGTGGCCCTGTCCACCATTCGGTGCGACAGAACGAGACCACCCGAGAGGCGACCGAGAATGAGCATGAAACGCATCGTCGCGGCCGCGGCGATCGCCGTCGGCACCGTGTTGTCGATGGCCCCGGCCGCCCACGCCGCGAAGGACGTCGACGTCTACAGCGACGATCCCGGCGCCAAAGGCGGCATGGCCTGGTTCAAGGCCTACGGCGAGCACTTCGGCATCTGCGACCGCGACTACGACGACCTGGGCGTGCGCGGCCGGCTCACCTACACGTACCGCGGCACCACGTACGAGTACAAGCTGTGGCACCACACGGGCCACCACCAGGACCCGCGCCTGAACTGCGACACCTACCCGGATGACATCAACATCCCCGAGGGCACCAAGGTGTACCTGGAGGTGTGTCTGCAGAAGGAGAAGGGCGCGCCCCTCAAGTACTGCGACACCGACACCGGCGAGGCCTGACGGTCCTCACGACCGCGCGGCGAGGCCTTCGGCAAAGCGTGTCGCACGCGCGACACCGGTGATGTGCCCGGTGTCGCGCCAGACGCGCAAGGCCTCCCGCGCCGCGTGTCCGGCCTGCGCACCCGCTCCGGAGGCGGACTCCACGGCGGCGACGGCGAGCAGCGCTTCCGCTTCCAGGAGCCGGAATCCGCCCGCGCGCGCCACTTCGAGGGCAGTGGTCGCCTGCGCACGTGCCGCCGCCGGATCGGTCGTGGCGAGGACGTGCGCGAGCGCGGCGGACGCCTCCGCCTCCAGTCCGCGCAGGCCGGACCGCGTCGCGATCTCCAACGCCCGCACCAGGTGTTCCCGCCCGGACGTCGCGCGGCCCAGTCCGATCAACGCCACGGCCTCGGCCTGCTGATCGCCGTCCTGCCGGGCGCACTCCAGCGCCTCGGCGGCGGTCCGGCGGGCGGTGTCGTGGTCGTCGCGCGCCAGGTGCACGGCGCACAGCCCGCTCAGCGCGGTCGCCTCGCCGAAGCGGGATCCCTGCTCGCGGAACGACTCCAGCGCGAGCAACAACGTGTGCTCGGCGTCCGCGACGTCGCCGAGCGCCAGCAGCACCGAACCCAGGTCCGCCAGGTTGGCGGCCTCCCAGAAAGCGAGAGAATGGCCGCGACACAACCGCACGGACTCGTCCAGGCACTTCCTCGCCTCGGCCAGCCTGCCGAGCTGCCGGTAGTGACAGCTCAATGAGTTCAGCGCGTGACTCTCACCTGACGGGTTGCCCAGCTCGCGAAACAGCTCGATCGCACGATGGCTGTGCTCGACCGCCTCGGCGAGCCTGCCCGTCCAGTCCAGCATCGACCCGAGGTTCGACACGGCTGTCGCCTCGCACTCGCGCCAGCCGCAGGTGCGGCTCGCCCGCGCGGCTTCCTCGGTGTGCGCGACACCGTCGGTGTGCCGTCCTTCGCGAAACGCCGCGCCGCCCATCGTCAGGCGCAGCAACGCTTCCGCGGCGTGCGCCCCGTGCCGCCGGGCAGCGGGCAGCAGCACCGACGCGAGCTCCAGCCACTCCGCGCGCCTGCCGTGGTCGTGGAAGAACCGCCGTACCGCGTCGGCGAGGTACCAGACCTGCGGGCGCGGGCCGGTCACCGCGGCCCGGCGCAACGCCGCGACCAGGTTGGGCGCCTCCACGTCCAGCCACGCCACGGCTTCCGCGCTCGAAGAGAACCGCAGTGGGCTCACGGCGGGTTCGTCGTCGCGCGGGAGTGACACGACTCGCTTGCCCAGCTGGGCCACCGCCGCGTCGGCGGCCGCGAGGTAGCCGGCGAACAACCTCTCCCACGCGGGCGTGGACTCCTCGGCCTCCAGGCGCTCCTCGGCGTAGCGGCGCACCAGGTCGTGGAACCGGTAGCGGCCCGGCGCATGCGCCTCGACCAGGTTCGCGGCACTCAGACCGCGCAGCAACCGGCCCGCGTCGGCGCCGAGCAGCGCGGACGCGTCCAGCGGCGTGAAGTCCGGTCCCGGCACGATCCCGAGCAGCCGGAACAACCGCTGCTGATCCGCCGGAAGTGCTTGGTAGGACACGGAGAACGCCGTGGCGACCGCGCTCTGCTCCGCCCCGTCGAAGGCGAGCAGGGGATCGGCGCGCAGCTCCGCGACCGCTGCTTCGATGCTCGTGCCGACACCGGCCGCGGCGATGCGCAACGCCAGCGGGTGATGCCCGCACACCCGCGCCAGATCGGCCGCGGCCGCGGGTTCGGCGGCCACGCGGTCGGCACCCAGTGCCGAGACGAGCAGCTCGTGCGAGTCCTGTGCGGGCAGCTGCGCCAGGGTGATCGTGCGGGCACCAGTGCCGGCGACGAGATCGCCCAGCCTGTTCCTGCTCGTCACCAGCACCCGGCCGGACGACGGCAGCAACGGCAGCACCTGAGCGGCATCACGCGCGTTGTCCAGCACTACCAAGGCTTTCCGGTCCGCAAGAAGCGAACGGAACAGTCCACTTTGGTCGTCCGATTCGGACGGTGTGGCGCCGAGTGCGCGCAGCAGCTGCGCCAGTGCGGCGGTGGAGCTGAGCGGTTCGTCGTCGGCGTCGAACCCGCGCAGGTTCACGTACAGCTGCCCGTCCGGGTAGCGGTCACGGGCCGAGTGCGCCCACCGGACGGCGAGCGCGGTCTTGCCGACGCCCGCGGTGCCGGTGATCAGCCACACGCCGTCCTCACCGGACTCCAGCGCGGCCAGCTCGGCGGCACGACCGGCGAACCCCCGTGCGGCCAAAGGAAGTTCGGCGGGTCGCACCTCGGTGAACGCGGGGGCCGAGTCCTCGCCGCGCAGCACGCGCAGCTGCATCTCCCGCAGCGCCGGCCCCGGCTCGATGCCGAGCTCCGACGCCAGCAGGTCGTGCCCCTGGGAGTACACCTCGAGCGCCTCAGCCGACCGTCCACAACCGTGCAGCGCGAGCATCAGCGCGGCGCGCGGCCGTTCGCGGTACGGGTGCTCGTCGACGAGCTTGCGCAGCCCGCCGACCGCCTCCGCGTGGTGCCCCTCGGCGATCTGGAGCTCGTGCAGCTCCTCCGCGATCGCGAGCCGTCGCTCGACCAGCGCCGGGCGCTCCAGTTCGGCCAGCTCGTCGCTCACCCCGTCCAGCGGCGTGCCCGTCCACAGCTCCAGTGCCGCGCGCAGCCGTGCGATGGCGGCCTCACCGGTCAGCGTCCTGGCCTGCGCGACGGCGTCGTCGGCCAGGTCGAGGTCGCGTTCGCCGGGCGCCACGTCGATCGAGTAACCGGAGGCCCCGCGCGTGATCACGTCGGCGCCGATCAGCTTGCGCAGGTCGGAGATGTGCACCTGCAGTCGTCCGCGGGCGCTGCGCGGCGCCTGCTCACCCCAGGTCAGGTCGATCAGCCGGTCCTCCGGCACGACCCGGCCGGGGCTGAGCAGCAGTGCCGCCAGCACCGACGCCTGTTTCGGCCCGGCCGGGCGCACCGGCCCGGCCGGACCGAGGACCGTGACCGGTCCGAGCAGGAGATACCTCAGCGGAGGTCCTTCTCCGCCGTGCACTTCGCGCCGCTGCTGTCGGCGAACTTGACCTCGACCCAGGCACGTCCCGAGCTCGGCACCTTCGTCCCGTTCACGGACACCTCGCCGACCTGGTCCGACCTCAGGCCGGTCCTGGACTTCGAGAGCAGCGTGGACTGCGACGTGCCGACGCGGTGGTGGACCTGGACGTGCATCGCGCCGGTGTCGGCGATGTACGGACCGGCCGCGCCCCTGCCGTTGCGCAGGCGGTACTCCGCGGCGATGTCGTAGGTCAGCGTGAACTTGCCGCTGAAGGCTCCCGCCGTGCACGTGGCGGTCACCGATCCCGTGGCGGCTTGCGCGGCCGGTGCCACCAGGCCGCTCGCCGCCACCAGCAGGGCCAGCAGACCGGCCCTCTTCACCCCAGACCCCAAGACGATCTCCCTCATCTCGTTGCGCCACCCGAGTGAACGCATCACAGGAATATCACGCGAGGACCGCGCCGGAGGTTGCGCGAGGGTCACGCCCCGGCGGCGGTGCGTAGTAGTCGCAGTTCACCCCGGATTCCTCCATCCGAGTGTCGCCCGACACGCCGTGTCGAGTTGCAACCTCTTGCGTTGCGATCTAGGTTCTACCCCTACATCTAGTGGTTACATGGTTGTAAGTAGTCCACAGGTTGTGGGTAACTCCGCTCCTGCGTGGCTGCTGTGGTCAGTGCTGCGCCGGGGAGGGGTGAACAGACGTGCGGTGTCCGTTCTGCCGTCATTCGGACTCGCGGGTGGTCGACTCCCGCGAGGTCGACGAGGGTCAGGTGATCCGTCGCCGACGCTCCTGCAACAGCTGCAGCCGCAGGTTCACCACGGTCGAAGAAGCGGTTCTCGCCGTGGTCAAGCGCTCCGGGGTGACGGAGCCTTTCAGCCGCGACAAGGTGGTCGTCGGCGTGCGCAGGGCGTGCCAGGGGCGCCCTGTCGACGAGGACGCGTTCCAGCAGCTCGCCCAGCGAGTGGAAGAGTCGATCCGGTCGACGGGATGCGCGGAAATCGCCAGTCACGAGGTGGGCCTCGCCATTCTCGGCCCCCTGCGTGAGCTCGACGAGGTCGCTTATCTGCGCTTCGCGAGCGTGTACAGGTCCTTCTCGTCCGTCGAGGACTTCGAGAAGGAAATTCTTGATCTTCGCACTGCCAGAGCCGAGGAAGCACCGGCCGAGCAGTGATCCGCGCGCTTCGGGGCGCGCGAGAAAACACCAGCTTTCCAAGCACCAGCACGAGGGAGATCCACCGTGACCGAGACCGTCGGCGGCTCAGCCAAGAAGACAGCCGCACGGGCGGCTGCCAAGCCTGCCGCGCTGAAGGTCCAGCGCGTCTACACCACCGAAGGCCGCCACCCCTACGACGAGGTCACCTGGGAGCGCCGCGACGTCGTCATGACGAACTGGCGTGACGGGTCGGTGAACTTCGAGCAGCGCGGTGTCGAGTTCCCCGAGTCCTGGTCGGTGAACGCCACCAACATCGTCACCAGCAAGTACTTCCGCGGTGCCGTCGGCAGCGACAAGCGCGAGCAGTCGCTGCGCCAGCTGATCGACCGCGTCGTGAAGAAGTACGTGGGCGCGGGCAAGGAGCACGGCTACTTCGCGAACGACGCGGACGCCGAGATCTTCGAGCACGAGCTCACCTACATGCTTCTGCACCAGGTGTTCAGCTTCAACTCGCCGGTGTGGTTCAACGTCGGCACGACCTCGCCGCAGCAGGTCAGCGCGTGCTTCATCCTCGCGGTCGACGACACGATGGAGTCGATCCTGAACTGGTACCGCGAGGAGGGCCTGATCTTCAAGGGCGGCTCCGGTGCCGGCCTGAACCTCTCGCGCATCCGTTCCTCCAAGGAGCTGCTGTCCTCCGGCGGCACCGCGTCCGGCCCGGTGTCGTTCATGCGCGGCGCCGACGCGTCCGCGGGCACCATCAAGTCCGGTGGCGCGACCCGTCGTGCCGCGAAGATGGTCGTGCTCGACGTCGACCACCCGGACGTCGAGGAGTTCATCGAGACCAAGGCGCGCGAAGAGGACAAGATCCGCGCGCTGCGGGACGCCGGGTTCGACATGGACCTCGGTGGCGCGGACATCGTGTCGGTGCAGTACCAGAACGCGAACAACTCGATCCGCGTGTCGGACGAGTTCATGCACGCTTACGAGAGCGGCTCGGACTTCGACCTGCGCGCGCGTCAGACCGGTGAGGTCATCGAGCGCGTCGACGCCAAGGGTCTGTTCGGCAAGCTCGCGAAGGCCGCGTGGGAGTGCGCCGACCCCGGCATCCAGTACGACGACACGATCAACGACTGGCACACCTGCCCCGAGTCGGGCCGCATCACCGCGTCCAACCCGTGCTCGGAGTACATGCACCTGGACAACTCCAGCTGCAACCTCGCGTCGCTGAACCTGATGAAGTTCCTCGGTGCCGACGGCAAGTTCGACGCCGTCACGTTCGCCAAGGCCGTCGAGCTGATCATCACCGCGATGGACATCTCGATCTGCTTCGCGGACTTCCCGACCGAGCCGATCGCGGACACCACCCGCAAGTTCCGCCAGCTCGGCATCGGCTACGCCAACCTCGGCGCGCTGCTGATGGCGACCGGTCACGCGTACGACTCGGAGGGTGGCCGCGCGCTCGCGGCGACCATCACGTCGTTGATGACCGGTGTGTCCTACCGCCGTTCCGCGGAGCTCGCGGGCTTCGTCGGCGCGTACGACGGCTACAAGCGCAACGAGACCGCGCACCAGCGGGTCATGCGCAAGCACGCCGCGGCCAACGACCTGATCCGCACCTACGGCGGCAACGACTCCGCGACGCACAAGGTCGCGACCGAGGCGTGGCAGCAGGCGCTGGAGATCGGCGCGAAGAACGGCTGGCGCAACGCCCAGGCGTCCGTGCTGGCGCCCACCGGCACCATCGGCCTGATGATGGACTGCGACACCACCGGTATCGAGCCGGACCTGGCCCTGGTCAAGTTCAAGAAGCTCGTCGGCGGCGGCTCGATGCAGATCGTCAACCAGACGGTGCCGCGCGCGCTGAAGGCGTTGGGCTACCAGGACGAGCAGATCGAGGCGATCGTCGAGTTCATCGGCGAGCACGGCCACGTCGTCGACGCGCCGGGCCTGCGCCGCGAGCACTACGAGGTCTTCGACTGCGCGATGGGCGAGCGTTCCATCGCGCCCATGGGCCACGTGCGGATGATGGCGGCCACGCAGCCGTTCCTGTCCGGCGCGATCTCCAAGACCGTCAACATGCCGGAGACGGCGACGATCGAGGACGTCGAGGAGATCTACTACCAGGGCTGGAAGCTCGGCCTGAAGGCGCTCGCGATCTACCGCGACAACTGCAAGGTCGGCCAGCCGCTGTCGGCGGGCAAGTCCGCCAAGGCGGAAGAGAAGAAGACGGACACGGTCGTCGAGTACCGCCCGGTCCGCAAGCGCCTGCCGAAGAAGCGCCCGTCGCAGACCGTGTCGTTCACGGTCGGTGGCGCCGAGGGCTACCTGCACGCCGGTTCGTACCCCGACAACGGCCTGGGCGAGATCTTCGTCAAGCTGGGCAAGCAGGGTTCCACGCTCGCCGGTGTGATGGACGCGTTCTCGATGTCCATCTCGGTGGGTCTGCAGTACGGCATCCCGCTGGAGTTCTACGTCTCGAAGTTCCAGAACCTGCGCTTCGAGCCGGCGGGCATGACCGACGACCCGGACGTGCGGATCGCGACCTCGGTGCTCGACTACCTGTTCCGCCGCCTGGCGCTGGACTACCTGTCCTACGACAAGCGCGCGCAGCTCGGCATCTTCACGGCCGACGAGCGTTCGGCGCAGGTGGCCGGCGAGTACGGCGCTCCGGCATCGTCCGATGTGGACCTCGAGGGTCTGCGCGGGTCGGTGGAGGCCGCGCCGAAGCAGGTCGAGGCCGCCGCCGAGACGCCGAAGCACGTCGGCAGCTCGACCGAGCTGCTGGAGCTGCACCTGGGCAAGGCCGCTGACGCGCCGCTGTGCATGACCTGTGGCACGAAGATGCGTCCGGCCGGGTCCTGCTACCTGTGCGAGGGCTGCGGCAGCACGTCCGGCTGCAGCTGATCGATCACGTGGATGGGCGGCTCTTCGGGGCCGCCCATTCGTCGTTTTCAGGGGGAGTGGTGGGTTTTCTGCTCGCGGGATACCGGGTGGCGACGACCGAACCCGGCCTGGTGTCGATGAGCGACTGCGTGGTGGACGTCGCCGAGGAGACGTTCTTCGACGATCGCGGGCAGGCCGAGCGGGTGTGCGCCGGCGCACTCGGTGCTCACGTGCTCGCGGTGGGGGTTCATCGTGAGCACGTTCTCGCGTCGCGCGAACCGATGCCCGACGGTGACGTGCTCGGATACGAGCTCGTCGGCCTGGATCCGGACATGCTGTTCTGGCACACGTGGAGGTGCCTCGGCGGGCTGGTGGAGGACGTCCGTGCCGCGACCGGTGTCGTCCCCGGGACGCACGGCCTGATCCAGGACGCCGAGCAGGCGAGCTTGCGGCGCGGTGGCTCACCGCGTCGGGTCTCGGTGACCCGAAGGTCTTCGAGTGGTCGGTGGCGCAGCTCGTCAGGCCGCTTCCGGAAGCGTGATGCCGTGGCGGTCCGCCAGCTTCTTCTCGATCTCCGCGATCATGCACGCGATGGTCGACGGGTTGAGGCCTTCCCCGAAGCGGTCGACGGTCTGCGCGAACTCGGTGGCCGCCAGCTCACGGCATTCAGCGGTCAGGTCACCGGCGTCCGTGAAGCACGCCAGCGGCTTCCGTCCGAACATGACCTCGAACTCCTCCCCCCGCGGATCGTCCAGTACGTGTCGTCAGAGGAGACCCGTGTCGCCCGCAGCCACCTCCACATGTACTGCGGGTCCTGGTGGTTCGGCGCCTCGCGACGGCAGCGTCCGCACAGCAGCACCAGGTTGTCGGCCGAGTCCGTGCCGCCCAGCGACTCCGGCACGATCAGGCACTGCTCCAGCAGCGACTTGTAGCCGCAACGCCAGCACCGGTCGTGGGCCTCGCCCCAGTGTTCGGCGACCTGCTCGTCGATCATGCGTCCTCCCCGTCGTCGACACTCCTTGTCGGTGACGAAGGCGATTGCGTTTCATCTCCCCGCAACTGATAGAACAACCGGAATGCGCTCGTTCGACGACTTACGCGGTTACCTGCTCGGCCAGCTGAACGCCGCCGTCCGCCGCCCCGGCATGTACGGGGGCGAGCCGGTGATCCTGACGTTGCTGGACGCGCTGGCGTTCGCCGACGACCGCACCGACCGCTGGCAGACGGAGCTCGACGCGCTCGTGGCGCGCGGGGCGGCCAACGCGGCGATGGTGAGCGGCGCGGTGCACGAGGTGCTCGGGCACCGCAGCGAGGACGTCATGGCGTCGGTGTACGCGGATCTCGCCCATCGGCAGGGGTGGCTGTCGCTCGACGCGGACAGCCGGATTCCCGGTGTGCTGGGCGAACGCGACTGCGGGCTCGACGACGTGATCGCCGAGTACGGTGAGCCGCCGTTGTGGCTGGGCGGCACCAACCCGAAGTACTCGAAGACGCTCGGCTACCCGGACCGGTCGGGGTCGCTGGTGTTCTTCCACTTCATGCCGGAACTGCGGCTGATGGCGACGCGGCGCGGGGACGGCGGGTTCCGCGACAGCTTCGTGTTCACCCCTGCTGGGCTATCTCGCTGAGCTCAGGCTTGCCGATGAGGTCGAGCACTCGTTCCGCGCGCTCCAACAGCTGTTGGTAAGTGATCACCTCAACTCGACTGAGATGGCTGTTGAAGATGCGAAGCGTCTCGTGGATCTCCGCCGGCGTCAGATCCTCTTGGAAATCCGGGTGTCCAACGACAACCGTCGCACTCGCACGTCGGGTGTCGATGGAGAACTCGTTGAGCAGGCTTGCTCGCTGTTCGTCCAGGAGCGTCAGGTAGTTCATGGTCTGGCCGACGGCCTCGTTCACCACACCAGCGACGATGAGGCCGTTGCGGTGGCGTCGTACGGCCGCCGCGTCCGCTCGCTTCAGTTCCACGACGTGCAGCACGCCATCCGGCTGAAGCAACGGGATGTCGAGTTCTATCGTCTCGACGAGACGGCGCCGTACTGCTTCTCCGACGAACTCCCCACCGAACATCCACCACGCGTTGGTGAGCGCGGTTTGAAGATCCCGTTCCTGGCTGCCGTGCTTCTTCGCGACCTCTTGCACGGCTCTCAGTTGACCCCGTCGGACGTGGAGCTGAAGCGCGGACAGAAGTTCTGCTCCATCGCCTTGCTCCAACAGCCGAACAACCTCTGCCGGCAGGCCCGCAACGTCACTGGTGGGCTCAGGATCGTCATCAGGTTCGACCCACCACTGCTTCTTCAATCTGCGTCTGTGCAAGGCGGCATTCAGCGCGTATCTGCATTCAGCCGGACTTAGTCCACCATCCCCGACACCGTAACCGAACCCGCGGAGGTGCATGTTCAGGTCGCTGGTGTCGACTGGAGGTTTCTTGGGAGGGTTTGTGGCTACGGTCTCTACGCGCCTGGCGAGCTGCGGCAACCCGTGCACCGTGAAGAGGTTCCGGAGAAACAGCGCACGCTGCTCGTCGTCGTAGATGTGTTCAGAGTCGAGTTCGAGGCCGTTGAGACCCCGGTCGCGTTCCTGCAGGAACAAGCGGAAGATCGCAGGTATGCGGCCCGCGAGCCAGGAGAAGGTAGTACTCCTGATGCGGGAGCAGGGGAACAGTCGATGGATCGCGTGCGTCGGCAAGGGCATCTGGTGCTCATGAAACACAGCAAAGGTGTCGCCGTGGTGAGCGGTGCAGATTCCGTCGAGCAGTCCTATCCAGCGCAGTGTGGTTCTCGTCCACGCGGCAAGGACTTGGTCTGGGAGATCTGGCAGCCTCTCACCGACCGCTTGGCGGGCCCAGTCCGCTTGTTCCGCCGAGACTCTGCTCGCCGCGGAGTTCGGAGGTTCACCTTCCTTCACCAGCTTGAGAAACTTCGGAAGTACGTGCCGGGTCACGAGATCTCTCACATCCCACTCCGTGAGGCGATCCAGTGACCTGAACTCATGCACGGCGACCTTGTTGAACCTCGCGTACTTGCGCTGTTTGGTCCGCTGCCTCGAGCGCTTGTTCGTGCACAACCAGGCCGCGGCCACCATCACCGGAAGCCGTTCTTCGAGCTTCTCGGACAGGACGTCGAGGAACGACTCCCGGCGCTCGCGGCATTGCTTCCACAGCCTGGCAAGCGGCATCTTGGCCACGGTCGGATGGAGGACTCGAATGCTGCTGACGTCGAAGGCGGTGAGATCGACCACGTCTTCCTTCAGCCGCAACACGTAGGAGTCGGTTTGGCCATCGAACTCGACGAGCGCGAGCCCCGCCGTGAAGTGATCCGCCATCGGGCCGACCGGCACACAATGCACTCGGCCAGGTGACACCAAGTCTGCGATGGCGCCTTTCCGAGGCTGAACCTGCACGATCTCACGTGCCTTCTGCTTCAACCCAACGCACTCGCTGTCGCCATGCCACAACTGCCCTGACTTGGTGCACCACAGCGTCAGTTCGGAACCTGCCAACGGACCCAACGGGATGTCCGCGTCGGTCAACGTCACGCTTGCCTCGCGATCTCGATGAATTCGGCTATCAAAGCCGTGTGCCTGTGCGCGGACCACGCCAGAGCGACCTCGTTCGGCGCGATGTCCTCGATCGGCACGTGCACCAGGTCGCCGCGCGAGTAGAACACCGCGGTCGACAACGGCAACACGGCAACGCCGCCGTGTATCGCCACGTGCTCCAGCTTCTCCTCGACGGACCGGAAACCCCGGCGGGTCGGTGTGCTGCACGCGCCGCTCGCCGGACAGGTCCGCCGCCAGCACGCTTTCCTTGCCCGCCAACCGATGCGTCGCCGGCACCACGGCCACGCGCGGCTCGGTGAACAGCGGCACGACGCTCAACCCCGCCGCGGGAACCGGCAACCGCACGTACCCGACGTCCACGCGCCCGTCGTGGATCACCTCGACCTGGTCCTCCCACGTCGTGCGCACCACGTCGACCCGCAGCCCGGGGTGCCGCGACGACAGCACCCGCACGGCAGCCGTCACGATCAGGCCCGGCATGAAGCCGACCGTGAACGTGTCCGTCACCCCAACCCGCCGCAGCAACGCCGACGCCGACGCGAGCAACGGACGCGCGTCGGCCAGCAGCTGGGCACCTGCCGGAGTGAGTTCGGTCCCCTTCGACGACCGGTCGAACAGCTGCACCTTCAGCTCCGCCTCCAACGCGCGGATCTGCCGCGACAGCACGGGCTGCGCGATGTGCAGTGCCTCGGCGGCGCGGCCGAAGCTGAGCTGCTCCGCGACCGCCACGAAGTACCGCAGCTTCCGCAGGTCCAGGTCCATACCTGAAGGGTATGACAGACGACAGGACAGGTCTTGGACCACGCGCCCACCGCAGGCGCACGCTGGAGACATGAAATCCACACTGGACGGACAGCGGGTCGCGATCCTCGGCGGCTCCTCGGGAATCGGCCTCGCGACGGCTCGGGCGGCGCGAGACCAGGGCGCCGAAGTCACCATCGTCTCGCGCAAACCACAGCCCCAGCCCGGAATCGCTACGCACGCGGCCGACCTGACCGATCCCGACGCCATCACGCGAGCCTTCGAGGCGATCGGCGAGATCGACCACCTCGTCTACACGGCGGGGGAGCCGCTCGAACTGATGACGCTCGAAGACTTCGACCGCGACCGCGCGAGGTCCTTCTTCGGCCTCAGGTACTTCAGCGTGCTCGACACCGTCAAAGCCGCGCGGGTCACCACCTCGATCACCCTCACCACGGGCATCGCCAAGGACCGGCCAGGCCCGGGCTGGGCGGTCGCGGCGAGCATCTGCGGCGCGGTCGAGGCGCTCACCAAGGCGCTCGCGGTCGAGCTGGCACCGTTGCGGGTCAACGCGGTCAGCTCCGGCGTGGTGCGCAGCCCGTTGTGGGGACCGGACGCCGAGCAGCTCTACACCGACGTCGGCAAGACGCTGCCGTTGCAGAGGGTCGGCGAGGTCGAGCAGATCGCCCACGCCTACCTGTACCTGATGACGCAGCCGTGGTCGACCGGCACGATTCTCACGGTCGACGGAGGTACCGTGATCGGCTGAATTCCGTTGCGAGGCCAGGTAAAATCGCAGGTGATGCGCATAGTTCTGCATGCTCGTGCGCGCCTGGATCTCGCATACGCCTCGCTCGACGGGCTCTCCGTCGGCGACGCTCTGGGCGCACAGTTCTTCATGGTCGGCCGCTCGCTGTCCGACCTCGTGGCCGGCACGCCGCCACGAGGGCCCTGGGAGTGGACCGACGACACCGAAATGGCCTGCAACCTCGTCGCCGAGCTTCGCGATCACGGTGACGTGGAACAAAACCGGCTCGCGGCCACGTTCGCCGATCGCTGCGAGCCCTATCGCGGTTACGGCGCGGGGGCTTTCACCATCCTGCGCAAGATTCGCCAAGGCACGCCGTGGAAAGAGGCGGCCGGGAGCGCGTTCGACGGTCAGGGTTCGTGCGGCAACGGCGCCGCGATGAGGATCGCCCCGCTCGGCGCGTACTTCGCCGACGACCCGAAAACGCTGACGGTCAAAGCGATCCAGGCGAGCGAGGTCACCCACCAGCACCCGGAGGGCATTGCGGGCGGAGTGGCCGTGGCCCACGCCGCGGCCATCGCGGCGAAGGCACGCCTGACGGGCGGCGAGCCAGACCTGCTCGCGGGAGTGCTCGACCACCTCGAAGGAAACTCCTTCGTGCGCAAGGGAATCGAGAAGGCGCGCACCATCGGAACCGCCGAGGAAGCCGCGTACGTCCTCGGCAACGGCTCCCGCGTCACGGCCCAGGACACCGTGCCGTTCACGCTGTGGGTCGCCGCGCACCACCTCGACGACTACCGCAAGGCGATCACGACGTGTGTGCAGGCCGGGGGAGACGTCGACACGACGGCCGCCATCGTCGGCGGCATCGTCGCCACACCACCGGAAGAATGGGTCGCGGAACGCGAAGCGCTTCCCGACTGGGTAGACCGCTAATCCTTGTGCCGCTGGTAGTACCGCGCCACCCGCACCCGGTTCCCGCACGTCGCGGGGTCGCACCACCGGCGTCGCGGGTGCGCGGGCACGAACAGCAGCCGGCACCCCGGCCCCTCGCACGTCTTCACCTTCCGCACGGCCGGTGACGCCAGCAGTTCCGCCGCCGCCCCCGCCAGCACCGCGAGCCCCCGCGCCACCTCGTCGCCCTCCCGCGAGCGCGCCACGACAACCCCGTCGGTCCAGGTCAGAACCTCGAACGACGGGGCACCGCGCAACGCCGCGTTCAACGGCGCCAGATCGGGCTCAGTGCCGTCCCGTGCCGCGAGCACCGCCGCCTCGACGTGCCCTCGCAGCTCCAAGAACGCCTCCGACCAGGGCAAACCCTGCGCGGACAACCACTCCTCCAAGTGGTCGTCCCCGGACGTCAGCGTGTTGACGAAGTCGATCGCAAGCACGAACTAACTGTACAACACGCGGAGTACCCATTAGCCTAATGCGTCATGACGACAAAGACGCATGTGACTAGGCACCGGTTCGTCGACGTCGACGGCATGAAGGTCTTCTACCGGGAGGCGGGCGACCCGGACGCGCCCAAGCTCCTGCTCCTGCACGGCTTCCCGTCCGCCTCGCACCAGTACGCGCGGCTCATCGAGGAGCTCAAGGACGACTTCCACATCGTCGCGCCGGACAACCCGGGCTCCGGCCACAGCGACGCTCCCGAGCGGCCCTACACGTTCGACTTCCTCGCCGACACCGTCGAGAAGTTCCTGGAAACGCTGAACTTCACGGGTTTCACCATGTACGTCTTCGACTTCGGCGCCCCGGTCGGCTTCCGCGTCGCGACGCGGCACCCCGAGTGGGTCAAGGGTCTGATCGTCCAGAACGGCAACGCCTACGAGGACGGGCTCTCCGACCTCGCCAAGGGGTTCGTCGGCAACCGCGACCCGCAGGCCGCCCGAGACCTGCTCGCGGTGGAGTACACGAAGTTCGGCTACCTCGAAGGCGCGCGCGACCCCGAGACGATCTCGCCCGACACGTGGACGCTCGACCAGCACTACCTCGACCTGCGCCCGCAGCCCCAGGTCGACCTCTTCCTCGACTACCACACCAACGTCGCCAAGTACCCGGAATGGCAGGCCTACCTGCGCGAACACCAGCCGCCGACGCTCATCACGTGGGGCAAGGGCGACCCGTTCTTCATCGAGCCTGGCGCCAAGGCGTACCTGCGGGACCTGCCGGACGCCCAGCTGCACCTGCTCGACACCGGCCACTTCGCGCTGGAGGAGAACCTGACGGAGATCGCCGCGCTGATCAGGGCGTTTACCCCGACGGTGTGATTTATTCATCACGTGTTGAGTTTTCGTCCCGACGCTCGTAACCTCAGCGCCATGGACGACTACTGCGTGGACTTCGGGGCCATCGACGGCACGATGCTCGCGACGGTCGGTGGCAAGGCCGCCAACCTCGGCGAGCTCACGAGGGCTGGATTGCCGGTGCCGCAGGGTTTCTGCGTCACGACGGACGCTTACCGCGCCGTCGCCGAGGCGGACGAGCTGGCCGCCACGACCCCCGAGAACGCCCGCAGGACGCTGGTGGAGACCCCTGTGCCGCAGGCGATCCGGGACGCCATCGTCGCCGAGTACCGCAAGCTCGGTGAGAACGTCCCGGTCGCGGTGCGGTCCAGCGCCACCGCGGAGGACCTGCCGTTCGCGAGCTTCGCGGGCCAGCAGGACACGTTCCTCAACGTCGTGGGGGAGGGCGAGGTCGTCGACGCGGTCCGTCGGTGCTGGGCTTCGCTGTGGACCGATCGCGCTGTCAGCTACCGCGAGACGAACGGCATCGACCACACCACCACGTACCTCGCTGTTGTGGTGCAACGGATGGTGCAGTCCGCGGTGTCCGGCGTGATGTTCACGGCGAACCCGGTCACCGGCAAGCGCGACCAGATCGTCATCGACGCGAGCCCCGGCCTCGGCGAGGCCGTCGTGTCCGGTGCGGTCAACCCGGACCACTTCGTCGTCGACGGCCGCGAGATCGTCGAGAAGCGGCTGGGGGACAAGAAGTTCCTCATCCGCTCACTGCCTGGAGGCGGTACCGAGCACGTCGAGGTCGGCGAGAACGAGGAGCAGTGCCTGACCGACGGGCAGATCCACGCGCTCGCCGTCCTCGGCCGCAAGGTGCAGCAGCACTACGGTTCGCCGCAGGACACCGAGTGGGCGATCGACGCGGACGGCGAGCTCCACCTCACCCAGGCGCGGCCGATCACGACGCTGTTCCCGTTGCCGGACAACACCGACGGCCGCGCGCACGTCTACTTCTGCTTCAGCCTCGCGCAGGGTCTCGAACGCCCGATCACGCCGATGGGCCGCGCGGCGTTCCGCGAGATCTCCAAGTCCGCCTTCGAGATCGTGATCGGTGACCCGACGAGCCAGTCCTATGTGGAGAACGGCGAGCGCATCTTCTTCGACGTCACCAAGGTTCTGCAGAGCCGGGTCGGCCGCGAGTTCGTCACGAAGCTGCTCGGCGTGATGGAGGCGCGCTCGTCCGAGGTGCTGCGCGGCCTGTTCGACGACCCGCGGTTCGCGATCAGGAACTCGTCGCCGACGCCGGCGATCAAGCGCGTGCTGCGACTCGCGCGACGGTTCAGCGCGCCGGCGACGGTGGGGAAGGCCCTGGTGAACCCGGAGAAGGCCGTGCGTACCGCGTTGCGGATGGAGCGCGACGTCCTGGAGATGTCCGCGAACCTCTCGATCGAACAGGCGCTGCGGCAGTGCGTCGTTCCGGTGCTGCCCAGGGTGGCCCCGACCGCGCTGATCGGCTTCGTGATGCTCGGCTTGGTCAGCAAGATCGTGAAGACGAAACCGGGCGAGCTGCAGACCGTGCTGCGCGGCCTGCCCAACAACATCACCACCGAGATGGACATGGCGATGTGGGACCTCGCGCAGGAGATCCGGCACGATCCCGTTGCGCTGCGGCAGTTCCAGAACGGTGAGCGCCCCGCCGCACTCGACCGCTTCCTCGCGAGGTGGGGTCACCGCGCCGTCGCGGAGATCGACCTCGGCCTGCCCCGGTGGTCCGACGACCCGGCGCACGTCATCGGCGTCGTGCGGAACTTCCTGCGCCTCGAAGACGACAAGGCAGCGCCGGACGCGGTCTTCGCACGCGGTGCCGCCGAAGCCGAAGCGATGATCGAAACGCTGGCACGACGGGCGTGGGGCCGCGGCTGGTTCGTGCGCTTCGCGTTGCGCCGCACCAGGTTGCTCGCGGGCCTGCGCGAGTACCCGAAGTACCTGGTCATCACGCTGTTCGGCGCGTTGCGCAAGCGCATCGCGGACCACGGCGCCGAACTGGCGGCTCAGGGCAGGCTCGCGGAGGCGGACGACGTCTACTTCCTCACCTTCGAGGAAATGCGCTCTGCACAAGGAGATCTGCGTCCGGTCGTGGCGGAGCGGCGTGAGGTCTACGACCGCGAGATGCGGCGCCGGCACATCCCGCGCGTCCTGCTCTCGGACGGCACCGAACCGGAAGCCGTGCACCACGGTGTCCCGGCGGAGGGCGATCTCGTCGGCACACCGGCGTCGGCGGGCACGATCACCGGCATCGCACGGGTCGTGATGGACCCGGTCGGCGCGCACCTCGAACCCGGCGAGATTCTCGTGGCGCCGTCGACGGATCCAGGTTGGACGCCGTTGTTCCTTACGGCGGGCGGCCTGGTGATGGAGATGGGCGGTTCGAACTCGCACGGCGCCGTTGTCGCGCGGGAGTACGGAATCCCGGCGGTCGTCGGAGTGCGGGAAGCCGTGACGCGCATCAAGACCGGCGAATGGATCACGGTTGACGGCAGTACGGGCGCAGTCACGACCGTCGACGCGTAATGTCGGGTTTGTGGCTGAGTCCAAGGGTGAGCTGAACAAGGTGCAGCAGGGCATCGCCGACTACCTGCTGCGAGCCGGTGTGGACGGGTTCGGCCCGTTCAAGAGCGCACGCGAGGCCGCGTCCGACGCGCTCGTCAAGAAGGGCGACGAGTCGGACGCGATCAAGCACCTCATCCGCACGCACGTCGCGCTGGCGGGCGCGCAGGGCTTCATCACGAACCTCGGCGGCCTGATCACGCTGCCGATCTCGATGCCGTCGAACGTCGCGGCAACCTACGTGATCCAGACGCACCTGATCGCGTCCATCGCGTCGATGCGCGGCCACGACGTCGACAGCGAAGAAGTGCAGACCGCCATCCTGCTGTGCCTGCTCGGCAACGCCGGAACCGAGCTGTTCAAAAAGGTCGGCATCAAGCAGTTCACCAAGAAGGCCGCGTCGGCGCTCATCACAAAATACGGTACAAAGAAACTCGGCACCCTCGCGGCCAAGGGAGTTCCGGTACTGGGCGGCGTCATCGGCGGTGGCGTCGACGCCGCCTCTACCAGAGCGGTCGGCGCATTCGCAAATCGCTACTTCACCCGCACGGACGTGTTGCCGAAGGTTATCGACGGCGAGGTGCTGTCCGTGGAGATCGAAGAAGCGGACGGAATGACCGATTCGCGCTAACTGAGCCGGTCGAGTGCCGCGCTGAACGCGTCCGGCGGGATGGCCACACCGCCGCTGAACGGGTTCTGCATCTGGTAGATCGCGAACAGCAGCAGGACCAGCGTCGAGCTCAGCGTGATCGTGATCAGCAGCTGCGAGATCAGGTTCGGGCCGCCGAACAGGTACGGGAACAGCAGCGACAGCCCGGTGCCGATCAGCAGCGCGAGCCACACGACGGGGTTGACCCCGTTGCCCGCCGCGTCCAGCCGCTCCTGTCGCGCCTGGTAGGCCTCCCAGAGCTGGTTCGCCGCCTCGGTCTTGCGGTCCTCCTGCCAGTCGCCGTCCGGTGCCGACGTCGCGATCGTCTCCCTGAGCTGGTTCAACGTGGCCCAGCCCTCGTTGCCGACGTCCTCGCCCTCGCGCATCCTCGGCCACTCCTGGTCGACGACGGTGCTGACGTAGTCGCGGATCAGCCCCTCCACCTTGGTCTTCGCGGGCTCCGGCAGCGAGTCCGACGACCAGTCGACTGCCACGAGCGCGTTGGCCTCCCGCTGCACCTGCTCCTCGGCGTTGTTCGACGAGTCGAACAGGGAGATCAGGATGAACGCGACCAGGACGGCGTGCAGGCCGGCGACGATGCTGAACACCGAACCGCCGGCGCTGAGGTTCTTCTCGCCGACTTCCTCCGAGCCGAACCGACGTGTGATGACGACGATGATGGCGGACAGGACGGCCGCACCGAGAACCCAGAGCAGGCCGGTGACGTAAATGCTCAATTCGGCTCCTTTCTGGTGTGGGATTAGACCACGGTCTACTGTGACCGCGACAGCACGGTCTGGTGAACGGCTAATGGTCAGGTGGGAATGCACGGCAACAGCAGCGATACCCGGTTGTCGTATTGGACTGCTCCATTCCGGTGGCGCGAGAATTTGCTTGCGTTGAGCACGATCTCGTCTCTTTTGGTGCTTTCCGCGCCGTTCACCAGCGCCGTTGCTCATGCTGCACCGCCGAACTGTGACGCATTTCAAGTTCGTTCATCCCATCGTGGTGATCTGTCGACGTTGGCGCGGCTGGACACGTCATCCGGTGGGGTGACGGAGATCGCTCGGCTGGACTACGCGGTGAACGCACTGGGGTACTCGCCGTCGTTGGGCCGATTGGTTGGACTCACCTCCAGGGGCCACGCGTGGTGGAAGAACCCGTCGCACGTCGTCCTGATCGACGCCAAGGGAGTGGTCAGCGACCTCGGACCCGTTGACGCGCACTGGTTCCGCACCGACGACGTGACCGCGGGCGCGGTCGTCGGCACCACGTTCTACGTGCGCGACAACGCGAGCCTGCGCGCGATCGACATCGACCCGGAGAGCCCCACGTACCTCAAGATCGTGCGCAGCGTCGTGCTGGGATGGCCGGCGCTCGCTCTCGACGACTTCACGTCGTTCAACGGCAAGCTGACCGGGGTGTCGGCGGCGGGCCACGGTCCGGGCGAGGTCGTGACGTTCGACCCGGTGACCGGCCGGGTGCTGAGCAGGACCGAGATCGAGGAGCTGCCGGGCAGGTCCGACTACGGCGCCGTCGTGATCGACTCGGCGGGCACGATCTTCGCGACCAACAACAACTTCCACGGCCGCAGCCGCGTCTACCGGGTCACCGACGCGGCGGTCGAACTGTCGTCCGGCCCCGCGATGGGCATGATCGACGGCGCGGGCTGCCTGCCGAACCCGATGCCCCCGCGCGCCGAACCTCCCGCCCCGCGCCCCGAGGTGCCCGCGCCCCCGCCGCCTCCGCCCGCTCCCGTGGCGCCGCCGGCTCCCGTTCCCGCTCCGGTGGTTCCCCCGCCCGTTGTGACACCGCCTTCCGCTGCGCCACAACCGGTTCCGGTGCGGGCGGCGCGGCAGAAACCGGAACCGCGCAGGGACCTGTCGTTGAAGGTCGAGTCCACGCCGCTGACCAAGTCCCGCAAGTGGGCGATGGTCACGATCGTCCTGGTGATGCTGGGCGCCGGCGCGGCCGCTGCCCGGGCCCGCGGATAAATCGGTTGGCGTGATCGGGCGGCGTCGCTACCGTTGCGGCATGTTCATCATCTGATGAGACCCCGCAGCGCGCTCGACGCTGCCCTCGCTTCGGTGACCCCTTTCGCGGGTCCTTCTTCCACGGCTGGTCTTTCGCCGTGTCCTTGCACGCCCTCTTCGTGAGGAGGCTTTCGCATGCCTGCCACCACCCCGCCCGACCCGTCCAACCGCGCTGCCCGCCGTGCCGCGCGCAAACAGGGCAAGACTGACCAGAACGCGCACTTCCCGCTGCCGCAGCAGCGGGTGCCGATGGTCCAGCCGCGCCAGTTCGCGACCCGTCGCCGCGGAGGATCCGCGTAGCCGACGCCGAACCAGGCGCGACACCAGCGGGGGACGCATTCGTTCGAGTGCGTCCCCTGCTCTCTTAGTGGCTTGATCTCCCGTTCTGTCCGAATCCGATCTAGCCTGAGGTGCCTACCGGACCGACAGGATCGGAGGCGCCAGATGAGGATCGCTGACGTGTTGCGGACCAAGGGATCGGCGGTCGCGACGATCGACCCGGACGTACCAGTGTCCGAGCTGCTCAGAGCGTTGTCCGAACACAACGTCGGCGCGATCGTCGTCGTCGGCGCCGGTGGCGTCGCGGGGATCGTGTCCGAGCGCGACGTCGTGCGCCGTCTGCACGAAACGGGCGCTGAACTGCTGTCTTCCCCGGTGTCGGCGATCATGACAGCCGACGTCTTCACCTGCTCCCCATCGGACACGGTGGACAGCCTCACGGTCGTGATGACCGAGAGGCGGTTCCGCCACGTACCCGTTCTGTCCGACGGGCAGCTGGTCGGCATCGTCAGCATCGGCGACGTCGTGAAGAGCCGGATAGGACAGTTGGAGCAGTCCGCGGACCAGCTGCAGGCCTACATCGCCCAGGGCTGACCGCTTGACCTGACTACGCTTGATCGGGTGAATCCTTCTCTGGGCCAGCCCGAACTGGTGGAAGTCGCACCGGGCGTCCACGCCTACATCCAGCCCGACGGCTCCTGGATGATCAACAACACCGGCGCGGTCATCGGCACCGATGACACGCTGCTGCTCGTGGACACCACTTCCACCGAGGCGCGCAACCGCGCGTTGTTCGCCTCGGTGGCGTCGGTGTCTTCGTCGGATCCTCGCTACGTCATCAACACCCACCACCACGGCGACCACACCTACGGCAACTGGCTCGTGCCGCCGTCGACGGTGATCGTCGGCCACGACGCCTGCCGCGACGAGGTGATCGCCGCCGGCCTGATCGCCGCGCAGGTGCTGACCGGCCCGGACTACGGCCACATCGAGGTACGCCCGCCGTCCCTCACCTATTCGTCTTCTCTGACGCTGCACCTCGGCTCGCGCGTCGTCGAGCTCCACCACCCGGGCCCGGCCCACACCCGTGGCGACACCGTCGTGTGGCTCCCCGCCGAACGCGTCCTCTTCACCGGCGACCTGGTCTTCGCGGGCGGCCAGCCGTTCCTCGCCGAGGGCAGCATCAGCGGCTACCAGTCGGCCCTCGAGTTCCTGCGCGCGTTCGACGCCGAGGTCGTCGTCCCCGGTCACGGTCCGCTACTGCGCGGCCCCGAAATCAACCGCGTCCTCGACGATCTCGCCGACTACACGACCTACCTCTCCTCGCTGGCCGCGTCCGGCCACGCCGCCTCCAAGCCACCGCTGGAAGTGGTCCAGGAGGCCGGCGAATCCCGTTTCTCAGCCTGGCAGGAGTCCGAGCGCCTGGTCGGCAACCTCCACCGCGCCTACCACGAGCTGGACGGCAAACCCTTGTCCGAGCGCGTCGACATCCCCCGCGTCTGGATGGACATGATGGCCCTGCACGGCGGCCCCATCGCCTGCCACGCCTGACAGAAACCAATATATCGGTTTATCAACCCGCCCCGACCAGCCACTTAGCAATGACTCTTTGGACTTCGTCGTCCAAAGAGTCATTGCAAAAGCAGGATTCGCGTTTCAGACCGCCCGGTCGATGCCCGGCGGCTCGGGTACGTTCTCGGACTTCGTGCCCGACGGCATCGCCCACATGAAGGCGCGCATCATCGCGTACTGGAACTTCAGGCCGGTGCCGACGTCGCCGGACTCGACGACCTGCTTGAGCGCGGCGAGGATGCCCTTCCAGGTCGTGTCGACCTTGTCGAGGCGCTTGACGTCCGCGGGCCAACCGGAGTTACGCAGCGTGACGCGCGTGCCGCCGTCGACCTCTTCGAGTTCCCACGAGACGACGGTCCACGGGTCGTCGCGCATGGTGAGCCGCTGCGTGTGGGAGAGCAGTCGTGGCGGGTCGACCTCGACGACGCGACCGACGACGAAGACCCGTTTGCCGTCGGTCGATCTGTAGTACAACGGCGCGCCCGGCTCCAGCTTCGAGTCGAGGACGACGTCCATCATGGCGCGCTGCTTGCCGTCGAGTTTGGTGATCTCCGCCCACACCTGCTCGATGGGCGCGGCGATCACGATGCTGTGCAGGAGCTCGGTACCCGGTTCAGCCAACGTCCTCATCCTCCTGTCCGGCGCCCTCGACCGCGTGCTTCAGGCCGACCAGCGCCGCTGCCCAGTTCTCCTCGTAGTGCGCGACCCACCGCTGGTGGATCTGCTGGATGGGCACGGGATTCAGGTGGTTGACCCGCTTCCGGCCCCGCGGCTCCACGAGCACCAGATCGGCCTCGCGGAGCACACCGAGGTGCTGCATGACGACGTGCCGGCTCGTCTCGAGCGCCTCCACCAGCTCGCCCGTGGTGCGCGGGCCGGTGCGCAGGACGTCGAGGATCGCGCGCCGCAGCGGGTTCGCCAGGGCGCGCCAGACGGCGTCGTCATCATGTGGCATCGTCATTACGTAATAGTTTTAACACCTATGCTGGTCGCGAGTCGAGACCGTTCGGCCAGATGATTGACTCCTGCGTCAACCGGTGATGTGATCACGCCCGCACCGGCGTTGGTGCAGACCTTTTCCCTAAATCCGCCGCCATGGATGTTGGGGAGGAACGGGCGTGGAGATCTCTCGGCGTTCGGCGTTGATCGGTGGGGCGGCGGCGGTTCCGCTGCTCATGGCCGGTTCCGGGCTCGCGCAGGCGGCCACCTGGAAGCTGAAGTGGAACCCGCAGGCGAGCAAGGACGGGCTCGGCGCGTTCGAGGGCGTCGAGGACGACAGGGCCGGCTCGCATCCGGGCACGAAGCACATCTACGTGTCGGGCAACGACTACCGGTTCGACATGCACACCCGCGACCGGGACACGTCGACCGACCGGCAGCGCAACGAGGTCCGCGGCATGAAGGCGGGCGGGCAGAACCTCGAGATCGACAACGGTGAGACGTGGAAGTGGACCTACTCCATGTTCATGCCGAGCGCGTTGAAGTCGACGACCTCGTTCACCCACATCATGCAGACCAAGATGCCCGGACTCGGCTCCGCGCCCGTGACGGTCATGTCGCTGCGCCGCACCGGTGGCGCGCAGAAGATCGAGTTCAAGATCACCGAGGGCAACGTGCTCGTCGGCAACGTCGACCTCGAACCGCTGCACAACAAGTGGATCGACACCGAGGTGGAGATCAAGGTCGGCAACGGCAACGGGCGTGTCCGCTGGGTGGTCCGCGAGGGCGGCCGGACCGTGCTCGACGCGACGAAGGACAACGTCGACACGTGGCTTGACGACCGGTTGCGCCCGAAGTGGGGCATCTACCGCTCACTCGGCGACACCTCGGGTTCACTGCAGAACTGCTACCTGCTGCTCCGCAACCTCAAGGCCTATAAGTTCGAATGATGCTGCACGACGTCGCTGACGCCACGCACCAATATATTAGTTTGCTCGGCGGTGACCAGCGCGAACTCGGCATTCGCGCGGTCACCGACGACGACCTCAGGCACCGCTGGGCGTATACACCCGGTACACGAGCGGGCCTCGTGCTCGGCGAGCTCCGGCGTGACCAGCGCAAGGCTGTACACGGAATGCTGGCGACAGTCCTCAGTCCACACGCCTACGCGCAGGCCGCCGCGGTGATGGCGCTCGAAGACGTCCTCGACCACCGCGAGGGCGGGCACCGCGACCGGCACAGCGGCGACTTCTGGACGGTGCTCTTCGGCACGCCCGGCGGTGACGAACCGTGGGGGTGGCGCGTCGAGGGACACCACCTGTCGGTCAACGTCGTGGTCGTCGACGGCCGAGTCTCCGCGACCCCGTTCTTCCTCGGCGCGAACCCGGCCCGCATCACCTATCGCGGCCACGTCGTCGGCCAGCCGCTCCGGCTCGAAGAGGAACTGGCTCGCGAGCTCCTCGACCGCATGGGCCCGACCGCCCGCCGCCTGGCCGTCGTCTCCGACACCGCGCCCCACGACATCCGCAGCGGCAATTCCCCGCGCGTCAGCCCGTCCGAACCGGTCGGCGTGACACCGGCCCAGCTCGGCAGGCCGGCGGGGGAACTGCTCGTCGACATCGTCCGCTTCTACCTCGACCGGCTCGCGTTCGAGCTCGCCGACGACGAGTTCGCGCGCATCGACCCCGAACGCCTGCACTTCTCGTGGGAGGGCTCGCTGCGCCGCGGCGAGGGCCACTACTACCGGATCCAGGGCCCGGAACTGCTCATCGAGTACGACAACACGGCCAACGAGGCCAACCACGTGCATACAGTCTGGCGTCGTCATTCGGGTGACTTCGGCGACGACCTCCTCGCCGCCCACTACGACCAGTCACGGCACACTGTCGCCCGTGGAGTGGCCCAGAACGGTTGACTCAAGAGTCGACGCTGCCGTCGCGTTGCAAGAACGCCTGCGCACCCAGGTGATCACCACCAGCGCCCCTGACCTGCGTGTAGACAAAGTAGCGGGCCTGGACGTCGGCTACCGTAGCAATGACACAGTTGCGGGCGTCTGCGTGGTGTTCGATGCAAAGACGCTGGTCGTGCTGGACGAGGTGGTCGTCGAGGCCACGACGGACTTCCCATATATTGCCGGGCTCTTCGCGTTCCGCGAGATGCCGGTGCTGCTGCAGGCCCTCGATCAGGTGACGGTCACGCCGGACCTGTTGGTTGCGGACGGTCAGGGCCTGGCGCACCCGCGGAGGTTCGGCCTGGCGTGCCATCTCGGGGTGCACACGGGCATCCCGAGCATCGGAGTCGCCAAGAACGCGATGGGCGAGTTCGACCCGCCAGGCGACACCCGCGGGTCGGTGAGCGACCTCGTCATGGACGGCCCCGAAGGCAGGGGCGTCGTCGGCAGGGCGTTGCGGACGCAGGACGGCGTGAAGCCGGTGTTCGTGTCGGTCGGCCACAAGATCGACCTGGACCGGGCGTGCGCCGAGGTGCTGCGTCTCGCCCCGCGCTACCGCCTGCCCGAGACCACCCGCCGCGCGGACCAGCTCACGAAGCAGGCTGTTTCGTCGGCGTGAAGCTCAGCAGCACCAGCAGGATCGCGCCGCAGACCAGCGCGATGTCCGCCACGTTGCCGACGAACCAGCCGTTGTAGTCGATGAAGTCGACGACGTGCCCGCGCGCGAAACCCGGCGGCCGGAACAGCCGGTCGAGCAGGTGCGTCGTCGCGCCGCCCAGCATCATCGCGAGCGCGGCCGCCCGGAGCTTGGTCTGCGGCTGCATGCCGTAGCGGGCGAGCAGCACGACGGCGACGGCCGCGACGATGGTGAAGATCCACGTCGACCCCGCGCCGATCGAGAACGCGGCACCGGGGTTGTAGAGGAGCCTGAACTGCAGGAACTCCCCGAGCACGGGAATCGGCGCGCGGCCGGTCAGCGCGCTCTCGGCCCAGTACTTCGTGGCCTGGTCCAGCAGCAGCACGAACACGGCGATGCCCATCACGAGCGGCACGCGGCGAGAGATGGTGGTGTCCATTTGCCGACGAGCGTAGTTAAGGACGTCGTCGTTCGGCATCAGGCCCCAAGAATCAGGCTCCAGTCTTGAACGCCTCGACGTCGTCGGCGTCGACCGCGGCGAGGAACTCCGACTCCAGCGTCGCTGACCGTTCGTCGGTGTCGTAGTCGACGCAGATGCGCCACCGTCCGTCGGTGCGTCGCGCATAGGTGTGGAAGCGTCCGTAGAAGGTGCGCTCGTCGCCGTTGGCGCGTCTCGACCTGATCTGGAAGATGCCGCGTTCGCTCGCGAGGGCATCAGACGCGATGCGTTCGACGAACCGGAACGAGATGGTCACCGAGCTGCCGCGGTCCGCGAGTCCGGCGAACCACTTCGCGACCTGGTCGGAGTAGTCCTCGAACCCGAGCAGCTCCTTGGTCTGCCCGCCCGCGCGGATCAGTTCAGGCGCGTGCAGGTCGAGGAACGCCGGCGCGTCCAGCTTCGCGTAGGCGAGCCGGAACGGGTGCCAGATGTCGTCGTTGAGCTGCCGCAACAGGTCGGTGTCCACGCGGCGAAGCTAGCGCGGACACCGACCGGACATCACTCGGTTATTTCAGACGTTCCATTCTCAGGGTCAGGATCTGGAACGGCCGCAGCTCGATGTCCTCCAGGGACACGGTCTGCTGCGGTCGTTCGAGCAGATCCGTCACCTGCGCGCGCACGCACTCGAAACCAGGCGTCAGCGTGAACCGCGCCCGCCCGCCGAGGCACTCGTACAGCCGGACGACGACGTCACCCGACCTGTCGTCGGCGAGCTTCACCGACTCGACCGCGACTGCATCGGAGTCGATGGACACCAACGGCACGTGGTCTGACGTGCCTGGCATGATCCGCAACGGCAGGTTCAGCGCGTAGCCCTCCGCGAGAGTGGCGCCGACGTCCGCGCCCGGCAGCAGCGCATAACGGAACCGGTGCACGCCTTGGTCCGCGTGCGGGTCCGGGATGTGCGGCGCGCGCACGAGGCTCAACCGCACGACGGTCGCGCGTCCGTGCCGTGTGATGTCGTGGCCGTATGTGGAGTCGTTGAGCACGCCGACGCCGAAGCCCGGTTCGGCGACGTGGACCCACCGGTGCGCGTACACCTCGAACCGCGCGGCGTCCCAGCTGGTGTTGGCGTGCGTGGGGCGGTGGACGTGCCCGAACTGGATCTCCGCGGCGGACCGTTCGGCGTGGACGTCGAGCGGGAATGCCGCCTTGAGGATCTTCTCCGACTCGTGCCAGTCGATCTCGGTGTCGACGTCGATCCGCTTCGATCCGGCGTTGAGCGAGATCAGCTGGGTCACCTTCGACCGGCCGAACGAGCGGACGACCCTGACCGTGGCGCGCAGCGGACCGTGGTCTTCGAAGGTCACCTCGTCGGCGTCGACGAGGTCGGTGTGCTTGCGCTTGTAGTGCGCGTCGATGTCCCAGGCGTCCCAGTAGTTCGGGAAGTCGGGGTGGAGCTGCAGCAGGTTGCCAGGCCCGGCAAGGGTTTCGCGGCCGTCGGTGACGACAGAGGTCATCAGGCCGTTCTCGTCGAACTCCACCCGCACCAGGCCGTTGTCGAGCACACGACCGTTGACGGTGACCGGGTTCGTGGGCTCGCTCGTAGTCCCGATGCCGGACGCGGGTGCGCTCACGAAGATCGGCTTGCCGTCGCTGACGACGACCTCGGCTCGATCGCGCGGGCTCGTGTTGAACACGCCGCCGCCGAGCGATTCCTGGGCTGCGCGCGTGATCTTGGTGAGGTGCTCCGCGACGTCGGCGTAGGTCTGCTCGGCCTCCTGGTGCACCCACGCGATGGAGCTGCCGGGCAGGATGTCGTGGAACTGGTGCAGCAGCACGGTTTTCCACAACGCGTCGAGCTCGTCGTACGGGTAGTCGTGTCCGTTGTGGACGGCGTCGGTCGCGGCCCACAGCTCGGCTTCGCGCAGCAGGTGCTCGCTGCGGCGGTTGCCGGCCTTGGTGCGCGACTGCGTGGTGTAAGTGGCGCGGTGCAGCTCCAGGTACAGCTCGCCGGACCACACCGGCGCGTCCGGGTACTCGGCCTGGGCCTTGCGGAAGAACTCGTGCGGCGGCTCGATCTCGACCTTGGGGGAGCCTTCGAGGTTCTGGAGGCGGCGGGCGCGTTCGACCATGTCCCTGGTGGGGCCGCCACCGCCGTCGCCGAAGCCGAACGGCAGCAGCGACCGGGTGCCGCGGCCCTTCTCGGCGTAGTTGCGGACGGCGTGGGCGAGCTCCTTGCCGAGAATCTCCGCGTTGTAGGTGTCGACCGGCGGGAAGTGCGTGAAGACGCGGCTGCCGTCGATCCCCTCCCACCAGAACGTGTGGTGCGGCAGCTTGTTCGTCTGGTTCCACGACAGCTTCTGGGTGAGAAACCATTTCGCGCCCGCTAGAACCGCTAACTGCGGGAACGCCGCGGTGTAGCCGAACGAGTCGGGCAGCCACACCTCCTCGCACTCGATGCCGAACTCGTCGAGGAAGTAGCGCTTGCCGTGGGTCAGCTGGCGGGCGAGTGCTTCGCCGCCGGGAAGGTTCGCGTCGGACTCGACCCACATGCCCCCGACCGGGCGCCACTGGCCGTTCTTCGCGGCTTCTTGGATGCGTTCGTAGATCCGCGGCTGGTTCTCCTTGACCCACGCGTACTGCTGGGCTTGGGAGGCGGCGAACACGAACTCCGGGTACTGGGTCGCGAGCCAGGTGACGTTCGCGAAGCTGCGCGACGCCTTGCGCACGGTCTCCCGCAGCGGCCACAGCCAGGCGGAGTCGATGTGCGCGTGGCCGATCGCGGACAACGTGTGCGCGCTCGCGTGGGCCGGCCTGCTCAGGACGTCGACGAGCTCGTCGCGCGCCTGCTGCGCCGTCGCCGCGACGTCGTGCGGGTCCAGGGCGTCGAGCGAGCGTTCGATGGCGCGCAGGATCTCGTGGCGGCGCGGGTCGTCGAGGGACAGCTCCAGCATCAGATCGCGCAGCACCTCGAGGTCGAGGCTCAGGTGCCAGACGGTCTCGTTCAGCATCGCCAGCTCCGCCTTGTCCAGCCGGTACATCGGGGCCGGCGGCGCGGTCTTCTTGTCGCCGAACGGAGTGGGCTGGAAGTCGTGCTTGAGGATGTCCGGGTTCGCCGCCGCCTCGATGAGGAACTCGACTGATATATCGGATACGGGCACGTGCTTGTTGCGTGGTGCCACACCCTTTATGGGCGTTCCATCCAACTTGTATACAAGCGCTTCGGCCTGGTTTCCGGGCCACGCGTCCTCGAAGCCGAGGTCGAAGACAGCCTCGACGTGCAAGCCGTGTTCATTCTTGGGCCACTCGTCGGGCACGGTCGCTTTGACGCGGAACCACGTCGTCGACCACGGCGCACCCCACCGGTCGCCGATCTCGAACGGCTCCCATTCGGCCTCCTCCATCGCCTGCGCGAACTGGATCGGCTCGTCCGGCAGCCGCCACATCTCGACGGTGAACGGCACGGACGACTGATATATCGCCGGCAGGACGCGGGTCGTCAACGCCCGCGACAGCCGGTCTTCGACGAGCCGCCGGTCATCGTGCACGGAAAACTCCAGACAGGAACGGGTGGGTGTCGACGATCTTGCGAGCGACGCCGACGGAGTCGACGAGTGGATGCAGCGCCAGCGCCTTCACCGCGTGGGCACGCTCGCCACTGATGGCCGCCTGGATGGTGGCGCGCTCGACGACCTTGAGCGCGGTGACGAGTCCGACGCCCTCGTCGGGCACCTGGCTCACCGCGACGGGCCGCGCGCCGTTCGCGTCGACGAGACTCGGCACTTCGACGATGGCGTCGGCGTCCAGGCATGACAACGTTGTCTTGTTCGGCACGTTGAGGATCAGCGTGGTGCGTTTGTCGGACGCGATCGCGTGCATCAGATCGAGCGCGACCTGCTCGTAGCCGCCGCCGTCGAGGTCGTCGGTGTCGCGGTCGTCGTCGCGCGTCTCGGCCATGTAGGTCTGCTCGCGTTCGAGGCGGGTGCGCTCCCAGCTCTCCAACGACGGCTCCGCGTAGAACCCCTTCTGCTGCTCCAGCAGGAACGCTCCGCGCGACGCGCCGGACTCCACCGCCTCACGCGTGAAGTAGTAGTAGTGCAGGTACTCGTTCGGGATGGCACCCAGCGTCCGCAGCCACTCCGCGCCGAAGAGCTTGCCCTCCTCGAACGACTCCAGCCTCTCGGTGTCGGCGAGCAGATCCGGCAGGACGTCGTGCCCGTGCACGTGCACGCCCCGCAGCCAGCCGAGGTGGTTGAGTCCGGCGTAGTCGAGCCACGCGTCCTCGAGATCAGCGCCGACCGCTCGTGCCACCCGGCGACCAAGCCCGACGGGGGAGTCGCAGATGCCGATGACGCGGTTGCCGAGGTGCGCGGACATCGCCTCGGTGACCATGCCGGCGGGGTTCGTGAAGTTGATGACCCACGCGTCCGGCGCGTGCACTGATATACGACGTGCGATGTCGAGCGCGACGGGCACGGTACGCAGACCGTATGCAATCCCACCCGCGCCGACTGTCTCCTGTCCGAGCACACCGCACCCCGCAGCGACGCTCTCGTCGGCAGCGCGCCCGTCGAGTCCGCCGACCCGGATCGCGGAGAACACGAAGTCGGCTCCGCGCAGCGCCTCGTCGAGATCAGTCGACGTCGTCACGCTCGGCGCATCCGATATATCAGTTGCGAGCTCGGTCAGGACGCCGCCAACGGCTGCGAGCCGGGTGGCGTCGAGGTCGTGCAGCACGACCTCGGTGACCCGGCCAGGCGACCGGTCGGCGAGCAACGCTCGGTATACAAGCGGTACACGGAATCCGCCGCCGCCCAGGATGACCAGCTTCATGCCGTAATCACGTCCACTCCGGCTTCCTGCAATGCGAGCCGCGTCGCCGGGTCGGCCGACGCGGTGGTGACGACGACGTCGAGGTCGCCGGGTCCGCAAACGCGTGCGACGCCGACGCCGGGGAACTTCCCGCCGTCCGCGACGAGCACGACCTGGTCCGCGGCCTTGATCATCGCGCGCTTGAGCGGTACCTCGACAAGCGTTGTGTCCATGACGGCGCCGTCGCCGCGCACGCCGCTGGTGCCGAGGAACAGCCGGCCCGCGTGGACCTGCCGCAGGTTGTCCTCGGTGAGGAACCCGACCAGCGAGTGGTAGCGCCGCCGCACCATGCCACCGAGCAGGACGAGCTCGATGTCGGCGTCGTCGCGCAGCTCGTCGAAGACGGCGAGGTTGCTCGTGATGACGGTGATCCGCTTGCCGTGCAGGTGGTGGGCGAGCCGGTGCATCGTGGTGCCGATGTCGAGCAGCACGGTCTCGCCGTCCTGGACCATGTCGGCGGCCGCGCGCGCCACGGTGTCTTTGTCCTCGGCTCGTTCGGCGGCGACGTCAGCGAACGGATCGTCGATGTCGTCCCCGTTGATGTCCCCGTTGATGTCACTGTTGACCTCGCCGGGGTCGAGGGTCATCGCCCCGCCGTACACACGGGTCAGCTTGCCGTCGGCGTCGAGGTGTTCGAGGTCGCGGCGGATCGTCGCCTGGCTGACGCCGAGCTTGTCTGCGAGCGAGCGCACCTCGCTCGGCCCGTCCGCGCGCAGTGTGCGCAGGATCAGCTCGCGTCTGCTCTGGGGAAGCATGCGGCCACCGTACCTCCCAAGTCGCGCAAACTTGAGCAAACTCTTGCCAACTCGTGCACATCTGGCGCACTCTCTTGCGCAACCTTGGAAGGGGGCAGCGTGCGCGACGTCCAGGATGACAACGATGTCTACCTGTCCGGACTGCTCTTCTACGACCTGGTCTTCACCGGACTGCCCAAGCCACCGACACCAGGTGAGGAGCTCTGGACCGGCGGCATGGCGAGCGGACCGGGCGGCATCGCGAACTTCGCCGTCGCCCTCGCCCGCCTCGGCACCCGGCCGGTGCTGGCCGCGGCGTTCGGCGACGACGCCCACGGCACCCTTTGCTGGGACTTCCTCGAGAACGAGGGCGTCGACCTCACCTGCTCCCGCCGTTTCGCGGACTGGGCGACACCGGTGACGGTTGCGTTGTCCTACGACGACGACCGCGCCCTCATCACGCACGGCACGCCGCCGCCCGCCCTGCATACAAAAGCACTGCATACGACAGCGCCCGCGACGAGCGCGTCGATCGTCCACCTGGATCCAGTCGCCGATATATCAGTGGCGGATCTTCCGGGGCTGGTCTTCGCCGACGTCGGCTGGGACCCCACGCAGCAGTGGCGGCCGGAACTGCTGCACCAGCTCGAGCACTGTCACGCCTTCATGCCGAACGAGGTGGAGGCGATGGCATACACGCGCACCGACACGCCGCAGAACGCACTGAAGAAGCTCGCCGACATCGTCCCCATCGCTGTCGTGACAAGAGGCGCGCGGGGCGCACTGGCAGTGGACAACGTGACTGGCGAGCACGCCGAGGTTGACGGAATCAACGTTGACTGCATCGACAGCACGGGCGCGGGCGACGTGTTCGGCGCGGCATTCGTGCACGCGACGTTGAACGGCATGCCCTTGCAAGAACGTCTCACGTTCGCGAACAGAGCAGCCGCGCTCTCGGTGCAACGACCCGGCGGAGCGACAGCCGCCCCGACATCGGACGAACTCTCATGAACAGGCGAGCATTCCTCGCGCTGATGGGCCTGGCCGCGGCAGGGTGCGCGACCGAGTCACGCGACGGCATGACGTTGTGGATGTGGTCGGGCGGCCTGAGCGAGAAGTCGCTCGAGGAAGCCACGACGAAGTTCTCCGGACTGCGCCCGCTCAAGGCCGGCGCGCAGTTCAAGGCGAAGCTCATGACGAACCTCGCGGGCAAGTCCCACGTCCCGGACATCACCGGCCTCAAGGGCGAGGACATCTCCGCGTTCTTCCCGAACGCCGAGGAGTTCGCCGACCTGCGGACGCTAGGCGCGGACAGGTTCAAACCGCAGTACCTCGACTGGAAGTGGCAACAGGGCATCACCGCGGAAGGCCGCATGATCGGCTTCCCGATCGACACCGGCCCCACCGGTCTCTACTACCGCCAGGACGTCTTCGACCGGCACGGAGTCAAGGCCGAGAGCATCCGCACCTGGGAGGACTACTTCGACGCCGGCGTCGTCATGAAGCAGGACGCGTCGATGATCCTCAACCTCCGCATGGTCTACAACATGGCCATGGCGCAGTCGACGCGCCAGCTCGTCGACGAGCACAAGCAATACATTGGCGACGACGACCACGTTCGCCACGCGTGGGACCTGGCCATCAAGGCGCACCGGCTCGGCATCAACGCCGCGATGCAGGACGGCAGCCCCGACGTCAACGCCGCTCTCACGACCGGCGAGGTCGCGAGCATGATCGGCGCGTCATGGGCCGCCGCCGACCTGAAGGCCGGCGCACCGGACTCCAAGGGACTGTGGCGCGTCTCCCGGACTCCGGGCGGCGCGGCGAACTGGGGCGGCTCGTTCCTCAGCATCACCAAGTACTGCCGCGAACCCGAGAAGGCGTTCGAGGTCGTCACCTGGCTGCTCACCCCGGAGCAGCAGGTGCGCGGCTTCCTCGACCTGGGCCTGTTCCCCTCCACCCCAGAGGCGTTCGCTAGCTCTGACCTGCGGCAACCGGATGACTACTTCGGCGGGCAGATCATCGTCGACACCTTCGCCGACTCCGCGAAACAGGTACCGGTCGCCTACATGAGCCCGTGGGAGCCGCGACTGGCGCAGCTGTTCTACGACGAGCTCATCAACGTCGAGACCGTCGGCAAACCACCTGAGGAGGCGTGGCGCGACGTGCAGCACAAGGCCCGCAGGATCGCCGACCACGTGGGGCTCTCATGAGGAAGTACCTGCCGCAGTACCTCGCGATCTCGCCCTTCTTCCTGCTGTTCGGCGTGTTCGGGCTGTTCCCGATGATGTTCCTCGGCTACCTGGCATTCCACACGTGGGACGGCATCGGCGAGATGAGGTTCGTCGGGCTCGACCAGTTCAAGTTCCTGGTCACCGACGACATCTTCTGGCTCTCTCTCGTGAACACCCTCGAGATTTGGGTGATGTCCACGGTGCCGACGCTGTTCCTCGGCCTGGTGATTGCATACGTTCTGCACTCGTCGGTGCGGTTCACGACCTTCTACCGGATTGCATACTTCGTACCGAGCGTGACATCGCTGGTGGCGGTCGCGATCGTGTTCGGGTCGATCTTCAGCAGTCACTTCGGCTTGCTCAACGCCGTGCTGGAGTGGATCGGCGGGGGAGCGGTGCCGTGGCTCACGAGTGAGTGGGGCATCAAGGTCTCGATCTCGGCGCTGATCGTGTGGCAGTGGACCGGCTACAACGCGATCATCTACCTCGCCGGGCTGCAGGCGATTCCGGGCGAGGTGCTCGACGCGGCCACTGTGGACGGTGCGAGCCGCTGGCAGACGTTGTGGCGCATCGTGATCCCGATGATGAAGCCGGTGATCCTCTTCACGGTGATCGCGTCGACGATCGGCGGGCTGCAGACGTTCACCGAGGCGCAGATCCTCGTCGGTGAGGAGGGCGGGCCGGGCCAGTCCGGTCTGACGATGGTGCTCTACCTGTACCAGCAGGCGTTCAAACACAACGACTTCGGCTACGGCGCGACGATCGGCGTCGGCCTCTTCCTGGTCGTGCTGATCTTCTCGATCATCAACTGGCGGCTCGTGCAGCGAGGGGAGAGGCCGTGAAGCGCCACGTCTTGCTGGTCTTGGGCGTGCTGGTGTCGTTGTTCCCGTTCTACTGGATGGCCGTCATGGCGACCAACGCTACGGAGGACATCCTCAAGTTCCCTCCGGTGCTGACACCGGGCGGCGAGCTGCTCGTCAACGTCGGCAAGGTGTTCGACGAGATCGACTTCTTCGGGTCGATGCTGAACACCGTGCTCGCGGCCGTCGGCGCCACGGTTCTGGTGCTGGTGTTCGACTCGCTCGCGGCTTTCACGTTCGCCAAGTTCCGCTTCCCCGGCCGCAACGCGTTGTTCGTGCTGTTGCTCGGGACGATGATGATCCCGCCGCAACTCTCGGCCATCCCGCAGTTCGTGGTGATGGCGCAGCTCGGCTGGGTCGGGTCGCTGAAAGCGCTGATCGTGCCCGCGGTGATCAACGCTTTCGGCATCTTCTGGATGCGTCAGTACATTTCAGGTGCGGTGCACGACGAATTGCTGGAGGCCTCGCGGCTCGACGGCTGCGGATTCTTCCGGCAGTACTGGCACGTCGGCCTACCTGTAGTGCGGCCGGCGCTCGCGTTCCTCGGGATCTTCACGTTCATCAGCGTGTGGAACGACTACCTGTGGCCGCTCGTCGTCCTGGTCGACCCGGACCAGGTGACGCTGCAGGTCGCGTTGGGCCAGCTCAACCGCACGCACGACACCGACTACGGCATGTTGATGGCGGGGACGGTGCTCGCGGTGATCCCGCTGCTGATCGTCTTCCTCATCGGCGCACGCAATTTCATCGCGGATCTGACAAAGGGTGCCGTGCGCGGCTGACCTGTGATACAAAGAATGGCTTTGTATTTTCGGAATGAATTTTCCGGGAAGACAGAACTATTGTATCACAGGGGGCAAGGTGTTGGCGAGCGAACAGGCACGGATCACCTCTCTGTATGAAAAGCTCGACCAGGAACGGAACAAAGCGGCCGCGGACCTTGCGGCCGTGCTGCGGGACGGCACCACCCAGAGGCTGGACCGCGAAGCCGCCGTGCACGTGCTGACGAGGGAGGTAGGGAAGTACCGCGCGGCGGAGGAGGGGCTGGTCTTCGGTCGCATCGACTCTGCGAAAGGCGAATGCACCTACATCGGACGCGTCGGCTTGTTCGACGACGAGTTCGAACCGCTGCTGCTGGACTGGCGAGCGCCGGCGGCACGGCCGTTCTACACCGCGACCGCCGCGAACCCGGAAGGCCTGGTGCTGCGCCGCCACTTCCGCGTCCGCGACCGGGAGCTGCGCGATTTCCACGACGACGAACTGCTGTCCGACACGACAGCGTTGCTCGACGCACTCAACGCGCCGCGGACCGCGACGATGCGGGACATCGTCTCGACCATCCAGGCCGAGCAGGACGAGATCATCCGCTACTCGGGTCCCGGCGTGCTGGTGATCGAGGGCGGCCCCGGCACCGGCAAGACCGCCGTGGCCCTGCACCGCGTGGCATACCTGTTGTATACGCGTCGTGAACGCCTGTCGCGGCACGGTGTGCTGATCGTCGGCCCGAACACCGGCTTCCTCAACTACGTGGGCGACATCCTGCCGTCGCTGGGAGAGACCGACGTTGTATTCGGTACACCGGGCGAGCTTTACCCCGGCGTGGTGACCGACGCCGAGGACACCCCGTCGTTGCAACGACTGAAAGGCGATATATCAGTTCTGGACCTGCTGGCCGTCGCCGTCGCCGACCGGCAGGAGCTTCCCGACGAGCCCGTCGAGATCGAACTGGAGGACGTCGTCGTCCCGCTCGACGCGCACATCGCCGCCGTCGCGCGTGAGAAGACGCGGTACTACGGGCTGCCGCACAACGCCGCCCGCAAGTACTTCTTCCTCGCGCTCGCCGAGGAGCTGGTCGCGCCGGCGTTGCGTCTGATCGGCGTCGACTGGCCGGAGATCGAGGAGGACGTGCGCCACGAGCTTCGGCACAGCGCCGAGCTGCGCGCCGCCGTCGACAGGTTGTGGCCCCTGCTCACCCCGGAGCAGCTGCTCGCCGACCTGTACCGGGGCCGGTGCTTCCGGATCGGAGTGCCGGAGCTGTACCGGGAGTACGCCGAAGCGTGGACGGTATCCGATGTGCCGCTGCTCGACGAGCTCGCCGAACTGCTCGGGTCCGATGGAGCCGCTGAGCGCGCTGTCAGGCGTGAGGAGGAGGAACAGCTCGAATACGCGCGCGGTGTGATGGATGTTCTCTCGATCGACGAACGCGCGGACGACGACGAGTACATCGTCACGGACTTCGTCAACGCCGACGTGCTCGCAGACCGGCACGAGGTGCGCGACCATCGCACCCTCGCTGAACGAGCCGCTGACGACCGCACGTGGACCTACGGACACGTCGTCGTCGACGAGGCGCAGGAACTGTCTGCAATGGACTGGCGAGTACTGCTGCGCCGGTGCCCCAACAGGTCGATGACCGTCGTCGGCGACCTGGCCCAGCGCCAGGCGGCGGGTGGCGTGCGGAGCTGGGGTTCGGTGTTCGACCGGTTCACCTACCGACGGCTGGAGGTCAACTACCGCACACCCGGCGAGATCATGGCCGTCGCCACCCCGGTCCTGAAGCTCGTCGACCCCGACGCGTCGGCGCCGGTGTCGGTGCGCAAGTCCGGCGTCCGCCCGTGGGCCCGCCGCGTCACTGATATATCGGCGGCTGTGCGCGACGAGCTCGACGCGCACGCCGTTGCACGCAACGGGCGCACGATCGCGGTCATCGGCGGCAGCTGGATGTCCCCGCGCGCGTCGAAGGGGTTGGAGTTCGACGTCGTCATCGTCGTCGAACCGCAGCACATGTCACCCAGCGAGCTGTACGTGGCGTTGACGAGGGCGACACAACGGCTCGGCGTCCTGCACACCGAGCCGTTGCCGCGTCATCTACGAGGTCTCCTCTGAGACCCATGTGAGGTAGTCGTCGTTGCCCCCGACCACGGGGGTGACGATGACCTCGGGCGTGTCATAGGTGTGATGCGCCTTGATGTGCGCGACGAGTTCGTCGGCGCGGATGGCGGACGTCTTCACGACGCACTGCCATTCCGCGTCGACGCGCACTTCGCCGTCCCATCGGTAGACGCTGCGACACGGCAGGATCTGCACACACGCGCCGAGGCGTGCCTCGACGATGCCCTTCGCCAACGACTCCGCGGCTTCGGCTGAGTCGACGGTCGTCGTCACCACACATGCACCGGTCATAGGGCGTCGATCTCCTTCAGCAGCTGGTCCTTCAGCTCAGCCGGGGCAAACGACGCCCGCACCGCCGCGCGCGCGAGCCCGGCGAGTTCGTCGCGGCTGAAACCGAACCGCTCGTGGCACAAGAGGTACTCGCGGTCGAGGTCGGTGTGGAACATGCCGGGGTCGTCGGTGCTGAGCGCCACCGGCACCCCGGCCTCCACGAGCCGGGGCAGGTGGTGTTCGTGCAACGACTTCACCGCGCCAGTGCGGATGTTCGACGTCGGGCACACCTCGACGACGACGCCCTCGTCAGCCAGGTGCCGCAGCAGCTCGGGATCCTGCACGGAACTCACGCCGTGCCCGATCCGTTCGGCGCGCAGATCGTGCAGCGCGGCCCAGATCTCGCTCGGCGGCGTCGTCTCACCGGCGTGGGGCACCATGTGCAGCCCGGCGTCGCGCGCCATCGCGAACGCCTCCCGGAACTTCGCCCGCGGCGAGTCCGACTCGAACCCGCCCAGCCCGAACCCGACCAGCCCTTCCGGCCGGTGCTCGGACGCGAACCGTGCGCTCGTCATGCCCCAGTCGCGGTCCCAGATGCCAGGAATGTCGAAGATCCACTGCAGCGCCACGCCGTGCAGGGCCAGCGCTTCCTCCCTGCCTGCCGCCAGTGCCTCGACGAGCTCGTCAGGTTCGATGCCCGCCCGCAGGTGGCTCGTCGCGCTGATCGTGAGCTCCGCATATCGGATATTGGTTCGCGCGGCGTCACGGGCGTAGCCGACGACGAGAGTGCGGACGTCCTCGCCCGTGGTGACGAGGTCGTTGACTACTCCATACACGTTGATGAAATGCCGGAAGTCCCGGAACTCGTAGAACTTCCGCAACGCCGCCTCGTCGGTCGGTACTGGTCCGTCGGGGTGGTTGCGGGCGAGCGCGAGGACGGTGTCGAGAGAAGCGGCGCCCACGAGGTGGACATGCAGCTCGGCTTTCGGCAGCGCGTGGACGAAGTCGGAAATGTGCACGGCCCATGCTCTCAGGTCAAGGGCCGATCGACGGGTGACATGTCTTGCAGTCAACGGGAAGGGTGCAGGGCGAATCCCTGTACCTGGCCTTGCATTGGGGGTGCCTCGTGAGGGGCGCACGAAGAGTCGCATTGCTGACAGCGGTGCTAGTACTGCCTTTCCTTCCGACGACGGCCCAGGCCGCCGAAGGACCCGTGTTCAAGGACGGCGAGGCGCAACCCGTCTTCGACCCGAAGGACGTGGTCAAGGAGAGCCTCTGGGTCCGGGCGCCGGTCGACAGCGACCGCGACGGCAAGGACGACGAGGTCTACACCGAGGTCGTCCGGCCGCGCGCCACCGAACGCGGCCTCAAAGTGCCGGTTGTATACATGGTCAGCCCGTACTTCTCGGGCGGCAACGACGTCGCGAACCACAACGTCGACGTCGAGCTGTACGTGCCTGACAAGCGCGATGGCCGTCTGCTGAAGGCCTCCTCCGACGAACGCGTCACCGCTGCCCTCGGCCCGAACCCGATCACGTCGGCTCGTTACGAGGCCTACTTCATCGCGCGCGGGTATGCGGTCGTCTACGCCGAATCGCTCGGTACCGGCAAGTCCACGGGCTGTCCGACGACGGGCGACGTGAACGAGACGATCGGTGCGCGTGTCGTCGTCGACTGGCTCAACGGCCGTGCGCCGGCCCGTACCGCAACGGGCGAAGCCATCAAGGCGACGTGGTCGACCGGCAAGACCGGCATGATGGGCGTCTCCTACAACGGAACGCTGCCCAACGCCGTCGCCTCCACGGGTGTGCGCGGTCTGGAAGCCATCGTGCCGATCGCCGCGATCTCCAGCTGGTACGACTACTACCGCGCCGATGGTGCCGTGGTCGCGCCCGGCACGTTCCAGGGTGAGGACGCCGACGTGCTCGCCGAGTACGTCTACACCCGCGCGGACAGGGAGATCTGCAAGCCGATCATCGCCGAGATCGCGAAGGACCAGGACCGGATCACCGGTGACTACAGCAGGTTCTGGGACAAGCGGAACTACCTGAACGACGTCCGCAAGGTTCGTGCGGCCGTGCTGGCGGTGCACGGGCTCAACGACTGGAACGTCAAGATGACGCACGTCGAGCAGTGGTACTCGGCGTTGAAGAAGGTCGGTGTGCCGCACAAGATCTGGCTGCACCAGTCGGGTCACACGGATGCCGACACGCTGCGTTCGGTCGAGTGGCGGCGCACACTGAACCGCTGGTTCACCCAGTACCTCTGGGGTCACCGCAACGGCGTCGACAAGGAGCCGAAGGCGACGCTGCAGCGTGAGGACAAGACGTGGGTCGACGAGAAGGACTGGCCGGCGCCCGGCACGTCCGACGTGCGGCTGCGGTTGTCCGCGGGCGGATCCACCAAGGGCGGCCTCGGGATCCGGCCCGGCCACGGCGTCGAGAAGCTGACCGACGACGCGACGAAGACGGCGGAGTCGTTGATCGACCAGGCTTCTTCTCCCAACCGGCTGTCCTACGCCACCGAGCCGGCGCAGAAGTCGTTGCGGTTGTCCGGAAAGTCGACCGCGCACCTGCGGATCGCCTTCGACCGGCCCGCGGCCAACGTCACGACGCTGCTCGTCGACCGGGCTCCTGACGGCAAGTCGCACGTCATCACGCGCGGCTCGACCGACCCGCAGAACCGGGAGCGGCCGGACAAGACATCGCCGATCAAGCCGGGCAAGTTCTACGACGTCGACGTGCCCATCGTGCCGGACGACTACATCCTGCAGGCCGGCCACCGGCTCGAGTTCGTGCTGATCTCCAGCGACTACGACTACACGCTGCGCCCGAAGCCGGGTGCGGGCCTGTCGCTGGATCTCGCCCGCACGTCGGTCGAGCTGCCCGTCGTGGGCGGCTGGCGCGCGGTGTTCCAGACGATCTGACGGATGCCCGCGCTGCGGTCCCTGATCCAGGGACCGCAGCGCGGCAACCTACCACCCACCCCCGACAAAACCCCGCTCCCGAGCGCTTCAAGATCTCAACCTGTCCACAACCGCCGAGTTGTCCACAACTTCGCGCCCACCCCACCCACCCCCCTGCCCGAACCCCCACTGTGGGCCCATGCCCACAACCCTCCCGAAACCGATCCGAGTCCGTGGCGCCGGCGACCTCTACGCCGCGATTCCGCACCTGATGGGGTTCCACCCGTCCGACTCGCTCGTCGTGCTGGTGCTGCAGGACAACGTGATCAGCATGACCATGCGTGTCGACCTGCCGCGTCCACGACATAGGGGAACACTTGCGGCACAACTGGAAGCGCCATTGCTGGAGCACGGCGCGACGGACGTGATCCTGGCCGTCGTGTGCCCGCCGTGCGAGCACATGCCGGAGGAACTGCCGCACGAACCGTTGGTCACCACGCTCAGAAACAAACTGGGCTGCGTGGGTGTCGAGGTCGTCGAAGCCGTGTGGCTGCCGTCGTGCCAGAAGGACGCGCGGTGGCTCTGCTACCTCGACATCGACTGCCACGGAACACTTCCGGACCCCGGGCTGTCAGCTGTTGCCGCAGCGTCGGCCCACGAGGGCCAGGTGACTTTCGAGTCGCGTGCGGCGATGGCCGCGATCGCGGCGCTCGACCCATCGGATGCGCTCGAGCGCAGATCCGCGTTGCTCGACGAGCTCATGACGAGCAGCGGCGAGCCCGATCCGGGCACGGAGCTGCACCGGGTCCGCGACGCGATCGACGCGGTGGCGGAACGCAAGGGGCCCTTGCCGGACACGGAGATCGTCGCGTTGGCGAGAGCCTTGGCCGTGCCCGAGGTGCGGGACGCGAGCATGGCGTTCGCCATCCACGCGAGGTCCAGGATGGCCGAACGTCTCTGGCTCGAGCTCACCAGGTCGTGCCCCGCCCCCGAACGCGCCGAGCCCGCGTGCCTGCTCGCGTTCTACGCCTACCAGCGCGGTGATGGCGGGATCGCGTCCATCGCACTCGACGCGGCGGAAGAAGCCTGTCCGGGCCACGCGCTGGCCAAGCTGCTGCGCGGCGCTGTCAGCGCAGGGTTCCCGCCGGCGGAGATGCGGGCGTTGTCCTCCAAGTACCAGGACGACGCCCGCAGGTTGCTCTCCAGCGCTCAGAGCAGTTCCGGTCGCTCCCAGTCCTGATCCAGGACGTGCTCGGCCAGGAACGCCCACACCGTCTCGTACCAGACCCGAGAGTTGCCGGGGGTGAGAATCCAGTGGTTTTCGGTTGGGAAGTAAAGGTATTTCGCGTTGACCCCGTGGCGGACGAGGTCGAAGTAGAGCCGATGCCCCTCGCCGATGGGAACCCGGTAGTCCTTGTCCCCGTGGATGACGAGCATCGGGGTCTTGATGTCGGCGACCCGCAGGTGCGGGGAGTTGGCCTGGATCCGCTCCGGCCGGGTGAGGGGGTCTCCCATCTCCCGCATCCAGAAGTAGGAGCTGTCGGTGCCGCCGGAGAACGCGTCGAGGTGCCACAGCGAAGCGTGCGTGACGATGGCGCGGAACCGGTCGGTCTGGGTGGCGATCCAGTTGGCCATGTAGCCGCCGAACGAGCCTCCCATGGCCGCGGTCCGGGAGGCGTCGATGTCAGCCCGCTCGACGGCGACGTCCGTGATGGCCATGAGATCGGTGTAGGGCTCGGCACCCCAGCGGCCCCAGCCGGCCTCGATGAACTCCGGCCCGTACCCGGTGGACAGGGCGGGGTCGGGCAGCAGGATGGCGTAGCCGCGGGCGGCCATCAGCCACGGGTTCCAGCGCCAGGTCCAGCCGTTCCAGCTCATGACGGGGCCGCCGTGGACCCACAGCACCATCGGGGCGGGGTTGTCGGCGGAGGCGCCTTCCGGCAGCACGAGCCAGGAGCGCACGGTCCTGCCGTCGGCGACGACCGTGGAGATCTCCGTGAGCGTGCCGGGCACCGAGGCGAGGGCACCGGGGGCGCGCAGCCGTTCCGGGTCCTGATCGGCTCCGGTGGTGGCGAACCGCACGGGCTGTGGCGGGTGGTCGACCGAGTTGCGCAGTGCGTACAGCGTGTCGCCGTCCGGGCTCACGATCACGTCGCTGTAGTAACCCGAGATCGTCAGCTTCGTGATCTCACCGGTCGTGAGGTCCAGCCGCCACGTCGGCTGGTGCCCGAGGTGGCTCGCGGTGAAGAACACCGCGGACCCGTCCGGGCTCACCACCGGGTGGTCCGGCTCCTCCTGGAAATCGGGCGCCAGTGGCGTGATCGAGCCGTCCGCCACGTCGATGCGCACGAGGTCGCGCCGGTACGGGGAGTCCGCAGTGGACTCTCGGAACCGGATCGCGATCACAGCGGTGCCATCGGGCGTGAAAGCGCCGTCGTAGAACGAGAAACCGTCCTCGGAGGCGAGGACGCGCGACGAGCTGCCGTCCGTTGCCACGAGCCGAAGTTCGGTCCTGCGGCCGTAGGAGGCGCTGACGTCGACACCGTGGCCGTGGACGGCCCACTTCCCGTCGCGGCTCAGCGAGATGTCCTCGTCGCTGAGCCTGCTCTCGGAGTCTTCGCTGAGAGTGGTGACCTTCTCGGCGGTGGCGTCCGTGAGGGGCGCCGCGAACAGGCGCGGGTAGCTCGGGCCGAGGTCCGAGTCCCAGTACCTGATCGGGTACGACTCGTGCAGGATCGCCGTCACTCCAGCGTCCTCGCGGGCCTTGCGCTTGGCGTCGTCCTGGTCGCCGAACTCCGCGAAGCGGTACGCCGACGACGTGAACAGCAGCGTCTCGCCCGCGGCACGGATCTGACCGACTCCGCCTCCCGGCCTCATGACCTCGGCGGCCTCGCCGTGGACCGGAAGCCGCCACAGCGCCTTCTGCTCCTTGGCCTCACCCGGCTTCGCGAGCGGGTCCGGGCGCGCCGACAGGAACAGCAGCGACCCGTCCGGTGCGAAGACGGGGGAGGAGTCACCCTTGGCGGAGCGGGTGAGCCGCACGGCGTCCCGCTCGCCGGTGGGGTCGACCTCCCAGAGAGCGCCCTGCCACGTCTTGCCGTCAGGCGCGAGCGTGGAGACGACGGTGACGAGCCGCGTGCCGTCCGGGGACAGCGCGAGCGAGGCGAGCCTCGGTGTGGCGTTGTAGCTCTCGAAGGAGGCGAAGTCGGTCATCCCGGATCAGGCTCCGTGCCGGGCGCGGGTGAACTCCCACGCGTCGCGGACGATTCCGGCGAGGTCGGCGCGCTCGGGCTTCCAGCCGAGCTCCGTGCGGGCGCGCTCGGCGGAGGCGACGAGGACGGCAGGGTCGCCGGCGCGCCTGAGGGCGACGACGGCGGGGATCGGGTGCCCGGTGACCTCGCGGCAGGTGTCGATGACCTGCTTCACGGAGAAGCCGGTGCCGTTGCCGAGGTTGTAGATCCGGTGCTCACCGGCGGTGGCGTGGTCGAGCGCCAGGAGGTGGGCGTCCGCGAGGTCCGTGACGTGGATGTAGTCGCGGACGCAGGTGCCGTCCTCGGTGGGCCAGTCCTCGCCGAAGATCGAGATGTGCTCTCGCTGCCCGAGCGCGACCTGCAGGACGAGCGGGATGAGGTGGGTCTCGGTCGCGTGACGCTCGCCGATGCCGCCGTAGGCGCCGGCGACGTTGAAGTACCGCAGGCTCGTCGCCGCCAGGCCGTGCGCCGCGGCGTACGACGTGATCGCGTGGTCGATGGCCAGCTTGGTGGCGCCGTAGGTGTTGGTGGGCGCGGTCGCCGCGGTCTCGGGGATCGGCACCTCCCGCGGCTCGCCGTACGTCGCGGCAGTCGAGGAGAAGACGAGCTTCGGCGTGCCGTGATCCTTCATCGCATCAAGGAGGCGGATCGCCGTAAGGACGTTGCCCGTCCAATACTTGCCGGGGTCCTGCATGGACTCGCCAACGAGGGACTTCGCCGCGAAGTGCAGAACGCCGTCGAACCCTTCTGCGAGGACGTCGCCGATCACCTCGGCGATGTCACCCCGGACGAAGCGCGCTCCCGCGGGGACGGCGTCCTCGTGCCCGGTGGAGAGGTCGTCGAGGACGACCACCTCGTGTCCGGCTTCGAGCAGCCTGGCGGCGCACACGCTGCCGACGTATCCGGCCCCGCCCGTGACGAGCAGCTTCACCACAGTCCTCGCATTCCTGGTCAAGATCGTTGTTCGCTACCGGTCCCTGCCCGCGCCCGCGGACGGAACCGCCGTGAAGAGCCTCGGCCGCGTGAGCGAGCGCGAGGAGAAGCCGGCGAGCACGGCCCGTTCGACCTCGTCGTGCCGTTCGACGGGCACGAGGGCGATGGCCGAGCCGCCGAAGCCGCCACCGATCATGCGCGCACCGAGCGCCCCGGCGGCCATCGCGGAGTCGACGGCGACGTCGAGCTCCAGGCAGGAGACCCGGTAGTCGTCCCTCAGGCTCGCGTGGGAGGCCGAGAGGAGGGTGCCGATGTCGGCGAGCCTGCCCGCGCGGAGGAGCTCTACGGTGCGCAGGACCCTGTCGTTCTCGGTCACGACGTGCCGCACCAGCGGACGCAGCTCTTCGGGCAGCCGGACGAGCGTGTCGCCGAGCTCGGCGATGTCGACGTCGCGCAGCGCGGGGACGCCGAGGATGCCCGCGGCACGCTCGCAGCCTGCCCGCCGGGCGCCGTAGCCGCCGTCGACGTGGGAGTGGCTGGCGCGGGTGTCGACGACCATCACTTCGAGCCCGCTGGCAGCCGCGTCGAACGGGATCTGTTCCGGCTTGCCGGAGCGTACGTCGTAAAACAGGGCGTGCGCTTCGACGCAGCACAGCGATGCCGTCTGGTCCAGGATTCCCGTCGGTGCGCCCACGAACTCGTTCTCGGAACGCTGGACCCAGCGGGCGATGTCGGGCCGCTCGGCGTCGACGCCGGCAAGGCCCAGGAGGGCGAGGGCGACCGCGCACTCAAGAGCGTGCGACGAGGAAAGACCGGCCCCTGCGGGCACGTCGCCCGCGAGGACGAGGTCCGCCCCGCCTCCGACGTCGATCCCCTGCCCCCGCAGGGCCCAGGCGACGCCACTGGGGTACGCGGCCCACCCCTTGACGGTCCCGGGGACTAGGTCGGCGATCACGACCGGGTCCGCGTCCTGCACCCCGCCGTCGTCGCCCAGCGTGCTGACGGTCAGCACGCTGTCCGCACGGGGCGACGCCGCGACCGCGATGCGGTGGGGCAACGCGAACGGCAGCACGTAGCCGTCGTTGTAGTCGGTGTGCTCGCCGATGAGGTTGACGCGGCCTGGTGCCGACCAGACCCCTTCGGGAGTGCGTCCGTGCAGGCGCTGGAACGCCTCGGCCGCCTTCGCCGCGGGTGCCGCCTGGGTCACCGGGCGAGCACCAGGACGGCGTGGGCGACCGCGGGGTCGAGCTCCGCCACGGTGCCGTTGCCGCCACGCACCTGGACGACCTTGGCGCCACCGAGCGCCTCGACCTGCACGGTGCCGCCGGGCACCACGCCGGCGTCCTTCAGCTCGGCCATGAGGTCCGGGTCGAGCTGGACGTGTTCCGCGATGCGGCGCACCTCGACCTTGCCACCGCCGCGCCGGGCCACCTCGTCCACGCGCACCAGGTCCGCCTCGGCGGGTGGGGCGGGCTCGCCGTCGCCCAGCTTGTCGAGGCCGGGGATCGGGTTGCCGTAGGGCGAGGTGGTCGGGTTGCCGAGCAGCTTGATGAGCTTGCGCTCGACCGCCTCGCTCATCACGTGCTCCCAGCGGCACGCCTCGCTGTGCACGTGCTCCCATTCGAGCCCGATGATGTCCACGAGGAGGCGCTCGGCGAGCCGGTGCTTGCGCATGACGGCGATCGCGAGGTTGCGGCCCTGCTCGGTGAGCTCGAGGTGGCGGTCCTCCGCCACGACGACCAAGCCGTCGCGCTCCATGCGGCCGACGGTCTGGCTCACCGTCGGTCCACTTTGGCCGAGACGCTCGGCGATGCGGGCGCGCAGAGGCACCACGCCCTCTTCTTCGAGCTCGTAGATCGTGCGGAGATACATCTCCGTGGTGTCGATGAGGTCGTTCACACCCGCTCCCCTTCGTATGGTGTCAATGGTAGTCGTGCCGGGGGACACAGGTGTCCGCGCGGGTGCAGGATGTGAGTCGTGCATCCCTTGATCACTCCTGAGGCCCTCTCCGACGCGCTGAGTGCGCGGCCGGCCACCGTCGTGCTGGACGTCCGGTGGCGTCTCGGTGGACCACCCGGACGCCAAGACTACGAGGTCAGCCACGTGCCTGGCGCGGTGTACGTGGATCTGGACACCGAGCTGTCGGCTCCTCCGGGTGTCGGCGGCAGGCATCCGCTGCCGGATCCTGGGCTGTTGCAGGAGGTGCTGCGCCGCGCGGGCGTGCGCGAGGGCGGCCATGTCGTGGCGTACGACGCGGGGGACGGTTCGGTCGCTGCGCGGGTCTGGTGGCTACTGCGGTGGGCCGGGTACGGCGAGGTGGCGGTGCTGGACGGCGGGTTCGCCGCGTGGGAGGCGGCCGGTCTGCCGGTGACGGCCGAGGTGCCGGTGCCACCGACGGGTGATGCGGCCGGTGACGTGGTGGTTCGGCCTGGGCAGATGCCTGTGCTGGAGGCGGACGAGGCGGCGGCGCTGGCGCAGGAGGGCGTGCTGCTCGACGCGCGGGCGGCGGCGCGTTACCGCGGGGAGACCGAGCCGGTGGATCCCAAGGCCGGGCACATCCCCGGTGCGCTCAACGCGCCGACTACCGGGCACGTTGGTGGCGACGGGCGGTGGCTCGGGGCGGCCGAGTTGGCCGAGCGGTTCGAGGGCATCGGGGTGTCGGGCGGCGTTGCGGTTGGCGCTTACTGCGGGTCTGGTGTGACGGCCTCGTCCGTCGTGCTGGCTCTGGAGGTTGCCGGGATCACATCGGCGGAGAAGCCGGCGGCGCTGTACGCCGGGTCGTGGTCCAACTGGTGTGCGTTGGACCGGGAGGTCGCGACCGGCGCCTGACGCGGCGCGGCTGGGCTGGTCCGGTCAGGTTCGGGTGGCCTCGTCGAGCGGCTTGGCCCGAGCGGCCTGGCTCGAGTGGCTTGGGTGGCGGTGGGCGTCAGGCGTTGGGGATTCGGTCGAAGCCTTGGGTGGCGAGCTTCAGGGCTGTGGCGCACGCGTCCAGCTCGTCGATGGCCAGGACGCTCACCGAGAAGGCCGAGGTGATGGCTGCCGGGTCGTCGGTCAGCATGACGGTGACCTGGCAGTCCTCTGTGGAGGCGCTGACCTGCCAGGCGGTGTTGCCGCCGATGTCGATCTGCTTCTTCTCGCCGTCCTGGTCCGCCACGTCCGGGACCGTGACCATCTGGGTGATGATGGTCGAGGGACCGGTGGTGGTGTGGATGCAGCCGCCATCCGCTGAGGACTTGCCGCCTGTCGCGGCTTCGATGTCCGCGGCTTTGAGCACGCCGCAGGTTTCCAGGCCGCTTGCCTTCTTCTTGGTGCCGATCTTGATGTCGCCCTGCTGCTTCTGGGCGGTGGGGTCGGCCGGCTTGGAGGGGGAGGTGCTGGTGGAGGGCTTCTTCGGGGTTGAGGTCGCGGTGGCGGGGGCTTCGGCGTTGGGGTCGGCCGAGGCTGTGCCTTTGACCTGTTCCGCGCAGCCGGTGAGGGCGGCCAGGGGCAGGGTCAGCGCTAGGAGGAGGGCTGCCGGTCGCAGGTGCATGTCGCCTCTGACCCCTGTTCAGTGGAATTGGTTCCGGGGCCCGTGGGTGGGCCGCGAGGAGGGACTGTAGGCGGCGTTGGTCGGTTGGGCACGGGGCACGGCTAACGGCCACCCGGATGCGGCTGGTGGGACGTGATCACCGGATGAGCCGCTCGGTGGGTAGGTTGCTGGGCATGGGTAAGCCAGCCGCTGTTGTCTGGGATCGGTCCTTCCTCGGGTACGACCTCGGTGGCGACCATCCGCTGAATCCTGTTCGGCTTGATCTGACCGTGCGGCTGGCGACGGCGCTCGGGGTGCTTGAGGGCGTTGAGCTGCGGGTGCCTGAGGCGGCCAGCGACGAAGAGATCGAGCTGGTGCATCTGCCTGGCTATTTGAGCGCGGTGCAGGCCGCGCCGACGGCTGGGTGGGATGTCGGGCACGGCTTGGGGACGCCGGACAATCCGGTGTTCGAGCGGATGCACGAGGCTTCGGCGTTGGTGGTGGGCGGGTCGCTGGCGGCGGCTCGGGCCATTGCGTCGGGTGAGGTGGATCGGGCCGTCAACATCGCCGGCGGGCTGCACCACGCGATGCCGGACAGTGCGGCTGGGTTCTGCGTTTACAACGACTGTGCGGTGGCCATCGAGTGGTTGTTGCGCAACGGGGTGGAGCGCGTCGCGTATGTGGATGTCGATGTGCATCACGGGGACGGGGTGCAGACGGCGTTCTGGGACGACCCGCGGGTGTTGACGGTGTCGTTGCATCAGCATCCGATGAGCTTGTGGCCGGGGACCGGGTGGGCCGGTGAGGTCGGCGGCAAGGGGGCTGAGGGGACGGCGGTCAACGTCGCGTTGCCCGCGGGGACGAAGGACGGGGCGTGGTTGCGGGCGTTCCACGCGACGGTGCCGGCGTTGCTGAAGGCGTTCCGGCCGCAGGTGCTGGTCACGCAGTGCGGTGTGGACACTCACAAGGAGGATCCGCTCGCGGACCTGTCGTTGAGCGTGGACGGGCACCGGGCGATCTACCAGGCGTTCCGGGACCTGGTGAACGAGCACGGGTTCAAGTGGCTGGCGCTCGGCGGTGGCGGGTACGAGCTGCTCAGGGTCGTGCCGCGGTCGTGGACGCACCTGCTGGCGACGGTGCTGGACCGCGATGTGGATCCGAGCCGGCCGTTGCCCGCGGACTGGGTGGCGCATGCGACACGCATCGCACCTGGCTGGCCTTTGCCTGCGTCGATGACCGATGAGTGCGACCCTGTGCACCAGCCGTGGGGCGGGGACGCGGAGGAGCCGGTGGACAAGGCGATCCGCGACACGCGTCGTGCGGTGTTCCCGTTGCACGGACTTGATCCCGACGACCCCAGGGACTGACACACCAGTGGCAGACACCCCAACAGCAGGCGCTGCGAGAGATCCGGCTGCGAGAGATCCGTTCGACTTCCCGAGGCAGTGGGAGGCGGACGTCGTCCTCAGCGACGGCGGCACCGTCCACCTGCGACCGATCACGCCGGACGACGGCGAGAAGCTGAGGGAGTTCCACGGGAGGCTGTCCGAGCGGACGCGGTACTTCCGCTACTTCGGGCCCTACCCGCGGATCCCGCAGCGGGACCTCGAGCGGTTCAGCACCGTCGACCACCACGACCGGGTGGCGCTCATAGCCCTCCTCGGCGACGACATCGTCGCCGTCGGCCGGTTCGACCGGTTGCACGAGGGAGAGAGCGCCGAGGTCGCGTTCGTCGTCGAGGACGGGCATCAGGGGCGCGGACTGGGCAGCATCCTGCTCGAGCACCTCGCAGCCGCCGCGAAAGAGGTCGGGCTCGCCCGGTTCGAGGCCGAGGTGCTCGCCGAGAACGGGCAGATGGTCCGGGTGTTCCGCGACGCCGGCTACCAGGTCAGCAGGGCGTTCGAGGACGGCGTGCTGCACCTGGAGTTCGCGATCGACCCGACGGACGAGTCCGTCGCCGTCGCCAGGGCACGGGAGCAGGCCGCCGAGGCGCGCAGCGTGCACAACCTGCTGCACCCGAAGTCCGTTGCCGTCATCGGCGCGTCGACCGACCCCACCAAGATCGGGCACGCCGTCCTCAAGAACCTCCTCGAAGCCGACTTCAACGGTCCCGTCTACCCGGTCAACGCCGAACACCGCGCGGTCAGGGGCGTCCGGGCCTACCCAACCGTGCTCGACATCCCCGACGACGTCGACCTCGCCGTCGTCGCCGTCCCCGCGGCAAGCGTTGACGAGGTCATGGACGCGTGCCTCGCGAAGGGCGTGAAGGCGCTCGTCGTCGTCAGCAGCGGCTACGGCGAGACGGGTCCAGACGGGCTGTCAGCGGAACGCAGGCTCGCGGCCGAGGCGAGAGCGCACGGCATGCGTGTCGTCGGCCCGAACGCGCTCGGCGTCCTGAACCTCGACCCCAAGGTGAGGCTCAACGCGAGCCTCGCCCCGAAGCTCCCGGCAAGAGGCCGTGCGGGCTTCTTCTGCCAATCTGGAGCCCTCGGCACCGCGATCCTGGCCAATGCCGCCGGATGGGGCCTCGGGCTCTCCACGTTCGTCTCAGCGGGCAACCGCGCCGACGTCTCCGGCAACGACCTCCTGCAGTACTGGGAGACCGACCCGGCCACAGACGTCGTGCTGCTCTACCTGGAGTCGTTCGGCAACCCGCGCAAGTTCGCGAGGCTGGCGCGACGACTCGGCCGCACCAAGCCCATCGTCGCGGTCAAGTCCGGCCGCCACGCCGTCGTCCCCGGCCTCGCCGCCACCGCCGCGAAGGTCGACGAGGCGAGTGTCCAGGCGCTGTTCGAGCAGGCAGGCGTGATCAGGGTCGACTCGCTGGCCCAGATGTTCGACACCGCGCTGCTGCTCGCCCACCAGCCGCTGCCCAGGGGTAAACGCGTCGCCGTCGTCGGCAACTCCACCGCCATCGGCCTGCTCGCCGCCGACACGCTCCTGGCCCAGGACCTCGACCTCGCGGGCGACCCCGTCGACGTCGGCGCCCAGGCCGCCCCCGAGGAGTTCGCCAAGGCCGTCCAGGAAGCCCTCAACCGTCCCGACACCGACGCCCTCGTCGTCGTGTTCGTGCCCCCGATCGCCGTCCCCGGCACGGCCTACGCCCGCGCGCTCAAAGAAGCCGCCCACAGCACGAAACCGATCGTCTCGACGTTCCTCGCCGTCGAAGGCATCCCGGAAGAGCTCAGAATGCCGGGCAAGGGCTCGATTCCCAGCTACGCGAGCCCGGAACGCGCCGTCCTCGCACTGGCCCGCGTCATCCGCTACGCCCGTTGGCGCGCCGCACCCCAGGGCCACTTCACCCGCCCCGACGGCATCGACATCGAGCGAGCCCGGTCCATTGTGGACAACCCGCACAACGAACAGCTCCTCGACGACCACACGGCCGTCGAACTGCTGAGCTGCTACGGCATCGACGTCGTCCCGTTCCGCATCGCCCACAGCGCCGAGGAAGCAGCCGAAGCCGCGGACGACCTCGGCTACCCGGTCGCCATGAAAGCCACCACCGAACGCCTCCGCCACCGCACGGATCTCGTCGGCGTCAGACTGGACATCGCGCAACAAGAATCGGTCAAGGCGGCATACCACGACCTCGCCGCACTGAGCGGCAAACCGGGCGTGTACGTGCAACGCATGGCGCCCAAGGGGGTCAGCTGCGTCCTCGGCCTCCAGGACGACCCGAGCTTCGGCGCACTGGTCTGGTTCGGACTGTCGGGTCTCGTCAGCGACCTGCTCGGCGACCGGGCCTACCGGGCAGTACCCCTCACCGACACCGACGCGGCGGAACTCGTTGCCGCACCGAAAGCCGCACCCCTACTCACCGGTTACCGCGGCGACGAACCCGCGGACCTGAAAGCACTTCAGGAACTGGTACTCCGTTTGGCCGCACTGGCCGAGGACCTCCCGGAGGTCCGCTCGCTCAAGCTCGAACCCGTTCTTGCTTCTGCCGCAGGGGCTTTCGTCAGCAGCGCGCGCATCGTCATCGGCCCACCTCCGTCCCTGCACGACGCCGGTCCGCGACGCCTGCGCTGATCGGTCTACGGCAACGATTCCGTTGTCTCATTCGCTCCGGGGTATGGACATGCGTCCGATCGCCGCCTAGGTTTCCCGGCATCGCCGAGCAGCGTCACCGATGATGCGCCGGCGCATGCCCATGATTTCCGTGCTGTAAGAGGGACGAATGACGCCGAGAGCGCTCCTCCGCCTGCTGGCGACAACAAGTGCGGCTGTGCTGCTCCTCTCCTCGTGCGCGAGCGGCGACGAGAACACGATCGCCGGCAGGGCGAGCAAGAACGACCGCCTGACGATCGCCGTCTCGTACGACCAGCCGGGGATGGCGGTGCGCCGGCTCGACGGCAGCTACCGCGGGTTCGACGTCGACGTCGCCAAGTTCATCGCGAACGAGTTCGGCGTCGAGGAGAAGAACATCACCTGGCGAGAGGCGCAGCCCGGCAACCGGGAGACGCTCCTGACCAGCGGTGAGGCCGATCTCGTCGTCTCCACGTACTCGATCACGGACAAGCGCAAGGAACTGATCGACTTCGTCGGCCCGTACTTCGTCGCCGGCCAGGACCTGCTGGTGCGCATGAACGAGACCCGCATCGACGGCCCGAAGTCGCTCAACGCCAGCCTGCGCCTGTGCTCCACCGCGGGCTCCACCTCCGCCGCGTACGTGCGCGACCAGTTCGCGAACGACGTGAAGATGGTCGAGTACGCGAAGTTCAGCGACTGCGTGACGGCGCTGCTCGCGTCCAACGTCGACGCCGTCACCACCGACGACGTGCTGCTCGCGGGCTACGCGGCGCAGAACCCCGAGCTGCTGAGGGTCGTCGGCGACCCGTTCAGCAAGGAGGAGTACGGCGTCGGCCTGCACCGCGACGACCCCACCAGCAAGCAGAAGGTCCAGGCGGCGCTGCAGAAGATGATCGACACGGGTGCCTGGCGCAAGTCGCTCGAGGTCAACATCGGATCTTCCGGCTACAAGATCCCCGACCCGCCGAAGCTGGCCCCCTGATCACACAGGGGGTGACGTATGCTCACGCCACGTGAACCGAGTGCCGCCGCACCGCGCTGATCGACCCGTTCGCGCGGGCATTCCAGAACACGGCCGAGTCCCGCGCTACTACGCGGTCAAGGCCGAGCTCTTCGACCTCGTCGAGACCCTCGGCGAAGGGACCGTCCTGCCGTCCGAACGCGAGCTCGCCGAACGGTTCTCCGTCTCGCGCGTCACGCTCCGCCAGGCGGTCAGCGAACTGGTGCTCGAAGGCAAGCTCATCCGCCGCCAGGGCAGCGGCACGTTCGTCGCGCCGCCGAAGCTCGTCCAGCCGTTGTCCCTGGTCAGCTATACCGAGGGCATGCGCCGTCAGGGCGTCGAGCCGACCCGCACGGTGATCACGATCGAGGAGATCAGCGCCGACGAGGGGCTGTCGCGCGACCTGATGCTCGAGCCGGGCGACCCGGTCGTGCACCTCGAACGCGTCCTGCTCGCCGACGACGAGCGCATCGGCCTCGAGTCGACGTACCTGAGCCTGAAGCGCTTCCCGGACCTGCTGGACAAGCTCGACCCCTCCGGGTCGCTCTACGCGTGCCTCACCGAGCGCCTCGGCGTGCGTTTCGCCGAGGCCGAGGAACGCGTCGAGACGGTGCTCGCCACGCCCCGTGAGGCGCTGCTGATCGGCACGAACCCCGCGCTGCCGATGCTGCTGCTGCACCGCGTGTCCTACGACGTGGACGGCCACCCGATCGAACGCGCCAGATCGCTGTACCGCGGCGACAGGTTCAGCTTCGTCGCCCGTTTGCACGCGGATCGTTAGGAACAGAACCAGCCCCGGTAGCGTCTGAGGATCATGGCGCTGGAACCGGAGATCGGACTCGTCGGCAGAGACGACATCACCGCGTTGGTGGAGTCGTTGATGGAACGCAGGAAACGCTCCACCCTGCCGGTGATCGTCGCGTTCGGCCCTGGTGGCAGTGGCAAGACGGCGCTGCTCGACCACGTCCGCAGGCGCTACCGCGACGCTCCGACGGCCAGGGTCGACCTCGACAAGGCCGGTTCCCGTTCGTGCAAGGACATCCTCGACGTCGCCGCCGAGCAACTGCGCTCCTACCGGCACGCCGAGTTCGGGCGCCTGCGCTTACCCCGCTACGACCTGGCCCGGCTCGCGCTGCACTCCGAACCGACGGACGACCCGCACCACCGCGCCCGTGAGCTCGCCGCGAAGCAGATGACGCGGCTCGTGGCGGTCGCTGACGCCGCCGAGGTCGTCGAGGTGCTGCCGCCCGCCCAGGGCCTCGGGAAGGTGCTCAGGCCGCTGCTGCTGTGGCTCATCGGGCTCTCCGTCGTCGCGCCGCGGCCGTTGCGCTGGCTGCTCGGCGGGCCGCGCGTCGCGAGTGCGTTGCGCTGGTTCGAGAACTACGCGGGGCGCCCGAAGTTCGACGCCGCGCTCGTGCACATGTGGAGTCTCAACCGCGCCGGCGACACGCTGGAGATCGACCGGCTGCTCGTCGCCGCGTTCCTCGCCGACATCACCGCCGCCTACCGGTTCCGCCGCTACCGCAGGATGAACAGCCTGCTGCTGCTCGACGGCGCCGACCTCCTCGACGGCATCGACTCCTACCTGCCACCGAAACGGCCACGCCCCGCCGCGAAACCGACCGACTTCCTGAGCCTGCTCGCCGAGCGCCGCGAACAAGAACCGCACGTGCCGTTGCTGGTGATCGCCACCAAGCAGTCGGCGCCCAACCTGCCCGACTCACCGGTGTTCAAGCCGGTGCACCTCGAGCCCTTCACCCTGGCGCAGACACGGCAGTTCCTCGCCGAGTGGAACCGCACCCGCAACAGCACCGTCGAGTCCGAGGCGCTCGTCGAGGAGCTGCACGAGGTCACGCACGGCCATCCGCTCGCGGTCCGGCTCGCCATCCAGCTCGTGCAGTTCGTCTTCGCACGCGACCAAGTGCTGCCGTCGGTGCGTTCCGTGTTCGACGAACGTCTGCCGGTCGACGAGACCACGACGTTCCAGGACGCCACGGTCGGCGACTACCTGCTTCTCCGCTTCTTCCAACGGATTCCGGGTGCCGAGGAAATGCCGGAACGCGAGGCGGCGCGCGAGATCTTCGCCCGGCTGGCCGCACCGCGCCTGCTCGACCGGCACGTGATCCGCGCGCTGCTGCCGTCGACGTGGTCCGCGGAGAACATGCGCGCTCTGTTGGCACAGCTCAGTTTCGTCAGCCAACAGGGCGACAATTTCGTACTGCATCCCCTTTTGCGCGACCTGCTGGCGCGCAGGCTCCGCGAAGTTCCCGACGGTCAACCGTTCTCACACATGAACGTCCACAGGTTGCTGAAAGAGCGCTACGACAGCCTCGGGCAACGCGAAGACGCGCTGTACCACGCACTCGCGCTCGGCGAAGTCCACCTCGTCGCGCATCGCCTGCGCCCGCACGTCGACGAACGCAGCGACCGCTGGATCGCCGAGCTCGCCGCCATCGCCGAGGCTCCCATGCCTCCAGGCGAAGGCGAACCGGAGTACGAGGACGCACCGGCCACGTGGTGGGAACGTCTTCGCACAGGAACCAAGAAGAACCTCCACCGCCGCTACGACCGCGTGGTGCGACCGGAGACCGGTCAGCTGGAGGACGCCGTCATCGCGACCTGGGAACTGCGCTCGCGCACCCGGATCGTGCGGCCGACGGTCGAGATGTACGACCGCGTCTTGCGCACCCACCAGGACCTCCACGGCGCCGAGGAACGCCTGACCGCTTACCGTGCAACGAAACGGGCGCTCGAACACAACACGCCCGCGTCACTCCCGGCGTTGTTGCCGCGTTCGTCCGCTACCACCCAGTACCCGTATCCGCGGCGCTGGCCCGGCCGCAACGCCGTGCGCCGCGTGGCCGTCTACCTCGTCGTCACGCTGCTTGTCTTGTACGGCGCGGCTTTCTACCTCCAGACGAGCAACAACTGCCTGCGCTACGGCCTCTACGAACCGGCAGAGCTCGTCGCGGACCTCGCGGGCAAGCGCACGCGTCTGTCCAAACTGGATGGTGTGCAATGCGTTGGCCTGAGCGAGAAACCGGGCCGTTTCGCCTACGGTGACGCGACGCTGCAGAACAACGACGACGCCGAGGTCGAGGAGCTCGCCAAGCTCATCGCCGAGGAGAACGACCGCGTCGCCAAGGTGAAGGACCGCGACGTCGTCACCATCGTCGTCGCCACGATGCTCAGCTCCGGCGAGCGGGTGAAGCGCGACCTGTCCGCCGGAGTGAACGAGCTGCGCGGCGCGTATCTGGCTCAGCGCGACTGGAACCAGCTCGACGGGCTCGGCAGCAACCCGTTGGTGCGCCTGGTTCTCGCGAACCTCGGCGGCGAGTCCAAGTACGCGGAGAGGGTCGCGGGCGAGATCCGCGCCTACGCCGAACGCAACCCGAGGGTCGTCGCCGTGACCGGTCTCGGCCAGAGCCGCGCCACCACGCTCACGGCCCTCGGCATCCTCGGGCCGTCGAAGGACAGCCCCGACGGCATCCCGATGGTCGGCTCGTCCCTGTCGTCGACGCACTTCAGCCACAAGCCGTACTTCTTCCGCGTCGCACCGGCCAACGACCGCCAGGCTCAGGTCGCCGCGCGGATCATCGAGCGCACCGACGCGTTGCGCGGACGTCCGTTGCACCTCATGCGCAGCACCGGGGACGAGTACAGCTCGGATCTCGCGGACCAGTTCCAGGACGTGCTCCGGCCGGAAATCCACGACTACGACGAGACGGCGAACCTGGTGGCCGCGCAGCTCGGCACCGTGGTGAAGGAGATCTGCAAGAAGGCGCCGAACCCGCTCATCCTCTACACGGGCCGCACCGCGGAGGTCGGCGGGCTGCTGACCGAGCTGAGTCGCAGCAACTGCACCGACCCCGTGGTGTTCGGCGGTGACGACCTGACACAGCTGGAGACGACGAACTTCACGGATCTGGAAGACATCAAACGATTCGCCGACGGCAGGCTCTACTTCACCACGTTCGCCTGGACTCCCGGCCGCGAGCCGATTGCCCAGCCGACACAACAGTTCTTCACCACCTACGAAGCCGCGCAGAAGCGGCATGCGAGGAAGGCTTTCCTTTCGGGCCCCAACGGACACATTCTGCTTGCCTATGACGCGGTCACCGTTGTCGCGCGTTCAACTGACGTTGGGGCGTCACGAGAACGGGTATTTGAGCGGCTGCGCACTTTGAGTGACTTCGCGGGCGCGTCCGGGAGGCTGACGTTCGCCCCTCCCGCCGCGACCGGCCTGTCCGGCGCGGACCCGGCCGACAAGCTGGTCGTCGGCCAGATCGTCAAGCTGGACAACGGTTTCCTGACGTCTCGATACGTCGCCCACGAGGGTGCGTAACGGGTCGGCGAAGTGACTGCGGGTCACCGGACCTCTTTTGCGCGCAGGAAGATACCGCCCGTTCGCACTCGTTTCCCGTTCAAGTCGCGGAGGTACTGTTGGTGGCACGAACTCAGGATGTCCGCAACGGTGCGGAAGAGCGGGGGTGTGCCGTGTCCTTCAAGGCGGAGTTCCTCGCTGAACTCGAAGACTGTCTGCGCGGCTACGGCGCGGTCCCGGTGAGCAATCCCGACGCGTTGGCGTTGTTCATCGAGTTCGTGCGAGCACTTCCGGAGAGCGACCAGAAGCTGCGCTGCCTCGAAGGAGTCGATCAGGGTTCCGGGTCGTTCTGGAACAACCCGGCGGTGTGGTGGGAGCAGGTGCCGCGGTTCGGCGCCGGGCTGCCGCGATGCGGGTCGGCGGAGTGCCGCAAGTTGCTGGACGACATGCTCGACGAGGCGATCAGCGACGAGATCGACGTGCTGGAGATGGAGATCCGGGAGCTCCCCAGCTGATCGGACACAGCTGGACATGCCTGCCGGCGCCGCAACCTGGTACGGCCACGGCGCCGGGGCTTCCAACTGCTACTTGACCGCGACGAGCGACTTGAACAGTTCCCGATAGCGGTGGAGAGCCAGTCGCAGGTCCTCTGTCTGTGGATCACCGTTTCCCTCGAGCTGCTTCGCGAGTGAACGGTGACGGGTCGTCAGTTCCTCGATCGCGCGAGTCACGAGGTCGTCCGCCTTGCGCACAGCGGCTTTCGGGTCGTCGACGAACTCGTACTGCACGGCCTGCCACTCGTCCTCGAGCCTGCTGGACGGCCGCTGCTCGGTGCGCTGTTCGAGGTGCTTGTCCGCGCGCTCTTCGGTGCGCGCGTCGGTTCGTGTTTCGGTACGCACGTCCGGGCGCTGCGGCGGCTGCTGCGGTACTCGCTCGGTCTGCTGCCGGCGCTCGTCCTGCTGCGGCCTGGCGGGCGTGGGCGTGGGAACCGCTCCGTGCTGCGCAGGTGCCTCAGACATCCGTCTTCTCCTTCCGCTTGGCCGTGCCGCGTTCGAGCAGGTCGGTGAACAGCTCGCGGTAGTGCACCATCGCGGTGCGCAGGTCCTCGGTGCCGGCCTCGCCGATCTCCTGGCGTTCGGAGATGTCGTGGGCCTTGCGGTAGTGGTCGAGCGTGCGTGCGTGTTCCACGGACAGGACGCTCAGCTGTGCCTCGTAACCCTCGGTGGGGTAACCGCGTTCGGCCATCAGATCGGTGACCAGACGGTCGGCGTCGGCGATCGCCTTGTCCGGCGCGTCGACGAACTTCGCCTGCACGTCTGCCCAGTGCCGGCGGTAACTCTGCTGCGCCGACTCCGAAAGCGGCTTCAGGTCGAACTCGCTGTGGCGGTGCTCGCGCTCGGCGAGCTCCTTCTCCGCGGCCGTTCTGTTGTCGCTGTGCTCGACCGCGCGGTCGTATTCAGGGCCGAACCGGTCGCGAAGCTTCTTGCGCTGCATGGCGGGCCTCAGCACGAAGGCGAGGACCACCAGCACCACGAGAACCGCGACCACCAGGCCGATGATGGCGCCCGTTGACATGGAAAAACCTCCAAGACAGGCCAAAACTCTGCTGTCCTGGAGGCTTTCCCGCGTCGTCGCAGGGGAAACATCAACCCTTGATACAAACCACCTGCTTGAGCTTGGCGACGATCTCGACGAGGTCGGACTGGTTCGCCATCACCGCGTCGATGTCCTTGTAGGCGCCCGGAATCTCGTCCACCACACCGGAGTCCTTGCGGCACTCGACACCACTTGTCTGGGCGGCGAGATCCTTCGTGGTGAACGTCTTGCGGGCCTTGTTGCGCGACATCCTCCGGCCGGCACCGTGCGACGCCGACTCGAACGAGTCCGGGTTCCCGAGACCGCGCACGATGTACGAGCCGGTGCCCATCGAGCCCGGGATGATGCCCAGCTCGCCGCGTCCTGCCCGGATCGCGCCCTTGCGGGTCACCAGCACGTCCTCGCCGAAGTGGTGCTCCTCGGCGACGTAGTTGTGGTGCGCCGAGATCGGCTCTTCGAACATGACGTGCGGGAACTCGGCGCGCAGCACGTCACAGACGAGACGCAGCATGACCGAGCGGTTACGGCGTGCGTAGTCCTGCGCCCAGTACAGGTCGTGCCGGTACGCCGCCATCTCCGGCGTACCGGCGAGGAACACGGCGAGGTCCGGGTCCGGCAGCTCGGCGTTGTGCGCGAGCGTGCGCGCCACCGCGATGTGGTGCTGCGCCAACTCGTTGCCGATACCGCGCGACCCGGAGTGCAGCATGACCCACACGTTCTGGTCGGTGTCCAGGCAGACCTCGAGGAAGTGGTTTCCTCCGCCGAGCGTGCCCATCTGGTGCAACGCCTTGTCGGCGCGCGCCTTCACGGCGGGCGTGAGGTCGTCGAACTTCCTCCAGAACGAACCCCAGTCGGACGCGTCCCTTTCGGTGAAGGCGGTCGCCTTGTGCTGACCGAACCCGACGGGGACCACGGCCTCCATGCGCGACCGCAGCCCGCGCAGTGTCTCCGGCAGGTCCTTCGCGCGCAGCGAGGTGCGCACGGCGGTCATGCCGCAGCCGATGTCCACGCCGACGGCCGCGGGGGAGACGGCGTCGCGCAACGCGATCACCGACCCCACCGTGGCCCCCTTGCCGTAATGCACGTCCGGCATCACGGCGATGTGCTTGACGGCCCACGGCAGCGCGGAGATGTTCTGAAGCTGTTGCATGGCGAACTCTTCGACCTCGTCGGGCCGAGTCCACATGCGGATGTCCACGTTCTTCCCGCGGACGACGGTTGCTGCCATGTCGTTGAGGTTAGGCGGCGTTTTGGTTGTTCCACAAAGGAGTTTCCTCGGAACTCGACACGAACTCCCACGTGCCCTTGCGCACCTTGGCCTTGCTCATGTCGCCACCGAGCGTGGTGACGAACGCGCGCACCGTCGGCAGGTCGTTGACGTCCGCGATGAGGATCGCCTTGTCGTGCAACGTGACGCTGCCGCCGCCGAGCTTCTCGCGCGCGACCGCGTCCTTGAGGAGGCCGTCACGGACCTGCTGCGCGGTGATGCCGTCGACCTCGACCTGGACGGCGTCGACCTTCGGGGAGTTCGCCGCGAGGAAGCGGAACGTCAGCACGGACTCCTGCCTGAACTGCTTGCTGATCGTCGACGCGGTGTGGCGCAGGCTTTCCTCGCCCAGCGTGACGTCGAACTTGCGGGAGCGTTCGAACGTCGTCTGCTGCAGGTCGCTCGACCAGAACACGCCGTCGAGCAGCGTGGAGCGGGTGGTGAGGCCGCCGTTCGCGAACACGATGCCCCGGACCTCGCGGTCGAACCTGACCAGCTTGTCCTGCAGGCGCGGGTCGTTGGGGTCGGTGATGATCGCGGTGTTGTTGGTCGCGAAGATCTCCGGGCACGGCAGCGGTGCGCCCGCCGCCGTGCCCGTGGAGATCGTGATCGCCAGTACCGACGTGACTGCCACGAGAAGCTTTCGCATGTGCGACAACGTATTGGTCCTGGCGTGGTGGGGCATACCCAGTTCCGCTCAGCGGGCCACGGCGCGTTTGTACTGGTGGTTGGCCAGCGGAACGAAGATCAGCAGGAAGATCACCACCCAGCCGAGCGACGCGAGCACCGGGTGCTGCAGCGGCCACACGTCCGGCGGAGGCGACAGGGGAGAGGTGTTGCCGAACAGTTCGCGGGTCGCCTGCGTGACCGCGGAGACCGGGTTCCACTCCGCGAAGTGGCGCAGCACGGTCGGCAGCTTGTCCGACTGCACGAACGTGTTCGCGATGTAGCTGAGCGGGAAGATGAAGATGAAGCTGGCGTTGTTGAACACCTCGGGACTGCGGACCAGCAGCCCCACCCACGCCATCGCCCACGAGAAGGCGTAGGCGAAGAGCAACAGCAGTCCGACTCCCGCCAGAGCCTCCAGCGGTGACGAGTGGATGCGCCAGCCGACGACGAGACCGCTGAGCATCATGATGACGACGACCAGAGCGTTGTTGACGAGGTCGGACGTCGTGCGCCCGACCAGCACCGCGGACCGTGCCATCGGCAGCGAGCGGAACCGGTCGATGATGCCCTTGGTGATGTCCTCCGCGAGGCCGCCGCCCGTGATCGTGGCGCCGAACAGGACCGTCTGCGCGAAGATGCCCGCCATCAGGAACTCGCGGTAGTCCATGCCGGGGATCTCGATCGAGCCGCCGAACACGTAGGCGAACAGCAGCACGAACATGATCGGCATGATCGTCGCGAACACCAGCAGGTCCGGCACGCGCTTGATCTTGATGAGGTTGCGCTTGGCGACGACCCCGCCGTCGGCGAGTGCCTGCAGCAGCTTCATTTCTCCTCGCTTTCGGCATGGTGGCCGGTCAGGGTCAGGAACACGTCGTCGAGCGTCGGCCTGCGCAGGCCGACGTCGAGGACCTTCACCGATTCGCCGTCCAGCCGCCTGATCGCCTCCATCAGCACCACAGACCCTCCCGTGACCGGCACGGTGAGGTGGTGCTGGCGTTCGTCGGCCTCCATCGGGCCGACGGCGAGGTCCGCGAGGGTCGACCTGGCCGTGTCGAGCTCCTGCGTGGTCGCGACGGAGAGCTCGAGACGTTCGCCGCCGACCTGGTCCTTCAGCTGGTCCGCGGTGCCTTCGGCGATCACCTTGCCCCGGTCGATCACGGCGATCTGGTCGGCCAGGCGGTCGGCCTCCTCCAGGTACTGGGTGGTGAGCAGGACGGTCGTGCCGCCTTGGACCAGCTCCTCGATGACGTCCCACATGCCGAGGCGAGATCGCGGGTCGAGGCCGGTGGTGGGTTCGTCGAGGAACAGGACCTTGGGTTTCGCGACGAGCGCGCCGGCGAGGTCGAGCCGCCTGCGCATGCCGCCGGAGTAGCCCTTCACCGGGCGGTCGGCGGCGTCCTCGAGGTCGAACCTGCTGAGCAGCTCACGTGCTCGCTCGCGGCTTTTCGCACGTCCGAGGTGGTAGAGGCGGCCGACCATGTCGAGGTTCTCGAACCCGGTGAGGTTGTCGTCGACGGCCGCGTACTGACCGGACAGCCCGATGCGTTCGCGCAGCTCGTTCGCCTGCTTGCGGATGTCGAGCCCCGCGACTGTCGCACTGCCCTCGTCGGCGTCGAGCAGGGTGGTGAACACCCGCACGGCCGTCGTCTTGCCGGCGCCGTTGGGCCCGAGCAGGCCGGTGATGGTGCCCTCCTCGACTCGCAGGTCCAGGCCGTTGAGGGCGACGACCGACCCGTAGCGTTTGACCAGGCCTTCGGCCACGATCGCGTCTGTCATGCCCGCATCATGAACCTCGGGTCTGACAATTTCGTCCGATTTGCGGTCGCCGGATCGGGATTGACATGCGGTTTGAACGTGAAAATACTTCAGAGCCATGGACCGCGTGTGCGTCATCGGGGCAGGCTCTTCCGGCATCGCCGCATGTCAGGTGCTCAGTGCGCGCGGCATCGAGTACGACTGCTACGAGACCGGGTCGGAGATCGGCGGCAACTGGCGCTACCTCAACGACAACGGCATGTCCTCCGCCTATCGCTCGCTCCACATCAACACCTCGCGGCAGATGATGGAGTTCAAGTCGTTCCCGATGTCGTCTTCTTTGCCGGCCTACCCCTCGCACTTCCAGATCGCGGAGTACTTCGACGACTTCGTGAAGCACCACGGATTCCGCGACCGCATCCGATTCCGGACCGAGGTCGTGTCGGTTTCCGTCGCTTCCGGTGGTTATTCGGTCACCACGCGCGATCGCGACACGGGTGCCACGGCTACCGTTTCGTACCGTTCGGTCATCGTCGCTTCCGGCCATCACTGGTCGCCGCGACTTCCGGAACCCGCGTTTCCCGGATCGTTCTCCGGGGAGGAGCTGCACGCGCACTTCTACAAGACGCCGGAACGTTTCGCGGACAAGAAGGTGCTGGTTCTCGGCATCGGCAATTCCGCGTGCGACATCGCCGTCGAGTCGTCCCGGGTCTCTTCCCGGACTTTTCTGGCCATGCGTCGCGGCGCGCACATCATGCCCAAGTACCTGTTCGGGATGCCGACCGATCACCTCACGACCTCGCCGCTCGCCCGGTTCGCGCCCGCTTGGCTGCAGGCGCTGTCACTTCGGGCGATGCTGCGGCTGGCTCGCGGAAAGCTGTCGGCTTACGGGCTTCCTGAACCGTCGCACGGGATTCTGGCCGCGCACCCGACGGTGTCCGACGACCTGCTCACGCGGCTCGGGCACGGCGACATCACGGTGAAGCCGAACATCACGCGGCTGGACGGGTCTTCGGTGGTTTTCTCCGATGGCAGCCGTGAGGACGTCGACGTCATCGTCTACTGCACCGGCTACAAGGTCGACTTCCCGTTCCTCGACGCTTCTTCGTTCCCGGCGGTGTCCTCCCAGGACAACGAGGTGTCGCTCTACCGGCGGGTCGTGGACCCCGCGCATCCCGGGCTGTACTTCCTCGGGTTGATCCAGCCTCTCGGGGCGATCATGCCGCTGGCCGAGGCGCAGGCCGAGTGGATCGCCGATCTGCTGTCCGGTCGCGGCGTGTTGCCTCCGGTGCCGGAGATGAAGGCGGAGATCACCTCGTACCGGGAGTCGCTGCGGAGCCGGTACGTGAAGTCGAAGCGGCACACGCTGGAGGTCGACTTCCTCGGCTACCTGCGGGAACTCGACGAGGAACGCCGGGCCGGCGCCGCGCGTCGCTAGTGTCGGTCGGGTGCTGATCTGGATCAACGGGCCGTTCGGTGGTGGGAAGACCGCGGCCGCCTTCGAACTCCACCGGCGGCTGGCCGGCAGCGTCGTGTCCGATCCCGAACACCTCGGATTCGGGCTGAACCGGATGATGCCGCCCGCCTTGCGCGGTGACTTCCAGGACCTGCCGGCTTGGCGACGCGGTGTGCGCGAGGTGCTCGACCTGGCTTCGCGCGGACACGACGGACCGGTCATCGTCCCCATGACGCTGGTCGACTCCGGCTACTTCGCGGACATCGTCGGCGGTCTGCGCGGTTCCGGACACGTTGTGCACCACTTCGCGCTGATGGCCGAGCCCATCACCGTGCTGAGGCGGCTGCACAACCGCGGCTTCTGGCCCGGGCTGAAACGCGAGCGGTGGGCCGTCGGCCGGATCGACGACTGCCTGACGCGGTTGAGCTCGCCCGCTTTCGCCACGCACATCGCCACCGACCATCTGACCGTCGCCCAGGTCGCCGACACGATCGCCCGGTCGGCCGGGCTGTTGCTCACGCCGAACGTTGACGGCCCGGTTCGCGCCCACCTGCGTCGGTACGCCACCACGCTGCGCCACCTCCGAGCCGACTGACCACACCCGCCCAACTGATATATCGCCGCGCCTCGGCCTCCCTGCGCCTGCCATTGCAATGAGTCTTTTGACTTCGTCCGCAAACGTTTTTTGCATCCGGGGTGGCGGCGGAACCGATATATCAGTTGGGGTGGGGCTGTGAGCTGTGGCTTAGCAATGGGTCTTTTGACGACGTCGTCAAAAGACCCATTGCTAGGGGTGGAAATTGATCGTGGGGGCTGGGTGGGGCTGGGTACGGTCGCGGGCGTGGTGGATGTTCAGGTGATCGTTCTCAACGGTGGGTCGAGCTCCGGCAAGTCGGGGATCGCGCGGTGTCTGCAGGCCGTGCTGGCGGACAGGTCTGCTGGGGCGTGGCTGGCGATCGGGGTCGACACGTTGATCGACGTGATGCCACCGCGGTTGCGGCTCGGGGCCGAGGGGATCGGGTTCGCGGACGACGGGGAGGTCACCGTCGGGGCCGAGTTCCGGGTGCTCGAGGACGCGTGGATGGAGGGGGTAGCGGCGATGGTCCGTGCTGGGGCACGGGTGATCGTGGACGACGTGTTCCTCGGCGGGGTCGAGTCGCGTCGGCGGTGGGAGAAGGCCTTGCGGGGGCTTGAGGTGGTGTGGGTCGGGGTCCGGTGTGACGCCGAGGTCGCGGCCGGCCGGGAGCTCGCGCGCGGAGACCGGGTGGCCGGGATGGCGGCGGTGCAGGCCGAGCTGGTGCACCGGGGGATGAGCTACGACGTCGAGGTCGACACCGGGCGCAGCGAGGCGATCGAGTGCGCCGAGGTCATCGCGGAGAACGTCAAGGGCGTGGGGGATCGTCGTTAGGGGCGCACGAGCCGCCGCCTTGGGGCCAGCAGGAGGGGCCGGCGGTCATGGGGGAAGCGACCGTCACGGTCGACAGGATCGTTTCAAGATCCGTATCCAATATGTTGCCCAGCGAGATCCAGCGGGCGAACACGCACGGCCAGACCTCGCCGGACGGTGAGATCGCGACGGCGCCGTGGCCGCAGCGGCCGCACAGCTGGTCAGGCGAAGGTGAAGGCGAAGCGTTTGCGCCTCGGCCGACGCCACGCAGGCGGTCGACGCCGACGGACGTGACGCCCTGCCGGGCAAGATCGTCACGGGCGGCATGTGTGCGCTGCTGGCCGATGAAGTCGGAAGAGCTGACATCGATGACACCGGCGCGCAGTGGGATGTCGCGGTTCAGCGCCTCGGCGATGTTGGCCCGAGTGCGCGCGTGGCTGCCGCGCCGGCCCGTGATGGCCTCGTGTTCGGCGGCGGTGTCGGAGTAGTAGCTCGTCGCCAGGCGCACTCCGGGACGGGAGAACGCGTCCCACAGGCGCGGGCCGATGTGGACGAGATTGCTGAAGACCTCGACTTCCAGACCGCGGGACAGAGCGCGGTCGACCAAAGCCGGTAAATCAGGATGCAATGTCGGTTCTCCGCCGATGAACTGAACCGACCGCGCGCCAATTGAGACGAGCTGGTCGATGACGCGGAACCAGTCGGATGTTCGAAGCGCGCCCTCGTCGCCGCGCGGGCCGGAGTCCGCGTAGCAGTGCGTGCAGCTCAGTTGACATTTGCCGGTGATCTCGAGCCATGCGAAACGCAGGTCGGTCATGTCCCGCTCCCCTGGACGTCGCCGTGCATATCCATCTTGCCCCGGCGAGTCGCGAATGGAGCTGTCGAATTCGTTTAAACATCAAGCTGCTGTTGCCTTGGTGACATGTGGCCGACACGAATCCGGCGGGCGCCTCGCCGGATTGGTATCAACTGACCAATCAATCGTCAGTCAGCGTCGGTCAGCAGCAGTCGCAACACGTGCAGCAGTCGTCCACTCCCGATCACCTCCCCTCTGGCGGGCACAACGGTGAACAGTCGGTCCCGACCATGTCCACCAGGTCCGAACGGAGTCGCGCGAGCCGTTCCATCTCGGCGTCGATCTCGGCGATGTGCCGGTGCAGCAGCTGCTCGGCCGGTTCGCACGGGCACTCACCGGTGTCGCGGACCTCGAGCAACGACGAGATCTCGCGCAACGTCAGGCCGAGGCGCTGGCAGTCGCGGATGAACAGGATCCGGTCCGCGGCCGACGACGGGTACTGCCGGTACCCCGACGACGTGCGCGGCGGCGGCGCGAGCAGGCCCGCGCGCTCGTAGTACCTGACCGTGTCGGGCCGGACCCCGGCCTGCCGTGCGAGCTCGGCGACTCTCATGCACCCAACGCTAAACCTGTGAGTGCACTCCAAAGTCAAGCGCGCGTCATCACGAAGCAGGCGTAGCCGCTGCCGACGGCCGGGTCGTCCAGCCGTTCGACGTCGAAAGAAGCCCCGAACAGCCGCTGCTCAGCACCCACGGCGAGACCCGGGAACCGGCCGCCACGACGCTTCCACCACGGGATCTCGTCGTAGAAGCACCACATCACGAACACGGAACTCGGATGCGACAACCGATGCACCGTCGCCGCCATCGCGTCCACAGCAGGCCCGCGCATGTCGTCCAGAACGCTGTAGTCGACGAGCAGGTCGAACGTTCCGGAGACACCGGGAATCGAAGAAGCCGTCAGATCGCCGGCCACCCAGGACACGGCCAACGACGGAGGCGTCGCGCGCCGCGCCTTCTCCAGCCCGACGGGGGAGTAGTCCACGCCCGTCACGTCGAATCCGTGCGCCGCGAGGAAGATCGAGTTCGCCCCGCTGCCGCACCCGAGATCGATCGCGCGGCCGGGAGGAATCCGTCCGGACGTCACCAGCCGCGCCAGCTCGGACCGCGGCCCGACCTCCCACGGCGCCCAGGTCCGGTACATGAAGTCGTAAGCGCGGCGTCCGACCATCTCGTGGCCTCCCAACGAAAACGGGGCCACTGACGTTACGTCAGCAGCCCCGCCAGCAAAACCGATCAGTCCACCACGAGCACGCCGTCCACTCGACGCGGAATGCCCAGCGGGTTCGCGTCCTGCAGCTCGGCAGGAAGCAGAGCGTCCGGCCACGACTGGTACGTCACCGGCGCGATCCACCGGCGGATCGACGTCGCACCAACGGAAGTGTGCAGCGGGTTCGTCGTCGACGGCCACGGCCCGCCGTGGTGCTGACCCCACGCCACCGCGACCCCGGTCGGCCACGCGTTGAAGATCAACCGGCCCGCGACGTGCCGCAGGATCTCCGCGATCTCACCGGCCTCCGCGTGGTCCGACTCGGCCGCGTGCACAGTGCCGGTCAGCGTGCCGGGCAGCTTGGCCAGCACGGAGTGCAGCTCGGACGGCGACGAGTACGTCACGACCAATGCCGCCGGACCGAAGTGCTCCTCGGTCAGCTTCTCGAGGTTCTCCTCGAACACCTTCACCGACGTCGAGAACAGCAGCGGCGCAACGGCCCACGCCTCGTCCGGCCGGACACCGGTGGACACCACCGAGGCGAGGTCCGACGCGGCCAAAGCGTCCGTGCCCGCCTTGTAGGAGTCGCACATCCGCTCGTTCAGCATCGCGCCACCGGAAGCGGCCGCGACGGCCTCACCCAGCGCGGGAACCAGCTCCGCCGGCGCGAACACCAGACCGGGGTTCGTGCAGAACTGCCCGACACCCATCGTCAACGACTGAGCGAAACCACCAGCGATGTCCGGGGTCGCCGCACCCGGCAGGATCACCGTCGGGTTCACGCTGCCGAGCTCGCCGTAGAACGGGATCGGGTCCGGCCTGCCCTGGGCGAGGTCGAACAGCGCACGCCCGCCACCGGTCGACCCGGTGAAGCCGACCGCGCGCACCGCCGGGTGCTTCACCAGCGCGACACCGGACTCGGTGCCGTACACGATGCCGAAGACACCCTCGGGCGCACCGGCCGAACGCAACGCGTCCACAACAACCCGTGCGGTCTCACGAGAAGTCGACGGATGCGCCGAATGTGCCTTCACCACAACGGAACAGCCGGACGCGAGAGCGGACGCCGTGTCACCACCGGCGACCGAGAACGCGAACGGGAAGTTCGACGCGGAGAACACCGCGACCGTCCCAAGAGGACGCAACACGCGCCGCAGCACGGGCCGTGGCGGAATGATGTCCGGGTTCGCCGAGTCCAAAGTGGCCTCGACGTAACTGCCTTCCCGCAACACCTCCGCGAACAACCGCAGCTGGTTCGTCGTGCGCTTCAGCTCGGTCGTCAGCCGCGGCACGCCCAGCGCCGTCTCGCCGTCGGCCGTCTCGACGAGCAACGACGACTCGGCGTCCAGCGCGTCCGCGACCTTCTCCAGCACGACAGCGCGATCCGCCGCCGGAACCACCGACCATGCCGAGAACGCGGTGGCCGCCGCCGAGGCGATCCGGTCCACCTCGCTGTCGGCGGTCTTCGCAACGGGCTCGCCGAACGGCTCACCGGTGCGCGGGTTGTATCCCTGCACGACGTGGCTCAACGCCCTGCCTCCTTGACTGCCGTGTCGAAATCGGGACCGCACCAGGCCCCGCCCACGTACTTCGCCGCGTACGACGAGGGATCGAGCTCGCCGCCGTGCTGCGACAGCACGTCGGCGGCGTACACCTCGGAGTCGTCCTGCGGCTCGTAACCCAGCGCGCGGGCCTCGTCCAGCGAGAACCAGCCGCGCTTGTTGTCCGAAACGCCCCACACGATCCGGAAACCCGGCGACGCGACGGAAAGGCACGCCTCGAACAGGCGCGCGCCGTCGTCCGGCGACATCCACGTCGACAGCATCCGCACGTCGCGCGGCTTCTCGAAGCACGAGCCGATGCGGACCGCGATCACGTCCATGCCGTAGCGGTCGGCGTACAGCGACCCCAACGCCTCCAGCGCCACCTTGGACACACCGTAGTAGGTGTCCGGACGCGGGAAGACGTAGTCACCCGCCTCGCCGTTGGCCCGCTCGACGTACCCCACCGCGTGGTTCGAGCTCGCCAGGACCACGCGGCGAACTCCGGCGCGACGGGCGGCTTCGAGCAGCGTGTGCGTGCCGTCGATGTTGACGGAGAGAATCTTGTCCCACGGCTCTTCCAGGCTGTGGCCGCCGAGGTGGATCACGGCGTCGACGTCCTTCATCGCCGCCTCCATCGCGGCCATGTCGGTCACCGAGGCCTGGACGATCTCGACGTTCTCGCCGTCAGCGGCCGCGGGTAGCTCCGCGATGTCCAGCAGCCGCAGGACTCGGCCGTCCGCGGCAAGGCGAGAACGCATGAGCGTTCCCACCCCGCCACCGGCTCCGGTGATCAGGATGCGTGCGGTCACGGGATGGACCCCTCCGTCGTGTGCAGATGTTTCAGTAAACCTTTTCACCTACCGAACTGGCGGAGAAGCTCGGTGATCGTTCGGGCAGCGTCCAGCAGAGCGGCGACGACCTGCCGCTCGTGCTCGGGGTCCAGTCTGCCCAGTGGGACCGAGCAACTCATAGCGTCCAGAACGGGGTTCCTGTAGGGCAGGGCGACGGCGAAACAGCCCAGTCCAGGGGTGTTTTCCTCGCGTTCGTGCGCATAACCGACATTCCGGAAACCGGCGAGCTGCTCGTGCAACGCGGCCCGGTCGGTCACGGTGTTCGGGGTCAGCGGCGCGAGCTCGTCGGGAAGGATCAGGTCGACCTCCTCCGGCGTGCGCGTCGAGAGCACGGCCTTGCCCAGCGACGTCGAGTGCGCGGGCAGCCGGCGGCCGACGCGGGAGACGACGCGCAGGTGGTGCTCGGACTCGCGGCTCGCCAGGTAGACGACGTCCGCGCCGTCCAAACGGGCGAGGTGGACCGTCTCGTTGATGTCCTGCCGCACCTGCTCCATCACGCGGATCGCGGCGCGGACCACGGGGTCGTGGTCCAAGTAGGACGTACCGACGAGCAGAGCGCGCACGCCGATGCCGTACGTGCCGCGGTCCGAGTCGACCTCCACCCAGCCGCGTGCGACCAGCGTCTGCAGCAGCATGTAGAGGCTCGACTTGGGGTAGCTGAGCTCGCGATGGAGCTCCGTGAGCGTCAGCCTGCGATCCGACGCGGACAGCACTTCGAGCAGCTCAACGGTGCGGTCAGCGGACTTGACCGCACCTGGACGAGCAGTGCCCTTGTCGATCGGCGACGCCACATGGCCTCCTCGAAACCTGGAAGCAACACGCCCTTGACACGTTGCTGTGCTGATTCTTACAGTCCTGCACCAGGTTCACAAGTACGACCCCGGTTCACATACGTGAAAGCGAAGGGCCCGACGATGCGCCGTAGAACTGCCGCGACAATTGCCGCGTTAAGCGCGGTCACATTGCTTGCAGGTTGTGGAAGTTCGAACACGCCCACGTCGACCAAAGACCCGAACAAGCCCCTCGAGGTGTGGACCCGCTCGACGGAGGCAACGGCGAAGGTCTACGAGAAGATCTTCAAGTCGTTCACGGACAAGACCGGCGTGCAGGTCGACTACAAGCCGATCTTCAACGACTTCGACAAGCAGGTGCAGCAGCGCGCCGCGTCGAAGGACCTGCCCGACGTCGTCATCACCGACACCGGCTCGCTCGGCAACTTCGTCAAGCAGGGCTGGACGACCGAGATCAAGCGCGAGGACATCGCGGGCGGCGGCGACATCGTCGACCGGGCCTGGAACAACGGCAAGGGCGCGGACGACAAGTACTACGCCATCCCGTACTCCACGCAGGCGATGGTCACGCTGATCCGCAAGGACTGGCGCGAGAAGCTCGGCAAGCCGGTCCCGACGACGTGGGAAGAGCTCGACGACCTGGCCCGCGCGTTCACCAAGAACGACCCGGACGGCAACGGGCAGAACGACACCTACGGCATGCTCGTCCCCGGCACCGTCGACCGCGGCTACCTCGCGTGGTGGGCGTCCAGCTACATCTGGCAGGGCGGCGGCGACATCCTCGAGCAGGAAGGCGCCGGCAAGTTCTCCGTCGGCATCGACTCGCCCGAGTCGACCAAGGCGATCGAACGGCTGCGCAAGCTCTTCTGCGAAGACAAGGTCATGCAGCCGGGCTCGCTGACGTTGAGCACGAACGACGCGCACCCGCTGTTCGAGTCCGGCAAGAGCGGCATCTACCTGACCGGCCCGTACATGATCGGCCGCTTCGACAAGTCGGTCGGCAAGGACAAGTACGAGGTCATCGCGTCGCCGCGCGGCCCGGCCGGTGCCACGGTCCTGGGCGAGGGCGAGGACATCTACCTGATGGCCGGCTCCGCGAAGACCGGCGACCAGAAGAAGCTCGCCGAGTACCTGATCACGCCCGAGGCGCAGCAGGCCGGCATGAAGGGCGACCCGCAGCCGGTGGTCCGCCTTCCCGTCAACAAGAACGTCGACGTCAACGCGACGTACAAGGACCCGCGGTGGGCGACCGTGGCGGGTGTGTACGCCAGCGAGGCGCGGCCGTTCCCCAGCGTTCCGAACTTCACGCCCTTCCGGCAGAAGACCTCGGAGACCCTGAACTCGATCTTCGCCAAGTGCCCCGCCGACTCGTCGGCTGAGCTCAAGACGCTGGCGGAGGCGCTGAAGAAGGAACTCGACAACCAGAAGGCGTCGCAGTGACGGCAGTTCAGTCACTCGGCGACACCCGAGACGTGGGCTCGACGGCTAGTGGCGGCGGTGCCGTCGAAACCCACCCCGTGAGGCGGCGCCGCCGGCGCCGCCTCACGGGAGCCACCTTCGTACCGTGGTTGTTCCTGCTCCCCGCCGCGCTGATCTTCCTGGTCTTCAAGTTCATCCCGATGGCGGAAGGGATCCGGCTCTCGCTGTTCGAGGTCCGGCCCTTCCTCGGGGACATCTTCGTCGGCTTCAAGAACTACGCCACGATCCTGCAGGACGAGAAGTTCCTGACGGCGTCGTGGCACACGCTGGTCCTGGCCGGTGGGCAGACGCTCGGAGCGATGCTCATCGGCTTTTTCCTGGCACTGCTGCTGGAAGGCCACGCCAAGTCGCTGTGGTTCGTCCGGTCCGCGGTGTTCCTGCCGGTGGTCGCCGCCACCGCCGTCATCGGTGAGATCTGGCGGCTGTTCTTCTACCCGGCGCCGGAAGGCTTCCTGAACGAGCTCATCTCGTGGGTCGGCCTCGGCCCCTGGGAGTACATCAGCAGCACGGACACGTCGCTGGTGTCGGTCATGTTCGTCGGCATCTGGAAGCACGCGCCGTACGACATGGTGCTGATCCTCGCCGGGCTCGCCGGCATCGACCGCCAGCAGTACGAGGCCGCCGCGATCGACGGAGCCTCGACGCCGCAACGGATCTGGAACGTCACGCTGCCGGCGTTGCGTCCCGTCATCACGATTCTGCTGACGCTGGCGGCGATTCGCGGCCTGCGCGTGTTCACCGAGGTCTACGTCCTGACCGGTGGCGGCCCCGCCGGGTCGACGGATGTCTGGATGACCCGCGTCTACACAACGGCGTTCGAGCAGTCCGAGGCTGGTCTCGCCTCGGCTGGTTCTGTGTTGTTGTTCCTGGTTACCTTGATTTTGACGGTCAGCGTGCAGTGGTACCGCCGCAAGAGGGAGGCGCGATGAGCAGCATCAACTCCAGCCGCTTCGACAGCGCCATCGGCTGGTCCACCCGCTCGGACGCGTGGGTGTCCAAGGGCATCAGGGTTCTTTTGAGCGCCCTCGCTGTAATCCTTTTCTGCGGCCCGCTGCTGGTCATCTTCTCCGGCGCGTTCGACCACAACCCGGACCCGACCAAGCTGTCGGTGATCCCCGAGAACCCGTCGCTGATCAACTTCCAGGTGGCGGGCGAGAACAAGATCTGGCACTACCTGGCGAACTCGCTGTTCATCGCCGGCGGTGCCTTGCTGTTGCAGCTGGCGGTGAGCGTGTTCGCCGCCTACGCGTTGGCGCGCAAGAAGTTCCGCGGTCAGGCCATCGCGTTGTTGGTCATCCTTGCCACGATGATGTTGCCGGAGGAGGTCATCGCGATCCCGCTGTCGCTGGTGATCGGAGACCTACCGCTGGTGCACGTGAGTCTCAAGGGCACCCTGCTCGGCGTCATCCTCCCCTTGGGGGCGTGGGGTTTCTCCATCTTCGTCATGACGGAGTTCATGAGGGAGATCCCCGCCGAACTGGAGGAAGCGGCCAAAGTGGACGGTGCCGGGGAGCTGCGTCTCTTCGCGCAGATCATCCTCCCGCTGTGCAGGCCCGCGCTCGGCGTCATCGCCGTGTTCGGCTTCAACATGATTTGGGAGCAGTACCTGCTCCCCCTGATCGTCGCCGCTGACCCCTCCGATTACACGCTCACGGTCGCACTTCTCGCGCTCAGATCCGACGATCAGGTCGGGACGGGCATCGTGCTGGCCGGAGCGTTGCTGGCGCTGGTACCGAGCTTGGTCGTGTACCTGTCGCTGCAGAAGTCCTTCCTGCGTGGGATCACCACCGGAGCGATCAAGGGATGAGTGTCTGGTATGCAACTCGATGGTGTGCTGTTCTTTCCGGTGACCCCGTTCGACACCGAGGGGAACATCGCGTTCGACGTGCTGGCTGAGCACGTCAAGCACGGTGTCTCCGCCGGCCCGGGCGCGGTGTTCGTCGCCTGCGGCACCGGCGAGTTCCACGCGTTGGGGCTGGAGGAGTTCGAGCGCGCGGTGTCGGTGGCGGTCGAGGCGACCGCGGGCAAGGTGCCGGTGTTCGCCGGCGCGGGCGGCTCGGTCGTGGCGACCAAGCAGTTCGTGCAGGCCGCGGAACGTGCCGGCGCGCAGGGAATTCTGCTGCTGCCGCCGTACCTGGTGACCAACCCGGCGGCTGGACTCGTCCGGTACGTGAAGGAGGTCGCGGGCGTCACCGAGCTGCCGATCATCGTGTACCAGCGCAACAACGCGCGGTTCACGCCGGAGACCGCCGTCGAGGTCGCGCAGATCCCGAACGTGGTGGGCTTCAAGGACGGCATCGGCGACCTCGACCAGATGCAGCGGATCGTGCTGTCGGTGCGTGCCAACGTTGACAAGCCTTTCCAGTTCTTCAACGGCCTGCCGACGGCGGAGATGACGCAGCTCGCGTACCGGGGGATCGGCGTCGAGCTGTACTCGTCCGCGGTGTTCTGCTTCGCGCCGGAGATCTCGCTGGGCTTCTACAACGCCGTGCAGGCGGGCGACACCGAGCTGGTGAACCGCTTTCTGTTCGAGTTCTACAAGCCGCTGGTCGAGCTGCGCGACAAGGTTCCCGGCTATGCCGTTGCCCTGGTGAAGGCCGCGGTGCGCGCGAACGGTCTCGACGTCGGTGGTGTGCGGCCGCCGCTGATCGATCCTTCCGACGAGCACCTGGCTGCCCTGGACAAGATCATTGCCGCTGGTAAGGCGCTGTTGGCATGAAGATCACCGAGATCGTTCTGACACCGATCGCGTTTCGGGACCCGCCGCTGTTGAACGCGGCCGGCGTGCACGAGCCGTGGGCGCTGCGCACGATCGTCGAGGTGCACACCGACGAAGGCATTTCGGGGCTGGGGGAGACCTACGGCGACCTCGGGCACATCGAGCGCTCGCGGTCCGTTGTGGACTCTCTGATCGGCCTCGATGTCTTCGCTCTCAACGAGATGCACGCGCGGGTCGCCGCGTTGTTGGGCGGCAAGGCTGCTCCGGACAAGCACGGGCTGACCGGGAAGATCACCGCGGAGAGCGCGGTCGACCGGGTGTACTCGCCGTTCGAGGTCGCGTGCCTGGACATCCAGGGCAAGGCTCTCGGGCGTCCGGTGCACGACCTGCTGGGCGGCGCTGTTCGTTCTTCGGTGCCGTACTCCGCCTACCTGTTCTACAAGTGGGACGGGCACCCCGGCGCGGAGCCCGACGAGTGGGGCGAGGCGATCGACCCCGCCGGGATCGTGGCGCAGGCGTCGAAGATGATCTCGGAGTACGGGTTCGGGTCGATCAAGCTCAAGGGCGGCGTCTTCCCGCCGGAGCAGGAGATCGAGGCGATCCGGGCGTTGCGCGAGGCGTTCCCGCACCACCCGCTGCGGCTCGACCCGAACGCGGCGTGGTCCGTCGCGACGTCGCTGAAGGTCGCGGCCGAGCTCGACGGCGTGCTGGAGTACCTGGAGGACCCGACGCCGGAGATCTCCGGGATGGCGGAGGTCGCCGCCAAGGCGCCGATGCCGTTGGCCACCAACATGTGCGTGGTCGCGTTCGAGCACCTGAAGCCGTCGGTGGAGCAGGACGCGGTGCAGGTGCTGCTGTCCGATCACCACTACTGGGGTGGGCTGCAGCGGTCGCGTCAGCTGGGCATGATCTGCCAGACGTTCGGGATCGGGCTGTCGATGCACTCGAACTCGCACCTCGGTATCTCCCTGGCCGCCATGACTCATCTGGCCGCTGCCACGCCGAACCTGAACTACGCGTGCGACACGCACTACCCGTGGAACCGCGCCGACGAGGTGGTGGAGCCGGGCGTGCTGTCCTTTGTGGATGGTGCGGTGCCGGTGCCGGTGACTCCTGGACTCGGTGTGTCGCTGGACCGGGACGCGTTGGCGCGCATGGCGGAGAACTACCTCCATTGCGGGATCACGGCTCGTGACGACACGGGCTACATGCAGAAGTTCGACCCCAGCTACGAGAGGAAGCGTCCCCGGTGGTGAAGTCGGTTGTCCACGCTTATCCGTGGGACCTGATCGGGGATCCCGATGCCGTCGCGCGGTACCAGGGGCTCGGGGTGGACGCGATCGCCCTTGCCGCGTCGTACCACACGGTGCGGGCGGCGACTCCTCTGCACCCGTCGCATCGTCTCGTCGACGCCCGGCACGCGGCTTTCTACCTGCCGGTGCGTTCGTCCAACTACGGCCGGCTCGTGCCTGCTGAACCGTCCTGGGTGGACGGTTCGGACTCGTTCGGCGCGGCGGCTGCTTTGGTTCGTGCGGCTGGGCTTCCGGTTTACGCGTGGACTGTTCTGACGCACAACTCGCGGCTGGGTGACCTGCACCCGGACGTGACGGTGGTGAACGCGTTCGGGGATCGGTACCCGTACGCGTTGTGCACCGCGCAGCCCGACGTCGTGGAGTACACGTCGGTGCTGGTGTCCGAGGTGCTGGAGCTCGGTGCGCCGGACGGGATCATCCTTGAGGCCGCGGGGCCGCTGGGGTTCTTCCACGGCGGGCACCACGAGAAGACCGATGGCACCGACTGGAACGCGGTGCAGCAGAAGCTGTTGTCGCTGTGCTTCTGCTCCGCGTGCACCGCCCTGTACGCCGACCCGGATGCCCTGCGTGAAGCGGTCCGGGCCGGGGTTGATCGCGGTGCGTCCAGCGTTGAGGAAGCGCTGGGCGCGCTCGCGGAGGATGTTCGTGCCGTGCGCACGGGTGTTGTTCGGTCGTTGCGGTCCCGGCTGGTTTCCGAGATTCGTGCCGCGTCGCCCTCTGTCCGGGTGGGAATGCACGTGACGGCGGACCCTTGGGGCACCGGGCCGTTCGCGACCGTCGCCGGTGGCTTGGATGCGGACATCGACGTGCTGACGACGATGTGCTGGCCTGGTCCCGAGGTCGCGGTGCCGGGTATCGAGGCGTTGCGCGCCGCTGCTCCGGACACGCGGATCGCCGCGTACGTGCTGGGGTTGCCGCCGAAGCCCGCGGACGGTGCCGCTCTGTCGAAGGAGTGGCTGGCTTACCTGGATGCCGGCGTGGAGGAGTTCCACCTCTACCACGGCGGATTGGCGTCGGCCGCTCGTCTGGAAGCACTGCGTGAGGCCGTGGCCGCCATAGCGCGGTAACTGTGAAGCGAAGTCCCTGCAACCCTTAGTGCTGGCGGTTCCGTCCTCTGAACATGAGGCACATAGGAACCGTAGTTGGCACTGGCGTCCTGCTGCTGGTGATCTCGGCCTGTGGCAGTGCGCAGAACGCGGGCACTGGGGCAGGTGGCGGTCCGACGTTGCCGACCGCCACCTCACCCTCTGAGTCTTCTCCTGGGGTGCCGCCAGGTATCGCGCCTGGAGAAGTACCGCCGGACGGCAAACCCGTGACAAAGCTGGACACCAACGCTTTGACACCGGAGTATCCGCGCACAGTCTGGACGGTCGGCGATGGCCGGACCGTCGGCGTCCTCGCCCAGGAAGGCGGGTGCGGGAAGGCCAGCGCGTCCGTGCTGGAGCAGTCGGCGTCCGCGGTGAAGATCGAGCTCGTCGAGACCACCCCGCTGACCAAGCAGATGTGCACGATGGACATCCGCTTCCCTCCGCTGACGGTGCAGCTCTCCGACCCCTTGGGTGAGCGCACGGTCGTGCTGACGTCGCGGCAGGAACAGAAGTAGACCCTTCCCCAACGGTGCCCGGCCGGCATCTGCCCCGTCGGCCGGGCATCTCCTTTCACCTGGCCCCTTGGCCCGGTTTGCAAGGATGGTGCGCATGAGACACGTCGTCGCTGCCGTTGCTCTGGCTGCCGCACTGGCCGGCTGCTCGTCGGGCACGCAGTCCAGCGCGCCCGGCTCCTCCTCGGGTTCGTCGAGCGGCGCGCCCACGACGGGCACGTCCGCGCCCGGATCCTCAGGTTCCACGGCGCCCCCGGTGCAGCCTCCGGTCTCGATCTCGGAGGAGAAGCCCGTCATCCCGCCCAACGTCACGCCGGTACCCAAGGACAAAGTCGACACGACATCGTTGTCAGACACCTACCGCGACGAGGCCTACGTCTTCGGCGACGGCCGCGACGTCGAGGTCTTCGGCGTCGGCGGCGGCTGCAAGGAAGCTCGCGCCGAGGTGTCGGGCCAGTCCGCCGACGTCGTCCAGATCACGCTGGTCACCATCACCAAGCAGCCTCCGGGCACGATGTGCACCCAGGAGGTCCGCCAGGTGCCGCTGACCGTCCGCCTGTCCGCGCCTTTGGGCAACCGCCGCCTGGTCCTGGAGTCCCGCGAAGAGACCGGCTGATATATCGCATATCGCCGATGCCGCTCAGGCGGCGCACCACATGCCCTCGCGTCCGCCGCCTGATCGCTAGCCCGCCAGGAACTCGGCCCGGTTCCCGGCTCCGTCGAACGTGTGGAACCTCCGCCGCCCCGGAATCTCCGCGGGATCGGCCCACACCACCGGGTGTCCCGCCGCCTCCACAGCTCCCGCGACCTCGTCGACGTCGACGACGAACGCCGGGTGAGCCTTGCGCGCGGGCCGGAAGTCCTCCTCGACCCCCACGTGCACCTCACCACCGCCGGGCACCTCGAACCAGCACCCGCCGCGCGCGGCGAGCAACGGCGGCTTGGGCAGTTCGACCCACCCGAGCACCCCTGTGTAGAACGCCCGCTGCTCGTCCTCCGCACCCGCCGGACACGCCACCTGCACGTGGTGAATCACCGCGACCCCCTAGCTCGCCCAACTAACAGGACAAGCGTACTGCTAGCCGTTCACTGATGTTATGTAAACCGCCCAAGCCGCTCACCTGCGCCTTAGCAATGACTCTTTGGACGACGTCGTCAAAAGACCTGTTGCAAAGGTCGGGAAGCACGACGGCCGGGCCAACTGATATGCGATATATCAGCGGGCCCGGCCGTGGTGGTGGCTACTGCTTGCAGATCAGCGGCGGAAGCTGATCTGCAGGGTCGGGGCGGAGGTCTCGGCGAAGAAGTCGTTGCCCTTGTCGTCGACGACGACGAAGGCGGGGAAGTCCTCGACCTCGATCTTCCAGACCGCCTCCATGCCGAGCTCGGGGTACTCGAGCACCTCGACCTTGCGGATGCAGTCCTGGGCGAGGCGGGCCGCCGGGCCGCCGATGGAACCCAGGTAGAAGCCGCCGTGCGACGAGCACGCGTCGGTGACCTGCTTGGAGCGGTTGCCCTTGGCGAGCATCACCAGCGAGCCGCCCGCCGCCTGGAACTGCTCGACGTAGGAGTCCATGCGGCCCGCGGTGGTCGGGCCGAACGAACCGGAGGCGTAGCCCTCGGGCGTCTTGGCCGGACCGGCGTAGTAGACCGGGTGGTCCTTGAGGTACTGCGGCATCTCCTCGCCGGCGTCGAGGCGTTCCTTGATCTTGGCGTGCGCGATGTCGCGGGCCACGACCAGTGGGCCGGTCAGCGAGACGCGGGTCTTCACCGGGAGCTGGGTGAGGACCTCGCGGATCTCCGCCATCGGGCGGGTGAGGTCGATGTGGACGACCTCGTCGGACAGGTCCTCGCCCTCGACCTCGGGCAGGAACTGGGCCGGGTCGCGCTCCAGCTGCTCCAGGAACACGCCCTCGGGCGTGATGCGGGCCTTGGCCTGGCGGTCGGCCGAGCACGAGACCGCGATGCCGACCGGCAAGGAGGCGCCGTGGCGGGGGAGGCGGATGACGCGCACGTCGTGGCAGAAGTACTTGCCGCCGAACTGGGCGCCGATGCCGAAGTTGCGGGTGAGCTCCAGGACCTGCTGTTCGAGGTCCTTGTCGCGGAACGCGTGGCCCGACGGCGAGCCCTCGGTGGGCAGGTTGTCGAGGTAGCGGGCCGACGCGAGCTTCGCGACCTTGAGGTTCTGCTCGGCCGACAGACCGCCGACGACGACCGCCAGGTGGTACGGCGGGCACGCGGCGGTGCCGAGCGAGCGCAGCTTCTCGTCGAGGAACGACGCGAGGCGCTTCGGGTTCAGAACCGCCTTGGTCTCCTGGTAGAGGAACGTCTTGTTCGCGCTGCCGCCGCCCTTGGCCATGAACAGGAACTCGTAGACGGGCTCCTGGCCGGGCTTGTGGAACACCTCGATCTGCGCGGGCAGGTTCGAGCCGGTGTTCTTCTCGTCCCAGAACGTTAGCGGAGCCATCTGCGAGTAGCGCAGGTTGAGCTCCTGGTAGGCCTCGAAGACGCCGCGGGCGAGGGCCTGCTCGTCGGCGCCGCCGGTCAGGACGGTCTCCGAGCGCTTGCCCATGATGATCGCCGTGCCGGTGTCCTGGCACATCGGCAGGACGCCGCCGGACGAGATGGCCGCGTTGCGCAGCAGGTCCATCGCGACGAAGCGGTCGTTGCCCGACGCCTCCGGGTCGTCGATGATCTTGCGCAGCTGGGCGAGGTGCGACGGGCGCAGCAGGTGCTGGATGTCGCGGATGGCTTCCTTCGCGAGCAGCGTCAGCGTCTCGGGGGCGATCTCGAGGAACTTGCGGTCACCGGCCTCGATCAGCTTCACCCCGTCGGAGGTGACGAGGCGGTACTCGGTCTCGGTGTCCTTCGCGAGAGGAAGGACGTCGGTGTACTCGAAAGTGGTGGGCACGGCGTACACAACTCCAACGGTGTGCAGTTCGGATCAGAAAACCGTACCGCCATCAACAGGACGTACCGGTGTGATCCCCGACCGGGTCGTTGTTCCGTGGCCCACAGCGCCTTCAAAACGCGGAAGGCCGGGGCGGCCCCCGGCCGTCCCGACCTTCCTTCGCGTGCGAAACCTGTCTCACGACCGGCGTCGCTTGGTCTGGTAACGCCCGACCGTGCCGTGAGTTGAGTCACAAGTCAATACTGCCGGACGAGTGACAGCCGAACTGTGACTACGAGGCGTAGGCGCGCAACTTCGCGGCGCGTTCGCCCTGGCGCAGCTTCGACATGACCTCGCGCTCGATCTGGCGCACCCGCTCCCGCGACAACCCGAACCGCTTGCCGATCTGGTCCAGCGTGCGGGGCTGGCCGTCCTCGAGGCCGTAGCGCAGCCGGATCACGGCCTGCTCGCGCGGTTCGAGGGTCGCCAGCACGCGGCGCAGGTCGTCCTGCAGCAGGCCGGAGATGACGGCGCTCTCGGCGTCGGTCGCGTCCGAGTCCTCGATGAAGTCACCGAGCGGAGCGTCCTCCTCCGTGCCGACCGGCATGTCGAGCGATACCGGGTCACGAGCGTGGTCGAGCAGGTCGGCGACCTTGTCGACGGACAGGCCCGACTCCTTCGCGAGCTCCTCGTTCGTCGCCTCGCGGCCGAGCGTCTGGTGCAGGTCGCGCTTGATCCGCGCGAGCTTGTTCACCTGCTCGACGAGGTGGACGGGGAGGCGGATGGTGCGGCCCTGGTCGGCCATGCCGCGGGTGATGGCCTGGCGGATCCACCACGTCGCGTAGGTCGAGAACTTGAAGCCCTTGGTGTAGTCGAACTTCTCGACCGCGCGGATGAGGCCCAGGTTGCCTTCCTGGATCAGGTCCAGCAGCGGCATGCCACGGCCGGTGTAGCGCTTGGCCAGCGACACGACGAGGCGCAGGTTCGCCTTGAGCAGGTGGTCCTTGGCGCGGCGGCCGTCGCGGACGAGCTCCCCCATCTCGTCGCGGCGGGTGGGCGTGAGGCGCTTGGCCGTCTCCAGGACGTGCTGCGCGAACACACCTGCCTCGATGCGCTTGGCGAGCTCCACCTCCTCCTCGGCGGTGAGCAGCGCGGTCTTGCCGATTCCGTTCAGGTAGACTCGAACCAGATCGGCTGCAGGCCCCTGCGCGTCGAGTTCGTGCTCGACGACGGTGGTGGTGTTCTCTCCGACTTCACGGTCGGAGATCCTCGTGACGGTCATGGATCTCCCTCCCCCTGCTGCGGGCAACGCTTCACTGTCGGTCAGGTCTGTCTCTCCTGACCAAACAGTCGCGCGTGGCGGTCAAGGCGGCGCGGCGCTGCGCCCTGGTGGCCGGTTGCGGCGGGCCCGCTCGGGATCCCATCGCTAGCTGGCTGATACCTGGGTAACGAACCCGATTCCGAATTCGTTCCCGACTTCCTGACTTGAAGACGTCACCGCTGTCACACGCGTTGCGCGAGTAATCTGAGGATTGGCTGAGAACCCTTTAGTCACACCTCTACGAGCACGGTGAACGGACCGTCGTTCACGCTCCGCACCTTCATCTCGGCCCTGAATCGTCCCGTTTCGACCCGCGCGCCCTTTTGGCGGAGTTCCTGCACGACGGCGTTCACCAAAGGTTCCGCGTGCTCGGGCCGCGCGGCCGCCGTCCAGGACGGGCGGCGGCCCTTGCGCGTGTCCCCGTAGAGCGTGAACTGGCTGACGACCAGCAGTGGAGCGCCCGTCGACTCACATGACTGCTCGTCGTCGAGGATGCGCAGCCCGTGCAGCTTCTGCGCCATTTTGCGGGCGTGCCCGTCCGTGTCGTCGTGGTGGACGCCGAGCAGCACCAGCAATCCGGGCTCGTTGATCGCGCCGACGATCTCTCCGGCGACTTCCACGCTCGCTTCTGTGACGCGCGCCACAACCGCTTTCACGCGGGAATCAACATTCCGTGCCGGATGAGATCACGAACGATCGGCAACGCGGCTTCTGCATCGATTTCTCCGTAAGCGAACTCGAGGAGTGCGAGCAGGTCCTCGAGCGGGAGCGCGCCGGTGCAGCCCGCGACGAGCTTCGCGGTCGCCTCGTCGACCTCGTGCTGCCAGCCCGGCCCGTCGGTGCGGTGCAGCCGGGCGACGACCTTGCGCCAGCCCTCGTCGCCGGGCTCGGACACCTCTTCGAGCAGCACGGTGTCGGCGACCCGGAACCGATGGCCCAGCAGGTCGGGATTCGCGCGGAGCCACGCGACGTTGTCGAGCCACCGTGCCGCCTCCGGGCCCAGCGGGTCGTCGTAGGCGTGGCGCAGGTCTTCACACACGACCTGGGAGTGCATCTCGTCGGTGCGCCGCAGCGTCACGTAGCCGAAGCCGACGCCCTGGACGTCGTTCTCCTCGAACCAGTCGAGCCACGCCGCGGCCTTCCGCCGGCCCTCGGGGCTGCGCGGGTCGACGCCCGCGTCCTTGAGCCACGTGCCCACGTACAGGGCGGGCTCGGCGATGTCGCGCTGCACGAACCAGGCGTCGATCCCGCCGCGCGGCAGCCAGCTCGAGACGCGCTCCTCCCAGTCCTCGCCCTTCTTGTGCACCCACGACGCGAGCAGCTGGCCGACGCCGCCCTCGTTCAGGAACGCGGGCAGCTGCCGGATGACCAGCGCCGACGCGTCGTCGCCGGCGAGCCCGGAGTCGCGGTATACAAAATCCACACGCGGCGGACCGACGACGAACGGTGGATTGCATACAACCTGGTCGAACCGCCGGTTGCGCACCGGGCCGAACCACTCGCCCTGCAGCGTCTCGACGTCGAGCTCGTTCATGCGAAACGTGCCCTGCGCGAGCCTCAGCGCGCGCTCGGACAGGTCGGTGGCGGTGATGCGCTCGGCGTGCTTGCTGGCGTGCAGGGCCTGGACGCCGCAGCCGGTGCCGAGGTCGAGCAGTGTGCCGACCGGCGTGCGCTTGGTGGCGCGGGCGAGGCTGATCGAGGCGTGGCCGACGCCGAGCACGTGGTCCTCGGGCACCGCTGTGCCGCGCAGGTCGGAGTCGAGGTCGGCGATGACCCACCAGTTGTCCTCGTACGGACGGACGTCGAGGCCGGCGGTCAGCTTGCTCGTCAGCACCTCGTTGGTGACGAGGTCGTCGACGTCCACTCCGGCGAGCGCCTTGCGGACGTCCTGTTCCGGCTCCTCGTCGCCGAGCAGGAACAGGCGGATCAGCGTGCCGAGCGTCCCGGCGTCCTTCGAGGCGCGGCGGGCGGGCTCGGGCTCGCCCCTGCCCAGCGCGGAGTGGGCCTGCGGGCCGAGCGCGTCGACGACGCCGTCCGCGGTGTAGCCCGCGTTCAGAAAGGCTTCGCGCAGTCGGGCGCAGAGATCAACGGAGAGATCGGGGTGCACGAGTGCAGATGTTTTCACGCTCCAGTTATTGGCGCGTGATCTGGAGGGCGATGGCCATCGCGAGGCGCTGTTCGGGATCGTCGAGGGGGAGTGGCGTCACTTCCGCCATCTTCTGCATCCGGTACCGCAGCGTGTTCGGGTGCACGTTCAGCTCCCGCGCCGCCGCCCGCACGTCGCCCTGCGCCGCGAGCCACGCCTTCAACGTCGTCGCATACTGCGTTCCGTATTCAGCGTCGTAGCGCAATATATTGGATATCGGCCCACGTGTAGGCAGTCGACCGGCCTCGGCGACGGCGGCGAGCCGATGCAGCAGCACCTGGGCCCACGCGTCGTCGTATACAACCGGCGTACCGGTGGAGAGCGCGAGGCATTCATCGGCTTCCTGCCGTGACGTCGGCAGCTGCGTCGCCTCCGCCGGACCGCCGATGCCCGCCAGCACCGTCGCTTCCGCTGGAAGCTCTCGCACCAGTGAACGCACCCAGTCGACGGCGTCGTCGGCCGCCGGGATGACCGTGTACAGAACATTGCCGAACAACGCGCTCCGCCCTGGCCGCGACCAGCCGAACCCCGCCGTCGCCCGCTGGAACGCGAGCACCGCCGCCCCGTGCTCGCCCTCGCCCGCGTGCGCCTGCACCGCGATCACGCGCAGGTCCGCCGACGGCAACCCGAGCCGCGCGACGTCCGCCGACTCCGGATGTTCGAGCAGCCGGATCACGAGGTCCGCCTCTGCCTGGCGTTCGAGGTCCGTCGACGCCCGCGAGCGCAACAGGTGCAACGCCGCCGTGCGCGCGCCGTCGACCAACGCTGCCGAACGCGCGGCATCGACCGGCCCGGTCACCTCGACCCACACCGAGCCGAGCAGCTCCCGGCCGGCCCGGACGGCCGCGACGAGCCGGTTGCCCAGCTGTGGCGTCAGCTTGGGCACGAAGATCGGCTCGTCCGACGACGCGAGGTGGCTGAACACGCCGAACTCGTCGAGCGCGCGCCGCGCCTCCTCCGGCACACGCCGCCCGAGGATGGTCTGCACCCGCACAGGGTCGACGTCCTCCTGCCGGTACGAGTAGGCGAGCACCCGCGACTGCTGGTCCTCGATCGTCACCGGCCCGCCGACCACACCCGCGATCACGTCGGCCAGCCCGAACAGGTCGCCGGTCCGCGTGCCGCCGTTGACCAGCGTCTGCGTGACGTTCGCGAGCTGGCCCCACGGCACGGACGGGTCCACGAGCAACACGGCAGCACCGGACTTCTTGGCGGCGGCCACGACCCGTTCGTCGAGCGGCGGCTTGCCGTGCAGCACCACCGCCGAGGCCGCCGTCGAGGACACCAGCCGAGCCGCCGCGGCCACCGAGGGCGTGCCGAGCCCGAGAAGAACGTCACCCGCGGCCGCCGGCGTGTTTTCCGCCGGATCATGCAGGGCAACCCCACGGAGTTCGGCGTCGCGTCCTCTCGGCGCGCACGCCAGATGCGTGCCGAGACTGCCGAGCACGTCCACGAGGCGATCAAGGGCGACCACCCGCGGATGTTAACCGCCGACCGGGTGTCCCGGCGGTCACCCGGACGTGGGACCATTGAGGAGTGGAGGTGGTGTCGTGAGCAGTCCCGACCGGAACGACACCCCGGTGTTGATCACCGAGGCGGCCCCGTCCTACGAGGAACAGCACGCCGCCCGGCGCCGCAAGTACGCGATCATGATGAGTCTGCGCTTCCCGTGCCTCATCCTCGCGGCCCTGTTCGCGCACACCTGGTGGCTCGCTCTGTTCTTCATCGTGCTGTCGGTCCCGCTGCCGTGGATGGCCGTGCTGATCGCCAACGACCGCCCGCCGCGCAAGTCGGAGAAGGTCAACCGGCACGAGGCCGAGCGCCGCGCCATCGCCCCCAAGAGCACCACCGTGATCGACGGCTAGACATGACGCGGTACGTCGACGAGGACCTGCACGGCGCGGAGTTCCGCGAGTGCGACCTGACCGGGGCCCGTCTGATCGGCGTCGTGATGCAGGACGCCGTCATCGACGGGCTCGTCACGAACCTCGTGGTGAACGGTGTCGAGGTCACCCAGTACGTCGAGGCGGAGCTCGACCGGCGTCATCCGGTGCGGGTGCTGATCCGCTCCGACGACCCCGCCGATCTGCGCGAGGCGGCGCGGCAGCTCCGGGCCGATTGGGCCGCCACGATCGAGCGGATCCGCCGTACCCCCGGAATCGAGCGCCGCAGCGTCAACGACGAGTGGTCGGCCGCGCAGACGCTGCGCCACCTGGTCTTCGTCCACGACTCGTGGTTCCGCCGCTGCTGCCTCGGCGCGACGGAGCTGTTCACGCCGATGGGCATCGGGCCGGACGTCGAGCCCTACCGCGAAGCGCACGGGCTCGACCTCTCCCTCGACCCGGACCTCGACGAGATCGTGAGCGTGCGGGACGCACAGATCGCCGAGCTCGGCGCCTGGCTCGACGAGGTCACCGACGTGCGGCTCACCGCGCCGGCACCGGTGCCCGACGACGACGTCTGGCCGCCGTACGCCAGGGGCCGCTCGGTGCGGCGGTGCCTCGGCACGGTGCTCAACGAGACCTTCGAACACCACCGCTTCTGCGTCCGCGACCTCGACCTGATCGAGGCGCAGGACGCCTAGCGGGGTGGCTGGGCGCCTACCAGGCTGACGGCCTTCGAGCCCGCGCGCACGCCGCCGAGGAGGGCGTCGCGCTTGGAGGCGCCGTCCAGCCAGGAGGCGAGGAAGCCCGCGTCGAAGGCGTCGCCCGCACCCGTCGAGTCGACGCACTCAGTGACTTCAGCGGGGACCGAGACCAGCTCGGCCGCGTCCACCCAGGAAGCGCCGTCCGGGCCCGTGGTCACGACCACCGCGCCGACGTGGCCGAGCAGGGCCTTGGCCGACGACGGCTCGGCCGAGCCGGTCAGTGCCAGGAGCTCGTCGGCGTTCGGCATGAGGATGTCGACGCCGCGCACGTCCTCCAGGAACGCCTCCGCGGAGTGGATCAGCACCGCCGCCTGCGGGTCGACCGACGTCGTCCAGCCCGCGGAACGAGCCGCTCCGAGCGCCGCGAGACCCGCCGGGCGCGAGGTGGCGTCGAGCAGGACGTAGCCGGACAGGTGCAGGTGTCCGCCCGGCGACGCCAGCAGGCCGGGAGCGAGGTCCGCGGGGGAGAAGCGGGCGTTGGCGCCGCGGTCGGGCAGCATCGAGCGCTGGCCGTTCTCGTCGACCAGCACGACGACGCAGCAGGTCGCGAGGTCGGGGTCGACCGCGAACGCGCACTGCACGCCCGCCGCGGTCAGCTCGGCGTGGACCTGCCGGCCCGCCGAGTCCGCGCCGACGCGCGCGACCAGCACCGGGGACGCGCCGCACGCGGCCAGCCACACCGCGGTGTTGGCACCGGCGCCGCCCGGTTCGATGGTGACCTTGGCCCTGACATCGCCGCCGTGGGCGATCGGGCCGGAGTGGCGGGCGACGACGTCCAGACCGGCGTCGCCCACGACGACAACGGGCCTCACCGGAACAGCTCTACGGCGACGGCGGAGGCGACGGCGGTGTTGCTGACGACGAGTTCCTCGTTGGCGTCGAGGCTCACGCCGGCGCTCGCGGTGTGGAAGTGCTCCAGCAGGACGGGGGTGACGTCCTTGCCGCGGACGTTCTGGTCGACGAGCTTCCGCAGGCCCTCCGCGAGCAGGCGGTCGTGCAGGGCGGAGTCCATCTCGAACGCGGCGGGGATCGGGTTCGCGAGCAGCATGCCGCGACCACCGGCGGCGAACACGGCGGCGGCCTCGGTGGGGTTCTCGACGCGCCAGGGCACCTCGAACTCCGACTCGCGGCGGTAGAAGGCGGGGAAGGACGAGGTCCGGTAGCCGACGACCGGCACTGAGCGGGTCTCCAGCACCTCCAGGGTCGCGCCCATGTCCAGGATCGACTTCACGCCGGAGCAGACGATGAGCACCGGAGTCGTGGCCACCACGTCGAGGTCGGCCGACACGTCCCACGTCTCGCGCGCGCCGCGGTGCACGCCGCCGAGGCCGCCGGTCGCGAACACGCGGATCCCGGCCTGGTGGGCGAGTGCCGTGGTCGAGGCCACGGTCGTCGCGCCGCTGCGGCCCAGCGCGTAGGTCGGGCCGAGGTCGCGCAACGAGAGCTTGAGCAGGTCCTCGGAGCAGACGCGCTCCAGCTCAGCAGGGGTGAGACCGATGCGCGGCACGCCGTCGAGCACGGCGATCGTCGCGGGGACCGCACCGGCCTCGCGCACGACCTTCTCCAGACGCGCGGCGACGGCCAGGTTGCGCGGCGCGGGCAGGCCGTGGGACAGGATGGTGCTCTCAAGAGCGACGACGGGCCGGTTCTCGGCCAGTGCGGTGGCTACTTCTTCGGCGATGTGCAGCGTGGTCACGAGGGGACATCATCCCAGGTACCCTGGGCGCGTGAGCACCCAGACTCTCCCCGAGGTCGACGTACGGCCGGAAGGCACCGACCACACCGGGGACGACGCCCCGAAGATGTTCCACTACGTGCGCAAGGCGAAGATCGCCGAGAGCGCCGTGATGGGAACGCACGTGGTCGCTCTGTGCGGCGAGGTCTTCCCGGTGACGAAGTCGCCGAAGCCTGGTTCGCCGGTGTGCCCGGACTGCAAGAAGATCTACGACAACCTGCCTGACGGCGGCGGCGACGAGTAAGGCCTCCTAGAACCACGACAGCCGCGCCTGGCACCTCGACCCCCTCGAGGTGCCAGGCGCGGCTGTCTCATTTCGCTGTCGTGATCTTGTGATCGGGACGTGAGCGGCGCCGGTTACGTTTCGGAGCCGTTACACCCGCGTGCGTGAACTAGCGCACGTTGACCTGCGACAACGACCCTGTCACGGTTCTCGCCGGACCTGGGGAAGGGTCTTCACAACAAAACACTCTGGGGGGAACGCGTGAGACACGCGTCGGTGTTTCGTGCTGCGCGCAGACCGTTGTGTCTGCTGCTCGTTCTGGTCGTCGCCCTGCCGATCCTGGCGGGTTCGCAGACACCACCCGGCACTTTCGGAGCCATCCCGCTCGGTGCCTCGCTCACCGCACCCCAGCAACGCACCGGAACCGCTGACGGGTCCTCGCACGAGGCGTCGGCGGACTCCACCCGCGGCACCCGTGCGCTGGACAAGCGCGATCAGGCCCGTCCGGCGGGAGCGGTGGCCGACCAGGCGCCCGGGCTGCCCGAGGTGAAGAAGCCCTCGGCGGAGCCGGGCCACGTCAAGCCGGCCGTCAGCCAGTCCTCGGCCCTCCCCGCGGTCGACCCCGGCGCCACCGAACGCCCGCAGGACCGCACCGCGGACACCCAGACGTTCGACAACCCCGACGGCAGCCGCACCCTGCGCCTGCACACCGGTCAGGCCAACACCCGGCAGCAGGACGGCTCGTGGAAGCCGGTCGACCTCACCCTCGCGGAGTCCGACGGCCGGGTGAAGCCCAAGAACAGCCCCGCTGACATCAGCTTCGCCCCGAACAGCGGTGACGGTGCCCTGGTCCGCTACGCCGCCGACAGCGATCACAGGATCAGCTACAGCCTGCGCGACGCGGCCGACGTCCGCGGTGAGGCGCACGACGCGCAGATCACCTACCGCGGCGTGCGCCCCGGCACGGACCTGAGGCTCACCGCGACCCGCAACGGGCTCAAGGAAGAGCTGGTGCTGTCCGGCTCCGGCGCGCCCAGCTCCACCACGTTCGCACTGACGCTGGACCGGATGCAGCCGCACGTCACGGAGTCCGGTGACGTCGAGCTCAAGGACGGCGACCGGGTCGTCGCCACGATTCCCGCCGGCTTCATGGACGACGCCAACGGGGCCCGCTCCACCGGAGTCCGCTACGCCGTCGAGAAGACCGGCGACCGCACCTGGAACCTGCGCCTCGACCTCGACCAGGCCTGGCTGCGCGATCCGGCGCGAGCGTTCCCCGTCACCGTCGACCCGTCCGTCGGGCAGTACCTCACCGCGACCGACGACACCTACGTGCAGAAGAACGCCCCGAGCGGCCACTCCGGGGAGGCGGTGCTGATCGCGGGCAACGTCGGTGACGGCGGTGGCGTCGGCCGCGCCTACCTGCACTTCCCGTCGCTCGGCGCCATCAGCGGCAAGTACGTGATCGGTGCGTCGCTCGGGCTCAACAACTCGGATGCCTCCTGCGCCTCCTACTCGTTCACCGCGTTCGAGGTCACGCAGTCGTGGAACACCGGCATCCGCTGGCCGGGGGCGGCGGTCGGCCAGGCTCTCGGCTCCGCGGCACTGGGTTCCTGCGCCGGCAACCGCTGGGGATTCATCCCGATCAGCGGCGAGGTGATGACCCGCTGGACTCACGGGATGGCCGTCCCGCACGGCCTGAGTGTGCGCGCCAGCAACGAGACCAACGGCACCGGTCACCGCTTCTCCTCGGCCAACGCGGCCAATGCGCCTTATCTCGACGTGCGCTACGCCGACGAGGGCGCGGCGTTCGAGGTCACCGACGTGCTGCTGCCGACCAACAACCGGGCCGGCAACCTCAAGGCGAAGGTCACCAACCTCGGTTCGAAGACCTGGACCCCGAGCAGCGGCCACCAGTTCGGCTACATCGTCCGGCAGGGCGGCACGACGATCCGGACGTCCAAGTACGGCTACCCGACGACCACCGGTCCGATGCAGATCGGCACGGTCGACGTGCCGATCGACGCCCTCGCGCCGGGCGACTACCAGCTCGACCTGACGATGTTCGCTTCGGGCGCCGACTTCCACCAGGCCTTCGAGGTGCCGTACGGCCGGATCGACCTGAAGGTCGAGAACCTGTGGCCGACGTCGAACCTGCAGCAGCCGGGCAGCGGCGCGATCGTCGAGTCGCTCAAGCCCACCCTGTACGCCGAAGGTGTCGACCCGGACAACTGGCCGGGCAAGGGGCTCACCTACAACTTCCGGCTCTGCTCCAACTCCGACCTCACGGAGAACTGCCAGGAGTCCGGCTGGAGCGGTCAGTCCTGGACGCCGCAACCGCTGCGCTGGGGCAAGAGCTACTTCTGGGGCGTCAAGGTCTACGACACCGTGACCCCGTCGCCGAACTGGGACGTCAAGCTCGCCCTCACCACTCGCGTGCCTCAGCCGCAGATCACGTCGCACCTCGCGGGCAATCCGTTCAGCGTGCAAGGGCCGGGTCTCGACGCGGGCATCGGCAACTACTCCACCGTGGTGACCGACGCGTCGGTGGCCACCGCGGGGCCCGACCTCACGATCACCCGCACGTACAACAGCCTCGACCCGCGTCGTGACACCGCGTTCGGCGTGGGCTGGGCGTCCCGGCTCGACATGCGGCTCAAGGCCGACGACGACCGCTCCGGCAACGTCGTCGTCACCTTCCCGAGCGGCCGGCAGATCCGGTTCGGCAAGAACCCCGACTCGAGCTTCGGCTCGCCGCTGGGCGACAGCACCGAACTCGTGTACGACACCGCCTCGGGCCGCTACACGTTGCGGGACAACTCGGGCAGCCGCTGGGTGTTCGACGTGCAGGGCAGGCTCGGCGAGATCGTCGACCCCGCCGGTCTGGTCCAGCGCCTCGAGTACGACACGCAGGACCGCGTCATCACGATCACGAGCGACACCAGCTCGCGGACCCTGTCGCTGACGTGGGACGGCAAGCACGTCAAGACGATCTCGACGGAGGCACCGGACGCGGGCGGCGAGCCGCTCGTGTGGACCTACAACTACACCGGCGACAAGCTGACGTCGGCGTGCGTGCCCGGCGCCACCCCGAACTGCACGACCTACGACCACACCAGCGGTTCGCACTACCGCAGCTCCGTCGTCGACAACAACCCGAAGGCCTACTGGCGCTTCGGCGAGACCTCCGGTGACACGGTCGGCAACGCCATGGCCCGGCAGCCCGGCGACAACGCGGCCACCCAGCACGGCGTGATCCTCGGCACCGACGGCGCACTCGGCGGCACCGTCGACAAGGCAGCGACCTTCGACGGCAACAGCAGCTACGTCACGTTGCCCGAGAAGCTCACCATCAGCACGATGTCGCTGGCGGTGGAGCTGTGGTTCAAGACGACGGCCCAGGGCACCCTGCTCAGCTACGCCGACCAGGCGTTCCCGGCCTCGTCCGGCAAGTCGACCCCGCTCCTCTACGTCGGCACCGACGGTCTGCTCTACGGCGGTTTCTCGTTGCGCGACAACGGAGGCGACCGGCAGATCAGCAGCACCACCCAGGTCGACGACGGTCAGTGGCACCACGTCGTGCTGTCCGCGGCCATCGACACGCAGACGATGTACCTGGACGGCGCCAAGGTCGGCAGCGACCTCACCGGCTTCGTGGACCACAAGCAGCAGGGCAAGCTCACGCTCGGTGCGGGCCAGACCAAGGACTGGCCCGCGACCAACGGTGGCGACTTCTACTTCGAGGGCTCGATCGACGAGGTCGCGCTCTACCAGCACCCGATCGGTTCACTGGCCGCCAAGCAGCACTTCGGCGCCCGGTCCGCGATCGATCAGCTGACCGGCATCAAGCTGCCGCAGGACAACCGCCAGTTCGTCAAGCTGACCTACGACGACGTGAACGACCGCGTGAAGACGATGGTCGACAACCAGGGCCGCACCTGGACGATGGACGTCCCGAAGGTGCAGGGTCCCACCCGCACCACGGTGCTGCGCGGGCCGGGCGGCTACGGCGACTGGACCTACAACTCCGACCTCGACAACGGCGGCCGGCTCACCTCGCGTGTCCACAAGGGACACACGACGAAGGTCGAGTACAACACCGCGGGCTTCCGCTCCGCGGTCGTCGACGAGAACGGCAGGCGTTTCGAGCAGACGACCGACGACCGCGGCAACGTGCTCAGCAGCAAGTCGTGCCGTGCGCCCGGTTCCTGCAACACGACCTACTACACCTACGTCCAGTCCGGCAACCCGCTCGACCCCCGGCGCGACAAGCTGGAGTCCACTTCGGACGCTCGCTCGTCCGGGCCGGACGACACGCGCTACCGGACCACGTACCAGTACGACACCGCGGGCAGACTGACGAAGAGCACGTTCCCGACGCCGGACGGTGTCGGCGCGGCTCCCACCGAGGTGCTGTCCTACTCCGCCGGCACCGAGAGCGCCGTCGGGGGTGGCACGGTTCCCGCGGGTCTGCTCGTGAAGACCACCGGGCGCCGCGCGCAGGAGACCGTCAACTCGTACCGGTCGAACGGTGACCTCGCCGAGACGCGGTCGCCCACCGGGCTGCTCACCAGGTACGAGTACGACGGCATCGGCCGCCCGAAGTCCGTCACCACGGCCAACGCGGGCGGTGCGGCGTTCGGCACGACCCGGTACGAGTACTCGCCGCGCTCGCTGATCTCGAAGATCACCGAGCCGCCGGTGCTCAACCAGCTGACCGGCGTGACGCACACGAAGGTCACGACCAACTCCTACGACGGCAACGGCAACCTCCTCGAGACGACGGTCGCCGACCAGCCGCAGGGCGGTCAGGGTGACGCGGCGCGCACCACGCGCTTCACCTACGACGCGTCCGATCGTCTCGCGAGCACGGTCTACCCGGACGGTGGCAAGGAGACCCGCGACTACCGCGACGACGCGCTGACCGAGGTCGTCACAGATGTCCGCGGTTTCGTCTGGGCGACTCACCACGACGAGGAAGACCGGGTGCTGTCGCGGGACGTCAGCGGCACCGGGGTCGACCCGCAGAACCCCGGCGCGACCAACCTCGCGCTCGAGTACCGCGCCTACGACCCGGCCGGCCAGCTGTCCACCACGACCGACGCGATGGGCAGGACGACCAGGTTCACCTACTACGACGACGGCCTGCCCGCCACCACCACGCTCGAAGGCTGCGTCGGCGAGAACGGCCCGTGCGACGCCGAACTGGACCGGCGGACCTACGACCCGGCGGGCAACATCGTCGAGCAGTCGGTCGCGGGCGGTCGCCGGTCGGTGCAGACCTTCGACGCGGCGAGCTTCCTGACCAGCACGACGCTCGACCCGGACGGCCTGCGCCGCGCGAAGACCTTCCGGCGCGACGCGGACGGCAACATCACGCGGATCGAGGCGCGGGGAGCCGCCGACCCGAACCGGGTCGAGAGCAGCAACTACGAGTACGACGCGGTCGGCCTCGTCACTCGCGAGGACGCGTTCCTCAACCCCACCACGGCGTTGTCGAGCACGACGGTCCGCGACGAGCGCGGCCTGGTCGTGTCCAGCACTGATCGCCGTCAGCTGACGACGAAGCTGAAGTACGACGCGAATGGCGACCTCGTGGAGACGGCGCTCCCGGCCACCGAGGTTTGGGTGAACGGCGTCCGCACGCCGAGCCACGCGAGCACGGAAACGGTCGGACGCAACGCGTTCGGCGAGGTCACGCACTCGCGCAACGGTGCAGGCGCCGTGGCCACGACCGAACGCGACGGGATGGGCCGCGCGACCGCGGGTGTGCTGCCCGCTTACACCTCGCCTGGAGGCGCCGCGGTCACCTCTCGGTCGGCGACCGAGTACGACCACGCCGGCAACCCCGTGAAGTTCACCGACCCGCTCGGCAAGATCACGACGCACACCTACGACCCGTACGGGCGCACGCTGACCACGACGTTGCCGCAGGTCGGCTCCACGCCGAGTGTGTTGTCCCACCGCTACGACCGGCTCGGCGAGCTGCTCGCACAGGTCGATGCGGCCGGCGGCGAGACCAGGTACACCTACGACGAGCTCGGCAGGCGAATCACGTCGACCCAGGTCGACAGGTCGTCCGGCGTGTTCGCCTTCTACACCACCACGACGGCGTACGACCTCGCCCACAACCCGGTTTCCGTCACCACGCCGCAGGGCTTCACCACGAAGTACACCCGCGACAAGGCGGGCCAGGTCCTCACCGCGACGGATCCGACCGGCCGCGTCACCGGCTACGACTACGACTTCGCCGGCCGCCAGACGTCGATGACCGAGCCGTCCGGTGTCGTCACCAGCACGGTGTACGACCTGCTCGGCCGGGCCACCGACACGAAACAACTCGTCGGCGGTCAGCAGCTGCGTGCGTCGAGCAACACCTACGACGCGAACGGGAACCTCACCGGCGACACCTCGGCCGAGGGACGCACGACGACGTACGTCTACGACGAGCTCGACCGGCTGCGTCAGCAGATCGAGAAGGTCAACCCGACGAAGTCGATCACCACGTCGTTCGGGTACGACAAGCTCGGCAACCGGAGCAGGTTCGTCGACGGCAACGGCCGCGAGACTCAGTACACCTACAACGTCTGGGGCAAGTCGGAGTCGACCGTCGAACCGTCGACGAGCACCACCCCGAACCTCGCCGACCGCACCTGGACGGCGTCCTACGACGCCGCGGGCAGGCAGGTCAAGGTCGTCAAGCCGGGTGGCGTCACGCTGACCCGCGAGTTCGACGAGCAGGACAGGCTGACCGTCGAGCACGGCACCGGCGCCGAGTCGGCGACCGCCGACCGGACGCTGGGCTACGACAAGGCCGGACGCGTCACGCGGGTCGGCGGACCCAGCGGCGACAGCACTTACCGGTACGACGACCGGGGCAACCTCCTGGAGTCGACCGGGCCGGCGGGTGCCGCGACGTACTCCTACAACGCCGACAACACCCTGGCGTCGCGGACGGACACGGCGGGCACCGCCACGTTCGGCTACGACCAGGCGGGCAGGCTGACCAGCGCGTCCGACCCGCTGACCGGCCGCACGGTCGACTACGCGTACGACGCCGCTGGGCGGCTCGCGGTCGTGGCCGATCGGGCGGTGGCGAACAAGGTCACCAGGCGGATCGGTTACGACGCGCTCGGCAGGCAGACGTCCGACCAGGTGCAGCAGATCATCGACTCCGGTCTGCCACCGCGGGTGGTGCTGGGTACGAACTACGGCTACGACCTCGACGACCAGGTCACCTCGAAGTCGGTCACGAACAACCTCGGCAAGACGAGCAACGCCTACACCTACGACGGTGCCGGCCGTCTGACCTCGTGGACGGATGGTGCGAACAACACGACGTCGTACGGCTGGGACGACGCGGGCAACCGGACGTCGGCAGGTGCGGCCACCTTCACCTACGACGAACGCAACCGGATGAAGTCAGGTGGCGGTGCGACGTACACCTACACCGCGCGCGGCACTCTCTCGTCCACGACGCAGAACGGTCAGACCGCCAACTCCGCGTTCGACGCATTCGACCGGATGGCGAGCAGTGGCGCGGTGCAATACCGCTACGACGCCATGGACCGCGTATCTGACCGCAACGGCACGCAGTTCCAGTACGCCGGACTCACCAACGAGGCGGTCAGCGACGGCAGCCGCAAGATCACCAGGCTGCCGGACGGCACCGCGCTGTCCGACAAGAGCACGACCGGCACCGGCCGGATGACCTTCGCCGACCAGCACGGCGACGTGATCGGCCGTTACCTGGGCAGCGGTGCGGACGGGCTGCGCTCGTTCGACCCGTTCGGCAAGGTCCTGTCCTCGTCGGGTGACGCGTCATCGCTCGGCTACCAGGGCGACTGGACGGACAGCTCGACCGGCGCGGTGAACATGTCGGCGCGGTGGTACTCGCCGAACGCAGGTCAGTTCGTCAGCCGTGACGACTGGAACGTGAGCCCGAAGCCGTCCATCGCGGCCAACCGGTTCGCCTACGGCAACGGCGACCCGGTCAGGAACGCCGATCCGACCGGTCACTGTGCCGTCATGGCACCGGCCTGTGCCGGTGCCGCAGTCGGCGGGGTGGTGGGAGGACCGCCGGGTGCGGCGTTCGGCTTCGCCCTCGGCGCGATCGTGGTCGTCGGCACCTTGATCCTGTGGGCCACCGAGCCGGCGCCCAAGGTGGAGTTCAAACGAGGCAACTGGCGCCTTCCGCAGCCCCGGCCGAACCCGACCCCGAACCAGAATCCCAACCCGAACCCGAACCCCAACCCGAATCCCAACCCGAACTGCGCGCCCAACTGCGGCGGTGGCCAGCCGCCCAAGTGCGTCGTCAACTGCACGCCGAAGCCTCCGGTCTTCGTCCCGCCCGCACCGCCGCCTCCTCCGATCTGGTGGATCAACGCGATGCGCACGTTGGTGCGTCCCGGCGCGGGTTCGACGGTCGTCGCCGCGGCGACCCAGGTGGCGGCGGCGACCGCGGCGACGGAGATCCTCAACCTCGGCTGGAAGTACATCGAGGACGAGCGGGACGTCACGGAGGCCGACGGCGCGGACGACCCGCGTCCGCCGGGCACGACGAACCCGAACGACGACGACTTCTGCGGCGACCTGGGGATGGCGGAGAACAGGCCGTACTACGGCCCGATGGAGCCGACCAGCTTCAAGGGCAAGTACAAGGGCAAGCCCCGCAAGGGGCCGGCCATGCGGGCGACGGGTGCCGCTGTCTGCCTGACCGCGATCAACCCCGACGACCGGCTCACCCCGCTGGAACCCGCCGGTTACGCGCGCAAGGAAGGCCACGTCAAGGGACACCTGGTGGCGCACATGTTCTGGGGCTCGAACCGTCGCGACAACATGGTCCCGTTGTACGACAAGGTCAACAACCCGGACATGCTCGGCATCGAGATCACCGTGCGCGACCAGGTGAAGGTCGCCAAGGAGAAGATCTACTACCAGGTGACCCCGGAGTACGCGGACGAAAGCGACCCGCAGCCGTACATGATCAGCATCCGGGCGTACGGGAACAAGGGCTTCAAGTGCGAGGTGGACGTGTTCAACATCGAGGAAGGCAGTGTCATTGCGCCGACATGTTGATGAGCTCGTGACGTTGCTCGGCTGGGAGCCGGGCGATCACGTCGCGCTCGGCTGGCAGGAGGCCGAGCGGCGGCTCGGGTTCGTGTTCCCCGAGGACTACAAGCGGCTGATGACGGTGTTCGGCACGGGCCTGTTCGACGACTTCGTCGCGCTGGTCTCGCCGGCCGAGGACGAGGTGGCGTTCGACGAGTTCGAGCGGGACTTCGCGGAGGCGCTGGAGCTCGCGGGGGAGCGGGTGGCGCGGGGAACCCTGCCGCACCGCCTGTTCCCCCAGCCGGGCGGCCTCATCCCGTGGGGTGGCGCGGGTGACGGCGTGACGTTGTTCTGGCGCACCGACTCCGGTGGCCCGGACGACTGGACCGTCGTCTACTGCGACGACGACTTCTCCCGGTGGGAGGAGTACCAGGGCGACACCTCGGCGTTCCTGCTGGACCTGCTCGCCGGCCGGATCACCAGCGACCTGCTGGGGTTCGAGCCGGTGGAGCACCCGGAGTTCACACCGGCCGAAGCAGAGGACGAGGAACCGAAGCCGCCGCCGGCGCCGAACCCGAAGATCTGGCAGGCGGCGCTCGGCAACCGGAAGGCGGAGCCACCGCACGACCTGACCGCTGAGCTCGCCTCCGTGACCAGGGTCGCGGCGGGGGAGTCCGAAGTGGACTGGTCCGAAGTGGAGGGTCGGCTGGGTTTCCGGTTCCCCGGTGACTACAAGGCCGTGGCCGACCACTTCGGGCCGGGGGACTTCCTCGGCATCAGGCTCGTCGTGCCGGGGGCAGCCGGTCAGGACTTCCGGTTCGAACGGCTCGCGGAGGACGTGCTGGCGCGGGTGCGCGCCAAGCGTCCGATCCCCGCGCCGTTCTTCCCCGAGTCCGGTGGGGTGATCCCTTGGGGTTACACGGTTTCCGGGCACACCTTCTTCTGGGTTCCGCTGCACGAGAACCCGGACGAGTGGCCCGTGATCATGCTTTTCCCGGGGTTCGGGGCGCAGGCCAAGTGGGGCCTGACGGCGTCGAGCCTGCTGCTCGCCCACGTGTCCGGGCGGGGGAAAGAGGTCGGGATGCTGCCGGATCCAGCGCAGATCGCGGATCCGGGTCGCCCGCTCTTCGTTGCCGGTCGCTGACGAAGCGGCCGGTCTGAGGGAACTGAAGAGACAGGAAGAGAATGAGAAGACTGCGACGTGCGGCCGTAGCGGCCGTGTATTGCACGCTGGGGGCGGTTGTCGTCGCAACGCCGGAAGTGGCGGTGGCGGCTCCGTCGAACGGGTCCAGACCCGATGTCGTGAACTCGGTGGACGACGCGAGACCCACTCAGAAGGTCGCCAAGGACAAGGCCGGCCGGACGCTGGTCTACGTCGACGGCGGCAACACCGCACAGCTGCGGTCCGCGGTGGAGAAGGCGGGCGGCGTGGTCGCCCAGACCGGCTCCGGCAGGGTCAAGGCCGCGGTGCCCGGTGACAAGCTCGACCTGGTCGCGAGCCAGCCCGGCGTCGCCGAGGTCCGGTTACCGGACCGGGCGATCCCCATGGCCGTCACGTCCGAGGGCGTCGGTCTGTCCAAAGCGAACAACTGGATCGCGGCGGGCAAGAAGGGCGCCGGCGTCAAGGTCGGCATCATCGACGTCGGCTTCGGTGGCCTCGAGGCCGCGCAGACCGCGGGCGAACTGCCGCCGACCGGCCCGAAGCTCACCGTCAACGGCACCGGCTGCCTCGACTCCGGCACGCACACCGAGCACGGCACGAACGTGGCCGAGGTCGTGAACGACATGGCTCCCGACGCGGCGCTCTACCTCGCCTGCGTCGAGGACACCGTCAGCTTCGCGAGCGCGGCGGACTGGTTGCGCTCGCAGGGCGTGCAGGTGATCACGGCGGCTGTCGGCTTCCTCAGCCCCGCCGGTGGCCGTGGCGACGGCTCCGGCCCGGACGACAGCCCGGCCGGTGTGGTCAAGCGCAGCCGTGAAGCGGGCATCCTGTGGAGCGTCGCGGCCGGAAACCAGGCACGCCTGCACTTCTCGGGCAAGGCCGCGGACGTGAACGCCAACTCCTTCGTCGAGTTCAAGGACGGCGCGGAGAACAACGCGTTCACGTTGCAGGGCAACACCACGGGCACGGTCAGCATCCGCTGGGACGCCTGGCCGAAGACGAACGAGGACCTCGACCTCTACGTCATGACCCGGCCGCACGCGCCCACCGGCGTGAACGACCCTGACCTCGTCGCGGTCTCCACCCGGTCCCAGAAGGACACCCAGGGCGGTCTCGCACCGACCGAGGAGGTCACCTTCGCGAACACCACCGGGGCCGGCATCACCTACTACGTCTACGTGAAGAACAACAACGCGCGGTTCATCACGCAGTTCGACCTGTTCGTCGCGGGTCCGGCCGACGGCCAGCTGCAGTACGCGACCGCGGCGGGCAGCATCACCGAGCCCGGCACGTCGCCGCACGTGATCACCGTGGGCGCGACCGAGCCGGCCAGCGGCCAGATCGAGGCCTACAGCGGCCGCGGTCCGACGATCGACGGCAGGCAGAAGCCGGACATCACGGGCTTCGACAGGGTCAGCACCTCCAGCTGGGGTCCTTCCGGGTTCCCGGGCACCTCGGCCGCCGCGGCGCACGTCGCCGGTGCGGCGGCGCTGCTCAAGGGCGACAACCCGGCGCTCGACGCCGCGCAGATCCAGTCCGTGCTGCAGAGCAGGGCGAACCCCAAGAAGTCCGACACCACCTGGGGCAACGGAACGCTGAACCTGGGCGCGCCGAGCGGGGTTCCGGCGTTCACGGGTTCCGGCTTCACCGTTCTGCCGCAGCAGCAACGCGTCCACAGCCAGGCCTACACGGCGGGGCAGGTCACGACGCTGGCGTTCCCGGACGTGCCCGGTGACACCACCGCGGTGGCGATCACGGTCAGCGTGCGGTCGGACGACGAGAACGTCGTCGACGTCACGCCCGGCGATCCGAACACCTCGTCGTCCAAGGCGACCGGTGTGCAGGTGCGGCGCGGCAACGCGTTCAACTCGCTGACGATGTTCGCTCCGCTCGGACCGGACCGCGCGATCCGCATCCGCAGCAAGAGCAGCAACTCGTGGGTCGTCGTCGACTACATGGGCTACTTCAGCCCGTCGCAGAGCACCGACAACTACTTCGCCAAGACTCAGCCGCAGCGCGTCCTCGACACCCGCGGCTTCGCGGGCAGCCCGCGCACCGGGTCGCTGGGCGCCGGCCAGTCGCAGGAGGTGCAGATCCGCGGCAACGCCGGTGTGCCGAGCACCGCGACCTCGGTGGCGGTCAACATCACCGGGTTCGAGGCGACCGGCGAGGCGTACCTGCTCGCGTACGGCGCCAACAGCCCCGGCACCACGACGGTGACGGTCAACCAGGGCGAGAAGCGGTCCGGCCTCGGCATCGTGCCGATCGACGAGAACGGCAAGATCCGCGTCGCCAGCTACGGCAACACCGCGGGTGTCGCGCTCGACGTCGTCGGCTGGTTCGGTCCCGGCGCGGGCGGCGCGAAGTACGTGACGCTGCCCGAGGCCAGCCGCATCGCCGACACGGCCACCGGCAACGGCCTGCCCAAGGCTCCGATCGGGCACGGCCAGAAGGCGACCGTGAAGGTCGGCGGGGTCGCGGGCGTGAGCTCCGCGGCGACGTCGGCGGCGCTCGTCGTCACGGGTCTCGACCCGAACCTCGGCACCGACCTCAGCGTCTCGCCGAGCGAGGCCGGCTGGACCCCGGTGTCCAGCGTCAGCACCCGCAAGGCCGAGGCGTTCGCGGGTCTCGTGCTCGCTCCCCTGGGCGACAGCGGCAAGGTCGACATCCGCAACGAGCGCGGCCAGACCAGGCTGTCGGCCGACGTCACCGGGTACTTCGTCGGTGGCACGAAGGTCCCCGCCGGCACGACCGGCAACTGCGTCACCCCGCAGGACGAGCCCGGCTTCTACAGCGCGTTCGACGGCCGGATCGAGTCGGGTCTGGACGCCTGGCAGACCACCGGGACGAAGCTCGGCGCCGACGGCTGCGAGCTCGTGACCAAGGACGGCACCGACGTCTCCTGGTACGGGGCGCACACCTACGGCAACGACTACACGATGAAGGTCGACTGGAAGGCCACCACGGACAACTCCGACTCCGGTGTGCTCCTCCTGATGAACAACCCCGGCTCCGACGCCGGCGCGCCGGGACGGACCGGTTTCGAGGTCCAGATCGGCCCGAAGAACGCCACCGACACCCTGAAGACCGGCGGCATCCCCGGCTCCCAGGCGCCGACCACCACCGCACCGGTGAAGCCGACCGGTGAGTGGAACACCTTCGAGCTCAAGGTCCGCTGGAACTCGGTGACCGTGCTCGTCAACGGTCAGCAGGTCAACCAGTACACGACGGGTGACGCGACGCAGACGTGGCGCAACACGTTCGTCGGTCTGCAGAACGACGGTGCCAACGACACCGTCCGCTTCCGCAACGTCCGGATCAAGCGGGACACCCCCGTCTTCTCCGGCGTGCTGAAGGGCGTCAACGACCGCTGCCTCGACATGGCGAACGGCGACCCGTACCAGTCCGTCGTGTGGATGTGGGACTGCCACGGCGCTTTCGCGCAGACCTGGACGTCGAACGAAGGCACGCTCCTCGCCGGTGGCCGCTGCCTGACCACCAACGACTACGGCGCGGAAGGCGCCCTGGTCGTGCTGGCAGAGTGCAACGGCACCGACGCCCAGCAGTGGGTGCGGCGCACGGACGGCCGGATCGTCAGCCGCACGTCCGGCCGGTGCGTGACGCCGGACAGCGGGGACAAGGGAGCCCGGCTGTCCATGCGGGGCTGCAACACCCAGCGTTCCGAGCAGGTGTGGCAGGTGCCGGACCAGAACGGCCGGGTCGGCCTTCTGCTCGGTCCCGCGGGCAAGTGCCTGGACGTCAACAACCACAACCCGTTGAACAACCAGGTCAACCTGTGGCCCTGCAACGGCAACGTGGCCCAGAGCTGGACGGCGCCGGGTGACGGCACGCTGCGCGGCGACGGCAAGTGCCTCGACGTGTCGGGTGCGAACACCGCCGACGGCAGTGCCGTGGCGCTCTGGGAGTGCAACAGCCACCCGGCCCAGCAGTGGGTCGCTCAGCCCGACGGCACGGTGGTGAACCCGGTCTCGGGCCGCTGCCTCACGACGGCGTCGACCGACAACGGCGCCACGCTGAAGATCAACGACTGCACCGGTGGCCGCACGCAGCTCTGGCGGCACACGGCGGAGTGGGTGTCCCGCGGCGCGATCGTGGGCATCGCTACCAAGTGCATCGACGTCTACGGCAACGACCCGAACGCGAGCAGGCTGTGGCTGTGGGACTGCTTCGGCCCGGCCGGGCAGCTGTGGTGGGCGCCGGGTGATGGCACCTTCCGCATCTACGGCAAGTGCCTCGACATCGGCGACACGGTGAACGGCACCGCCATCGTGAACGTCGGCTGCCACGGCGGCACGAGCCAGCAGTGGACGGCACGGCCCGACGGAACGCTGGTGAGCGCGCTCGCCGGACGCTGCGTCGACGACGTGGGCTACAACACGGACAACGGCAACGCTCTGGCGATCTACAACTGCACGCGTGATCGCAACCAGCGCTGGGCGACGCCGGTGAACCCGAGCTGAGTCCGGCCGAGCACGGCGGCAGCGGGGGTGGCTTCGGCTACCCCCGCTGTTTTTCTTGCTCCGGTGAGGTCCGCGGCTCCTGGATCTTGAGCGGCGCGGTGAGCTGCGTGTCGGCGGGGGAGGGCGCCGAGTACTCGGTGTTGGCGGCTTCTTGTTTGGGAGCCGCGTTCTCGGAGCGGATGCGGGAGGCCGCGCGTTCCATCTCCAGACGGCGCCACCGGCGGCGCTGGCGGCGGGTCATGCGGGCCGGCCACATGTCCTGGATGGCGCTGTTGAAGTACGCGCCGATCGTGATCGCCAGGCCGATGAAGAACACGAACAGCAGGAACGCGATCGGCGTCGCCAGCGCGCCGTAGGTGTAGCCCGTCGTGGTGATCCACTGGATGTACAGGCGCAGCCCGATGGACGACAGGATGAACACGGCCATCGCGAGCACCGCGCCCGGCAGCACGCGGTGGTACGGCAGCCTGCGCGGCAGTGCGACCTTGTAGAGCATCGACAGCGACAGCACGAGCAGCAGGGCGACGCCGGGGTAGTAGAACCGGCCCACCCACGTCTCGATGTAGGGCTGCCAGGACGTCGGGAAGAACTGCGGCAGGACGTCCGGGCCCAGCGCCAGCACCGGCAGGCCGATCACCAGGGCCACCAGCGAGATCAGGTAGAGCAGCAGGGCGAAGACGCGCTGCCACAGCTCGTTGCGGACGCCGTACTGGCCGTGGGCCACCGTGATCGCGTCGACGAACGACGACATCGCCGACGAACCCGCCCACAGCGAGATCAGGAAGCCGACGGAGACGATCTCGCCCTTGCCGGTGCTGAGGATCTCGGCCACGGTCGGCGCGATCACGCCGTTGACCACGTCGGTGCTGAAGATCGTGCGGGTGAACCCGATGATCTTCTCCTGGACGGCCAGGACCACTTCGGAGCCGAACCAGTCGCCCAGATAACCCATGGCGCCCAGCACACCGAGCAGAAGTGGCGGGAACGACAGCGTCTGCCAGAACGCCGCCTCGGCCGCTTCTGAGAAGATGTTGCCTTCCCACGCTTTCGACAGCGTGCGCGCGAGTAGACGCAGCGGCCCCTTGCGGCCGGACCTGCGTGCGTCGTTGTCGGTAGGCGCACCCATCGCAGGGACAAGCATGGTGCATGGCGCCACGTTTCGCGGCATCGGCGCCGTGAACAGGTAGAGTCACAGTGCCCTCGGCAACGGTCTGCCTGAGGGTATTGCTATGTCTGACCTGCATAAATGAGGAGAAACACGTCTCGTGACAGCGACAGCAGCAATGCGACCGCTGCGGGCATGGCAGCGCCGCGCGCTGACCAAGTACCTGGCCGCCAAACCGCAGGACTTCCTCGCCGTCGCGACTCCCGGCGCGGGCAAGACGACCTTCGGACTGCGCGTGGCCGCCGAGCTGCTGGCAGACCGCACGATCGAGGCCGTCACGATCGTCACGCCCACCGAGCACCTCAAGCACCAGTGGGCGAAGGCCGCCGCCGAGCAGGGCATCCACATCGACTCGAACTTCCGCAACACCAACGCGATGACCTCCCGCGACTACCACGGTGTCGCGGTCACGTACGCGCAGGTCGCCGCCCATCCGTCGCTGCACCGGGTGCGCACGGAGAACCGCAAGACGCTGGTGCTGCTCGACGAGGTCCACCACGGTGGTGATGCCAAGTCGTGGGGTGATGCGATCCGCGAGGCGTTCACGCCCGCGGTCCGCCGTCTCTGCCTCACGGGCACGCCGTTCCGCTCGGACGACTCGCCGATCCCGTTCGTGCAGTACGAGGAGAGCTCGGGCGGCTTCAAGACCTCCAAGGCCGATCACACGTACGGGTACTCCGACGCGTTGCGCGACGGCGTGGTCCGGCCCGTGCTGTTCCTGGCGTACTCGGGCGAGGCGTCGTGGCGGACCAGCGCGGGCGAGGAGTACACGGCACGCCTGGGCGAGCCGCTGACCCAGGAGCAGACCGCGCGGGCCTGGCGCACGGCCCTCGACCCGGCCGGCGACTGGATGGCCTCCGTGCTGCGCGCCGCCGACCAGCGGCTCACCCAGAAGCGCGAGAACGGCCTGCCCGACGCCGGCGGCCTGGTGATCGCGACCGACCAGACCGTGGCGAAGGCCTACGCGCAGGTGCTCACGCGCGTCACGGGCCAGATCCCGACCCTGGTCCTCTCCGACGACCCGAAGGCGTCCGGCAAGATCGCCGAGTTCTCCGCGACGAACGAACGCTGGATGATCGCCGTCCGCATGGTGTCCGAGGGCGTCGACGTGCCGCGGCTCGCCGTCGGCGTCTACGCGACGTCGTCGTCGACCCCGCTGTTCTTCGCCCAGGCCATCGGCCGTTTCGTGCGCAACCGGAAACCCGGCGAGACCGCGACGGTGTTCCTGCCGTCGGTGCCGGTGCTGCTGCAGCTCGCGTCCGAGCTGGAAGCCGAGCGCGACCACGTCCTGGGCAAGCCGCACCGCGAAAAAGACGGCTGGGACGACGAGCTCATGGCCGCGGCGAACCAGACCAAGGACGAACCCGGCGAGGACGAGCGCGCCTTCACGGCACTGGGCACCACCGCCGAGCTCGACCAGGTGATCTTCGACGGCTCGTCGTTCGGCGCCCCGACCCTCGCGGGCTCGGAGGAGGAGCAGGAGTACCTCGGCCTGCCAGGCCTGCTGGAACCCGACCAGGTGCGCACCCTGCTGCTCCAGCGTCAGGAAGAGCAGATGGCCTCCGCGGCTCGGCGCCCCAAGCCCGAGGTGGCGGTGCGCGAGGCCCGGCCGGTCGGCGTGCAGGAGCGTCTCGCGTCACTGCGCAAAGAGCTCAACACCCTCGTCGCGATGCACCACCACCGCACCAAGAAACCGCACGGCAAGATCCACAACCAGCTGCGCGAGTACTGCGGTGGTCCACCGACCGCGATGGCCAGCATCGAGCAGCTCGAGGAACGCATCGCGACCCTGCGTTCCTGGTAGCCGCTCCGGCCGAGCCGTCCGAGGGCCGCGCTCGAACGGAGAACGGCGACCTCGGGCAAGGCGAGCCCGAGGTCGTGCGCATCCCCGCGCCCAGCCTGGTGACACCGAAACCCCAGGTAGACGGTGTATCAACCTTTGCAATGAGTCTTTTGACTTCGTCCGCAAACGTTTTTTGCTTGCGCTTGCAAGGAAATGCGGCAACTGATATGCGATATATCAGTTGCGGGTGACGGCTACGGCGAAGGTCGTGTAGTTCGAGGTGAACTGGCCGCCGATGGCGTTCACCGCGGCGCCGACGTCGTCGAGGAGTGCGGTGGTCTGCTCCGGGGTGAGGAGGGCCATCGGGCTCATCGTGAGGATCAGGTCGAGGTACTCGGCGGTCGTGTAGGTCTTGTCCCAGGTGGCGCTCCAGACGTCCGGGGCGGCGAAGTCGCCGGTGCCGACGAACGCTTCGGCGGTGCGGTCGCAGCCCGACCGGTAGAACGCCGTCGCCTCCTCGCGAGAGTGGCCGATGCGGAACGTCGTGTCCGGTGCGATCCGTTCGTAGGTCTCGGCCAGGGTTTGGGCGATCTCGTCCGGCGTGGAGAACACGTGCCAGAGGGCGACGAAGATGCCGCCGGGGCGCAGCACCCGTGCGACCTGACGTGGGCCCTGTTCGGCGTCGACCCAGTGCCACGACTGGCCGGCGACGACGGCGTCGAACTGGCGGCCGGCGGGGTCCCAGGTCTCGAACTTCGACACCTCCACCGGGACGCCGGTCTCGCGGGCGAACCCGGCCATCTGCTCGTCGTGCTCCACGCCGAGGACTTCGCGGCCGGCGGCGATCAGCTGGCGCGAGAGCGTGCCGGTGCCGCAGCCGACGTCGACCATCCGCGCGCCCGGAGCGGCGGTGACCAGGCGCTCGACCAGTGAGTCGGGGTAGGGCGGGCGAGTGCGGTCGTAGCGGGCGGCCTCGGCGCCGAACGACGTCGCGAGCCGCTCGGCGAGGTCCTTGTCGAACTTTTCCGGCTGTGGCTTCTCACCTAGAGTGGGCATGCGTCCACCTTAGTGGGCGAGCGCCCACTTCAGCTAGGAGAATTCAGGCGTGCCCACCGGTGTGCACCTGCGTGACGTGCGGGAACAGCTGTTCACGGCTGCGGAACGCCTTCTGGTCGAAGGCGGCCCTAGCGCGCTCACAAGCCGTGCGGTGACGACTGAAGCGGGCGTGGCCAAGGGGGTGCTGCACAAGCACTTCGACGACTTCGACGCGTTTCTCGCGGCGTTCGTCCTCGATCGCGTGGACAAGATGGACGCGCGCGCGAAGCTGCTCCTGAGCCAAGCGGGCACCGGCACGGTCGTCGACAACCTCACCGAGGCGATCACCGCCGTCTTCCGGTCGGTCGCCGTCGCGATCGTCGCCCTCGTGACGTTCCGCGACGACCTGCGCCGCAAGCTCAGAGAGGCCTGGCCCGCCGGTGTACCGGTGCTGACCGAGGCCGCGATCATGATCAAGAAATACCTGGAGCGCGAGCAGGAGCTGGGCCGCCTCGGTGATCTCGACGCGGACGGGGTGGCGCCGATGCTCATCGGCACCGGGCATCTGTTGTTCGCGGACCGCGACGCTCCGCCGCACGAGGACGCTGTGCGCCGAATGGTCGCAAGTGTTGTAGCGCCGTGGTTACGCTCCCACAACTCTGGGTAGTCAAATGACGGCGAGGTTGCCGCATCGTTACGACTTAATCGATTCAGTGTGGTTCCGGTCACGCATATGTCGGGCATACGTTGTGCGCCACAACATTCTCTGTGACACAGCGCAGTGAAAGGGATGGCGGATGCGCAGCAAGAGCCTCGCTTCCATCGCCGTTGCCACGGGCCTCGCCCTGGCTGTTTCGGCGTGTGGCGCCAACACGTCCTCCGGTGGAGGAGACAACAAGACGAACGCTGGCAGCGGCGGGGGTACCAAGGTCGGCGTGATCCTTCCTGAGACCGCCACCTCCGCTCGCTGGGAGGGCTTCGACAAGCCTCTCCTCGAGGCCGCGTTGAAGAAGGAGGGGCTCGACCCCGACATCCAGAACGCGCAGGGCGACGTCCAGAAGTTCAGCACCCTGGCCGACGGCATGATCAACGCCGGTGTCAAGGTCCTGATCATCGCGACCCCCAACAGCGAGGTCGGCGCTTCCGTCGCCAAGAAGGCGCAGGCGCAGGGCATCCAGGTCATCGACTACGACCGCCTGAACACCGGTGGCTCCTCGCAGTACTACGTGTCGTTCGACAACGTGAAGGTCGGCGAGTTGCAGGGCCAGGGCCTGGTCGAGGGTGTCGCGAAGCTCGTCCCCGGCAAGAAGCCCGCCGAGATCATCGAGATCGAGGGCTCGCCGACGGACAACAACGCCACGCTCTTCGCCGATGGACAGCACAAGGTCCTCGACCCGAAGTACGCCTCTGGTGACCTCAAGAAGGTCGCGTCGCAGCCGATCGACGGCTGGGACAACCAGAAGGGCGGCCAGGTCTTCGAGCAGCTCCTGACGACCAACGGCAACAAGATCGACGGTGTCGTCGCCGCGAACGACGGCCTCGCGGGTGCGGTCATCACCGTGCTCAAGAAGGTCGGCCTGAACGGCAAGATCCCCGTCACCGGTCAGGACGCCACCCCGGACGGCCTGCAGGCCGTGCTCCGCGGTGACCAGTACATGACCGTCTTCAAGCCGATCAAGGACGAGGCCGAGGCCGCCGCCAAGCTGGCCGCCGCCCTCGCCAAGGGCGACAAGGCCGCCGCCGACGCGCTCGCGACCGGCAAGACCAAGGACGACAAGGGCAACCGCGACGTCCCGTCGGTGCTGCTGTCCGCTCAGCTGATCACCAAGGACAAGGTCAAGTCCGTCGTGGACGCCGGCTTCGTCAAGGCGTCGGAGATCTGCGTGGCCGACACCCAGGCCGCCTGCACCGAGCTCGGCATCAAGTAGTAACCGCTTCGGGTCAAGGCGGGGTGCGGACCTGCGCACCCCGCCTCGGCGCGTGGTAACCACGGAGGAAACCCCAGTGAGCGAGCCGATTCTCGAGCTGCGCGGCATCAACAAGAGCTTCGGCCCCGTGCACGTCCTGCACGACATCGACCTCACCGTGAACCCGGGCGAGGTCACCGCGCTCGTCGGCGACAACGGCGCGGGCAAGTCGACGCTGGTCAAGTGCATCGCGGGCATCCACCCGACCGACTCGGGTGAGGTCCTTTTCAACGGCGAGCCGACGCACATCAAGGGCCCGCGCGACGCCGCGGCGCTCGGGATCGAGGTCGTCTACCAGGACCTCGCGCTGGCCGACAACCTCGACATCGTCCAGAACATGTTCCTCGGCCGCGAGCGCACCAAGGGTGGTCTGCTCGACGAGACCGACATGGAGCAGGCGGCGCGCAAGACGCTGGCCTCGCTGTCCGTGCGCACGGTCAAGTCGGTGCGCACGCAGGTCTCGTCGCTGTCCGGTGGCCAGCGCCAGACGGTCGCGATCGCCAAGGCCGTGCTGTGGAACAGCAAGGTCGTGCTGCTCGACGAGCCGACCGCCGCACTCGGCGTCGCGCAGACGCGGCAGGTCCTCGACCTCGTCCGCCGGCTCGCGGACCAGGGCCTGGGGGTCGTCCTGATCAGCCACAACATGAACGACGTCTTCGAGGTCGCCGACAAGATCGCGTGCCTCTACCTCGGACGCATGGCCGCGGTCGTGGGCTCCAAGGACGTCACGCACGGCCAGGTGGTCGAGCTGATCACCGCCGGTCGTTCCGGTGACCTGGGCATCGCCCGCCCCGAGGCGGCGACGATCTGATGAGTTCCGAAGAGGCGAGCATGACCGACACCACCGAAACGCACGAGCAGGAGACGCCGCAGCAGGGCGCGATCTCCGACTTCGGCATCGACACGACGTCCATGTCCACCGGTGAGGCCGTCAGCGACTACTGGGCCAGGGTCCGCGGTGGCGAGCTCGGCTCGCTGCCGGCGCTCCTCGGGCTCATCGTGCTGCTCATCGTGTTCAGCACGTTGTCCGACACGTTCTTCACCCTCGGCAACCTCGCCAACCTGCTCCAGCAGGGCGCCAGCATCACCATCATCGCGATGGGCCTGGTGTTCGTGCTGCTGCTGGGCGAGATCGACCTGTCCGCCGGTACCGCGTCCGGTGTGACGGCGTCGGTGATGGCACTGCACCTGATCCACAACGGCAACCTGCTCGGCGGCATGGGCGACACCGTGTTCTGGGTGTTCTGCGGCCTGCTGCTGCTCGCGATCGTGCTCGCGGTGCTGATGAAGATCTGGGCGGGCGCGGCACTGGCGCTCGTCGCGTTCCTGATCTCCGTGATCGGCATCCCGGCGAACCCCTGGCTGGAGATGTTCCTCGCGGTCTGCGTCGGCGCGGCCATCGGCTGCATCACCGGCTACCTCATCGCCAAGGTCGGTATCCCGTCGTTCGTCGTGACCCTGGCGCTGTTCCTCGTCTGGAACGGCGTGGTGCTGCAGTTCATCGGCCAGGGCGGCACGCTCGGCCTGCGCGACGACACGATCTTCAACGTCGCCAACGGCAACCTGAACTTCCTGGGCTCCTGGGCGCTGTTCGTGATCGCGATCGGCGGCTACGCGGCCGTCGTGCTGACGCGGCACTTCTCCCGTCTGCGCAAGGGACTCGTGGCCCAGCCGACCTCGCTGGTGCTGGCCAAGATCGGTGCCCTCGCGGTGCTGGCCGCGCTCATCACCTACGCGCTGTCGATCAACCGGTCGCCGAGCGACCTCGTTGTCATCGAGGGCGTGCCGTACGTGGTGCCGGTGGTGCTCGTCCTGCTGGTGATCGGCACGTTCGTGCTCGACCGCACCAGCTACGGCCGGCACATCTACGCGGTCGGCGGCAACAAGGAAGCCGCCCGCCGCGCCGGTATCAACGTCGAGCGGATTCGCATGAGCGTGTTCGTGATCGCGTCCTCCGCGGCCGCGATCGGCGCGATCGTGTACTCGTCGAAGGTCGGCTCGGTCGACCCGAACGCCGGTGGCGGCAACACGCTGCTGCTGTCGGTCGGTGCGGCCGTCATCGGTGGCACGTCGCTGTTCGGCGGCAAGGGCCGGCTGCGTGACGCGGTGATCGGTGGCGCGGTGCTCGCGATCATCCAGAACGGCATGGGCCTGCTCAAGCAGCCCGCCGCCGTCGTGTTCATCGTGACCGGCCTGGTCCTGCTGCTCGCCGCGAGCGTCGACGCGTTGTCCCGCCGCCGGGCAGCGACCGCGGCTCGCTGACGAGGTGACCGGACCAACCTCCGGCACCCGTCCCGACGAGATCCGCAGGCACAACAGGACGGCGCTGCTGCGTCGCCTGCACGTCGACGGACCGTCCACCAGGGCGTCGCTCGCGGCTGAGCTCGGGCTCAACCGCAGCACGATCAAGGCCCTGGTGGACGGCCTCGCCGAAGCCGGTGTGGTGGCCGAACGCGTCCCTGCCCAGCGCAGTGGCGCCGGCCGCCCCTCGTTGCTCGTCCTGCCCCAGCCTCAGGCCGCGGTCGTCATCGCGATCGACGTGCGGGTGGAGCAGGTGGCGATGGGGTTCGTCGGCCTCGGTGGGGAGATCCTCGGGCGCGACAGCTGGAACCTGCACAACCGGACGCGTGATCCGGGAGAGGTCATCACGCACATCGTCGAGTCGGCGCGCCTCATGGCCGACGACCTCGACGTCACCGCGGTCGGGGTCGGCGTGTCGGTGCCGGGCGTCGTGCGGCGCGCGGACGGCCAGGTGCACGAGGCGCCGAACCTGCACTGGACGGACGTCGCGCTCGGCAAGCGCCTGGAGGCGGTGCTCAAGATGCCCGTCCAGGTGGGCAACGACGCGGAGCTCGGCGCGCTGGCGGAGCACGTGCGCGGCGCTGCGCGGGCATCCGCGGACATGGTCTACATCTCCGCGGACGTCGGTGTCGGCGGCGGCGTGATCCTGTCCGGGCAGCCGTTGCGCGGCTCCGGCGGCTACGTCGGCGAGCTCGGGCACATGGTGGTCAACCCGCGCGGCCGGCGCTGCTACTGCGGCTGCGACGGGTGCTGGGAGACCGAGGTCGGCGAACCGGCGTTGTGCCGCGCCCTGGGGCTGCCCGACGACGCCCCGCGCGGTGCCGTCGTCGCGGCGCTGCGGGCGCTGGACGACCCGTCGTTGCTCGGCGAGTTCGCGGACTGGCTGGCGCTGGGGCTCGCGAACATCGTCAACGTGCTGGGCCCCGAGCTGGTCGTGCTGGGTGATCTCTACACGGCGTTGCCGCCGTCGCTGGTCGACTCGGTGGGAGCCGTCGTGCAGCAGCGCAGTCTCGTCTCGCGCGCGGTCGGCGGAACGCAGGTCGTGACGTCGCCGCTGGGCCGCGATGCGAAGCTGGTCGGTGCCGCCGAGCTGGCGTTCGAACCCGTGCTGGACGCTCTCTAAGACGCTCCGGAAAGCGAAGGGGGCGGAGATCCATCCGGATCTCCGCCCCGAGCGGCTAGGTGGGGTGGAAGTCAGCCCTGCTGAATCTCAGCAGCGAGTTCGCGCAACTTCTCGCTGTGCGCGCGAGCGTGGTGCCCGCAGAACAGCAGCTCGCCCCCGGACGGGAGCAAGGCGCGAACCTGGGCAGCAGCCCCGCAGCGGTCGCAGCGGTCGGCAGCGGTCAACTCGGGGCGGGTGAGTGCTGCAGTCATGATGAATCTCCCTCCGTCCCGGCACCGGAACTGGAGTGTTCGGTGCCCTCTTACCAAGCTGCGACCACAGCGCCCCTGGCAGGTGCGCGGTGCTCGCTGGCTCCACTCTGACAGACGTTTTGGCGATAGTCAGTGTTCCCGTGTGCGTGGCGACTCGCGTCACTATCCGATTTACCCGGCTGCAGCAGGCTCACACCTGTATTTGCCACCGGTTCACCGTCTTGACACGCACGGAGCGCAACCGGAAACCCGCTGGTGGAGCAGTGAGTTCGGGCCGTTCGGTCTGTTGCGTGCGACCGAGAGTGTGATATCGGTTGCCCTTGTCCGCCCGCAGCGAACAGGTCACGAACGTCCCACGATTCGGACTCTGGACCGTGATCAAACTCCCGATCGCACGCACTGGGGGCGAGTGCGAGCGGGAGTCCGACCACCCCGTCGATCAGCTCGCGAGGGCTGCGCTGATCGCTCGTGCGGCGTGCCCCACGGCCTCCCTCAGAGCCGTGGCGCTGCGACCGCTGTCCAGCACCGCGGACACCGTGCCGATGACACTGCTGGACGGTGTGCGCACCGGAGCGCTGACGAACTCCATGCCCGCCGGAACCGTGGCACCGGGACGCAGCCGGGCCACGTCCTCCGCGCGCACGATGCTCGCCGCGGCGACGAGCACCCGGTCACGTCGCGGCACCGCGAGGATCGTCGACGTCCTGATCGTCGCCGACAACGCCCGCAGCGGCTGCCGGGCGACCCGCAGGATGCCCGGGGCGGGTTCCCACGCCTGCCCGAGCCGGAACATCTGCGCGCCGATGCGGTAGCGGCCGCGCACGTTCTCGACCGCCCCGAGCACCTCCATCTGGTCCAGAAGTCGGTGCACCGTCGTCTTCGGCATCTCGCAGCGGTCGGCGAGTTGCGTGAGCCCCAGCTCACCCTCGTCCATCAGCTTGTCCAGCAGCGAGAAAGCCCCTTCGAGTACTGACCTGCCCATGTTTCCAGCCCCCTCGTTCCGGTCTCCGGAACTGTCCCTGTGCACCCCTCCGGCACAGCCACACACTGATGCTGTCGCGGATGCATAGGCGGCACATGAGTACATGGGTACTCATCTTTCGCATGCGTTCGATCACGCCTGGTCACGGCGTGAGCATAGGTAAAGCTGGACGTGCTCACGGGCGTGCGGGCGAGTTCCCGGAACAAAAAAGATCCCCGCACCGAACCGGTGCGGGGATCTCTGCGTATGCCTGAGTGAAGGACTAGTCGAGGTAGTCGCGCAGGACCTGCGAGCGCGACGGGTGACGCAGCTTCGACATCGTCTTGGACTCGATCTGGCGGATGCGCTCACGCGTGACGCCGTAGACCTGACCGATCTCGTCCAGCGTGCGCGGCTGGCCGTCGGTGAGACCGAAGCGCAGCCGGACGACGCCCGCCTCGCGCTCGGACAGCGTCGCGAGCACGGACTGCAGCTGGTCCTGCAGCAGCGTGAACGAGACGGCGTCGACCGCGACGACGGCCTCGGAGTCCTCGATGAAGTCGCCGAGCTGGCTGTCGCCCTCGTCGCCGATCGTCTGGTCCAGCGAGATGGGCTCACGCGCGTACTGCTGGATCTCCAGCACCTTCTCGGGCGTGATGTCCATTTCCTTGGCGAGCTCTTCCGGGGTGGGCTCGCGGCCCAGGTCCTGGAGCAGCTCCCGCTGGATGCGACCGAGCTTGTTGATGACCTCGACCATGTGCACCGGGATGCGGATGGTGCGGGCCTGGTCGGCCATCGCGCGGGTGATCGCCTGACGGATCCACCAGGTGGCGTACGTGGAGAACTTGTAGCCCTTGGTGTAGTCGAACTTCTCGACGGCGCGGATCAGACCCAGGTTGCCCTCCTGGATCAGGTCCAGGAACGCCATGCCGCGGCCGGTGTAGCGCTTGGCCAGCGACACGACGAGACGCAGGTTCGCCTCGAGCAGGTGGTTCTTGGCGCGCTCGCCGTCACGCACGATCCACCGCAGGTCGCGGCGCATCTGCGGGGTGAGCTTCTCCGCGTCCTCCTCGGAGCGGCGCACGCGCTCGGCGGCGTAGAGACCCGCCTCGATGCGCTTGGCGAGCTCGACCTCCTCCTCGGCGTTGAGGAGGGCGACCTTGCCGATCTGCTTGAGGTAGGCGCGAACGGAGTCGGCCGAAGCGGTGAGCTCCGCGTCCTTGCGCGCCTGGCGCAGGGCCTCGGACTCCTCCTCGTCCCAGACGAAGTCACCCTCGTTCTTGGGGTCCTCCGCCTCCTCCGGCTCGTCGACGACCGGCTCGTCGACGATCTCGACGTCCTCCAGGTCCTCGGCGCCGGGAGCGCCTTCCATGTCCTCCGGCTCTTCGCCGTCCTTCTTGGCGGTGCCCTTCGCGGCAGGATCGGCCTTGCCGGCCGGCTTGCGCGGGGTCTTGGCGCCGGCGGCCTTGGCGGCGGCGGGCTTCTTCGCTGCCGCAGCGGTCGTCTTGCGCTTCGGCTTCTCCTCGGCCTCGCCGGCCGCGGTCGCCTTGGTCGTCTTGGCGGCGCTCGCGGCGGAGCTGGAGCGTCGGGTTGCGGTTTCTGCGGCTGCCACGTACGCCCTTTCGCGACGGTCGTTCAAGGCAAACCAGAGGGCGCGAAACCTCGGTCGCCAGAGTTCAGGGGATCTCCCCGCCGATCTTGCTTGGCGGGTGTGCGTTCCATTGTAACGACGTCGGTGACGCGGTGTTGCGCCCCGAGGTCGTTCGGAGCGCTCCCACCTGCGTTGTCCCAGCTAGATCCAGTCGGACACGTTTCGGTGTCAACTGTCTCCAAGCGCTGTGGCCGTCACCCTTCGCCGCGTCTTCGACGCTCAGCAGGGCGCCTCGCGGCACCTGCCCCTCGCCCACAGCCAACCAGGATGAGGGCGAGGGGCAGGCACCGCGACGCACCCGTCTGACCGCCGAATACGGGGCAAAGGGTGACGGCCACAGCGCTACGGGCGCACACCGTGTGCGGCGGCCCACGCGGCGCCCACAATGCCGGCGTCGTTTTTCAGTGCAGCAGCAACTACCTCGGTGCGCACTTCGAGCAACGGCAGCCACTTGTGCGCCTTCTTGCTCACGCCGCCACCGGCGATCACCAGGTCGGGCCAGATGAGGTCCTCCAGCACGTTGATGTACCGGGTGACCCGAGGCGCCCACTCCTCCCAGGACAGGCCCTTCTCCTCCTTCACGGAGGCGGCCGCACGCGTCTCGGCGTCGTGCCCGTCGACCTGCAGGTGCCCGAACTCGGTGTTCGGGACGAGCTTGCCGTCGAGGAACACCGCGCTGCCGATGCCCGTGCCGAACGTCAGCAGCACCACGGTCCCGGCCTTGCCGACGCCCGCGCCGAACGACATCTCCGCGATGCCGGCCGCGTCCGCGTCGTTCATCACGACGATGTCCTCGGGGTTGCGCTTGAGGCGTTCCGCGAAGAGCGTCTGCGCGTCGCAGTTGATCCAGCCCTTGTCGACGTTCGCCGCGCTCAGCGCCACGCCGTGCTTGACCACGCAGGGGAGCGTGATGCCGACCGGCCCGTCCCACTGGAACTTCTCGACGATCTCGGCGACGACCTCGGCCACCGCCTCGGGCGTCGAGGGCTGGGGCGTGGGGATCCGCATGCGTTCGCCGTCCAGTGCTCCTGCCTCGAGGTCGACAAGGCCGCCCTTGACGCCGGAGCCGCCGATGTCCACACCGAACCCGCGGGTGATGCCCATCCCCGTGGTCCTTCCTACTCGATGCTGCTGGTTTCGATTCAGTAATCGTGGTGCGCAGACATTAGCCTGAGGTAGTCCGATAGTCCCGTGCTAGTGACGTAGGAGGGAACCGGTCGTGTTCGATCCCCGGCCACTCGTCGACATCGCGACGGCCATCGGACGGGAAGCAGGCGCTCTTGTTCAGCGCATGCGTGCTTCCGCCGTCGTCTCGTTCGACACGAAGAGCACCTCGACCGACGTCGTCACCGCCGCCGACCGAGCCTCAGAACAACTCGTCCGGACGCGTCTGTCCGAGTTGCGCCCCGGCGAACCGGTCCTCGGCGAGGAGGAGGGCGGAACGGTCGTGGAGGGGCTGACCTGGGTCGTCGACCCGATCGACGGCACCGTCAACTACCTCTACGGAATCCCCTGGTACTCGGTGTCGATCGCGGCGCAGGTCGACGGTGAGTCCGTCGCGGGCGCTGTGGTCGAGCCCGCGACCGGCCGCGTGTGGACCGCTGCGCGCGGCTACGGCGCGTTTCTGGACGGCACGCCGTTGCACGTGTCCGCCACGACGGATCTCTCGCTGTCGTTGCTCGGCTACGGGTTCGCGTACCGGCCGGAGCGGCGTCAGCGGCAGGCCGACGCGTGGGCCGCGATGTCCACCCGAGTGCGTGACCTCCGCCGGGCCGGTGCGGCCTCCCTCGACCTGTGCTCCGTGGCGGCCGGGCGGCTCGACGCCTACGCCGAGCACGCCCTCGGCCGGTGGGACTGGGCGGCCGGCGGGCTGATCGCCGCGGAGGCCGGCGCGGTCGTGCGGCTGCCCGGATCGTCGCCCGAACTGGGGGAGGACGCGACGTTCGCGGCGGCCCCCGGCATCGCCGACGTGATGCACGACGCGCTCGTCGAGTCCGGCTTCGGCAAGGTCTGACGCAGCACCCGGATTGTATACACGCAGGTCAGCGCAACTGATATATCGGTTGTGCAAAAGACGTTTGCGGACGTCCGCAAACGTCTTTTGCATAAGGGGTGTCAGGGGCGGCGGGAGACCGGGGTTTTGCCGGTGAGCCGGGAGAGCAGGTCGACGACTTCGCGGACGTCCGGAACGTGGATCAGCTCGGCCACCGTGCCGTTGCCGAACCCGTCCGGCATGTGCCGGCCGTAGAGCCGGATGTACCCGGAGCCGTCGTCGCTCTCGGCGAACGCGAGGGTGTCGATCTCGGCGAGCGGCACCGACCGCGGCCGCCTGCCCGGCACGGACACGACGCGTTGGTCGGTGACGTAGTAGGTCGTGCGGCGCAGCGTGAGGAAGCGCCACGCGAACGGTTCGATGAAGTAGAAGGCCGTGGACCCGGCGAACATCGCCGCGAAGAACGTGACCGACCAGCCGTCGACCACGCCCAGTCCCTGGTTGAGCAGGCCGATGATCGCGGCCAGCACGGCGAACAGGACCGCGTCGAACTTCACGCTGAACCACATCCACGCCGGATCGACGCTCAGGAACACCGAACGGTGTGCGGGCGAGCCCTGCCACAGCACGCGCTCGTCCTGAAGAAGAGCAACCCCCATGCGCGCAAGGGTAGGGGACGAGCGGAAGTCAGCAGGTCACGTCGCGCGCGCCGGACAGGTTGTCCGGGCTCAGCGTCGGCGGGGTGGCCGCGGCGACCTGGCCGCCCTGCTGCTCCGGCTGCTGGTCCGCCCACTCCTTGAGCTGGTCGAGGACCTTGCGGGCGTCGCTGTTCGGCTTGACCTCGTCGAACTTCTTGCCCAAAGCGACGTCGACGGTCGCGTCCTGGCGGTCGTCGCGGACCAGTTCGAGGCACGGCTCCAGCAGCGACAGCGTGCGCGCGGCCTGGGAGCCGGGCGCGCCGAAGCGGATCTGGCCGCGGCAGTTCATGTCCTGCGCCGGGTAGATCGGGTCGTTGCCGGGGTCCGCCGCCTGCTTCAGGCCGAGCTCGGTGAGCTGGGTCGCGATGGTCTTGGCGTGGTTGCGCTGCGTCGAGGCGTTGATGACCTTGAAGTTGACCTCGCCGACCGGCACCGGGTTCGTGCGGTCGAGCGCGTCGTGCTCCAGCACCGTCCCCAGCGGTGGTGGCGGCGCCGTCGTCGTGTCCGCGGGATCCGGCGCACCGGAGACGGTCGTGGTCGCGTGACCAGGCGCGTTGCACTTGATGGCCGCGTCCACGTCACTCGCGTTGCCGAGCACCTTCACCCACACGAACACGGAACTGACCAACAGCACCGCGAACAGGACGAGCGCGGGCACGGGCCGACGCCGCTTGTAGGGCGTCAAACTTCCCGATGCGGGTCCCACGTCCGAAGCCCTCCCCGTATTCGTCCCCTGCTGATCAGCCTAGGCCCTGCCCGGCTGTCGCGCGCTCCGGCGGGCGTGACCCACCGCACCGGCCTGATTGCTCACAGTCAGGACGGTACCGGCCGGGCGCCAGGTTGCACGCCGAGCCGCACGTGCTCCCGCACAGGGTATCGGTCCAGCGTAGAAAGGTTGTGTCACCCGTCCGGTCGGTAAGGGGTAACCCGATGTCGAGTCACTCGGGCAATGAGCTACCCTCTGCGCGCTCCGCACACTTGTGGATCAAGCCTGGCGGGCACGCCTAGGGGGTTGGCCTGACCCTCGTGTGTGAGAGACCTACGTCACCTTGACGTGGGGCACAAAAGAGGTCGCTGGAGCGTTAACCAGCGACACGAACAGTCTCCGTAGACCGCAGGGGTGAAGAAGATGGCGACCGACTACGACGCGCCGCGTCGCAGCGAGGCGGACGAACTCGCTGAGGACTCCCTCGAGGAGTTGAAGGCCCGGCGGAACGAGACGCAGTCCGGCGTCGTGGACGTCGACGAGGACGCGAGCGCGGAGAACTTCGAGCTGCCCGGTGCCGATCTGTCCGGCGAGGAGCTCACGTTCAAGGTCCTGCCCAAGCAGGCCGACGAGTTCACGTGCTCGAAGTGCTTCCTGGTGCACCACCGCAGCAGGCTCGCCGAGGACAACAACGGCGTGTACATCTGCCGCGACTGCGCCTGATTCCGTCAGCAGAAATCCGCCAGAGAAAACTGGGCGCTCACCCGCACGGGTGGCGCCCAGTTGTGTTCTTCAGGACCTGATCGCGGCGACGAGCTCTTCCGGACGCCGCGTGCTGATCATCCAGTACGGGGTCGGGTCCTCCGGGTCGTTCACCCGCACCCGGACGAGTGGCTTCACCCAGCCGCGGGTCACGACGTACGCGGCCGGGTCGAGGAACGGGCCCATGGCCTTGCGCCGGTCCTCGGGCGCGATGATCTCGACGTCGCCGAGCAGGTCGAGCGGGATGTGGGCGTCGCCGGCCTTGAGCTCGCCGCCGGACACCTCGATCGTCGTCGAGCTCCACTTCACCAGCAGCAGGACCGTCAGCGGCAGCAGGATCACGTACGGCAGCCAGGAGCGGACACCGGGGAAGCCCATGTGCACCTCGGCGGCCAGCAGCCCGGCGCCCAGCAGCGGCAACGGCCAGATGTACGGCGTCACGTAGAGGCGCTCGCGGAAGGTCGTACTGGCGGTCACGGCAGTCTCACTCACGTCGTCAGGGTAATCTCGCCCGCCGTGTCCAGCGTCGAGGTGTTGCTGACCCGGCTCGATCCGGGGGTTCCCGTGCCCGCCTACGCCCGTCCCGGCGACGCGGGCGCCGATCTGGTCACCACGTCGGACGTGGTCATTCCACCAGGCGAGCGCGCTGTCGTCGGCACCGGTGTCGCGATCGCGCTCCCGACCGGGTACGCAGGGTTCGTGCACCCCCGTTCCGGACTGGCCGCGCGGGTCGGGCTGAGCGTGGTCAACACGCCCGGCACGATCGACTCCGGCTACCGCGGTGAGATCCGCGTTTGCCTCGTGAACCATGATCTGCGGGAGCCGATCGTGCTGTCGCGCGGTGACCGGATCGCCCAGCTCGTCGTGCAACGCGTCGAGCACGCGGTGTTCCGCGAGGTCACCGAGCTGCCGGAGACGGAGCGCGGTGCGGGAGGCTACGGCTCGACCGGTGGGCACGTGGTGCTCGCCCGTATGAAGACAGAGGGGTAGGGGCATGTTCGGAAGGCGCCGCAAGCGCGGTCGTCACTCCGCGGGGTCGGTCGACACCGGTCCGGAGCACGACGAGGCGTTCGACGAGGACGTCGACGGCCCGTGGGACTCGACCGTGGCGCCCCATGACGACGTGCAGCGGCTCGACCTGGGATCGGTGCAGCTGCCGATGCCGGCCGAGGCCCAGCTGCAGGTCGAGATGGACCAGGAGTCCGGTGCCGTGCGCGCCGTGCACGTCCTCACGTCCGTTGGGCAGCTGACGGTCAGCGCGTTCGCCGCGCCGAAGTCGGGTGGACTCTGGCGGGAGGTCGGCGCCGAGCTGATCGACGGCCTCAAGGAGGACGGCGCCCGGATCAACCGCGAGAACGGCGAGTGGGGCGAGGAGATCACCGCGCGCAACCAGGGCGTGCAGATCCTCTTCGTCGGCGTCGACGGGCCGCGCTGGATGCTGCGCGGTGTCGCGGCCGGTCCCGAGGAGCACTTCGAGCAGAACACCGCGGCGTTGCGCGAGATGCTGCGCGGCACCGTCGTCGTGCGCGGTGAGCAGCCGATGCCGCCGCGGACCCCGCTGCCGGTCGAACTGCCGGAAGCGATCGCCCGGCACATCCAGCAACAGGGCTAGGACCGCGCCTGCTGCCACGCCTGCACCGCGCGCCCCAGAGCGTGCGGGTAGGCGTCCAGCGCGATGGTCGTGAGCACGGCGCCGGGGATGGCGCCGGCCCACTGTTCAGCGATCTCGATCGGGTGCACCGGGTCGTCGGTGCACCCGACGATTCCCGTTGGCACGCCGAGGGTTTTCAGCTCCTCGAGCGTGGGCGCCTCCGACGTGGCGGCTTCCCGCAGGTGTGGCACCAGTTGCTCGCCGTAGGCCCGCCACGCCCGGCTCAGCTCGTCGTGCAGCCAGCCCGTCGTGCCCCGCAGCGCCGCGTCGAGTCCTTCGTTCGTGACGACGTCCGCGCTGATCTTCGCCGCCATCGCCGCCGGCGCGCCGCCGGGATGTCCCGTCCACGCGGGCAGGGCGAGGATCAGACCTGCGCACTTCGCCGGATTGCGCACCGCCCACGCCGCGGCGACGTGCGCTCCGAGTGAGACGCCGCCCACCACGATCGGGTGGCCCGCGGAGGCATTTTCGAGGGCCGTCAACCGTTCACTGAGTGTGCGTACACGCGGAGCGGTGAGAACGGCGCCGACCTGCGACAACGGGTCGGCGAACACGGAACGGACAAAAACCTCGTCTGAGGCGGTTCCGGGCAGGAGGAGCACAGTCTCGGCAGGCACGCCCGAGATTGTCGGTCCTCGTGCGTACCCTCACTCACAGACGGTCCACACCACGGGGCCACTTGAGCAATGCAGGAGTCGGGGATGAGCGGCTATTGGCGCCGCTTGGTGAAGCGCTTGACCAGCGACGTCACCGAGCTCGACGCGGACGACCTCTCGCGAGAAGCCGAGGCCGTCGGCGCGGTGAAGGCCTGCGACTGCAAGTCCGGTGAGGAGGTCACCGTCCTCGGCAGGCTCCGCAGCGTGGAGCTCTGTCCCAGGGACGCGGCCGCCACGCTGGAAGCCGAGCTCTACGACGGCACCGAGGGCGTCACCCTCGTCTGGCTCGGCCGCCGTCGCATCGCGGGAATCGAGCCTGGTCGCACGATCAAGGCCCGGGGCCGCATCGCCGTGCGCGACGGGCGCAAGGTGCTCTACAACCCCTATTACGAGTTGCAGAACGCTTCATGACCTCAGCTGAGACCGAAGAAAAGCAGCCCACTCTCCTCGAGCAGATGGGCGGCGTGAGCGGAATGCTCTACTCGTCGCTGCCCGTCGTCGTGTTCGTCATCGTCAACTTCGCGACCAAGAACCTGATGGCCGCGATCATCTCCTCGCTCGCCGCCGCCGTCGTCATCGGCGTGATCCTGGCCGTGCGCAAGGGCACCGTGCAGCCCGCGATCTCCGCCGTGTTCGGTGTGGGCATCGCGGCGTTCATCGCCTACAAGACCGGTGAGGCCAAGGGTTTCTTCCTCTTCGGCATCTGGCAGAGCGTCGTCTACGGCGGCGCGTTCGTCCTGTCGATCATCGTGCGCTGGCCGCTGGCCGGCGTGATCTGGACGTTCCTCAACGGCCGCGACCGCTCCTGGCGCTCCGACAAGGCCTCGGTCCGCGACTACGACATCGCGACCCTCGTGTGGGCCCTGGTGTTCTTCGCCCGCTTCGTCGTGCAGCGCTGGCTCTACGACGAGGACCAGGTCGGCTGGCTCGCCGTCGCGAAGCTCGGCATGGGCTACCCGCTGATGGCCATCGCCCTGCTGGCGACGGTGTGGGCGGTCCGCAGGTCCGACAAGCGTCTCAAGGCCGCCGAGGAAGCCCGCGCGGCCGAGGCGGAGGCGGAGGGCGTGCTCGCTCGCACCGCGGACGACCTGCTCACGCCGGACATGGACGAGCTGAAGCGAGTCGTCGAGGCAGATTCGCGTGACAAGTCCCGAGACTGACCCGTAGTCTTCCTGTTCTCGCGGCCGTCGCCACCCCCAGGGCGTCGGCCGCGTCCTATTTCCAGGCAAGGACGCGGCCGACCGCGCTGCTGTGTCAGCTCAGACCGCGATCTTCCACTTCTGAGCCTCGGTGCCGTTGCAGGAGAAGAGCTGCAGCAGCGTGCCGTCGGCGATCATGCCGTCCCGCAGCTCAAGGCACTTCCCGGACGCCGGGTGCACGATCGTGCCGTCGTCCTTGGGCACCCACTGCCGACCGGGGCCGCCGAGGCAGTCGAAGATCTCGATCCCCGTGCCGTCCGCGGTGCCGCCACCCGAGGCGCTGAGGCAGCGGGCCTCGGTGAGGACCGGGGCGCCCGAGACCCTGAGCACGGAGGGAAACCGCTGGGCAGCGGTGCCGTTGCAGTCGAAGATCTGCAGTTGCAGGCCGTCGTTGACCATGGCGCCGGGCAGGTCGACGCAGCGGTCGAAGACGCGCAGCGAGCCGTCCTCGTACTTGGTGAAGCGCTGGGCGGCCGACCCGTTGCAGTCGAACAGCTGGATCTTCGAGCCGTTGGCGTTGGTGCCGTCCCGCACGTCCAGGCACTTGCCCAGGACGCGGATCGACCCGTCACCGTCGGGGCCGGGCTTGAACGTCTGGGCCGCGGTGCCGTTGCAGCCCATGATCTGGATCTTGGTGCCGTTCGCGTCGCTGCCGCCGTCGACGTCGAGGCAGCGCTGCTTCATCTGGATCTGCTGGTCGGCGCGGACCGACCAGCTCTGGCCGTCGGTGCCGTTGCAGCCGAAGTACTGCGTCTTGTTGCCGTTCGCGATGTAGGCGTTGGGGTTGTCGACGCACTTGTCGCCCTTGCCGACGAACGCGCCGAACGGTGCCACGACCGTTTCCTTGATCCACGGCGCGATGTCGTCGACGCGGACCTGTGTGCCACCGTGCCGGGTCTCGGTGACCGACAGACATCCGTGCTGCCACGACGTCGAGGTGATGCCCGCGAGCTGCTCGCCCGCGAGTGCCGGGCCGCCCGCGTCGCCCTTGCAGGTGTCCTGGGCGGACGGGCTGGTGACCGCGAACGTGGCCGTGCTGAGCGCGCCGACGGTGAACGGCGCGATGGCCGCCTTGTCCGGTGCCCACGTGTCGGCGGTGCGGCCGTAGCCGATGACCCGCACGGTCGCGCCCGTGGCCGGTGCCGTGGTGGCGATCGGCAGCACCGGCACGTCGACGACCGGGATCGAGAGCTTCACCAGCGCGAGGTCGCGGTCGGCGCGGGGGACGACCAGGGTCGCCTGCTGCACGCGGCCCGCGGTGCCGGTCAGGTCGCCTCGGCCGATGGTCAGCGTGACCGGCGCGACGGGTGTGCCGTCCGCGTTGTGCGGCACGCAGTTCTTGGCGGTGACGACCCACAGCGGCGCGACCAGGCTGCCGGTGCACGCACCGGATGGGCTCTGGATCTTCGCGACGTAGCGGTGCTCGCCGGTGCCGACGGTGGTGCCGCCACCGACGGCGCTCGCGGCGGTGCCGGCGAGGATGAGCGCGGCGGATGCGAACACGCCGATGGACGCGCGTCTGAACGACGGCGATTTCATGTTGTTCCCCCAGATCAACTAAACCTTCCGGGGGACATGCTAGGCACTGTTCAGGAGGGGCCGAGCACTGTGCGAAGTTCGTCACGACCGGTAACGCCGAGCACGCCGTAGATCGCGTGCAGGTGGTTGTCGACGGTGCGCTTCGAGGTGTGCAGCTGCTCGGCGATCTGCTGGTTCGTGAGACCGGACGTCGCCAGCCGGGCCACCTCCACCTGGCGCCGGGTCAGGTGCGTGAGGCCGTCCGCGCGCAACGCCGGGGTGCGCACGCCGTCGAAGTCGCGCATCAGCAGCGCCTGGCGCGCCGAGGCCTGGGAGGCGGCGCGGACGTTGCCCTGAGCCCGGTGCAGGCGCGCGGCGGACGCGAGAGCCTCCGCGGCGTAGAGGGTGGCGCCGGTGCGCTGGAAGTCCGCCGCCACGGCCTCCAGAGCGGTCGGTGCGGCGTGCGCGAGGGCGGTCGCGTGGGCCGCGTAGGCCGCGGGCAGCGGGCCGTCCATCGTGGACATGAGGGCCGCCAGGCGCAGGGACGTGTCGACGCCGAGGCGCGCCGCGTCGTGCAGGGCCACGGCCTCGGGGCTGTGCAGGCCCTGCTCGGCGCACTCGTCGGCGGCCGCCATCGCCGCGTCGGCCGCGCCGCGGAGGTCGCCCGCCGCGGCGAGCACCCAGGAGCGGGCGACCGACACGGTGGCCCCCGTGTTCCTCCAGGCCGGGCGGCGGGCCTTCTCCGCGCGGGCCAGGGCTTCCTGGGCCAGTGCGTGGTCGCCGCACACCGACGCGGCCGCGGCGAGGCTCGACAACGCGATCGCGTCGAAGATCAGCGGGTTTTCCGCCGTCTTCGCACAGGCTTCGCGGGCGAAGCGCAGGGCGTTGGATCCATGGCCGCGCAAGCGCGCACAGAACGACAACACGCCGTACATCGACGTCGGGCCGATGAACGCCAACTCGTCGAACGCCATGTCGAGCGTCGCCAACGAGAGACTCTCCGCTTCGGCGAGATGGCCCCCGTACGCCAACGCGAACGTTCGCACGCGCAGCGCACCGTGGTCCGGCAGCGGCAAGTCGCTGATCACAGTCGGCAGCTCGGCTTCGTAGCGGTCGATCTCCTCGCCGACCTCGCGGTACCGGCCGGCCTGCACGAGGCACATCGACCTGATCAGTCGCATGTGGACGGACATGGGCGACACCACGGGTTCGTAGGTCTGCTCCAGCACCGTGTGCACGTTGTAGTAGTGGGCGTCCTGCAACATCCGGACGACCTTCACCCAGTCCCGCAGCTCGTCCGAGAGTCCCGGCACGTCGACGCGGTCGAGCACCGCCCTGGACGCGTCGCCGTCGCCCAGCGCGAAGTAGAGGTTCGTGGACCTGATGATGCCGAGCCGGGTCAGGTCCTCCGCCGACAACGAGCCGGCCATCACGTCGGCCAGCGTGGCCTCGGCCTGGTCCGGCGCGCGGCCGTGCATCAGCACCTGCCCGAACACGTACGCGACCTGCCCCAGCCCGCCCGCGTCGACGGCGGCGCGGCACAGGCGTTCGGCGAGCGTCACGTCACGCGCGGCCCACGCCTGCTCGGCGGCCGCGGCCAGCAGATCGAGTGAAATCGGTGAGCCGCCGTCGAGCCGCCACGTCGCGATGCGCATCAGGTCTTCACGACGGCGCGCGCCCGTTGCCTCCAGACCGGCGGCCAACGCCCGTTGGTGCGACTGCGCGCGCACGGGCGGACACGTTGCCCGCAACAGGCTGCCGTACAACGGATGCCCGAGCCGCACGACGGTCCGCCGCCCCGACGCCTCGACGCGGATCAGCGCCCGCGTCTCCAGGTCGTCGAGCGCCTCCTCCTGCACGAGCGACGCCAGCAGGTCGAGCTCCACCGGTTCGGAGTAGGCGAGCAGCTCCAGCGCCAGCCGGTGCGACGGCTCCAGCCGCCCGAGGTTCTCCTGCACGAGCTCGCCGAGCCGCCCGCCCAGCTCGATCGCGCCGTGCCACGCCCAGATGCCCTCGACCTCGCGCAACGACCCGACCGCACGCCCCGAGACGACGAGTTCCCTGAGGTACAACGGGTTTCCCGCGCTGGCCGACCACAGCGACGACGCCGACCGCGTGTCCACCGGCCCGCCCAGGGCCTGTTCCAGGAGGAGGTCCGACTCGGCCCGGGAGAGATCACCGAGCGGGTACCGCTGCAGCAGCCCCTCCTGCCACAGCTCGGCGCGCTCTCCGGGCCGTGACGTCACCAACACACGCGCGTGCCCGTGACGGATCATGTGGTGCAACATGCCAATGGACGCGTCATCGAGCAGATGGGCGTCGTCAACCACGATCGCCAACGGCTGCGGTTCGGCCAGAAGATGCTCCACGGCACGACCGAGCGGATTCGCCGTGCGCATGTCCGCGGGCAGCATCGCGGCGAGAGCGCCGAACGGGATCGATGACGTCGCCACGGTCGCGTAGCAGCGCCGCACGGTGAACCCGGTCTGCTCCAGCCGGTCGACGACCTCGTCCGCGAGCCGCGTCTTGCCCACCCCTGCGGGCCCGACGAGCGCGGCGCCCTTTCCGTTCGGTTCGGTGAGCGCGGACATCACGTCCTGAAGCTCCCGCACCCTGCCCACGAACGGCCACACAACTCGCAGTGTGCCGAAGTTTCCCTCAAGCGCCCATACAGTTTTGCCCGAGTCCGAAAAGGATGGGCACGAAAGTGTGGGCATCAACCCTGTCCGAACAGCGCGCGCAGCCCGCCTCGACCCGTCACACCCACCGCCGCGTACGTCGTGTGCAGATGGTTGTCCACGGTGCGTTTCGCGATGGCGAGCCGTTCGGCGATCTCCACGTTCGTCAGGCCCGCCACGGCCAGACGCGCGATTTCCAGCTGACGTGGCGTCAACGCGGCGAGGGTGCTCGTCACGACCAGACCAGGCGTGGTGGCGCCGTCGAACGTCTCCGCGATCGCCGAAGCCTGCCGTTCCAGCCGCTCGGCCTCACGAGGCCGGTCGTGCAACCGCGACAGCCTGCTGGCCTCCGCGAGCGCCTCGGCCGCGTACAGGGTGACCCCGCACGCCGCGAACGCCGCCGCCACCACCTCCAGGCCCGCCGGGTCACGCAACGCGCGCGCCTGGGCGTGAGAGGCATACGCGGTAGTTAGAGGGTCTTTCCGCGTCTTCGCCAGCTCCAGCAGTCGCGGCGACGTGTCCGCACCGAACCGGGCGGCGTCGTGCAGCGACACGATCTCCTCGGAATGAGCGCCGTGCGCACGCGCGGTGGCAGCGTTGTCCAGGGCCGCCTGCATCGCCTCGTTGACGCGTCCCGCACCGGCGAGCACCCACGCGCGCGCGGACCCCACCGCGAACCGGGCGATCCGCCAGGCCGGTCGCAGCCCTTCCTCGGCGCGCGCCAACGCCCGTTCCGCCCGGTCGGACTGCCCCTGCAACGCCGCCCCGGCCGCGAACTCGGCCAGCAGCAGCACGTCCCACATCATCGGCAGCACACCGGACTCCGGGATGCCCTCGGCGGTCATCCGCACGGCGGCCGCGGCTTGCCCGCGCAACCGCGCGCTCTGGCTCAGCAGCACCCGCGGCGGCACCTGGGTGACCGACCAGCGGTCCTCCTCGATCACCTCGGCCAGCGCCTGCGCGGCCCGCGTCTCGGCGCCGACCAGGTCACCGATGCGCAGGATGCTCTCGTTGCGCACCCAGTTCGCCGCGTTCACCAGCGACGGGAACCGCCCGGCCGTCGCCACGACCGCCTCGTGGTTGGCCTCGATCCGCGCGATCGCCTCGGTGTAGCGGCCGGCGAACTGGTCCGCGAACGCCAGCAGCTGACGCCCCGCCGTCGCCGCCCAGCCGCCGTCGCCGATCAGCAGCTCACCGCCGAGCCGCGCGATCCGCAGCGGCGCCGCTTCCAACGCGAACGTCAGCGCGAAGAACAGCACCGCGTGTTCCAGCTCGGACGGCAGCTTCTGCTCGGTGACCTCGTCCAGCACCGCGACGGCCGCGTCCTCGTCACCAAGGCCGAAGAACAGGTTGAACGCGCGCGTACAGCCCACCTGGATCACGGTGAGCATGTCGCCGCCCGCCGCCATCGTCTCGGCGAGCACCTCTTCGGCCTGTGCGCACTGACGTTGGTACATCAGCACGAGACCGAGCACGAGACCCACGCGCGAAGTCGCCCCACGTGCCACGGCGGCGCGCGAGAGCCGTTCGGCGAGTTCCCAGTCCTGTGCGGAAAGTGCCTGTTCAGCGGCCCGCGCGAGCACGTCCGGCGACTCCGCCGTGCCGCTGTCGAGCCGCCACGTGGCCACCCGCACCGCGTCACCGGGCAGGGAGGCGCCTTCTGCTTCGAGCCGGTCGGCCAACGCTCTTCGGTGCGCGCGAGCTCTCAACGTCGGGCACGTGGCCCGCAGGCGCGCGCTGTAGAGCGGGTGGGCGACGCGCGCGCGTCCGTCGTCACCGATGCGCACGAACCCCATGTCCACGAGGTCGTGCGGGATCGGCATCAGCTCGGGCTCCAGCGGCTCCCCGTACGCGAGCAGCTCGAGCGCCCTGCGTTGCGGCTCGGCGAGCCGGTTCAGCGTGAGGTCGACGAGCTCGGCGAGCCGTCCGGACAGCTCCAGCGGCCCGTTCCAGTTCCAGCCGCCCTGGGTCTCGGTGAGCGCGCCCGAGTGCAGCCCGGTCGCGACGAGTTCCTTGAGGTACAACGGGTTGCCCTGGCTGTTCGCCCACACCAGGTGCCGGGTCGAGACGTCGGCGGGCCCGCCGAGCGCAGACGTGAGCAACGCGTCCGCCCGCTCCTGGTCGAGCGCATCGACGTGCACGACCGTCAGCCCCTCGATGCCCGGCCACCCGAGCCGTGCCGTGCAGATGACCCGCGTCAGCTTGTGGCGCACCACGTGCTGCAACACCAACAACGACGCGTCGTCGAGCAGATGAGCGTCATCGATCGACAACACCCGCCGTCCGCCGCGGGTGAGCTGCTCGGCCGCGGCACGCACCGACGACGCCGGCAGGAAACCAGGGCCGGGCGAGCCCGCGGGAAGGTCGGTGGGCACGTGCGACGCGATCGCGCCGAGCGGGATCCGGGACGTGGCGACCGTGGCGTAACAGCGCACCACCGGGTGCGGCACAGCGGCGAGCGCCTCCGCGGCCAGGCGCGTCTTGCCGACTCCGGGAGGACCGGACAGCAGCACGGCGCCGTCCACGGCCAGCGCCCGCAGCGCCGCCCTCAGCTCACTCTCGCGCCCGACCAGGGGCAACTGATCGCTCACAGCTGGTAAGTGCTCGCTTCCGTTGCGCAGATACCCGACAAGTTGAGCATGTCCATGCTCATGACGACGACAACCGGCCCTTCCAGGATGGCGTGGGTGCCGAAAACCGGCACGAAGAGGGGGGAGTCATGAGGAAGAAGGCAGCGATCTTCGCGGCGCTCGCACTGATCGCCGGGACCATCTTCACGACCACCACGGCGTCGGCGGGAGCGGCCCAGGACGGGCAGCTGCTCCGGTCGTACCTGAACACCAGCCTGTGCCTGACCGTGTCCGACGGCAACGTGGGCAACGGCGCCGGCGTGATCATGACCGAGTGCTCCGTCACCGACACCGGCCAGCGCTGGTTCTGGGACGGGCTGAACCTGCGCAGCGTGCAGTCCCTGAGGTGCCTCACCGCCGCGTGGAACAACGTCGGGGACGGCGCGGCGCTGCACATGTGGGACTGCCGGGGCTGGTACGCGCAGATGTTCTACCGGCCGGGCGGGGAGAACCTGGGGCGCATCCAGCAGATCCAGAGCCCCAACCCGTGCGTCGAGGTCTCGGGGGCGAACCCGCGCGCAGGTGCTTCCGTGCAGCTGTGGACGTGTCACGGCGGCTCGAACCACCGCTGGACCGTCTGACCGGCTGTATCAGGCGGCGCGCGGCGAGCGTCAGGACCGCATGAAACCTTTCGTGCGCAAGATCGCTCTCCTGGCCTCGCTCGCGCTCGTCTCCGGCGGGCTGCTCGTCGGCACGTCCGCGTCGGCGGGCGCGCAGACCGGCAACTACGTCCAGTCGAAGTTCAACGGGCGTTGCATGAGCGCCGCCTCCGGCCAGAACGGCGCCGGGATCATCATGGTCGACTGCGTGAACGCCCTGAACCAGCGCTGGTACTGGGACGGGCTGCGGCTGCGCAACGCCGACGGCGGCAGATGCCTCACCGCCGCGTGGGGCAACAGCGACAACGGCGCCCACCTGCAGTTGTTCGACTGCGACCCGAACAGACCCGGCCACCAGACCTTCTACCGCCCGGCCTCGACCAGCGCCGAGGTCGGACGGATCCGGGTGTGGATGCAGGGCTACCGGTGCGTCGAGATCGCCGGCGCGAACTGGTGGAACGGCGCCTCCGTGCAGCTCTGGGACTGCCACGGAGGCGGCAACCAGTACTGGTGGGTCTAAGAAACCGGCAGGCCGTTGACGGGGTTCTCGTCAACGGCCTTCGGCGCGCTCTTCATGGCGTCCATCAGCTGCCGGGCGAGGCCGAGTCCCGTGCCACCCATCGACAACGCCTTGGTCAGCAGGTCGGACACCCCGTCGGCGCCGTTGAAGACGACCATGTGGTCGACGTTCCCGAACGCCTTCGACGCCGCCTCCACGATCTCCGGCCACTTCTCCGCGAGCTGCTGGGCGACGACCGCGTCGGGGTTCTCCGCCAGAGCGGACGACCTCGCGCTGATCGCCTCCGCCTCGGCGAGTCCCTGGGCACGGAGAGCCTCGGCCTCGGCGAGACCTTGAGCCTTGGTGGCGTCCGCGATGGCCAGACCGCGTGCTTTCGCGGCGATCGCCTCGGCCTCACCGGTCGCGCGCGTGGCCTCGGCTTCCGCCACCGCAGCGGCCTTCACCCGCGTCGCGTCGGCTGCCGCTCGCAGCTCGATCTCCCGGGCCTGCGCCTCGGCACGGGCGATCTGCGCGTCACGGTCGGCGTCGGCCAGCGTGCGCGTCTCGTACGCGCGGGCGTCGGCGGGTTTGCGGACCTGCGCCTGCAGCTTCTGCTCGGCCAGATCGGCCTCCAGCTCCACAGCACGCGTCTCCTGCACGACGACCTGCTGCCGTGAGGTCGCCATCGCGAGCGGACCCGCCTGCTGCGACTCGGCCTTCGCCTGGTCGATCTCGGCCTGGTAGGCGGCCGACTTGATCTGCGCGTCCCGCCACGCGGCTGCCTTCTTGGCGTTCGCGACCTGCTCGGCCTCGGTCGCCTCCTGGTCGCGTTGCGCCTCGGCGATGCGCGCGGACGCGGCGATGGCGGCGGCGTGCGGCTTGCCGAGGTTCGTGATGTAGCCGGTGGTGTCCTCGATCTCCTGGATCTGCAACGAGTCCACGATGAGCCCGAGCTTGCTCATCTCGTCGGCCGACGACTGCCGCACCTGGGCGGTCAGCGCCTCGCGGTTGTGCAGCATGTCCTCGATCGTCAGGCTGCCGACGATCGAGCGCAGGTGCCCGGCGAACAGCGAGTGCGTCTTGTCGTCCATGCGGTCCTGCTGGTCGAGGAACCGCCGCGCGGAGTTCGCGATCGAGGCGTAGTCGTCGCCGACCTTGTAGATCACCACGCCGCGCACGTGCACCGGGATGCCCTGGCTCGTCACGCACGACACCTGCAGATCGGCCACCCGCGTGTCCAGCGAGAGCCGGCGCGCGGTCTGGAAACCGGGCAGCACCAGCACGCCCTTACCGGTGACGATCTTGAACGTCAGGCTGTCCGCCGTGTCGCGGATTCCGCGCGCGCCGAGACCTGAGATGATCAACGCCTCGTTGGGCTCCGCGACCCGCCACAACGCGCGCAGGAGCAAGAACAGCATCAGCACCGCGAAAATCACGCCACCGATGAGATATAAGACCGTTTCGTCCATTTCACAGTCCCCCTAACGGCCGGGGAGACCTCTCAGGAAGTCTCCCCACGACAGAACCTGTCGCCGACCAGACTTCCCGGCACACCAAGGGAAAGACTACAACGGACGCCACCGCTGGACGTAGACCGTTCGGGGTTCTTCGAAGTCCACGACGAGGATTTGCTGCCCGATTTCGATCACGCTGTCCTCGTCCGCGGGATATGCGTAGAAAGCCTCCGCGCCACCCCGCACCGCGATCATCACCTCGCCCACGAGACCGGGCCCGACCCTGCCGGTGACCCGGCCTCGTTTGCCGATCATCAGTACCCGAGCGCGGTCTTGATGTCCTGTTCGACTGCTGCCGTCGTGACGAACAACAGCTCGTCGCCGCCCTCGAGAGTGTCGTCGGGCTGCGGCACGATGACCCGCCCACCGCGCAGGATCGTCACCAACGCGGCGTCACGCGGCAACGTCAGTTCGGAGACCGCACGGCCCGCGAACGGCGTCGACTCGTCGAGCGTGATCTCCACGAGGTTCGCCTGCCCCTGCCGCAACGTCAGCAGCCGCACCACGTCGCCGATCGTCACGGACTCCTCGACCATCGCGGCGAGCAACCGCGGCGTCGACACGGCGACGTCGACACCCCACGACTCCGTGAAGAGCCATTCGTTCGTCGGGTCGTTCACGCGCGCGACGACACGACGAACCGCGAACTCCGTCTTGGCGAGCAACGACACCACGAGGTTGACCTTGTCGTCACCGGTCGCGGCGATCACCACGTCGCACAGCTGCATGCCCGCGTCCTCCAAAGAGGACAGCTCGCACGCGTCGGCCTGCACCCACTCGGCCTGCTCGACCGAGTTCGGGTCGAAGTGCGCCCGGTCCCGCTCGATCAGCATCACCTGGTGCCCGTCCTGCACGAGCTCCTGCGCGATGGACCGCCCCACCGCGCCCGCACCAGCGATCGCGACCCGCATCAGCTCTCCTCCGGTGCCTGCTGCGCCGCGGCCGCGACGTCGGTGATCGTGCCGGACAACGCCGCCACGTAGATGATGTCGTCCGCCTGCACGACGGCCTTCGCGTCCGGCAGCACACCCGTGCCGAACCGCATGAGGAACGCCACGCGGGCGCCGATGGCCGCTTCGAGCTCGAACACGGGCCGCCCGACCCACGTCTCGTCGACCTCGATCGGCAGCACCGCCACGGTGCCGGACGGGTCGCGCCACGCCGTCGAGGCGCCCTCGGGCAGCAGCATCCGCAGGAACCTGTCGGTCGACCACGGCACCGTGGCCACCGTCGGGATGCCCAACCGCTCGTAGACGGCCGCGCGCTTGTGGTCGTAAATACGCGCGACGACGTGCTCGACGCCGAACGTCTCACGCGCCACGCGAGCCGAGATGATGTTGGAGTTGTCGCCGCTCGAGACCGCCGCGAACGCGCCGGCGCGCTCGACCCCCGCCTCGATCAGGACATTGCGGTCGAAACCGTTCCCGACGACCTGCTGGCCGTGGAAGTCGCTGCCCAGCCGGCGGAACGACTGGGCGTCCTTGTCGATCACGGCGACCTGGTGGTCGAGCCGCTCCAAGGCCCTGGCCAGGGAGGCCCCGACCCGGCCACACCCCATGATCACGACGTGCACGACATGCCTCCTCAGGCGAACCTTGAGCAGAACCTACCGAGCATTAGCCCGTCCCGGTGAGTGGACCCCTTACGCTCTGGCCGTGTCCAAGCTCGCCACCGCTGCCAAACGCCTCCTGGTCGGACGGCCGTTCCGCAGTGATCGTCTCGCTCACACCCTGCTGCCCAAACGCATCGCGCTCCCCGTGTTCGCGTCCGACGCCATGTCGTCGGTCGCCTACGCGCCGGAGGAGATCTTCCTGATGCTCTCGGTGGCGGGGTTGAGCGCCTACGCGATGGCGCCCTGGGTCGGGGTCGCCGTCGTCGTGGTGATGCTCACCGTGGTCGCCAGCTACCGCCAGAACGTGCACGCCTACCCGTCCGGCGGTGGCGACTACGAGGTCGCGACGGTGAACCTGGGGCGCAGAGCGGGGCTGACAGTGGCGAGCGCCCTGCTCGTGGACTACATCCTCACGGTCGCGGTGTCGATCTCGGCGGCGGCGGCGAACATCGGGTCCGCGATCCCGTTCGTCGCGGAGCACAAGGCGTTGTTCGCGGTCGCCGCGATCGTGGTGCTGACAGCGATCAACCTGCGCGGCATCCGCGAGTCCGGCAGCGCGTTCGCGATCCCCACCTACGCGTTCATGGTCGGCATCATGGTCCTGATCGCGTGGGGCCTGTTCCGCGGGTTCGTGCTCGGTGACGAGATGCGTGCGGAGAGTGCCGGCTTCGAGATCCACGCCGAGGGCGACCACCTGATGGGGCTCGCGTTCGTGTTCCTCGTGCTGCGGGCGTTCTCGTCCGGCTGTGCCGCGCTGACCGGTGTCGAGGCGATCAGCAACGGCGTGCCCGCGTTCCGCAAGCCCAAGTCCCGCAACGCCGCCACGACGCTGCTGATGATGGGCGGCATCTCGGTGACGATGCTGATGGGCCTGATCGTGCTCGCGCAGCTGACCGACGTGCGGATGGCCGAGTTCCCGAAGGACCAGATCGCGAACGCTCCGGCGGACTACGAGCAGAAGACGATGGTGGCGCAGGTCGCGCACGCCGTGTTCAGCGACTTCCCGGCGGGCTTCTTCTTCATCACCGCCGTCACCGCGCTGATCCTGGTGCTCGCGGCCAACACGGCGTTCAACGGCTTCCCGGTGCTCGGCTCGATCCTCGCCCAGGACCGCTACCTGCCGCGCCAGCTGCACACTCGCGGCGACCGGCTGGCGTTCTCGAACGGGATCCTCTTCCTGGCCGGCTTCGCGGTCGTGCTCGTGATCGCGTTCGACGCCGAGGTCACGCGGCTGATCCAGCTGTACATCGTGGGCGTGTTCGTGTCGTTCACGCTGAGCCAGCTCGGCATGATCAGGCACTGGAAGCGGCTGCTCAAGACCGAGACGGACGCGCAGGCGCGCAGCCGGATGCGGCGCTCGCAGGCGATCAACACGTTCGGTCTCGTGATGACCGCGACCGTGCTGATCGTCGTGCTCATCACGAAGTTCACCAAGGGCGCGTGGATCGCCATCGCCGCGATGGCCGCCATCTACGCGTTGATGACGGCGATCCGCAAGCACTACGACACCGTCGCCGAGGAGCTGCGCCAGCAGGAGCGGGTGCGCACGATGCCGGCGCGCAACCACGCGATGGTGCTGGTGTCCAAACTGCACATGCCGACCCTGCGGGCGTTGTCCTACGCCAAGGCGACGCGGCCGGACGTGCTGGAGGCCGTCACGGTCAACGTCGACGACGGCGACACGCGCAAGCTCGTCGCGGACTGGGAGCGGGAGAACTTCAAGATTCCGCTGAAGGTGATCGAGTCGCCGTACCGCGAGATCACCAAACCTGTGCTGGACTACGTGAAGCGCGTGAAGTCCGACAACCCGCGCGACGTGGTCACCGTGTTCATCCCCGAGTACGTCGTCGGTCACTGGTGGGAGCAGCTGCTGCACAACCAGAGCGCGTTGCGGCTCAAGGGAAGGCTGCTGTTCCAGCCGGGTGTCATGGTCACGAGCGTGCCGTGGCAGCTGGCTTCCTCCGTGAAGGTTCGTGACAAGGACGTCATCGCGCCCGGTGCTGTCCGAAGGGGACTCGACGACCGATGAGCTGGGTTGGTTCCAAGTTCGAAGTAGAGGTCGGTGCCGTCGCGCACGGTGGCCACTTCGTTGCACGGCATGAGGGACGCGTTCTGTTCGTGCGTCACGCACTGCCCGGTGAGCGTGTTGTGGCCTCGGTTTACGAGGACAACGGCGGGTCGTTCTGCCGTGCGGACGCCGTGGAGATTCTTTCCGCTTCACCGGATCGTGTGGAGCCGCCGTGCCCGTTCAGCGGCCCCGGGATGTGCGGTGGCTGCGACTTCCAGCACGTGTCGTGGGACGCGCAACGCGAGCTGAAGGCTCAGGTCGTCCGCGAGCAGCTCTCGCGTCTGGGCAAGATCGAGCGGGACGTCGTCGTGGAGGCGCTGCCGGGCGGTCCGCTGGAGTGGCGGACCCGGATCCGGATGGCCGTCGACGGCGACGGACGGCCCGGTTTCCGCGGCACCCGTTCCCACGATGTGATCCCGATCGACCACTGTGTGATCTCCCGGCCGGGCATGGTCGAGGCGGTCGCCGACCGAAAGTGGCGAGCCCAGGAGTTGAAGCTCACCCAGGACGGTGACGGCAACCTGCATGTGGGTGAGGTGCGCGGACGACACACCGCGCGACGCGCCGGATCCGGTACGGCCGTTGAGACGGCCGCCCAACGAAAGTGGCGAATTTCTGCCGACGGTTTCTGGCAGGTCCACCCGGCGGCCGCGGACACGTTCGCCACGGTCGTGGGGGAGTGGGCGGCGGCTCAGCCGGGACAGCGCGCGTGGGATCTCTACGGCGGCGCGGGACTGTTCGCGTCGGTGCTCGCGCGGCAGGTCGGCGAAAGCGGATCCGTGCTGGTCGTGGAGTCTTTCCCCGGTGCTGTGGAGGACGGCAGGCGCAACCTTCGCCGCATGTCCCAGGTGGAGTGGGTGGCGGACAAGGTGGAGCGCGCCGTGACGCGCCGGCTGCCCGTCGAGGACCCTCACGCCGTGGTGCTCGACCCGCCTCGAAAGGGCGCCGGGAAGGTCGTTGTGGCTGAAGTCGCACGACGGCACCCGGAGCGGGTCGTCTACGTGGCTTGCGACCCTGCCGCACTGGCGAGGGACCTGGCTGAATTCACAGTTCAGGGGTATCGGCTGGCGGAACTGCGAGCGTTCGACGCGTTCCCGATGACGCATCACATGGAGTGCATCGCCCTGCTTGTCCCTGAGACGAGGTAAAGCAGCGTCTCAGTCGAGCCTCCGTAGACTGAGCCGAAGTCTTCAGGAGTGAGGTGGGCGTGGTGACCCTGCTGGAGTCCGTGCACGGACCGGCTGATCTGAAACGGATGACCGAGGCGGAGCTGGGACAGCTCTGCGCCGAGATCCGGCGTTTTCTGGTCGACAAGGTCTCCAAGACGGGCGGGCACCTCGGCCCGAACCTCGGTGTCGTCGAGCTGACGGTGGCGTTGCACCGCGTGTTCGACTCGCCGCGGGACCCGATCGTGTTCGACACCGGGCACCAGTCGTACGTGCACAAGATCGTCACGGGTCGTCGTGACGGCTTCGACCGGCTGCGCCAGCAGGGCGGCCTGTCCGGCTACCCGTCGCGGTCGGAGTCCGAGCACGACGTGCAGGAGAGCTCGCACGCCTCGACGGCGCTGTCCTACGCGGACGGTCTGGCGAAGGCGAAGCAGATCACCGGCGCTGACGGCCACGTGATCGCGGTCGTCGGCGACGGCGCGCTGACCGGTGGCATGTGCTGGGAGGCGTTGAACAACATCGCGGCGGACAAGACGCGTCCTGTCGTGATCGTGGTCAACGACAACGGCCGCTCGTACTCGCCGACGATCGGTGGTCTCGCGGACCACCTGTCGTCGTTGCGGCTGCGTCCTGGCTACGAGCGCGTGCTGGAGAAGGGCAAGAGCGCTCTGCAGCACACGCCGTTCTTCGGCAAGCCGCTGTACGCCGCGCTGCACGCGGCCAAGCGCGGCATCAAGGACGCCTTGGCGCCGCAGGCGATGTTCGAAGACCTGGGGCTGAAGTACATCGGCCCCGTGGACGGACATGACCTCGCGACGCTGGAATCGGCTCTGCAGCGCGCGAAGTCGTTCGGCGGCCCGGTGATCGTGCACGCCGTCACGCGCAAGGGCATGGGCTTCGCGCCGGCCGAGAACCACGAGGCCGACCAGATGCACGCCACCGGCGTCATCGACCCGATCACCGGCGAGGACGTCAAGCCGGCCGGGCGCACCTGGACGCACGTGTTCTCCGACTCCCTGGTGGAGATCGGCCGCGAGCGCTCCGACCTGGTGGCGATCACCGCCGCGATGCAGGGACCGACCGGCCTCGACGCGTTCGCCAAGGCGTTCCCCTCGCGCTTCTACGACGTCGGCATCGCCGAGCAGCACGCGATGACGTCCGCCGCCGGTCTCGCGATCGGCGGCCTGCACCCGGTCGTCGCCGTCTACGCGACGTTCCTGAACCGTGCGTTCGACCAGCTGCTGATGGACGTCGCGCTGCACAAGCAGGGCGTCACGGTCGTGCTCGACCGCTCGGGCGTCACCGGCCCGGACGGCGCGTCGCACCACGGCATGTGGGACATGTCCATCTGCGGCGCGGTTCCCGGCATCCACGTGGCCGCGCCGCGCGACGCCTCCTCGTTGACCGAGGAGCTGCGCGAGGCCGTCGCGATCTCGGACGCGCCTACCGTGATCCGCTACCCGAAGGCCGCCGTCGGCGCCGATCTGCCCGCTCTCGAGCGCGTGGGTTCCGTCGATGTTCTTCGTCGTTCCGGTAACGACGTGCTGTTGGTGTCTGTCGGCGCGTTGGGCGAGCTCGCGCTCGAGGCCGCTTCTCGTCTCGAGGACCAGGGCATCGGCGTGACGGTCGTCGACCCGCGGTGGATCTACCCGATGTCCGACGACCTCGTGTCGATGGCCGCGTCTCATCGGTTGGTGGTGACCGTTGAGGACGGTGGCCGCCACGGTGGCTTCGGCTCGTCGTTCGCGGCCGCGCTGCGCGACGCCGACATCGAGGTGCCGTTGCGCGACATCGCTCTGCCGCAACAGTTCCACGACCACGGCTCACGTGGCGAGGTGCTGTCGCTGCTCGGCATCACCGCGCAGGACGTGGCGCGCCGCGTGACGGAGTGGGCCTCGCGCCTGGAGTGCCTGCCCGTCGAAATGGACGCGCCCGCGGACAAGCAGATCGGCTAACCTCCACCGCACGCCCGCTTTTTTGCGGCCCGGCAGGTCTTCCTCGTCCGGGTCCCGCGGTCAAGGCGGGTGGTGGGTGCCTTAGGAGCATTCAGGTTCGATCCCTGAGCGCCACGACCCCGGTCGCACACGGGGATGTCAGGCTTTGCGAGTCCCTTGTGGACTCCCGCCTCGACGTTCCGCCGGCCGGGGTCGTGGTCTGTCCGGACGGTGTTGATCTATGGGGGTGGAGAGACGATGAAGCACACGTTGTTCCCGTGGGAGCGGGGAGTTCGGTTCGATCGCGGTGTTCTGGTGGGTGAGGTGGAGCCCGGCCAGCACAAGCTGCCGCGACACACCGTGCTGCACCGCGTCGACGTTCGTCCGCGCTCTCTCACGCCCGCCGCACAGGACGTGCCGACCTCCGACGGCGTGCTCGTCCGCGTGACCGTTGTCGTGCGCTGGGCCGTGTCCTCGGCGACGACGTTCGTGGTGGGGTCCTCCGCACCCGAGGCCGAGCTCTACACGGCCGTGCAGCTCGCACTGCGCGGTGCGGTCCTCACGCGCGCACACTCGGCCGTCGACGCCGAGCGTGACGTGATTGCCGCCGAGGTCCTGGCCGGTGTCGCCGCCCGCGCCGCCGAGCTGGGTGTCACGGTGTCCGACGTGGCCGTTCGCGATGTCGTCATGCCCGGTGAGCTGCGTCGTGCGGCCCTGGCCGAGCTGGTGGCGGCGGCCGAGGGACGTGCCGCGCTGGAGCGTGCGCGCGGCGAGACCGCTGCGCTGCGGTCGTTGCTCAACGCGGCCCGGCTGGCGGAGGAGCACCCGGCGCTGCTGGAGCTCCGCGCCCTGCAGTCCGCCTCGACCGTCGTGGTGGACCGCCCGGCCCGCAAGTCCTGATCACTCCTTGCGCGTCCAGCGCAGGGTGGTTCGTGACTCGCTGAGTCGCCGGCCGGTCTCTGTCCTGACGGCGGTGTGGTTCAGCCGCAGGTCGCCTCGACCGTCGTGGTGGACCGTCCGGCTCGCAAGTCCTGATCATTCCTTGCGCGTCCAGCGCAGGGTGGTTCGTGACTCGCTGAGCCGCCGGCCGGTCTCTGTCCTGACCGCGGTGCAGTCCAGCCGCAGGCCACTGGTGCGGTGCGGCGCCTCACCCTCGCGGAAGAAGTGGACGACCGAGTTCGCCGAGGCAGCCGCCCTGCTGCCGTCGACGTCGACAACGACGTCGGTGGTGACGTGCTGGGTGTGCTCCTCGGCGACCTCGGCCTTGCACATGAAGTCGACGAGGTCATCGAGGCCGTGGATCTCGCCGTTGCGCGGCGAGTAAACCGATATATCAGTCGTGAAGACTGTATGCACTTCGTCCCAGCGCTTGTCGTCGAGCAGCAGGTTGAGACGGCTGAACAGCTCGGTTATCTCGATGCGGTCGTTCACGCAGGCCCCCAGATCGATCGGGAGCGCCGACGTTACCGATCTTCGTCGCCAGCCGGAGCCGACAGCGCGCGTGAAGGTGTCGTTAAGCGCCTTCTCAGGCTCGTATGGCACCTTTGAGTGCGTGCGGATTCTGGTAGTCGAGGACGAGGCTCCTCTGGCCGACGCGATCGCTCGCGGCCTGAGGCGCGAAGGTATGGCCGTGGACGTCGCCTACGACGGCGAGACCGGGCACGAGAAGTCGACCGTCACGCGGTACGACGTCGTGGTGCTCGACCGCGACCTGCCGGGGATGTCCGGCGACGAGCTGTGCAAGGAGATCCTCAGCTCCGGCGCGCTCACCAGGGTCATGATGCTGACGGCCAGCGGGTCGATCGAGGACCGCGTGTCCGGGTTGTCGCTGGGTGCGGACGACTACCTCGCGAAGCCGTTCGCGTTTCCCGAGCTGGTCGCGCGCGTGCGGGCGTTGGCGCGGCGGGCGACTCCGGCGACGCCGCCGGTGCTGTCCGCGCGGGACGTCGAGCTGGACCCGGCGCGGCGCACGGTGTCGCGCGGCGGGCAGCCGATCGAGCTCACGCGCAAGGAGTTCGGCGTGCTCGAGGTGCTGCTCGCGGCCAAGGGGTCGGTGGTGAGCAGTGAGGAGCTGCTGGAGCGGGTGTGGGACGAGAACGCCGACCCGTTCACCACGACCGTGCGCGTCACGGTGATGACGTTGCGCAAGAAGCTGGGCGAACCGGGCATCATCGACACCGTCGTGGGCTCCGGGTACCGGGTGCCGAGCGCTTCGATCGGACCAGCTGAGGCCTGATTCTTAGGGACTGACATCGTGCGTAGGCGCGGGCCGGGGCTTCGTCTCCGGATCACGCTCCTCACCACCGCACTCGTCGCGGTGGTGAGTGCTGTGCTGCTCTTCCTCGGGTGGACGCTGGTCGGGCGGGTCTTCGACTCGTCGCCGTCGTTCCCGTCAGGCAGCCAGGTGACGGTCGACGGCGTGAACGTCGACGTCACCGTGTTGACCAACGCACTGACGGCCGCCGCTCGCAAAGATCTGCTGCAGGCGGGCCTCATCGCGTTCGCGTGCATGGTGGTGGCCGCGGCCGTACTGGCGTGGACGTTCACGGGTCGTGTGTTGAAGCCGCTGCACGACGTGACGGGTGCCGCACGCCGGTTGTCGGCGGAGTCGCTGGGCGCGCGGTTGCGGCTGGAAGGGCCGCGGGACGAGGTCGCGGAGCTCGCGGACACGTTCGACGCGATGCTCGACCGTCTTGAGGCCGCCTTCGATTCGCAACGACGGTTCGTGGCGAACGCGTCGCACGAACTGCGCACCCCTCTCTCGGTGGTGCGCACGGAGCTGGACGTGACTCTGTCCGACCCGGACGCCGACGTCGAAGAGCTGCGGCGCATGGCCGGCGTCGTGCGCGCGGCGGGGGAGCGTGCGGAGCAGTTGGTGTCCGCACTGCTGCTGCTTGCCCGCACGGATGGTGTTGGGCTCGCGGTCCGTGAGCCGGTCGATCTCTCTGCTGTCGTCGAGTCCGCGTGGAAGGCCGTGCGCGCGGAGGCTGAGGCACGGAACCTGCGCACGGTGTTCCGGTGCGTGCCGGCGCTCGCGGTCGGGGATCCCGCGCTGCTGGAGCGCATCGCGGGGAACCTGCTGGAGAACGCCGTCCGCCACAACCACCTCGGCGGGTGGATCGAGACCGTGGTGGAGACGGGGCCGCAGTGGTCTCTGCTGCGGGTGTCGTCGTCCGGTGCGTTGATCCCGCCGGACCGCGTCGAGGAGCTGTTCGAGCCGTTCCGACGTGGGGTCAAGGACCGCACCAGCCAGTCCGGCACGGGTCTCGGGCTCTCCATCGTGCGTGCCGCGGTGGCCGCGCACGGCGGGTTTGCGCAGGCAGTGGCCGTGCCGACGGGTGGTCTGTCGGTCACCGTGCACCTGCCCGTGGCACCCCGCTGAGACCGGATACAAGATTGTCGACGTGGCCCCGGTCACACTGTGCGTCGATCTTGGCCGTTTGCGGCCACTCGTGTGGCGTCTGACCTGCGGTTACGCCGTAAGTGACCCCCGATTTGGATCTCAGTGGGCGCCCGTGTAAATTTCTCTCTGCCAGCGCGGAACGGGCCGGGAAACACCGGAACGGAGCGCGGCGCCAAAACTTCTAAGACTGACACAGCCCCGGAAGTGACTCTCCTCGGAGAGAAGCTGCGGTGAGCGCGTGTTCTTTGAGAACTCAACAGCGTGCCGAAACACAGCCAGTAATATGAAAACTCCTCGTCAGGAGTTTTCCTTTGAGTAGATAGACCAGATTGCCAGACATATTCCGTCTGGAGCGATCAACACAATCCTTATTGGAGAGTTTGATCCTGGCTCAGGACGAACGCTGGCGGCGTGCTTAACACATGCAAGTCGAGCGGTAAGGCCCTTCGGGGTACACGAGCGGCGAACGGGTGAGTAACACGTGGGTAACCTGCCCTGTACTCTGGGATAAGCCTTGGAAACGAGGTCTAATACCGGATACGACCACTGAGCGCATGCTCGGTGGTGGAAAGTTCCGGCGGTACAGGATGGACCCGCGGCCTATCAGCTTGTTGGTGGGGTAATGGCCTACCAAGGCGACGACGGGTAGCCGGCCTGAGAGGGTGACCGGCCACACTGGG
>NZ_JBFAYI010000008.1:0-343387 GCF_040681245.1 Lentzea sp. NPDC051838
GGGGTGTCAACTCGACGAAAAGCGTGTCGAGTTGACACCCCGGCTCTGGCGCGGCCAACGATCAGGCACGACTCGTGACGGGGCCCGCCGGAGCGCACGGAAAAGCAAGCTCGCCTTCGGCATCGCCCAAGCAGCCTCGGCTTCGCCTTCGGGTCGCCTCGCCTTCGGACTCGGGCTTGATCTTGCCGTGGCGGGGTTGACCTAGAGCTGGGTCTAGTTCATAGGTTGCTGCTATGACGATGCGTTATCGCGTACTTGGGGGAACCGGTATCGAGGTCAGTCACCACTGCCTCGGCGCCATGATGTTCGGCGATGTCGCCAACAAAGACCACGACGAAGGGGTGCGGATCATCCACCGCGCGCTCGACGCGGGTATCAACTTCGTCGACACCGCCGACATGTACTCGGCGGGAGAGTCGGAAGAGATCGTCGGCAAGGCGTTGAAGGATCGTCGTGACGACGTCGTGCTGGCTACGAAGGTGCACTTCCCGCTTACAGAAGGTCGTAACCGCAGCGGTAACTCGCGGCGGTACGTCGTGCGTGCTGTCGAGGACAGCCTGCGCCGTCTGCAGACCAACTGGATCGACGTTTACCAGGTGCACCGGCCGGATTACTCGACGGACGTCGAGGAAACGCTCTCGGTGCTCACGGATCTGGTGCGGGAAGGGAAGATCCGCGCGTTCGGGTGTTCGACCTACCCGGCCGAGGAGATCAACGAGGCCTACCACGTGGCGATGAACCGTGGCCTGATGCGGTTCCGCACTGAGCAGCCGCCCTACTCGTTGCTGGCGCGCGGGATTGAGCGGGCGGTGCTGCCGACGGCACAACGGCTTGGCATGGGCGTGCTGGTCTGGAGTCCGTTGGCCAGCGGGTTCCTGTCGGGCAAGCATCGGCGGGGTGCGGCGGTCGAGGCGTTCCGGGCGACGTTGACGCCGGACCGGTTCGACGAGTCGTTGGCCAAGAACGCGGCGAAGTTCGACGCGGTGGAGGAGTTCGCGAAGCTCGCCGATGAGATGGGGGTGTCGTTGCCCGCGTTGGCGATCGCGTTCGTGACTACGCATCCGGCGGTGACGTCCGCGATCACCGGGCCGCGCACTATGGAGCAGCTGGAGTCGTTGCTCGAGGGCGCTGACCTGGTGCTGACCGATGACGTGCTGGACCGGATCGACGAGATCGTGCCGCCTGGTACGGATACCTACGACGTGCACGGGTTCTGGAAGCCCGCGTCGCTGCTGGACGTCCACCAGCGACGCAGGCCCGTCGATCAGCGGTAGTTCACCAGGCTTGGGTCGACAACCCCGTGCCCAGGTAGATCTGGTCGAAGCCGTTGCCGTCGTTGTCGTCCGTGTAGACGACGGTGATCTGGCCCCACGGGTCCACGCCGACGGTGGGTTCGTCCTGCCTGCCGTCGGCGTTGGAGACCGTGAGCTGGCGGGGCGGGCGGCCCGTTGTGGTGCCGTCCGGGTTGTAGACGCTGGTGTAGATGTCCTGGGCTTCTGCGGTGGTGACGGCGACGCCCAGTTGGTCGTCTATGCCGATTTGCGGGTCGGTGCCGGTGGTGCTGGCTACGGCGCCGCGTGAGGTGCCGGTGGCGGTGAAGGACTGGGTCTTCACGCCGGACTGTTCCCAGGTGATCGCGAAGTCGCCGTTGAAGTTGGCTGCCACGGCGGGGTGTTTTCCTTGCCCCGTCGTGGTTTGCGCCTGCTTCACGCCGCCGGACGGGGTGAGGATCTTGCGGGCTACGTTGGCGTCCGCCTCCCAGGCCACGATCGCGTTGCCTGCCGCGCCCATCGCTACCTGGGGCTTGGCGTGGGTGCCGCCCGCGTTGTTGACCTGGGCCTCGTAGGTCTTGGACGAGATGGAGGCGAACCCGCTGACGCGCACGGTGGGTGCGGCGGTGCCCTGTTGGTCTTCCCAGGCGACCGCGAAGCCGCCGGTGTCCGGATCCGCTGCGACGCTGGGGAAGTGCTGCTGGCCGTCGGCGCTCGCGTTGGCCGTGCCGGAGCCGGAGACCGTGCCTGCTGTGCTCACGGAACGGACCGCGATGTTGTAGAAGCCGTTGCCGTCCGGATCTTCCGACCAGACGACCACGGCGGTGCCGTTCTCGTGCAGGGCGACGTCGGGCTGCCAGTGGCGCCAGTTGCCGGTGCCGCCGGTGCTCAGCTTCTTTTCGTAGACGGAGGTGCCGTCGCGGTAGAGGCGGATCCAGACGTCGGAGTGGATCGGGTCCGTCGGGGCTGTGGTGTCGCGGTCGTCCTCCCACACGACGGCCGTGTAGCCGTTGCGGGTGGTGGAGACGGACGCGTTGTCCTGGTCGCCGGTCGAGTCTGTGTTGACCGTGGACCACGTCATCGGGGCGGGGGCGAGGAGGAGGCTCGCGATCAGGAGGGTCTTCACGGCGCCTGCAATCCGGGGTTGGTGGACTCGACGACGTAGCTGCCGACGGTTTTCACCGGGTAGTCGCGGACGGTGACCTTGTCGACGGCGCGGAAGTCGACGCGCATCTCGGTGGCGTTGGTGCGGGTTCTGACGTAGCCGCGCAGGTTCTTGAAGTACTTGACGTGCGGGTTCAGCGTCGGGTTGAGGCTGTTGTCGGCCGCGTTGCCGTCGCCGCCGGACGTGATCGACGTGGTGACGAGCTCGGTGCCGATGATGCGGTTCTGGGTGCCGTAGTTCTGCATGAGGTTCGCGGCCCAGCTGCGGTGCACGTCGCCGGTGAGCACGACGGTGCCCTTGTTGCCGCTGGTGTCCCAGGCGTTCTGGATGCGGGTGCGGTTGGCGGTGTAGCCGTCCCAGGCATCCATGCTCTTCGAGCCGTCCGCGGCGGCGAGGCGCTGGGCGAAGAACACCTGCTGGCCGAGGAAGTCCCAGGTGCCGAGCTTCTGCCTGAGCCCGTCGATCAGCCAGGTTTCCTGGGAGGTGCCGGTGAGCGTGCGGGCCGCGTCGTCGGCGGCCGGGCAGACCTTCGTGCCGTCGCCGCACGCCTGGTCGTCGCGGTACTGGCGGGTGTCGAGCATGTGGAACGTGGCGAGGCTGCCCCAGCGGATCCGGCGGTGCAGCAACATGTTCTCGGCGGTCGGGGCTTGGGCTGACCGCAGTGGCATGTGCTCGTAGTACGCCTTGTACGCGGCGGCGCGGCGGGCCTTGAAGTCACCGGCCGGGCTGCTGTCGTTGCGCACGAGGTCGGCGTAGTTGTTCTCCACCTCGTGGTCGTCCCAGACGACGAGCCAGGGCGCGGTGGCGTGCGCGGCCTGCAGGTCCGGGTCGGTCTTGTACTGGGCGTGGCGGACGCGGTAGTTGGCGAGCGTGCTGATCTCGGTGGAGGGCGCGAACGTGCGGACCTTCGTGGTGGTCGCGGCGCCTTCGTAGATGTAGTCGCCGAGGTGCAGGATCAGGTCCGGGTGTTCCTCGGCCATCCGGCGGTAGGCCGTGAAGTAGCCCTCCTCGAAGTGCGAGCACGAGGCGAAGAGCATGGAGAGCTCGGGTTGCGTGCCGACGGCCGGTGCGGTCAGGGCGCGGCCGGCGGGGGAGATGTGGCCGCCGGTGCGGAAGCGGTACCAGTACTCGCGGCCCGGTTCGAGGCCGGTGAGTGTGACGTGCACGGAGTGAGCGCTTGCCTGCTGCGTCGTGAAGGTGCCGGTGCGGGCGAGGGACGTGAAGCGCTCGTCGGTGGCGACCTGCCACTCGACGGCCTGGTTGGTGTTCGGCATGCCGCCGAGGCCGTCGGCGCCTAGGGGGTTGGGGGCGAGGCGGGTCCAGATCACGAATCCGTCGGCCGCCGGTTCGCCGGACGCGACGCCGAGGGTGAACGGGTAGCCGATCGCGTTGGCCAGCTTGGGGATCGCCAGTCCGGCGCTCGCTCCCGCGAGGCCGCCCACGATGAAGGTGCGTCTCCGTAACGTGGTCATGACCAGCAGGCTTACCGAACGCGGGTAAAGGCCCGCCTAACGCTGTGCGGCTTCAACGTGGTTTCCCACCAAGAGAATGCCGCGTAGTCGTCCGAGTGGATGTCGAACGCGTCCGCGAGGAGCTCGGCGGCGCACAGTGGGATCTCGGTGTCCTGCACGGCTTTGTAGAGCAGGGCGATGTGGTCGCGGGACCAGGATTCGAGCCGGAGACCGGGTAATCGGTCGGCCTCGCAGCAGGGCTGGGCGCACACGACGATGTCGAACCACTCGTCCTCGTGGTCGTTGAAGGCGACCGTGACGCCGAAGCGGTCGGGCTGGAGCGCTGTGACGGTGCTGTGGCGGGTCTCGTAGTGGAGCGGGTAGGGGAGGGCTTCGAGGCGCTTGGCGGCGTGCAGGTCAGGGCCTCTGAGCGGTACCGGGTCGTGGTGTTTGCCGTGGTCGAGCACGACGACGTCCCACGCGCTGCGGGTCAGTCTGAGCGCGGTCGCGAGTCCGGCGATCCCCGTGCCTACGACGAGTGCTGTGGCCATGTCCAGCCCCTTCCCCCTAGGATAGAGGCTAGCGAATGTTCAGAAATTTCTGAAGACAGGGTTGCTGTGACGGGCGAGACAGCACGCAGAGAGGCTGCCGAGCAGTTGGCGCTGACGCTGGTCGGCGCCGGGATGCAGCGGATGGGGGCGCGCGCGTTGGCGGCGTTCCTGTTCTCCGACAAGGAGTCGCTGACCGCGGGGGATCTCGCCGACGAGCTGGGTGTGAGTGCCGGATCGGTGTCCGGTGCGGTCAAGATGGTCGCGCAGATGGGGCTGATCGAGCGGATCTACGTGGCGGGCAGCCGGCGTGAGCACTTCCGGATGCGCGACAACGCCTGGACCACGCTGTACTCGCGGCAGCACACCGTCGTCGACGAAATCCTGGTCGCTGTGCAGAACGGCGTCGAGGTGGTCGGGTCCGGGCCTGCTTTTGAACGGCTCGCCTACATGCGCGACTTCTACACGTTCCTGCTCGACGAGGCTCCTATGCTGGTGGAGCGCTTCGAGCAGCAGCGCCGTGACGGATCCCGTCCATGATCAGGTCGAGCATGCGTTTGGCCTGAGCCGGGTCGCCGTTCTGGGCGACGCCGATCAGGAGCGTCATCACGTCCATCGGCTCGGCCTGTGCGCCCATGGCGTGGAGCAGCGTTTCCACCGCGGCCGTCATCTTGGCGCGGCTGTGCTCGAACGGGTTGATGCCCAGCGCGATCACGGCCTGGAGCGCGTCCTTGAGGTCCTGCTTCGTCGCGATGTACGCGATGAAGAGGTCCATCCACTCTCGTAGCGCGGCTTCCGGCTCGTTGGTCTCCAGGAGCTCGGGGGCGGCGGCGCAGAGCTTGTCCAGCTCGGTGCGGTAGACGGCCTCGATCAGGGCCTCGCGGGTGGGGAAGTGCCGGTAGAGCGTGCCGATGCCGACGCCCGCCTTCTTGGCGATGGCGCCCAGCGTCACGTCCTTCTCGTGGGTGAACGCGTCGAGCGCCACCTCGAGCAGCAACCCGCGGTTGCGGACAGCGTCAGCACGCACTTCTTCATCACTCCATCAGGTCACTTGCTAAACGGAGGACCCTCCGGTTACTGTGGAACCCGAACCGGAGGAACCTCCGTTTCAGTGTACGACACAGGTTGGGGATTTCAGATGAGTGAGCGCATCACCACCCCGTTCGGCTTCGAGACGACTGCTCTCGAGGTCGTCGAGGGCGTCGACCTCTCGGGCCGTCGCGCCGTGGTCACCGGTGGAGCGTCGGGCATCGGCGTCGAGACCGTGCGGGCGCTGGCCGCCGCGGGCGCCGAGGTCACCATCGCGGCGCGGAACGTCGAGGCGGGCCAGAAGGTGGCCGCTGAGCTGTCCGCCGCCACGGGCAACAAGCAGATCTTCGTCGCTCCGCTGGAGCTGACCTCGCAGGACTCGGTGAAGGCCTTCGTCGCCTCGTGGGACGGCCCGCTGCACCTGCTGATCAACAACGCGGGCGTCATGGCCACGCCGCTGACCCGCACGCCGGAGGGCTGGGAGCTCCAGTTCGCCACGAACCACTTCGGCCACTTCACGCTGACCGTCGGCCTCTTCGGCTCGTTGCGCGCCGAGGGTGCCCGCGTGGTCAACGTCAGCTCGGCCGGCCACCTCTCGAGCCCCGTGGTGTTCGAGGACATCCACTTCGAGCGCCGCGAGTACGACCGCTGGCAGGCTTACGGCCAGTCCAAGACGGCGAACGTCCTGTTCGGCGTCGAGGCGGGTCAGCGCTGGGCGTCCGAGGGCATCACGATGAACGCCCTGATGCCCGGCGGCATCCTCACGGCGCTGCAGCGCCACATCACGCCCGAGGAGCTGCAGGAGCGCATCAAGCTGCGCGGTGGCGACGCGGGCCCGTTGCGGCTCAAGACCCCGGAACAGGGCGCCTCGACCACCCTGGTGCTCGCCGTCTCGCCGCTCGTCGAAGGCCGCTCGGGCTTGTACTTCGAAGACTGCGACGAGGCCCTGCCGCACGAGCCCGGCATGACCAACGGCCTCGCCGCCTACGCACACGACCCGGAAGCCGCCGCCCAGCTGTGGAAGGTCTCCGAGGAAACCCTCAAGATCGGGGAACAGGCATGATCACCACCGGCTACGGCTTCGACACCACCGCGATGGAGGTGGCCCAGGTCGCCGACCTGGCCGGCCGCCGAGCCATCGTCACCGGCGGCGCCTCGGGCATCGGCGTGGAAACCGTCCGCGCCCTCGCCACCGCAGGCGCCGAGGTCACCATCGCGGCCCGCGACGTCGACGCGGCCCAACGCGTCGCCACCTCCCTCATCAAGGCCACCGGCAACAAGCGGATCTCGGTCGGCAAGCTCGACCTGTCCTCCCAGACCTCGGTGAAAGCCTTCGCGCGCAACTGGGACGGCCCCCTCCACCTGCTCATCAACAACGCAGGCGTCATGGCCACCCCGCTCACCCGCACCCCGGAGGGCTGGGAGCTCCAGTTCGCCACCAACCACTTCGGCCACTTCACCCTGACCCTGGGCCTCTTCAACTCCCTGCGAGCCGAAGGCGCCCGCGTGGTCAACGTCAGCTCCTCGGCCCACCTCATGGGCGCCGTCGAGTTCGACGACATCCACTACGACCACCGCCCCTACGACCGCTGGCAGGCCTACGGCCAATCCAAAACGGCCAACATCCTCTTCGGCCTGGAAGCCGGCACCCGCTGGGCCTCCGAAGGCATCACGATGAACGCCCTGATGCCAGGCAGCATCGCCACCAACCTCCAACGCCACCTGACCCAAGCCGAACTCCAAGAGCGCATCCGCCAAAGCGGCGCCGCCACCACCCGCCGAGTCAAAACCCCAGAACAAGGCGCAGCCACCACCCTCGTAGTAGCCACCACCCCGCTCCTCGCAGGCATCTCCGGCAAGTACTTCGAAGACTGCAACGAAGCCGCCCCCGCTACAGGCGACACCCACCTCCGAGGCGTAGCCCCCTACGCCCAAGACCCAGAAGCGGCCGCCCAACTCTGGAAAGTCTCAGAAGCAACCCTGGGCTTCTAACCCCCCGCCGCGGAAGCGCCGCGGGGCCACCACGAAGGCCCCGCGGCAACCTGACCCGCCCCGGCCCAGCCCACCTCAGCCGTGGCGCGCTCCCCAGAGCCTCCGCCTGTCCAACCCGCCGAACGTGGCCCCGCCACACCTGCGCCTAAGTTGCTCCACCTCCCTGTCTCCGCGCTGCCCGAGCACGCCTAGCTGCACCCATCTGCGCAAGCCCGACCACCTATGCGAGCCCGCACTTACCTGCCCACGCGAGCCCGCGCCCACCTCTCAAGCCCGCGCTCGTCTGCGCACGCCCGCACCTACTCCCGCAAACCCACATCGGCACGCGTGAGCCCACATCCGCCCGCGCGAGCCCGGAGTCACCTGCGCAAGCCCGTCCGCCCGCGCGAGCCCGCACTTACCTGCCCACGCAAGCCCGCGCTCCACCCCTCAAGCCCGCGCTCACCCCCTCAAGCCCGCGCTCGTCTGCGCGCGCCCGCACTCACCCGCGCAAGCCCGCACCTGCCGTCCTCTCACCCCACCCGCGCCGCACTTCCGTCCACTTCACACGCCCCGGAACCCCCTCCGGCCATGCCCCACCTCCGAGCCGGACCTCACCCCAGCCACCGTCTCCCACCCCCAACCCCGCGCCACCACCTCCACCCCCACTCCACCCGTAGAGGTCTGGACCATTTCGTGCTTCAATGACAAAGGGTCGCCGCCTGCATGCGAAAGGTGAGCGAATGTCTGCCCGCTTGGTAATGAAGGCGCTGACAGCCCTGCTTCTGCTCATGAGCGCCGTGCTGGTCCCGTCCACCGCGCAGGCGGCCGACACCTGTGCGCTCAAACCCCGCCCGGCCGGCAAGGTTCTGCACGGCTACTGGGAGAACTGGGACGGCGCGTCGAACGGGGTGCATCCGCCGTTCGGCTGGACGCCCATCACCGACGCCCGCATCAAGCAGCACGGCTACAACGTCATCAACGCGGCGTTCCCCGTGATCCGCTCCGACGGCACGGTGCTGTGGGAGGACGGGATGGACGCGGGCGTCAAGGTTGCGACGCCTGCCGAGATGTGTGCGGCCAAAGCAGCCGGGGCGACGATTCTGCTGTCGATCGGTGGTGCGGCGGCGGGCATCGACCTGAGTTCTACCGCGGTGGCCAACCGGTTCGTCGCCACGGTGGTGCCGATTCTCAAGAAGTTCAACTTCGACGGCATCGACATCGACATCGAGACCGGGCTGGTCGGCAGCGGCAACATCAACCAGCTCTCGCCCTCGCAGGCCAACCTCATCCGCATCATCGACGGCGTGCTCGCGGCGATGCCGAGTGGCTTCGGCCTGACGATGGCTCCCGAGACGGCATACGTGACGGGTGGCAGCATCGTCTACGGGTCGATCTGGGGTGCGTACCTGCCGATCATCAAGAAGTACGCGGACAACGGGCGTCTGTGGTGGCTGAACATGCAGTACTACAACGGGTCGATGTACGGGTGCTCCGGTGACAGCTACCAGGCTGGGACGGTGCAAGGGTTCGTGGCGCAGACCCAGTGCCTCAACAAGGGGCTGGTCGTGCAGGGCACCACGATCAAGGTGCCGTACGACAAGCAGGTGCCGGGCCTGCCCGCTCAGCCGGGTGCCGGTGGCGGCTACATGAGCCCGAGTCTGGTCGGGCAGGCGTGGAACAGCTTCAACGGTCAGCTCAAGGGCCTCATGACCTGGTCGATCAACTGGGACGGCTCGAAGAACTGGACGTTCGGCGACAAGGTGAAGTCGCTGCAGAACCGCTAGAGCACGATGGTGTTCTGGCCGGCGGCGATCTTCCACGAGCCGTCCTCTTTGGACAGGACGTACAAGGGTGAGCCCTCGGCCACGTCCAGGTACGTGCCGTCCGGTGAGACTCGGCGCTGACGGATCTTCACGGCGGCCACGTCGGGCCGGATGAACAGCACGTGCGACACCTCGTAGGTCGCGAGCGCCTCCTTTCCCGCGCCGGGTAGCACCTGGCGGGTGAAGGAGGCGATCTCGTCACGGCCCAGCAACCGCTTGCCGTGCGCGGTCGTCCAGATCGCGTCGTCGCGGAAGAGCTCGATGAACTCTTCCGGCAGCTCGTTCTGCTGGGCGTGCTGGACGGTGGCGACGAGGTTCTCGATCTCAGTGGTCATGCCCAAGATCGTCGTACCTCGACCATGGTAGAGGTCAAGAGCGCGAAGCCCGGCGGCACAGCGTGTCCTGGAGGCACTGTGCGGCCGGGCTTCGCTTTCAGCGGGTCACTTGCGGGGCGCGACCCGAGACTCGTAGGAGTTCGGCTTGTAGCTCGGGTTGAAGAAGCAGCCCGTGCCGTACTTCTTGTCGTGGCTGGGGCAGCTGTACGCGATCAGGTAGGGGTTGGACCGCACCCCGAACTTCTCCCACGCCGCCAGCGACTGCATGGCCGCCGCGTACTCGGAGTCGCTGAACGCGCTGTGCGTCGCCTCGGTGGTGAAGGTCTGCACGAGGTTGTACCAGCGGCCGGCCTTCAGGACCTGGTCCCGGTAGGCCGACTCGTGCTCCACGAACGCCGTGGGGTCGCCGATCGCGTGCACCGACAGCACCGGGATGTCGATCTTGCCGGTGAGGTCGCTGTCGTAGGCCAGGTCGGCGCGGGCGGCGGGGTCCGCGGAGAAGCGCTCGACGCCTGCGTTCAGGGCCTTGTCGTCGTGCGAGCCCTTGTAGACGACACCCGCGTTGCTCCACGGGTTCCGGTCACCCAGGCGGTTGTGCACGATGTCGCGGAACGTGAACGTCGCGAAGTTCAGGTGCGACTGCAGCGTCTCCTCGGGGATCTTGGTCACGGCGAGGATGTCGGTGAGCTTCTGCTGCTGCTCGGGCGTGCGACTTCCTGCCACGCCAAGACATTCCTCGACGCGGGACCGCAGACCGGCCGTCGTCATCGTGGAACCGGGACGCAGACCCTGCCACAGCGGGTACTGCACCTCGGACGGGCGCGGGTGGTTGCCGCAGTAGTACTGGTAGACCACGCGCAGGTCGACGCGGTAGTCGTAGCCGCGCGAGCCGCCGGCCATCACGCCGCTGGTGAGCAGCGCCGCGTCGTAGCCCTTGTACAGCTCGATGGTCTTGGCCGCGACGTTGCCGCCCCACGACTGGCCGTGGATGTACACCTTGTGCGGCTTGAGCATGGCGCTGACCATCTTGCGCAGGTTGTCCGTGTCCTCCGCGGCCATGCGCGTGCCGTAGCCGCCACGCCGGTACGAGGTGCCGGCCCAGGCGTAGCCCTCCTTGACCATGACCGCCCAGCGGTTCAGGTCGTCACGGGTGCGGTCGGGCGTGGGGTCGCCCAGGTCCGGGCCGCCGTGCGAGTGGACGACCAGCGTCTTGTTCCACTTCTTCGGCACGGCGATCGTGTAGTACGCGCCGTTGGGGTCCCGGCCCTCGTAGCAAGTGGCGTCGGCGGGGACGTTCTCCGGGCACGGTGCCGTGGGCGGCAGCGGCGGCGCGGGCGTCACGACGCTCGCGGCGAGTGCGAATGCCAGCAGGACGTTCATGGCGGGAATCGTGAGCCCGCCTCTACAAGTGGTCCAGCTCACGCGGGCAAACTTGGGATTTCCCTGACGTTACGATCGTGGGCGTGCGTTATCCAGCCGAGCCGTGGCACATGCGGGGCTCCTTCGTGATCTCCGTCTTCCGGGTGCCGCGCGACCAGGTGCCGCACGCCGACCTCCCCGCTGGCGCGCGAATGATCACGCTGGCGGGCAACGCTTTCGTGGCCGTCGCGTTCGTGAAGTACGAGGAAGGCAGCGAGCTCACCTACGACGAGCTGCTCGCCGCCACGCCGGTACTCGACCAAGGCCGGATAGCCGTGTCCGTGCCGCAGATCTGGGTCGACAGCGAGGCGTCGCGAGACGGCGGCCGCGAGATGTGGGCGATCCCGAAGCAGCTCGCGAAGTTCGGCGAAGGCTCGTCGATCGCGGGCGTGGCGGTCAGCCCAGGCGTCGGGCTGCCCGGCGAGTGGGTCACGACGGGCTGGACCGCGCAACGACTGGACGGCCGCGACGTCCGCACGAAACTGCGCCTGTCCGGACGGTTCCGGCTCATCAAGGCAGCCTGGCTGTTCCCGCTCGACGGCCCGCTGGGCTACCTCACCGGCCGCACACCACTGGTCAGCCTCGCCGGCAAGAACATGCGGCTCACGTTCGGTCAGGCCCCGTAACGCACGCTGTTCAGCACGTGGCGCGCCCACGCGTGGTCGGCGGGGTCGTCGTGGATGCACGTCACGATGAGCATGTCACCCGGTCGGGCGACGTGCCCGAAGAACTCGTGCTGCGGCACGCCTTCAGGGCTGGTCGTGAGCCACAGGGCGTGGCGCGCCTCGATTCCGTTGGACGTGCGGAGCGTCTGTTCCGCGGGCACGGACGGCGCACCCGCGAGCGCCATGTCGAGGAACAGGTCCGCTGCCACACCGGGCGCGCGGCGGATGTCGAGGATCACCGTGCGGCCGGGCCCGACGAACCGCAGCCCGTCAGGATCGAGGAGTGGTGTCAGGCCGGCCGTGCGCTCGATGCTCCACTTGCCGAGCAGCTTCTGCTGGACCGACACCGGCAGCTCCGCGAAGAACGCGCTCAGCACCTCGTCCCGGTCCCACACCGTGCCCAGCAACGGGTGCTCGACGTAGAACGGCAGGTGGTCCGGTTCGACGGGCTCGCAGCCGACCTCGGCGTCCAGCAGTCCCTGCCAGGGCTTGATGTCGTGCGCGAACGTGCCGCGCAGCCCCACGACGGGCCACACCTCGGCAGCACGCCGGGCGTCCTCCACGCTCACCCGGATCCACGCGCCCAGCCACAGCTCCAGGTCGCCGGTCAGCTCCAGCCGCAGCACAGCGCGCACGTACCCGAAGCCGTCCGCGAGCACGATGTCGTCCGCCAACGACATCTCTGGCTCGACCGGCAGGCCCATGTCCACCGTGACGATGCCGGTCTCGTCGATCTCGGCACCACAGCACGAGCACGAAGTCATGACTCCCCGATGTACTGGACGCTGTTCAGCACGTGCTGCGCCCACGCCCTGTCAGCGGGGAAGCGGTGCACCACGCGCACGGACAGCATGGTGCCAGGGCGCACGACGTGCCCGTGGAACACCTGCTCCTCGTTGCCGTCGATGACCTCGCTGAGCCAGAACGCGTGCCGCAGCTCCGGTCCGATGTGCTCGACGGAGTGATCCTCCGACGGGTAGCCGTCGATCACGGCCGCGAGGAAGTCGCTGGGCGTGCGTTGCGCCTTGTCGTTGTAGACGTCGAGCCCCACCCAGCGGCCGGGGCTCGAGAACCACACCGTGCGGTCCTCCACCACGCAGCGCATGCCCGCGGTCCGCTCGACGCTCCAGACCTCGCCCAGCGTCTCCCGGATCGAGATCGGCAACGGGTGCCGGATGCAGCTGAGCACCTCGTCGCGGTCCCATTCCCGGTCCAGCAACGGGTGCGAGGTGTAGTACGGCAGCTCGTCGGCGTTCAGCACGGCCGCCTCGACCGGGACGCCGAGCAGGTCCCACGGCAGGATGAAGTTCGCGAACGTGCCGGACACGCGGAAGTTCGCGTACTCGGAGTCGTTGTCCCAGACCGCATGGGCGTACATCGCGTCGACCTTGCTGATCTTCATCCACGCGCCGAAGACCAGCTCCACTCCGCCGGTCAGCCGAACCGGCAGGAGACAACGGAGGTACGACTGGCCGTCCGGTCCGACGAGCAGGCCGCCTGTCGGGGCGCCGAGCTGCTCCGAGGGCAGGCCGATCAACGGCTCCGGGCGGTTCAGCCGGTAGTCGATGCGGTCCGTAGACGTGATCTCGGCTCCGCAGCATCCGCATTGGACGGTCATGGGCAGATGCTAGTGCCGCGACCATCGGCCTTCACCGCGTATCCGGCGCTCAGCAGGGCACCTCACGGTTCCGGCCCCACGCCCACAGCCAACCAGGATGAGGACGTGGGGCCGGAACCGTGATGCACCCGTCTGAGCACCGAATCCGGGGCAAAGGCCGACGGCCACGGCACTAGAGCTCCTCCTCGCTAAGCAAACGTGAACGCACCAGGAAACGCATTCCGAGTGGCGCTTCCAGCGAGAACCCGCTCCCACGGCCGGGCACCACGTCGATAGTCAGGTGCGTATGGCTCCAGTACTCGAACTGCGCCGCGGACATCCACACCGGGACCGAGAACGAGTCGACGGCGAGGTCGCCGAGGTGCACGTCGGACGCGCCGGTGCGGAACTCCCCGGCGGGGTAGCACATGGGCGCGGAGCCGTCGCAGCAGCCGCCGGACTGGTGGAACATCAGGTCGCCGTGGGACGCCCGGAGGCGGCGGAGCAGATCCGCCGCCTCCGGGGTGAGTGCGACGCGCGGCATCAGAAGAAGCCCAGCGCGTTCTGGGAGTAGCTGACGAGCAGGTTCTTGGTCTGCTGGTAGTGGTCGAGCATCACGCGGTGGTTCTCGCGGCCGATGCCGGACTGCTTGTAGCCGCCGAACGCCGCGTGCGCCGGGTAGGCGTGGTAGTTGTTCACCCACACGCGGCCCGCCTGGATGTCGCGGCCCGCGCGGTAGGCGACCGAGCCGTCGCGCGACCACACGCCGGCGCCCAGGCCGTACAGAGTGTCGTTGGCGGTCTTCATGGCGTCGTCGTAGGAGTCGAAGGACGTCACGGCGACGACCGGGCCGAAGATCTCCTCCTGGAAGATCCTCATCTTGTTGTCGCCCTCGAAGACGGTGGGCTGCACGTAGTAGCCACCGGACAGCTCGCCGCCGAGGTCCGCGCGCTCGCCGCCGGTGAGCACGCGGGCGCCCTCCTGCTTGCCGATGTCGATGTACGACAGGATTTTCTCGAGCTGGTCGTTGGACGCCTGCGCGCCGATCATCGTCTCGGTGTCGAGCGGGTGACTCTGTTTGACGGCCTGAGTGCGCGAGACCGCGTCGCCCAGGAAGTCCGAGTAGATCGACGACTGGATCAGGGCGCGCGACGGGCACGTGCAGACCTCGCCCTGGTTCAGCGCGAACATCGTGAAGCCTTCAAGAGCCTTGTCGTAGAAGGCATCCCGCTCCGACGCCACGTCGGCGAAGAACACGTTCGGCGACTTCCCGCCGAGCTCCAGGGTGACCGGGATGATGTTCTCGCTGGCGTACTGCATGATCAACCGGCCGGTGGTCGTCTCGCCCGTGAACGCCACCTTCGCCACCCGCCGCGACGACGCCAGCGGCTTGCCCGCCTCGACGCCGAAACCGTTGACCACGTTCACGACGCCCGGCGGCAGCAGGTCCGCGATGAGCTCCATCAGCACGTGGATCGACGCGGGCGTCTGCTCGGCCGGCTTCAGGACCACCGCGTTGCCCGCCGCCAGTGCCGGTGCGAGCTTCCAGACCGCCATCAGCAGAGGGAAGTTCCACGGGATGATCTGGCCGACGACGCCGAGCGGCTCCTGGAAGTGGTACGCGACCAGGTCCTCGTCGATCTGCGAGATGCCGCCTTCCTGCGCGCGGATCACGCCCGCGAAGTAGCGGAAGTGGTCGACCGCGAGCGGCAGGTCGGCGGCCAGCGTCTCGCGGATCGGCTTGCCGTTCTCCCACGTCTCCGCCACCGCGAGCATTTCCAGGTTGGCTTCGATGCGATCCGCGATCTTGTTGAGCACGTTCGCCCGGTCGGCCACCGACGTCTTGCCCCACGCGCGGGCGGCGCCGTGGGCCGCGTCCAGGGCGCGTTCGACGTCCTCGGCGGTGCCGCGGGCGATCTCGGTGAACTCCTCGCCGGTCACCGGGGTGGGGTTGGCGAAGTACTCACCCTTGGCGGGCGGCACGTACTCGCCTCCGATGAAGTGGTCGTACCGGTCGCGGTACGTGACCACGCTGTCCGGCTGTCCCGGAGACGCGTACTTCGTCATCGCCCTACCTCCCGCATCGTTGCGCTGCTGACGGCGACGCTAAGTAGTGCAACGTTTCACGCGCGTTGCATCCGAAAGGAGTAACGAAATGCGTCAGGAGGCCCTTCATCCTGGACAGGTGATGGACCTCGGCGAGGCAACACGGCCGGTGATCGCTGCGTCGTGGCAGCGGTCCCTCGCCGCGCGCGTCGACCCGGACCGGCACGAGGCGCCGGTCGTCTACGCCCCCGACGAGATCGCGGACCTGCGCGGCGCGCACCCGTTGGCGACCGCCGTGCCGCTGCTCAGGCACACGCTGTCGATGGACGACACGATCATGATCGTCACCGACACGTCCGGGCACATCCTGTGGTGCGAGGGCGACAACGGGGTGCGGCACAGCGCCGAACGCGTCCACCTCACCGAAGGCTCGCGCTGGAGCGAGGACGCCATCGGCACCAACGCGATGGGCACCGCGCTGGCGACCGGCAAACCCGTCACCGTCCACTCGCGCGAGCACCTCGTGCGGACTTATCACGGCTGGACGTGCGCGGCGAGCCCGATTCACGACCCCCACAGCGGGCTGCTGCTGGGCGTGGTCGACGTGAGCGGGCCGTTGAAGACCATGCACCCGGCCGTCGCGCAGCTCGTGTCGGCCGCAGCTCAGCTCGCCGAACACCATCTGCAGCAGCATTTCGTGCCACGAGGTCACGTGCTGACGTTGAACTTCCTCGGCGGTCCGCACGCGGATCTCGACGGCCGGTCGCTCGCGCTGACGTTGCGCAACGCGGAGGTGCTGACCGCGCTCGCGTTGCACCCCAAGGGCCTCACCGCCGAACAGCTTGCATTGCTGCTCTATGGTGATCGAGGGAACCCGACCACGGTCCGGGCTGAGCTGCACAGGTTGCGGGCTCAGCTCGGTGGAGTGCTGCTCACCAGGCCGTATCGACTGGATGCGGTGGTGCAGGGCGACTTCCTGGACGTGCGCACGGCGCTGCGGACGGGGGACGCCCGCCGAGCCACCCGCCACTACAGCGGCGAGCTCTTACCCCGTTCGGACGCACCCGTTGTGCGGGAAGAACGAGCGGACCTCGCCGCCGCGGTGCGCAGGCGGGTGCTCGACACCGGAGACGTCGACTCGCTGCTGGAGTTCGCGGACAGCGGGGAGGACGCCGAGGTGCTCGAACGGCTGCACCTGCTGCTTCCGGCCACAGATCCTCGTCACGCTCTTGTCTCCTCGCGCCTGCGAAGGGCGCTGGAATAGGCTTCCCCGCCGGGGAGGGCGAAAGTGAAGCAGTGCATCAACTGCATGACCCGGTTGCCGCGCAAAGAGGTCACCGAGGTCGCGTGGTGTGCCTTGTGCACGCCGTGCCTGCAGGTCGTGTCCGATCAGATGAAGCTCCTGCACGACCGGCCGGGAGGCGCGGACGTGCAGATCTACCAGTGCGGCTGGTGCGGTGTCGCGCGCTCTTGTGGCGTCGGCGCGCGCACGAGGTGCCTGGTGTGCCTGGACGACAGGTCGGTTCCGGACCCGGCCGTGCAGAAGATCGCACGGCAGCTGGAGCTGGACGGCACCTGGCGCGAGAACTCGGAGCTGATCGCCGCGACGACCGTGAAGATCCGGCTGGCGAAGTACTTCCAGCCGGGCTGGACCGTGCTCGCGACCGACCTGCACGGGTTGCCGTGGACGGCTTTCCGGTGGCTGACGAAGTCGCACGGGACGTGGGGCCGCAACGCCGAGACCGGTGAGGTGGCGCCGCTCAAGCACTCCCGCGGCGAGGAGAACCTGCTTTACCTGGTGCGGTACGGGAAAGTGCTGAAGTTCGGGCGCGGCAACGTGCACCGCGTGGGCGGGCACATCGCGCTGGGCGCTGTTCCGGTACTGGTGCTGCGGGCGTCCAGCCAGGAGGTCTCCGTGGCTCGGGACAAGCTGAAACGCTTGCACCGCACGGAGATGGTGTCGTCCCGCACGCCGGTCGACCTGTTCGCGGTGCTGCCGGACGGGCAGGACGTCACGGATCACACCGGCGACACCGCCGCCCCGTGAGCACTCCCGCCGGTGCATGGCCCGGATCCCCGGTGAACCGCGCGAAGATCGCTCCTGCCTCCTCGTCCTCGCCCAACGCGAGCAGCGCCTCCGCCTGGCCGAGCAGGTAGCCCGATTCCTGTTGCAGCTCAAGCGCTTGAGCCGCGAGCTGCCGTGAACCCAGGTGCGCGAGGGTGACGAGGGCGCGGCCCTGCTGGGCGAGGAGGTCGTGGTCTGACGCGAGGTCCAGGGCACGGGTGGCGTGGTCGTGGGCGGTGTCGAGCGCGCCGAGACCGAGGTGGGCGTGGGCCAGGTCGACCAGGATTCCCGGTGTCAGATGGGAGTACTGCTGGGAGTCGGCGTGCTCGCGCGCTTTCTGGAGCGTGGCGAGGGCGAGCGAGTGCCGGCCGGTGTGGGACTGAAGCCGTCCCGAGGCCGTGTAGGCGGCGGGAGTGAACGGCAGTGCGAAAGGACCGGCCTCGGCACTCAGGAGGTCGTCGAGCAGCGCCCTGGCGGAGGCGGTTTCGCCGGTGTCGCACGCCAGGGCGGCGCGGATGGCCAGGACGTGCAGGCGCCACGCCGGCGCACCGGTGCCGGACACGAGGTCCTCCAGGCGGGCGAGCGTGGTGAAGGTCCGGTCCAGTCGTCCCAGCTGACGGGTCACGAAGCAGATCGACACCATCGTCGCCGGGGGAAGGGCGGTGTTGGCGCGGTAGTGCAGCTCTTCCTCGTGATAGCGGAACGCTTCGCGCAGCCTGCCCGCGTTCCCGAGGGCGATCGCCATGCCGCCACGCAGATCGGCGTGCTGGTCCGCGGTCGTGGCCAGGGACACGGCCGAGCGCAACACGGCCAGCGTCTCCTGGACGCGCCCGCACAGGCTGGTGCAGCGGGCGACGTTCTGCAGTGCGTAGAGGCGGCTCACCGAGTCGCCCGCCTCGCCGAAGAGATCGGCCGCCGTCCTGAACTCGGTGGCCGCGCGGGACGCGTCGTCGGCCATGTGCGCGGTGCCGATGGCGGAGTGCATGGTGGCCTGGCCGAGCACGTCCTGCTCGGAGATCGCGGCTGTCAGGCCCACGTCGAACAGCCGCAGGGCCTGCGTGGAGCGCGCCATCAGCCAGAGGTGGCGGCGCAGGGCGTCGGCCAGTTGCCACGTGCGTCCCGGCGGGCTCGCCAGGGCGGCGGCCAGCACGTTCGGGTACTCGTCGTCCAGCCACTCGGCGGCGTCGGTGACTGACTCGAACGTAACGGAGGTCGGCCGCGCTTGACGTTTCATCTGCGGTGCCACCAGATCGCTCGCGGCGTCCGTGCTCTGCAGGTAGTGGTCGAGCAACCGGGCGAGGGCTTCTTCGTCCGTCACGAGGTCGCGCGCGTAGGCGTGCAGCAGGTCGTGCATGCGGTAGCGATGACGGCGGTGGCGTTCGACGAGGCTGGCGCGTTCGAGCTCGTTCAGGGCTGGGCGGGCGTCGTCGCCGAGCAGTGCCGTGGCCGCCTGGAGGGTGAACGACGGCCGCGGCACCAGGCCGAGCAGCCGGAACAGCCGGGCGGCCTCGTCGGGCAACGCGCGGTAGGAGAAGTCGAACGCGGCGGTCACGAGCGGCGCGTGGGCCAGCGCGGTCACGGCGTCGCTGACCGAGGCCCGGCTCGTCGCCGCCACCCGCAGCGCCAGCGGCAGGTAGCCGCACAACTTCGCGAGCTCCGCTGCGTTGTCCGCGCTGCCCGTCAGCGACTCCACCAGCGTGCGGGCGTCGTCGGGGCACAGCACGTCGAGCGCCAGCCGGTGCGCGTCGTCCAGCGCGACGAGGCCGCGCAGGTCGGTGCGGCTGGTCACCAGCGCGGCACAACCGGGATCGGCGGGCAGCAGCGGCCGGACCTGCTCCTCGTTGGAAGCGTTGTCCAGCAGCACGAGGATCTTCTTGCCCGCCAGCAGACTGCGGTACAGCGCGACCTGGTCGTCGAGCGATCGCGGTGCCTGCTGCACGCCGAGAGCCCGCAGCAAGGTGCGCAGGGCGTCGTCCGGCGACACCGGGGCCCTGGTGTCGAAGCCGTGCAGGTTCACGTAGAGCTTGCCGTCCGGGAAGTCCGCGCTGTGTGCCCACCTCAGCGCCAGCGCCGTCTTCCCGACCCCGGGCGGGCCGGTGATCAGCGACAACCGTGCCGTCAGCTCCGCCAGCTCGTCAGTGCGCCCGACGAACGCGCGCGGGTCGGGCGGCAGGGCGGTCCGGCTCGGGACGGCGAGCTCCTGGTGTTCGGACGTCGCCTGCCCGCGCAGGTCGTCGAGCCGCGCGGCCAGCTCGGGCAGCCGCTTCAGCCCGTCCAGCGCGGGTCCGCGCCACAGCGTGAGAGCCGAGCGGTAGGCGTCGGCGGCCTCGGCGTGGTCCTGGTCGGCTCGCAGCGCGCGGGCGTGGGCGAGCAGGTGGGTGAACTCGTGCAGGTCGGTCGGGCAGGCCAGCCGATAGCCGTCGTCGCTGGTCAGCACCGTCTGGGCGCCTAACAGGGACCGGAGCAGGTGCACCCGTTTCTGCACCTGCTGGCGATGTCGCGACGGCAGCCGCGTGCCCCACAGGGCGGAGGCGATCTCGTCGGTCGACGTGGGCGTTTCGGTGCACGCGAGAATCGCCAGAAGTGCCTGTTGCGTCGGGCCGCAGACATCGACGGTGGTGTCGCCGATCCGGACTTCCAACGCGCCCAGGACGCGAATGCAGACGCGCACCCGGCGAAGCCTAGTCGACGCCGCCAGATGAGACGTGCGCGCATTTCTTGGCGTCAATTGTGCGGTTCTTATTCGATCGTGGTTATGGCTGGTAGATGGCCTATGTATCTTTGTGAGCAACACTCGTGAGCATTCCTCGAATAGCGCTCTGCTTGGAACTGATGCAGGATATTTCGCCCTCACCGAATGTATAGATCTCCGATCGAGGAGGTACCTCATGCGTGGGAAGAAAATTCTGGGTGCGGCCCTGGCGGCGGTTTTCACCGTGTCCGTCGCGTCGCCGGCGTCCGCCGTCACCATCGGCACGGCCGGGCTCTTCCTCCCGGTGCTGACCACCTGCAACCTGCTGCCGCCGCTGTTCCAGGAGACCGCCAGGGTGCCCGCCGAGGCGTTCGACGAGCACGGGTGCGGCGCCGAGATCGAAGTGGAGGCGGCGGGCGGCCAGAAGGTGACCGCGAAGGTCACCGACCGATGCGGCGTCTGCGCTCGCGGCGACATCGACCTCAGCCCGGCCGCGTTCGACAGGATCGGCAGGCGGGACGAGGGGCGCGTCAAGGTGACGTGGAACTTCATCGACTGATCGTCCGCTGATGCAAGACCCTCACCGGACGCTGATCAGGCGAGTTATCGTTGTCGCGTCCGGTGAGGGGAGGTCCGCGTGCGCGTGCTGGCTGTCGTGTTGCTCTTGTTGCTCTCGGCTGCGCCCGCACAAGCGGCGACCGGCACGTACCTGCGCCTCGGACACTTCTCGATGGACCAGGCCCGCGTCGAGGCCACCCTCGACGGCGTCAAGCTCGGCACCCTCGACTACGCCCAGCTCTACGACTACCGCCGCGTCGACCCTGGCGACCACGTCGTCGAGTTCCGCACCGATCCGGCCGCGCCCGTGCTGAGGTCCGTGCTGGTGAAAGCGGGCGAGGGCAAGGCGTACACGGTCGTCGACATGGCGTCGTCGATGAAGGTGATCGACGACGACGTCAGCCTGCCGCCCAACGGCCAGGCGCGGCTGCGCGTGCTCAACGCCGGTGACGCCGAGATGGACCTCCTGCGCGGCAGCGTGTTCGTGCACCGCAACGTCCCGGCGAACTCCACGACCGGCTACGCGGTGATGCTGCCCAGCTCGGACGCCCTGCAGATCGCCCAGCGCGGCAAGGACTCCACCCGGCTGGAGGCCACGCTCGAGTCCGGCGCCGTCTACACGTTGCTCGTGAGCGCGCGCCGCATCGAGCTGCGCACGGACGCGAAGGGCGCGCAGGTCGTGCCCGGCGGCGGCACGGAGACCGGCTTCGGCGGCATGGCCGGCGGCTGGGACTGGCTCACCGCGCTGGTCATCGCCCTGATCGTGGGCGTCGCGATGTTCGCCGTGCGCGGCAGGCTCTTCCGGTTCGGCTGATGAAGGGCAAGCTCGTGATGGGCGCGGCGATCCTGGTCGCGCTGATCTACATCGTGAAGGATCCGGACGCGGAGCAGGTGCCCGAGCCCGTGACCGTGCGGATCCCGTCGATCGGCGTGGAGTCCTCGCTCGAAGCCCTGAAGGTGGACTCCGCGGGCGTGCTGGAACCGCCGACCCGCGCGGACAAGGCCGGCTGGTACGCCAAGGGGATCGCGCCGGGCGACGCCGGACCCGCCGTGATCGCGGGCCACGTCGACTCGAAGACCGGGCCTGGCGTGTTCTACCGGCTGCCCGAACTGCAGCCCGGTGCCGAGGTCCAGGTGGAGCGCAAGGACGGCAGCAAGCTCACGTTCGTCGTGAACCACACCTACAAGACCGAGAAGACCGCGTTCCCGACCGCCATCGTCTACGGGCCGACACCGCTGTCCGAGCTGCGGCTGGTGACGTGCGGCGGCGAGTTCGACCGGGTGGCGGGCAGCTACCGCGACAACGTGATCGTCGAAGCGGTCCTGAAGGCCTGAAACGGCAAGAAGGTTGCAACAACTGCAGGTCGTCGCGCCTCGTGCCAGCATCCGTCGCATGACCAACGGAGTTCACTCCCACGAGCACAGCCACGGCGGTATCACTCACTCGCATCCGCACGAGTCGCACGCGCACGACCACGTCGAACACTCGCACGCCCACTCCCACGGCGGCGAAACGCACTCGCACGCCCACGTGCACGACGCGGCGCACACGGACGAACACGAGCACTCCCACGCCTGAGGAGCGGAACGGGAACGTTCTGGGCCGCTGAACGGGAGCACTGACCCGCTACGCTTGCGCCACCTGCCGCCATCCACGTTGAGGCGGCAGGAGCAGTGCAGTGTCTCGAATGGCGAAAGTCCTTGCCACACTGGTGGTTCTGGGCGGCTTGGCACCGGCGGCGCACGCGGCACCGGCGTGCTGGCAGGAGTTCTGCGGCAAGTACCCACCCGCGTCCCAGCCCGGCCAGTGGTCGTCGGCGCACGTCTCGTACGGAACCGACGGCAAGCTGAAGTACGCGTCCGACAAGGACCGCAACCGCGTGCCGGACTTCAGCTACGTCGGCTACCACTACGGCGAGAAGCCGCTGCCTTCGGTGCCGGACGTCGTCACGATCAGTCCGGTCTCCGGCGACAACACCGCGCACATCCAGCAGGCCCTCGACCAGGTCGGTGCGCGCACGCCCGACTTGAACGGGCATCGCGGCGCGGTGAAGCTCGCGGCCGGCAAGTACGAGATCCGCGGCACCGTGCGGATCAAACAGAGCGGCGTGGTGCTGCGCGGATCCGGCGACGCCACCACGTTGTTCGGCCGCGGCGACACACCGCACCAGCGCACGGTCGTCGTGCTCGGCAGCGACGCCAAGACGCCGTGGACGGTCGGCGCGGCCACCGAGGTCACGACGCCGTTCGTGCAGGTCGGGTCGGTGAGCCTGGAGGTCGCCGACGCCACGCGGTTCAAGGTCGGCACCGAGGTGATGGTCAAGCACCCGTCGTCGCAGAAGTGGATCGACGCGGTCGGCGGCGGTGGCACCGTGAACTCTCCCAAGTGGACCGCGGGGTCGATGGATCTCAACTGGGTGCGCCGGATCAAGGCGATCGACGGGCGGAAGCTCACGTTCGACGCGCCGATCTACAACCACCTCGACCGGTCGTTGACGGTCTCCACGGTCGCGCCGGTCACCGCGCGGAACCTCGTCAGCGAGTCCGGTGTGGAGAGTCTGCGGGTCGACGTCGAGACTCGCGGCGGTGAAGACGAGAACCACGCCTGGAACGCCATCGGGGTGTTCGGCGCGGACAACAGCTGGGTGCGCGGCGTCAAGACCCGCTACTTCGGTTATGCGGGCGTCGTCACCGAACGGTCGGTGCGCATCACGGTGAAGGACTCGCAGGCCACTGACCCGGTCGCGATCCGCACCGGCGGCCGCATGTACAACTTCGCCGCGAACACCAACTCCCACCTGATCCTGTTCACCGGCTTGCACGCGTCGAAGGCCCGGCACGCGTTCGTGAGCAACGGTGCGAACTCCGTCGCGGGCGTGGTGTGGACGCGCTCCACTGTGGACGGTGGTGACGCCGAAGCGCACCGGCGGTGGAGCCAGGGTCTGCTGTTCGACAACATCCGCGAGGTCAGTGGCAGCAACCAGGCCAAGCTGATGAACCGCGGCGACTACGGCACGTCGCACGGCTGGGGTGCCGCGCACTCGGTGGTCTGGGACTACAACAAGGAGATGGTGATCCAGAAGCCGCCGACCGCGCAGAACTACGCCGTGTCCAACGAGGGCACGCGGCGCTCGCAGCCGTACTTCCCCGGGCCGTGGGGGAGCATCGAGATCAAGACCGGGCCGCTCGTGCCCGAGTCGCTGTACGAGGCCCAGGTCGTCGACAGGCTCGGTTCCGGCAGGCTCAGTGGGACTCGCGGGTGACCTCGCTGCCGCTGGAGCCGACCAGGAAATCCAGGTCGGCTCCGGTGTCGGCGCCCAGGACGTGGTCGATGTAGAGCCGTTCCCAGCCTCGTTTCGGTGACGCGAACGCCTTCGACATCGCCTCGCTCGGCGTACGGCTGGCGAAATCTGGTGCCTCGACGTCGATCCGGCGGTTCTCCACGTCCAGCACGACGACGTCGCCGGTGCGCACGAGCCCGAGCGGCCCGCCCGCCGCGGCTTCCGGTGCCACGTGCAGGACGACCGTGCCGTACGCGGTGCCGCTCATGCGTCCGTCGCAGATCCGGACCATGTCGCGCACGCCCTGCTCCAGGAGCTTCTTGGGCAGCGGCATGTTCGACACCTCCGGCATGCCCGGATAACCGCGCGGACCGCACCCGCGCAGCACGAGTACCGAGTCCGCGTCGACGTCGAGATCGGGGTCGTCGATGCGGGCGTGGAAGTCCTCGATGCTGTCGAACACCACTGCTTTTCCGCGGTGCTGCAACAGGTTCGGCGACGCGGCGGCGGGTTTGATCAGGGCGCCGTTCGGCGCGAGGTTGCCGCGCAGCACCGCGATCCCGCCCTCGGCGATGATCGGCTCGGTGCGGCTGCGGATCACCTCGGGGTCCCAGATCGGCGCGTCGTCGAGGTAGTCGACGAGCGGGTTTCCCGTGACGCTCAACGCTTTCGGGTCGAGCAGGTCGCGGACTTCCCTTAATACGGCCAGGAGCCCGCCCGCGCGGTGGAAGTCCTCCATCAGGAACCGGCCCGCCGGCTGGAGGTCGACCAGCAGCGGCACGCCCGACCCGATGTGGTCGAAGTCGTCCAGCGTCAGGTCGATGCCGAGCCGTCCGGCGATCGCGAGCAGGTGCACCACGGCGTTCGTCGAGCCACCGATCGCGGCGAGCGCCACGATCGCGTTGTGGAAGTTGGCCTTCGTGAGGAACGTGCTGGGCCTGCGGTCCTTCTCGATCAGCTCGACGATGAGCCTCCCGGTGCCGTGCGAGGCTTCCAGCAGCCTGCTGTCCGGCGCCGGAGTGCCCGCGACGCCGGGAACGACGGTGCCGAGCGCTTCAGCCACGAGGGCCATCGTCGAGGCCGTGCCCATGGTGTTGCAGTGGCCGCGGCTGCGGATCATCGCCGACTCGGAGCGTACGAACGCCTCCTGACTGAGCGTTCCGGCGCGCACCTCCTCAGACAGCCGCCACACGTCCGTGCCGCAGCCCAGGGGAGTGCCGCGGAACGTGCCGGTCAGCATCGGCCCGCCCGGCATCACGACCGCCGGGACGTCGACGGACGCGGCGGCCATCAGCAGCGCGGGAATGGTCTTGTCGCAGCCGCCGAGCAGCACCACGCCATCAACGGGGTTGGCGCGCAACATCTCCTCGGCGGCCATCGCGGCCATGTTGCGCCACAGCATCGCGGTCGGGCGCACGTTCGTCTCGCCCAGCGACACCACGGGCAGGTTCAGCGGAACCCCGCCCGCCTCGTGCACCCCGTTCGACACCGACGCGGCGACCTCGTTCAGGTGCGCGTTGCACGGCGTGAGGTCCGAGGCGGTGTTGGCGATCGCGATCTGCGGTCTGGAGAAGGCGTCGGAGGGGGCGCCGCGCCGCATCCAGGCGCGGTGGATGTAGGCGTTGCGGTCGTCGCCGGCGTACCACTGCTCGCTGCGTAGTCCCACGGCATCTCCCTGCCCGACGATCCCGACGGTGTCCGAGGTGATCCCGACGGTGTCCGAGCTGCGTGCCCACCGCCCCCCGCGCGCTTCCTCCTGGCGCAACGCGCGGACCCCGGTTTTGGTTCCCGCTCTGTCCACAGACTAGCCGAGATCGCATCACCGCAGGTCAGCCGCGTTGACTCACAGAAAATGCCCGCGTAGCGGCTTCGTTGCCTCATGAAGAAATGCCCGCGAAGCCATGTCGGCGCATCGTTGGCGATGGGGTTGAGCATGGGTGAGCGCAAGGCGGTGACCTGTCAGCTCGCCCGCCGCCATCCGCCGCGAGATCCACGCCCTCACCGACGCCCTCGCCACTGAAGTGACCAGGAGATACTTCCCCGGTCAAGCCCTACCGAGGCCTGTCCGTCACGGGCATTTCCCATGAGGCCACGAAGCCACCTACGCGGGCATCTTGACGTGAGGCAACGGGCAGAGCTCAGCCAACCTGTGGACAACTCGCGATCATGCCACGACGATGTCGTCCCCCTTGGTCTTCGTCTTGATCAGCGGCAACGGCTTCTTGGCCGGGCCGGACTTGCGCTTGCCGTCCACCGAGCTGAACCGGCTGTCGTGGCACCAGCAGATGATCAGGTTCTTGTCGACCTCGCTGCACATGCAGCCCTGGTGCGTGCACTTGGCGTCGAACGCCGTGTACGTGCCCTTCTTCGGCTGCGCGACCACGACGGACGTCTCGTCGTCGAAGTAGACGACCACGCCGCCGTTGAGTGGCACGTCGGCCTTCTTGGCGAGGACGGTGCCGGGCGGGAGCTTGCCGCACGGCTGGACGTCCGGGGTGGCCGCGGCGGTGCCGGTGGTGATCACGGTTGCCGCAGCGGCGCAGCCACCGATGAAGCAGCGGCGGGTGACCTGGGGCGTGGTGGGGGTGTTCGGGAACTCCATGCGCTCACTTCCTGCCGGACGTCGGGCGCGGCGGAGGCGGCTTTCTCACCTTGGCGTGCGAACGGAGTGCGGGCGAGCCCCGAATTTTCGCGGACTAAAGCGGCAGATCGGGCGGTAGCTGCAGGGCGATGGTGATCAGCGAATGCACTCGGTTCGCGATCACGGTCAGCAGGCCGTGCATCGCGGGAGACGCGGCGTCGCAGGCTTCCTGCAGCGTGCGCAGGTCGGTGTCGATCTGGCCGAGCACGGCGGCGGTGTCGGCGGGCGCCGCGGTGAACGCCCGCGCGATGTCCTCCAGCGGCAGGCCGTGGACCTCCAGGCGCTGCACGAGGTGGATGCGGTCCACGTCGTCGGCGCGGTAGAGGCGGTAGTTGCTCGCGGTGCGCTGGGCGGGGGAGATCAGGCCGAGCGTCGTGTAGTAGTCGACTGTGCGGATGCTGACTCCGGCACGGGCGGCGAGCTCGCCGATCTTCAACAGTGATTCGGACAAAACCGGCGACCTCCGCTCTCTCAAACCGTACAGTGCTACGTGCTACTGTTGAAGTATGCCTGATGAAGCCGACATAGACGGCTGTAGTACGTGGCCGGGTGCGTCTTGTTGATCGCATCCGGCTTGCTCGCCATCGTGGTGCTCACTGTCGCCACGGGGTATTTCGTCGCTCAGGAGTTCGCGTACATGGCGGTCGATCGCGGCCGTCTGCAGCAGCTGGCCGAGGCCGGATCCCAGCCCGCCGAGCGTGCGCTGCGCGTGACTTCGAAGCTCTCGTTCATGCTGTCCGGTGCCCAGTTCGGCATCACGGTGACGGCGCTGCTCGTCGGTTACGTGGCCGAGCCGTTGCTCGGCCAGGGCCTGGGCGTGCCGGGCTCGATGGTGATCGCGCTGGTGTTCGCGACGTTCGTGCAGATGGTGCTCGGTGAGCTGCTGCCGAAGAACCTCGCGATCGCGCGTCCCGAACGGCTGGCACTCGCGTTGAGCGCGTCGACCTTGGTGTACCTCAAGATCGCGGGACCGGTGATCCGGCTGTTCGACGCGGCCGCGAACCGGCTGCTGCGCGCGGTCGGCATCGAGCCGGTCGAGGAGCTGCCGCAGGGCGCGACGCCGGAGGACCTCAAGCAGATCGTGGAGGACGCGGGGGAGCAGGGGCACCTGGATCCCGAGCTCACGCGGTTGCTGGAGCACGGCATCGGGTTCCGCGAGCTCGTCGCGGAACAGGCGATGACTCCGCGCGTGAACGTCCACACCGTACGGTTCGACGAGCCCGCCGCGCGCGTGGTCTCGTTGCTGGACACCGGAAACTCGCGTTTCCCGGTCGTCGGTGAGGATCTCGACGACCTGCGCGGCGTCGTCGGGCTCGCTGAGGTGCTGACGTTGACGCCGGAAGAGCGTTCGTCGGTCGCCATCGAGAAGATCGCGTCGCCTGCTCTGGTGGTGCCCACGACGTTGCCGCTGCCTGCGGTTCTGGAGAGGCTGCGGACCGAACGCCGTCAGCTCGCGTGCGTGGTCGACGAGTTCGGCGGGTTCGCGGGCGTGGTCTCGCTGGAGGACCTGGCCGAGGAGCTCGTCGGCGAGATCCACGACGAGGACGACCTGGTCGCGGAGCTGGTCGAGAAGGTCGGCGACGACTGGCGCGTGTCCGGGCGGATGAGGCTGGACGAGGTCGAGGACGCCACCGGCGTGGAGCTGCCGGAGGACGACGCCTACGACACGGTCTCCGGGCTCGTGCTGCACCAACTGGGGCGCGTGCCCGAGGCCGGCGACGAGGTGGTGCTGGACGGCGTGACGCTGCGGGTGGCCGCGGTCGCGCGCAACGTGCCGGACACGGTGGTGCTGTCGCGATGAGCATCGTGATCTCGGTAGTTCTGCTGGCGTTGAACGGCTTCTTCGTGGCCGCCGAGTTCGCGTTGATCGCGGCGAAGCGGCACCGGCTGGAGCAGGCGGCCTCGACCTCACGGGCGGCGCGGGCTGCCGTGGCGGGCGTTCGGGAGCTGTCGTTGATGCTCGCGGGTGCCCAGCTCGGCATCACGCTGTGCACGTTGGGCCTCGGCGCTCTGGCGAAGCCTGCTGTCGCCGACCTGCTTTCGCCCTCGCTGGCGTGGACCGGTCTGCCGGATGCCGTCGCCTACGGTGTGGCGTTCGCGATCAGCCTGGTGCTGGTGGTGTTCCTGCACATGGTCGTGGGCGAGATGGCGCCGAAGTCGTGGGCCATCGCGCATCCCGAGCGGTCCGCGCTGATCCTGGCGCTGCCGTTTCGCGCGTTCGCCCGGTCGGTTCGCTGGATCCTCAGTGGACTGAACTCGACGACGAACTCGGTGCTGCGCTTGATGAAGGTCGAGCCGCAGGACGAGTTGGCGCAGGCCCACCGGCCGGACGACCTGCGGATGCTGCTGCGCCAGTCCGCCGAGCACGGTCTGATTCCCGAGGGCCAGCAACGGCTGCTGACCCGGATGCTCCAGGTGCAGCGAACGACCGTGCGCGAGGTGATGGTGCCGATCGCGCAGACGTCGTCGGTCACGGAACACACCACGGCGCGGGCGATCGAGCGTCGCAGCCTCCAGTGTGGACGGTCGCGCTTCCCGGTCACCGACCTGCGCGGTCACTACGTCGGCCTGGTGCACATCCGCGAGGCCATGCGGGCCACGGCGCGCGGCGAGGACCTGCCGGCCCGCGCGTTGATGGGGCCGGTGCTGACCCTGCCCGCGTCGATGCCGGTCGCGCAGGCCGTGACGGCGATGCGCGCCGAGCGGTCGCAGCTGGCGTTGGTCGACGACGGCGAAACCGTTGGCATCGCCGCACTTGAAGACCTCCTCGAAGAGCTGATCGGCGACTTCGAGGACGAAACCGACACCCGCGAGAGGAAACGGTAAATGTTCAAGCGGATGCTCAGCGCCTTCGGCGTCGGTGGCCCGTCGGTCGACACAGTGCTGGACTCACCGCACGCCGCGCCCGGCCAGCTCGTCACCGGCCAGGTGCGCATCCAGGGTGGCAGCGCGGACGCCGAGATCGGCCAGGTCGTGCTGTCGCTCGTCACCCGTGTCGAGGTCGAGCACGGCGACCACGAGTACGGCGGCGTGTCCGAGTTCCTGCGAGTGGTCGTCGCGCAGAGCGTGCGGGTCGCCGCCGGGCAGCCGGTGTCGATCCCGTTCCAGCTCCCGATCCCGTGGGAAACCCCGATCACGGCGGTCGGCGGCGCCCAGCTGCCCGGCATGACAGTGGGCGTGCGGACCGAGCTCGTGATCGCGGGCGCGCCGGACAAGGGCGACCTCGACCCCGTGCTGATCCACCCGCTGCCCTCGCAGGACGCGGTGCTGAACGCGTTCGGGCAGCTCGGTTTCGCCTTCCGCAGCGCCGACGTCGAGGCAGGCCGCCTGCACGGCGTGCCGCAGGAGCTCGGCTTCTACCAGGAGATCGAGTTCTTCCCGCCCGCCCAGTTCGCTGGACGCGTGTCGCAGGTGGAGCTGACGTTCGTGGCCTCGCCGCACGAGCTGTTCGTGATCCTCGAAGCCGACAAGCGCGGCGGCATGTTCTCGTCGGGCGGTGACGCGTTCGGCCACTTCCGCCTGTCGCACCAGGAAGCGCAGGTCGCGGACTGGGCGTCGTCGATCAACGGCTGGCTGGCGCAGGTGGCGGAGCGCGGCGGTGCTCACCACGGCTACGCGCAGCACGGCCACCACGGTGGACATCACGGTGGCGGGATGGGCATGGGCACCGTCATCGCCGCCGGTGCCGCCGGTGTCGTGGGCGGCATGGTGGTCGGAGAGATGATGGATGACGCCTTCGAGGACTTCGGCGACTTCGGCGGCGAGTGATCTTCAGAGCACGTGGTCGGGCGACGCTGAATCTCGCGTCGTCCGACCCGCTCACGCGACGTGCTCGGAGACCGTGAGATCGGCTTCGCAAGCCGGGCAGGTCGCGTGACCGAAGAGACGCCGCACCACTTCGGCGACGTTCTCCTTGCCGTGGCTCACCGAGATGGAGTGGAGCCGGCCGCCCACGCCGTCGAGCGTGACGGCACCGGCGGGCCGCAGCGGGCGGTCGTCGCAGTCGTCGGCGCGGCTGACCTCCTCGGCGAGCAGGATCTGGATCGCGGTACCGCACTCCGGGCACTCGATCTCGAACTCCTGGTCGGCTACGCCCCACGCCAGGGTGTCGATGGTGTCCCAGAAGCCTTCGAACGCCAGCACGCATCCGAGCAGGTACGCGTAGGTGTCCTCGTCGGCGGCAGGCAGCAGGTCGTTGGCCCTGGCCAGCAGTTGGGCGATGGACGCGGCGTGCTCGACGCGCACCTCGTCGCCACCGTCCGCGACGATCCCTCCCGCGAGCACGACGGCCTGGACGTCGTCGATGCGCGCGAGGTGCGGCAGAGCGGCGTAGCTGGCGGGGTAGGAGGTGCCCTGATGGCACAGCGCGCTCCAGAGCTCGCTCCACGCCTCCTCGTCGTTCGCCTTCGCCACCCGGTCCAACAGGCCGGGGATGTCCTCGGCCGTCCCGTACGCGTGGGTGAGCACAGACCAGTCCGCCATGCCCGCGATCAGATCACGGGCATGGCGGACCGGGGAGCGGAACCGGCTAAACGGTGACCGGCTCCCGCTTGTCGTCCTCCAGCTCGTCGAGCGCGGTGCCCTCGACGTCGAGCTCCGGCAGCCAGCGCAGGAACTTCGGCAGCCACCAGGCGCGCTCACCGATCAGGGCCAGCGCGGCGGGCACGAGCACCATGCGGACCACGAAAGCGTCCACGAAGATGCCCACCGCCAAGGCGAACGCGATCGACTTCACGGTCGCCTCGCCCGCCGGGACGAAGCCCGCGAACACCGAGAACATGATCAGCGCGGCGGCCACGACGACCGGTGCCGCCTGGCGGAAGCCCGTGGTGATGGCCTCGATCGGCTTGGCGCCGCGGTGGTGCGCCTCGTGCATCCGGGACACCAGGAAGATCTGGTAGTCCATGGCCAGGCCGAACAGGATGCCGATCACCAGGATCGGGGTGAGGCTGATCAGCGGGCCGGTGCTGTCGAGGTTCACCGCGTCGGCGAGCCAGCCCCACTGGAACACCGCCACCGTGGCGCCGAGCGACGCGCCGATGGTCAGCAGGAAGCCGAGCACACCGACGAGCGGCACGAGCAGCGAGCGGAACACCAGGATCAGCAGCACGAGCGCGAGACCCACGACCACGGCCAGGTAGATCGGCAGCGCGCGGTCCAGTGACGTCGCCACGTCGACGCTCACCGCGGTGGCGCCGCTGACGTAGGCCTTGCCGCCGTCCAGAGTGGACAGTTCGGCGCGCAGGTCGGCGACGAGCTGTTCGGTCTCGGCGCTGTCCGGCCCGGACTTCGGGATGACGGTGACGAGCGCGGCCTGGCCGTCCGGGCTCGGCTGGGCGGGCGTCACCAGTGCGACGTCGCCGAGCTTGGCGATCGGTTCGGCGGCCTTGGTGGCGGTCGCGGCGGCGCCGTTGCCCTCGACGAGCACGAGGATCGGTCCGTTGAAGCCCTCGCCGAAGCCCTGCGCGAGGATCTGGTCGGCGCGCTCCTGCGTGGAACCGGCCGGCGGCTTCTGGATGAGCGTGGTGTCCATGGACGCCACTGGGATCGCGACGACGCCGAGAGCGACGACGGACAGCAGCAGCGCGACGACGCGGTTGCGGGTGACGGCCTTCGACCAGCCGCGGATGACGCCGCGATCCTTGGGCTCCTGCGTGACCGCGGCGCGTTCCTTGCGGGTCAGCACGCGGCGGCCGAGCATGCCCAGCACCGCGGGCACCAGCGTGATGGCGATCAGCACCGCGACGACGATCGTGGCCGCGGCCGAGACACCCATCTGCGTCAGGAACGGGATGCCCGCGATCGCGAGACCCACGAGCGCGATGACAACGGTCAGACCTGCCGTGACGACAGCGCTGCCCGCCGTGCCGACCGCGGTGGCGACGGCGTGCCCGACGTCGGAGCCGCGGCGCAGTTCCTGGCGGTAGCGGTTGATGATGAACAACGCGTAGTCGATGCCGACCGCGAGACCCAGCATCGACGCGAGGATCGGCGTGGTCGACTGCAGGTCCATGAACCCGGACGCGATGGTGATGCCGAGCGTGCCGATGCCGACGCCGATGCCGGCGCTCAGCAGGTTCATGCCCGCGGTGACGAGCGAGCCGTAGGTCAGCGCGAGGATGACCAGCGCCAGCACGACACCGACGGCCTCGGTGGGCCCGCCGACGTGCGGCGTCTCCTGCATGGCGGTGCCGGTGACCTCGACGGTCAGGCCCGCGGCGCGCGCCTTGTCGATGACCTTGGTGAGCTCGGCCCGCTGGTCGGCGGTGACCTCGCCCGGCTTCACGTCGTAGGTGACGGTGCTGTAGCCGACGTTGACGTCCTTGTTGACCGTCGGCGCGGCGGGGTCGAGCGGGTTGGTCGCCTGCTTGACGCCCTTGAGCGCCTGCTCGTCGCTGATGAGCTCGGTGATCGCCTTGACGTGCTGCGGCAGCTTCTCGTCGCCAGGCGCCTTCAGCACGACCTTCGCCTGAGCGGTCTCGCCCTGGCCGAACTTCTCCTGGATGCGCTCGAGCGCGGTGGTCGACTCCTGGCCGGGGATCGACATCGAGTTGGACGTCTCACCGCCGAGCGTGAACGCGCCCGCACCGGCACCGATGAGCACGAGCAGCCAGATCAGGACGACCGCGAGCCGGTGCTGGTGCGCACCTCTGCCGAGTCGGTAGAGCAGTTTCGCCATGGTGGTCAGGCCTCCCGGTGCCCGAGTGCGTCGTAACAGGTAGCGAGGATCAAGGGGCGCCACGTCGTCTTGTCGCCCTCCTGGTTGGCCAGGATGGTGAGCACGGCCATGGCGCTGAGCGCGCCGACGATCCGGATCGCGCGCGGCAGTTCTTGCTGGGGGTCGATGACGAACATCTCGTTGATCATCAGTTCGTCCTGGGCCTGCTGGGGGTCTTCGCCCGGCGCGGTCATCGAGCGGAACAGCAGTGCGACCAACCCCGGCCGGTCCAGTGCGATGTCGGTGAGCAGCTCCAGCGCTCGCCTCTCGCGCGCGGGCCCCGGCGGCATCGGCGCGACGAGCTCGGCCACGTGCCTGCTCAGCACGCGGCTCTGCTCCCACGCCGCTTCGAACAGAGCGTCTTTGCTCGGGAAGTGGTGCAGCAGACCGGCTTTGGACAGGCCGACGGCATCGGCGAGCGACTTCAGGCTCGTCTGTTCGAAGCCGTGCCGCGCGAAGAGTGCGGCGGCGGCGTCGAGGATCTTCTCGTCGACTCCGGTCCTCGGCTGTCGTGGCATGTCGACGACTTTACGGCGTTTACCGACCGGTTCGGTAGGTAAACCGACCGATTTGGTCGGTGGCCTTCGTCACCATAATGGGTGAGTGATCGAGATGTCCGCCGTCGTCGCCGCCCACCACCTCGTCAGGTTCCCGGACTGGCCGACCGGCCCGTACTCCGACGGTGACGTGGTGCTGTCCGGCCGGATGTCCCGGGAGGACCTCGGCACGGCGCTCGCCTCCACGGCCCAGTACAACAACCAGCAGCAGGTCGCCGAGACCGGACCCGCGATGCTCCGGGTGCTGCTGGAGGGTGACGGCCTCGTGATGTCCGGCGGCCTGTTGGTACGGGACACCGCGACCGGGGTGGAGATCGAACCCGGCTGCTGCGTCGGGCTGGAGACGTGGCGCGACTGGCAGTACCTCCTGGACGGCCGCGTGCCCTGGCTGGGCCACGACCCCGAGCCGGGTCTGGAGTTCGGGGACGGTGTCGCGCGGCTGTGGCCGGACGGTCGTCGCGTCGACGGGCCTGCCTGCGTGCTCCCGATCGCCGATCTCCCTCGGCAGCTGGAGGCCGTGCGCCAGGACCTGCTGGGGTTCCTGGCACTGGTGCGGAAGTGGGCGCCGTACGGGATGGGGGAGGCGCTGGCCGAGCGGTTCGACGAGCACTTCCACATCAGCGCGCCGCTCTGACGCACAATCAGCGGATGTTCGTCTTCGATGCGGAGTTGTGGGTCTGGGACGCCAGGCGCATGGACACGTGGACCTTCGTCACCTTGCCCGAGGACGTCTCGGACCAGATCCGCGACATCGCCACGCCCGGTGCGGGCTTCGGCAGCGTGAAGGTCAGGGTGGGCGTGGGTGCGAGCAACTGGTCGACGAGCGTGTTCCCGGACAAGCAGTCCGGGTGTTACGTGTTGCCGATCAAGGCTGCCGTGCGCAAGAAGAACGGCGTGGGGCCGGGCGATGTCGTCGAGGTGACGGTCGAGGTGGTCTAGCGGGACCAGTCGATGTCGGCGTAGATCGCGGCGTGGTCGGACGCCGCGTGCACCTCGGCCGTCATGGTTTCGTAGACGTCCCAACGGTTCTGCGTGCGGGGCCCGCGCCACACGCCCTTGCGGAACACTCCGCCGCCGACAGCTTTCCCGTACAGCTCAGGGGTCAGCAGCACGTAGTCGATCTTGCCCTTCGCGTTGACACCGCGGTAGGTGCCCAGCCGGTGGTCCCACTCGAAGTCCGGGTGCTCGCTGATGTCGCGCAGGCCCGTGCGTTGGAAGAGAGGCCTCAACGCTTCGCTGTCCGCGGTGTCGTTGAGGTCGCCCACGACGGCGATGTACTCGTGGCCCTCGTCGCGCAGGCGGTTCACGATGCGGGCGATGCGGACGGCTTGGCGGAAGCGGCGGCGTGCGCCGATCGGGTCGCCGGGGGCGCCGTAGCCCTTGGACTTCAGGTGGTTCACCAGGACGACGACCTCGGGGCCGAACGGGGTGCGGACGTGGTACTCGGCGCAGTCGCGGGAGAAGATCGTGCCTGAGGTGTCGCGCGCGTAGACGTGCGTGCGGATGGTGATGACCTCGTGGGCGTCGCGGGTCAGCAGGCCGACGTTGATGCCGCGCTCGTCGTTGCCGTCGATGAGGTGGACCTCGTCGTACGGGGTCCAGCCGACGTGCTTGAGCATCGACGCGGAGAACATGTGCAGGAGTTCGCGGGACTCGGCCTCGACCACGCCGAGGACGTGGGCGCCGACGTCGCGCATCACCTGGGCGGTGTGGCGGGTCGCGAGCTCGCTGATGGGTTCGGTGGTCAGCTCGACCCAGCCGACCCAGGACTCGCGACCGCTTGCCACGACTGTGGTTTCGCCGGTGCGGTGCCGGGCCAGGAACCGGCCGCGGATGCGGCGCAGGATCGCGTACTTGCTGCGGTCACTTCGCAGCAACTCCAGCGTCGCCAGGTTTTCGAGAAGTTCTTCCTTGACCGCGGGCGTGTAGCTCTCGGAAGCGATCAGTTCGTTGAACCGGGCGTGGGCGGCCAGCACCGGGGCCGCGTGCTTTACAGCGTTGCGGCCCATCACTTTGGGGCGCTCGAACATGTTCTCCACGTTGAACGACCCGATTCGCGTGTGGCTCATCCACTCCAGGGTCGCATGTGGAGGAACGCAAGCGCCCTGGTCCGCTCGGGTGATCTTTCAAGGCGATGGTGGAGGGCCCCGGTGGCTGGGCTGCCGGATGGTGACGAGACTGGGGCCCTCCGAGCATCGGTTACGGGCAGGTGCTGCGCTTCAGGATCGACACCTTGTTCGGGTTGCTGTTGTCGATCTCCTTGTTGTCCTTCTTCTTCGCCGGTGCCACGAAGCACTTGGTGAAGATGGTGCCGTTCTCGCGCACGAACTCCAGCTCGATCGCGCGAGCCTGGTTGCAGTGGTTGTTGTAGTAGACCGTGGTCGTGACGTTGCCGTCGCCCCAGGAGATGTTGATCTTCTGGCCGTCGGGCGAGGCGCAGGCAGCCGACTTGCGGTGCACTGCCTGGACGGACACGTCACCGGAGGTCTCCGCGCTGGCGGCGACGGGCATCAGCCCGCTCAGGCCGAGCCCGAGACCCAGAGCCGCCAGGACGACGTTGCGAGACTTCACGAAATACCCCTCGAATCCGGGAGATGTCCCGCGAGCCGTTCGGCCCGCCCTGGCAACGTTGCCCGTTTGATCAAGGACGAACCTAGGATGAACCTTGAATCAGCTGCTGAGGGGTGATCGTGGAGTTCGGGCTGCTCGGTGCCGTCGAGGTGCGCGACCGCGGTGCGGTGGTCGAGATCGGCCACGTCCGGCAACGATCCGTGCTGGTAGCGCTGCTGGTCGAGGGCGGAAAGCCGGTCCCGGTCGACCGGTTGCTCGACCGCGTGTGGGGTGAGCGGGCACCGGTCAGGGCCCGCGACACGCTCTACGGGTACGTGTCCAAACTGCGCAAGCTGCTCGGACTGGACATCGAACGCTCCCCGGCCGGATACCGGCTCACGGTAGATCCATCGCGAGTCGATTTGTTCCGTTTCAGGCAACTCGTGCGGGAGGGCGTCCTCGACGAGGCGCTGGAGCTCTGGCGCGGGCAGGCGCTGGACGGCCTGGAGTCGCCGTGGTTCGACGCACTGCGCGAAAGCCTGCACGCCGAACGCGTCGCCGCCGAGCTCGACCGCAACGACCAAGCGCTCGCTCAGAACCGGCACACCGAACTGCTGCCCGCGCTGAGGCAGGCCGCCGACGAACGACCGCACGACGAACGCCTTGCCGCACAACTGATGCAGGCCCTGCACGCGTCGGGCAACGACGCGGAAGCGTTGCGCCACTACGACACCGTGCGGCGCAGGCTCGCCGACGAGCTCGGCGCGGACCCGAGCAAGCCGCTGCAGGACGTGCACCAGCGGATCCTGGCCGGCGAGACGGAACCCGAAGGCCCACGACAGCTCCCCGCGCCGCACCCGTGGTTCACCGGCCGCACCGACGAGCTCAAGGCGCTCGAACCGTCCGGAACCGTTGTCATCACGGCGATCGGTGGCACCGGCGGCATCGGCAAGACCGCGCTCGCGGTGCACTGGGCGCACCGGAACCTGAGCACTTTCCCGGACGGTCAGCTGTACGTGAACCTGCGCGGCTTCGACCCGAGCGCCGAGCCGACACCGCCGGAGAACGTGCTGCGGGAGTTTCTGGAAGCGTTGGGGGAGCAGACGATTCCCGCCGGCCTGGACGCGCGGGCCGCCCGCTACCGCAGTCTCGTCAGCGGGAAGCGGATGCTGGTGCTGCTCGACAACGCCCGCTCCACCGAGCAGGTCGTGCCGCTGCTGCCCGGTTCGAACGCCACCGTGCTGGTCACGAGCCGTCTGAAACTCACCGGGCTGGTGGCCGCGCACGGCGCCAGGTCGGTGTCGCTGGACGTGCTGCACCCGGCCGACGCCCGCGAGTTCCTCGAGGCACGTCTCGGCGCCGAACGGGTCGCGGCCGAGCCGGACGTCGTGCAGGACCTGGTGAGCTGGTGCGGCGGGCTACCGCTGGCGTTGTCGATCGTCGCCGCACGCGCCGCGACGGACCCGGACTTCCCGCTGGCCGTGTTCGCCGACGAACTGCGCGAACAGCCCCTCGACGCCCTGGACGCGGGGGAGATCGGCACGAACCTGCGCGCGGTGTTCTCGTGGTCCGTGGCGGCGCTGTCGGACGAGGCGGCCAGGACGTTCGCGCTGCTCGGCACGGTCACCACAGCGGACATCAGCCTCGCGGCGGTGGCGGCGCTCGTCGACCGGCCCACCGCCAGGACGCGGATGGTGCTGCGGGAGCTGGAGAACGCGCACCTCGTGCAGCAGCACGTCCCCGGCCGGTACCGGATGCACGACCTCGTCGGGCTCTACGCGGCCGACCTGGAAGCCGACGCCGGTTCGCGGCTGGCTGACTTCTACGCGGCCACCGCGAGGGCTGCCGCGACGACACTGGAACCTCACAAGGTGTTGCCGGAGCACGAAAGCGGCTACGTCCTGACGTTCGTGGACAACGCGGCCGCGATGGCGTGGTTCGACACCGAGCACGCCTGTCTGATGACTGAACAGCGCACCGCGTTGCAGCGCGGGGCTTTCGCCGTCGCCTGGATGCTCGGCCGCACGCTGAACAACTACCACCTGCGGCGCGGGCGCACGCACGACGACGTCGAGGCCTGGCTGGGAGCGCTCGAAGCCGCCGAGGCGCTGGGGGACGAGAGCAAGCAGGCGACCGCGCACATGTGTCTCGGCGCGAACTACGTCGAGCTGGGGCAGTCGCCGTTGGGGCACAAGCACTTCGAACGCAGTCTGGCGTTGTTCGCCCGCAGCGACGACCACGCGGCCCACGGCGCGGCGCACCGGGCGATGGCGTGGGCGGCGGAGTTCGAGGGCGACCTGGAGAAGGCGCTCGCCCACTCGGTGCAGGGCTTGGAGAAGTTCCGCGCGGCCGGGTCCGAGATCCGCGAGGCCGAGTCGTTGAACGAGGTCGGCTGGCGCTACGCGTGCCTGGGCCGGTACGCCGAGGCACGCACGTACTGCGAGGAAGCCATGCTGCTCAACAACAAGCTCGGCCACGCGGAGGGTTCAGCGGCCACTTTGGACAGTCTCGCGCACATCGCCCACCACGACGGCAGGCACGCCGACGCCGTCGCGCACTACCAGGAAGCCGTGGCGCTGTACCGGGAGCTGGACAACTCGGCCGAGCAGGCGACGGTGCTGGAGCACCTCGGCGACGTGCTCAACGCGGCGGGAGACACTGCAGCGGCACGTGAGCAATGGGCGCGAGCGTTGGCGATGTACGAGGAACAGGGCCGCGCCTCGGAAGCCGCGGCCCTGCGAGCCCGGAGCTAGACCCTGCTCATCTGGCGGCCGCTCTCGATCAGCTCGTCGGTGAACGAGTCGAGCGCCTGCGCGAAGTCGCGCTGGTCCGGCTCGTGCCAGTCCTCGAGCTGGTCGAGCAGCCACCGCCGCCACGCGTGCACAAGCTGCGTGAACACGTCCGCGCCGCGATCGGTGAACCGGTAGCCGTCGTCGTGGTACGCCAGGTGCCCGGACTCGACCAGCGCCCGCGCGGTCGGTTCGAAGATGCCGCCGGGAACCTTGGTCATCTCGGCGATCTCGTCGAGCGTCGCGATGCCGTCGTCCGTCGACGCCCGGTAGACGCGCCCGAGCAGCCACGCCTGTTCCAGCGGTAGGTCCACGCCGGAGCGGCGCAACACCGCGAGCCCCGGATCGTCCTTGGACTTCGAGACGACCGTGGAGACGAGTTTGCGCAGCTCGTCGTAGGAGTTCGACGGCGGCGCGGCGAAGCTCTCGCCGACACCGCTGTTGCCGGTCGCGGCCGCGCGAGACGTGTCCCGCAGCTGCACCTGGGGCAGGAAGAACGCGACGAGCAGCGCTATCAGCCCGATCGGCGCGGCGATCAGGAACATCGTCGACACCGTCTCGGCGTACCCGGCGACGATCGGCGCCTTCACGATCTCGGGCAACGCGTGCACGGCGGCCGGGCTGGCGATCGCGCGCGGATCGACTCCGGGTGGCACGACGAGGTGCTTCGGCAGCTGGTTGGCGTAGATCGTGCCGAAGATCGCGACGCCGAACGAGCTGCCCATCGTGCGCAGGAAGCTGATGCCGGACGTGGCGACGCCGAGGTCGGAGTAGTTGGTGGTGCTCTGCACGACGATCACCGGCACCTGCATCACCAGGCCGATGCCCGCGCCGAGCACGACCATGAACGCGCCCATGACCCAGTAGCTGGTGTCGGCGTCCAAATAGGACAGCAGGAAGATGCCGACGGTCAGGCCGACCGAGCCGATGATCGGAAAGGCCCGGTACTTGCCGGTGCGGCTGATGGTGTTGCCGGTGAGCAGCGCCGTGGCCATCAGCCCGGCGATCAGCGGCAGCATCCACAGCCCGGACGCCGTGGCGGACTCGCCGCGCACGTACTGCAGGTAGATCGGCAGGTACGTGATGCCGCCGAGCATCGCGAACCCGACGACGAAGCTCAGGATGCCCGACACCGTGAACACCCGGCTGCGGAACAACCTCATCGGCAGCATCGGTTCCGCGGCTCGTTGCTCGACGAACACGAACGCGACGAGGAGAACGATCGAGCCCGCTGCCATCCACAGGATCGTCGGCGACGTCCACGGGTACTCGGTGCCGCCCCAGCTCGTGACCAGCGTCAACCCGGTCGCCGCCAGAGCGATCAGCGCGATGCCGGCGTAGTCGATCTTCGGGTGCCCGTCGGCCTTGATCGTGGGCAGAGCGCTGAGGGCGACCGCGATGACGATCACGCCGAGCGGGATGTTGACGTAGAACGCCCACCGCCAGCTCAGGTGGTCGACGAACAGCCCGCCGAGCAAGGGACCCGCGACCGTCGCGATGCCGAACACCGCGCCCGCGAACCCCTGGAACTTGCCGCGTTCCCGCAGCGGCACGACGTCCGCGATGATCGCCGTCGAGGTGACCATGAGCCCGCCCGCGCCGAGGCCCTGGACCGCGCGGAACGCGATGAGCATGCCCATCGACTCCGACCAGCCCGCGAAGAACGAGCCGACGAGGAACAGCACCACGCTGACCAGGAACGTCTTCTTGCGCCCGTAGAGGTCGCCGAACTTGCCGATCAGCACGGTCATGATCGTCTCGGCGAGCAGGTACGACGTCACCACCCACGACAGGTGCGCGCCGCCACCCAGGTCGGCCACCATCGTCGGCAGCGCGGTGGACACGATCGTCTGGTCGAGGGCGGCCAGCAGCATGGCGAGCAGAACGGCCGCGACGACCAGGTTCCGCCGGCGGGTGTCGATCATCTCGGGCACGGGCCGATGATGGCGCAGGAATGTCAGACCCGCAGGTTAAGGTCCCACGCATGGGTGTGAAGGCTTCTGTGGTGGTGTTCGGCGACCTCAAGACGGCGTTGCGGAACGGTGGCGAGCCGGACAAGGCCGCGGCGGAAGCGGTGATCCGGGCGGTGCGGCCGGGCTGTGCGGTCGAAGCGGCCGAGGACAGCGACTTGGCCGACGACATCTATCCCGCAGACGGGTTCGCCTACGTCGCGGTCCTGCCGGAAGCCACGATCGTGTGCGACAGGGAGATCGACGTCGACGCCGTGCTGGAGTTCGCCGCCGGACGGCCGGTGGTCGTCTTCCAGCAGCACTCGGGCGACGGGTCGTTCGGCTTCACCGAGTGGTCCGCGGACGGTGCTGAGGTGCGCTCGGAGGACGACTACGAGGCCGCTGACGCGATCGCGCGGGAGGTCTTCGGGTTCACCGCCGAGACCGTGTCGTCCGACCTCGTGGTGCACGGGTTCCGCATCACTCGCCCGGACCAGGCCGAACGGGACGCCGCGATGGCCGCCGCCGTGGCCGCGATGGTCGCCCAGGGCCCGACTCGGATGCGGATGGCGCCGGACGGATCGCTGGTCCCGATCGAGGACTAGGCGTACTCAGCAAGCTCGATAGCTTCAGTGCTGACCAAAACAAATGCCGTGCGGTCAGACGCCGGGATTTCGCGCTCAGCCAGATTCACCGCGCCTCGACGCTCCACGACCCCATAGGGTTGGAGGGCGATCATGCCGAAGGAGGCCGTTTTGATCTTCATCACCGCCAAGTTCCGCATCCTGCCCGAGCACGCCGACGCCTGGCCCGACATCGCGAGGACCTTCACCGAGGCCACGCGGGCCGAGCCCGGTTGCCTGTGGTTCGACTGGTCGCGCAGCCTCGACGACGCGAACGAGTACGTGCTGGTCGAAGCGTTCCGCGACGGCGACGCGGGTGGGGCGCACGTGCAGTCGGAGCACTTCAAGAACGCGCGGAAGGAACTGCCGCAGTACCTCGCCGAGACGCCGCGGATCGTCAACGCGGTGCTGGAGCAGGACGACTGGTCGCTGCTCGGCGAGATGGAGGTTGGGCCACGCGGGTGAGCATTGCTCAGATCGTTTGGCGCAGGACAGTGCCTCCGCCCAGGATGGCGCCATGGACGCCTTCGTGGAGTTGTCCGCCGAGCTGACCGGGTTCTCGGCGGAAGAGCTGAGGTCGACCGGACTGGTCGAGCAGTACCGCGTTCTTGCGCAGGGTGCGACGGACGCCGAGTTGATCCAGCTCTGGTACACGGGTGTGTGGCGCGGGGTGATCCCGAGCTCCCGCGCCTACGCCGAGGGTCTGGCGTGGAAGGCGGTCGGGGTGCCGGCGCCGGGCACAGCGGGGCCCGGGTTCGGCAGCTGGGAGCGCAGACCCAGAAGAAGCGCCTGATGAGGGCCGTGGTGGTCGGGGCAGGGTTCGCCGGCTCGTTGATGGCGAAAGTGCTGGGGGACAACGGGTTTCGCGTCACGGTGCTGGAAGCCGGCGCGGAGACCGAGCACGACGAGGCCGTCAGAAGATTCCAGACCGCACTGATCAAGTCACCGCTCGCGCCCTACCGGACCACGGTTGCCGCGCCGTCGAGCGACTACCTGATCAACACCGGGCCTTACGACTACTGCAGCCCGTACCTGCGGATGAACGGTGGCACCGGCACCGTCTGGACCGGCATCACGCCCCGCATGCACCCCGAGGACTTCCACACCGGAGACCTGGGTCGCGGGCGCAACTGGCCCATCGAGTACGACGACCTGGAGCCCTACTACCGCGCCGCGGAGTGGGAGATCGGCATCTCTGCCGACGCGGACGAGCAACGGCAGCACGTTCCGGTTGCTGACGGGTACGCGTATCCCATGCACGCCTTGCCTCGCACGTATCTCGACCACGCGGTCGCGTCCGTTGTGGACGGACAGAGCATCGACGGGCACGAGCTGCTGATCACCGGCACACCCCAGGCGCGCAACGGAATCCCGACGGACGGTTACCGACTTGGCGGGCACCTGTGCTCGGGATTCGCGAGTTGTGTGCCGGTGTGCCCGGAGAACGCCAAGTACACGCCGCGTCGCACTCAGCAGCGCTGGTCCCTGAACGTCGAACTGCGCACGAGATGCGTCGTGAACCGGCTCCACGCGGACGAGTTCGGCCGGATCACCAAGGTCGGCTACCAGCGCTACGAGGACGACACGACCTCAAGGCACACCGAATGCGAGATCGAAGCGGACGTGGTCGTGCTCGCCGCGCACGCCATCGAGAACGCCAAGCTGCTGCTCATGTCCGGACTCGCGAACAGCAGCGACCAGGTCGGCCGCAACCTCATGGACCACCCCGCACTGCTCACGTGGGCGCTGATGCCCCACCCGATCGGCCCGTTCCGCGGACCAGGGTCGACCACGAGCATCGAGGCGTTCAGGGCAGGAGGCGAACGCAGGAACAGAGCGCCGTTCCGCGTCGAGATCGGCAACTGGGGCTGGGGCTGGTCAGCGGGCAGCCCGGACTCCGACACCGCCGAGTTCGTCGCGGCAGGTCTCAGGGGCAACGCGCTGAGAAAGGCGGTCGCGGAACGCGTCGGGCGGCAGTTCACGCTGCAGTTCGAGATCGAGCAGGAAGCCGACCCGCTCAACCGCGTCACGCTGGCATCAGAGGTAGACGCACTGGGCAACCCGCGCCCGAGCGTCCACTACGGACTGTCGGACTACGTGAAAGACGGCCTGCTGGCGGCGAAACGCGTGTCGGACAGGCTGTTCGAGATGCTCAAAGCCGACGACTACACCTCGTACAAGCCGGACGAGGAACACTACTTCGAGCACAACGGCGAGCCCCTGCGCTACTGGGGTGCGGGCCACGGCGGCGGTACGCACATCATGGGCACGCACAGGGAAACCTCGGTCGTGGACCAGTGGCAACGGTGCTGGGACCACCCCAACCTGTACGCGGTGGGCTGCGGCAGCATGCCGTCGCTCGGCACGTCCAACCCGTCGCTCACGATGGCCGCGCTGGCCCTGAGAACGGCCGACCACCTGATCTCACGCCGCGTCGAGCTGAGCCAGCCGGCGCACCTCGCGCACGACCGGTGACCGGGTGAAAGCCGAGGACACGGCGCCCAGCCAGGCGGTTTCGGCCTCCACGCTGGGCGTCCCCGCGGACTGCCCGGGCTGTGCGGGCCAGCTCCTCCCCGCGTCGCGCATGACCAACGCCGCCGCGAGCTCGGCCGCCACGAGAGTCGGCCCGTCGACGGGAGTCCGCAGCCAGGAGGCGAGATCCGGCGGCACGTGGGTGCGCAACGCCAGCAGCCCGTCTCGGATCTCGATCACCCGCCGGTACAGCGTGAACTCCAGGTCGTGCCGCGCCGGCAACGCGATCTGCGGTTGCGCCAGCACCAAAGTCCGCCACAACGGCGTCACCGCGCGAATCCCGCGCCAGGTCCGGAACAGCTTCACCGCGCCGTCCCACGTGGTCAGCAGCGCGCCTGTCACCCACAGCGTCATCGCGACCATCCCGATCGCCCGGGACGTCGGCACGAACCCGGCGAGCCCGGTGACCATGATCGACAACGAGGGAAGCCCGGAGAACACTCCCCACGCGATGGTCGCCGCGGCCGCCGCCATGATCACCCGCAGGCCGGTGCGGAACGCCCCTGGTGGCCGGGAGACCTGCAGGAGCGTCCGGATGAACACCACCAGGCAGCCGACCGCGTAGCCGGTGAGCACCACCTGGTACAGCACGACGCTCGGCCGCCATTGCAGCGTGTGCAGCACGGCGTGGTGCGGCGCGAAGTCCAGGTAGCACAGGAAGAGCACGGCCCAGGTCAGCGGCAGCGGCCAGAACGCGGTGCGCGGCTCGGGGGAGCGGATGCTGCGCGCCAGCTTGAGCAGCGACCACACCGACAGCAGCTGCAGCACGTTCGTGACGAGCCGGCACAGCAGCTGGTTCTCCACCCCGACCAGGCGGATCGTCGGGTCGCCCGAGATCACCAGCGACAGCGCCATGCTCAGGAAGAACGTCACCAGGTGGCGTGGCGCGCTGCGGGCCGTCCCGAGCAGCGTGAGCCCGATCAGCGTGAGCAGCGCCGCCGTGGCGTAACTGCTCAAGACCCGAACGCCGATCGCAGCGGGTCCGCGCCTCCCTCGATCCGGCGCACGATCAGCGACGCCACCAGCTCGGCCTCCTGCTCGTGCTCCCACAGGTAGGTCGTGCGGCCCAGCACCCTGCGCACCAGCTCAATCGGCAGGTTCGGCGTGAGCATAGCGGCCACCTTGTCCGACAGCTCCTGGCCCTCGGCGTGCCCGCACAGCAGATGACCCAGCTCGTGCAACAGGATGTGCTGCTGGTGCAACGGAGACGTGTCCCGCGTGTAGAACACGTAGTCCGCGCGGTCGGTCGCCGCCAGCACCCCGCACGGCGCACCGGGCTTGGCGGCCAGCGGGATCAGCTCGATCGGCCTGCCGCGGTGAACGGCCAGCCCTTCGAACACCGCGTGCACGTCGAACGGATCCGGTAGGTCCACAGTGGACGCGATCCGCTCACATCGCCGCCACAGCGCGCTCTTCCTGCCGAGCACTATTCCCCCTTGGACCGCTGTGACTCTCTCTGCGACTCTCTCTGTGACTCTCTCTGGGCCTCTCGCCGCCCGATGGCCTCCACGATGTCGGCCACGGTGCCGAGCCCCTCCTCGGACAGCGTCACCGCCCGCAGCGCCAGGTCCCGCACCGCGCTGTTGCGCAACGCCCCCAGCAGTTCCAGTTCCTCGGCGATGATTCTCCCCTGTTCATCGTCGAAGAAGTAGGCCGGCGGCACCTGGAAGAACGCCGCCAGCGCCTCCAGATGACGCTTGGTCGGGTTGTCGCGCCGCCCGGTCCGCAGCTGCCACAGGTAGGCGGCCGAGAACGTCTCCCCGGTGCTCTCCCGGCACGCCCGCGCCACCTCCTCGTGGCTGTGCGGCTCGCCGTTCGGCCTGCGCACCACCTGGAACAGGCGGTCGATGCGGTCGGCGAGGCTCGCCCGTTCCTCGGTCATCATCGCCTTCCATCTCATTGACACAGCGGATCGCGTCAACCTACCTTCACATTAGCTGAGATGAATGACCGTGGGGAGGCGGTCCGAACATGACGACTGAGGTGAATGAGGCGCAAGCCTTCACGGGGTGGTCCTACGAGCACACCCCTGAGGAAGCGGTGCGGGAAGCACTGGACATGGCACGCAGGAGGGCACTGATCGCGGGGTTCGCGAGTGACGAGTGCGTGCTGCTGTTCGTGAACGCGACAAGGCTCGGACCAGGGTGTTACGCGGGAGACGCCGGGCTGCGCTGCGCACGCTGAACCAGCAGGATCGCGGCCGCCACCGCGATGACCACGACACCGTTGCCGAACGCCCACAGGACCGCGTGGGTGTGCACGGTCTCGCGGGTGGCGGCCGGGTCGCGGAACACCGGGTTGACCTGGGTGACCAGCAGGATCTTCATCGCGACGGACAGCGCGAGGCACGCCAGCGCCGGCCGTGGCGCACGTGTGACGACCGCCAGCACCACGGCGAGCGGGCCCCAAGGCAGGTAGTAGTAGACCGGGCTGCCCGCCGCGAACACTCCGACCAACGACCCCGGCCGCGGGTCGGCCAGCAGCTGCGGGTTCCACACGACCTGCTCGTAGAGGTTGCCGAAGAACCACATGCTCAGCAGCGGAACGACCAGTCTGGAAAAGTTCACCGGGTCATGATGTCGAAAATGTCGAAAGCTTCGTGACGTCGATCGACGCAGGGGTGGCAGCTGCCCAACGCTGCCAGTCGACAACGAGGAGAACACCATGCGGTTCATGCTCATTCACCGAGTCCTGGAGGACGACCCGGCCTCGTGGGAGCCGAACCCGGAGCTCATCGAGCGGATGAACGGCTTCATCGAGAAGCTGGTCGCGAACGGCGCCCTGCTCACCGCTGACGGCGTGCAGAAGGCCGGTTCGGTGGTGCGCAGGCGCGGTGCCGCGGTCAAGTCCACGGACGGGCCGTTCGCCGAGGCCAAGGAGGTCGTCGGCGGGTTCCTGCTGATCAACGCGAAGGACCTCGCCGAGGCCACGGCCGTCGGGGAGGAGTACATCACCTGCTTCGCGGGCGTCGAGGAGATGTCGATCGAGGTCCGTCAGGTCGTCGAGGCCGAGGACATCGAGCCCTACCTGAACAAGTAGGCCAGCTCGACGACGAACCACTCGCCGTCGAGCGAGCACGGTCCGCCGGGATGCAGCCGCACGTCCTCGCCGTCCAGCGCGACGAGGACGTGCGGCACGTCCAGCTCCACCGAACAATCCGCGACCGTGCGCACGCTGACGTCGTTCGGATGGATGTCCAAAGGAGCGGACTGGTGCTCGCCGAGATCTTTCAGTTCGACGAGGCGGTTGCGGTAGAACGACGTCCCGATGTTCGTCAGCCGGTGCACGGGTGACACGGGCCGGTAGACCCAGCCGCCGCGGTGCTCCGAGATGAACCGGGGCTCGCTGCCGTCGAGCCAGTCCATCCTGCCGTCCGAGCCGTCGATGCTCAGCACGACGTACGGGTTGTGGTGCAGGTGCCACGGGTGGGTCTCGCCCGGTTCGAGCTGGACCTCCCACACCCTGACCACCGGGTCGTCGTAGAGGACGCGCTGACCCACGTCGACCAGCACGATCTCTTCACCGGACGGCGCCACCACGACGTCACCCCTCACCGCACACCTCCCGCAGTCGTCCCCGGACCTCTATGTTCGACCAGAGGGCGCCTTCGGGGGAGGGATCATGCGGAAAGCGGTTTCAGTCCTGCTCGCGATCTTGCTGGCCGTCACGGGCTGTGCGGGTCCGGCGGAGCGGCAGGATCTGGCACACGTCAGCTATCTGACGTCGTTCAACACCTTCGGCAGGGACGCGTACGTGTACGTGGCGCAGGAGAAGGGTTTCTTCGCGAGTCGCGGGATCGACGTCGAGATCACGCCGGGCACGGGCAGCGTCGACGTGCTGAAGCTGGTCGCGGCCGGTCGGGCCGACTTCGGTGTCGCCGACTTCACCGCCACCGCGATCACCCTGGCGAAGGAGAGGCTGCCGGTGACCACGATCGCGGCCATCCACCAGAAGTCGCTGGCGGCGATCGTCACGCTTGAGGGCAGCGGTATCAGCAAGCCCGCGGACATGGTGGGCCGCAAGATCGGCGATCAGCCGGGCTCCACGAACCAGGTGATGTTCCCGGTCTACGCCAAGGCGGCCGGGATCGACGCGGGCAAGGTCGAGTTCGTGCCGTCCGCACCGCCCGCGCTGCCGCAGCTGCTGGCGGCGGGCCAGGTCGACGGGATCGGTCAGTTCGTCGTCGGCACGCCGCTGATCGAGGCCGCGGCCAAGGGCAGGAAGGCGGTCGTGCTGCCTTACGGAGACCTCGTCCCGGACCTGTACGGGAACGCGCTGGTGGTGTCGAAGGAGTTCCAGGGCAAGGCGCCCGACAAGGTGCGGAGTTTCACGGACGCGCTGCTCGAAGGCCTGGAGTACGCGATCACACATCCGGACGAGGTCGGTCCGATCCTCAAGAAGTACCAGCCGACGCAGGACGCGACCGTGGCGAGCGCCGAAGTCGCGTTGATGGCGCCGTACGTCCGGCCGTCCGGGTACAGCGGCAGGGTCGGCGGGATGACGGAGGAACGGGTCGAGAAGATCATCCGCACGCTCGTGGAGGCCCGCGCGATTCCCGACGGGGTGGTGCTGCGGCCCGGCGACCTGGCGACGTTCGGCTGACCCCGGGGTGATCACGGTCGGGCAGCTCTCGCACTCCTTCGGCGCGGTCGACGCCTTGGCGGGTATCGACCTGGAGGTCGGGGAGTACGAGTTCGTGGCGGTGATCGGGCGGTCGGGCTGCGGCAAGTCCACTTTGCTGCGCCTGATCGCCGGTCTGCTGGCGCCGTCGGAAGGCCGTGTCTTCGTGGCAGGTTCCGAGGTCACGAAGCCACGGCGGGACGTCTCCGTGATGTTCCAGCGGCCGGCTTTGCTGCCGTGGCGGTCGGTGCTGGCCAACGTGCTGCTGCCGATCGAGATCTTCGGCCTCGGCGATCACCGCGACCGAGCGCACGAGCTGCTCGCGCTCGTCGGGCTGGAGGGGTTCGAGAAACGGTTGCCGCACGAGCTGTCCGGCGGCATGCAGCAACGGGTGGCGTTGTGCCGGTCGCTGATCCAGAGCCCGAAGGTGATGCTGATGGACGAGCCGTTCTCCGCGCTGGACGCCATCACCCGCGCCGAGCTTTCCGAGGAGCTGCAACGGGTTCAGCTCGAACTGCCGCGCACGGTCGTGTTCGTGACGCACTCGATCGACGAGGCCGTGCTGCTCGCCGACCGGATCGTGGTGCTCAGTCCGCGCCCCGGCCGGATCCACAAGATCGTCGAGGTCGGCCTGCCGCGGCCGCGTGCGTTGGGGCAGCCCGAACTGGACGACGTGAGCCGTGAGTTGCGAGGCCTGCTGTGAAAGCGGTGTTGCCGGTAGTGGGTCTGGTCGCGATCATCGGACTCTGGTGGCTCGCGACGATCGTCTTCGGCATCGACTCGTTCCTCGTGCCGTCACCTGCTGACGTCGTGGCGTCCTTCGTCGAGCTGCCTGGCTATCTGCTCGAACAGACTCTCGTCACGTTGTGGGAGGCCGTGTTCGGCTTCGTCGTGTCCATTGTGGTCGGTGTGCCGATCGCGCTGCTGATCGTCGGCTCCACGATCATGGAGCGGATGTTCTACCCGCTGCTGGTCGCTCTGAACGCCGTCCCGAAGGTCGCCATCGCGCCGATCGTGGTGGTGTGGTTCGGGTTCGGCATCTCCTCGAAGGTGCTGCTGGTCGTGCTGGTGTGCGTCTTCCCGATCGTGATCTCGACCGCGTCCGGGATGAAGTCGACACCGGACGAGCTGACCGAGCTGTTCCGGTCGCTCGACGCCAGCCGCGGTCAGGAGTTCTTCAAGCTGCGACTGCGGCACGCCCTGCCGCAGATCTTCGTCGGGCTGAAGGTGTCGATCTCGCTGGCCGTGATCGGCGCGGTGATCTCCGAGTTCGTCGGCGCCCGCGCCGGGCTCGGCTACGTGATCAACACGTCCGGTGCGAGCGCCGACACCTCCTTGGCCTTCGCGGCGATGACGCTGCTCGCGATCATCAGCGTCGGGTTGTTCTACGGCTTGAGCTACGTGGAGAAGAAGGTGCTGCCCTACGCCTGACCCAGCCTGTCGAGCAGTTCGCCGAGCAACGCGCGTTCGCCGGGGGACAGGCCGGCCGGATCCGCGTCGACCAGGGCTCGGAGGGTGAGGGCGGCGTTCGAGCGCGTAGGTGCTTTGCTCTTCGTGCCGCGCACCACGCCGGCGAGCGCGGCTTCGCGGACGCGTTCGGACAGGCCGAAGTCCGGCTCCGGCTGGGAGATCAGGGTCAGCGTGACGCCGACGTTCGCGGCGAGCAGCTGTTCCGCGGCGTCGTCCGCGGGCACCGTCAGCAGGCCGTCGCGGGCCGCCTCCGTGAACCGGTCGCGCAGTGCGGCGTGCGCGGGAGCCGTGACGGCACAAGGTTTTCCGGGTTCGACCCGGCCGTAGAGGAGCCCGTAGAACGAGGGGTGCTCCAGGCCGAACCGCACGTGCCGGTCCCAGCCCTCGCGCAGGTCGCCGAGCGGGTCGCCGGAGCTCTCCACCGCGACGTACTGCGTGAAGCCGTGGTTGAGCACGGCGTCGATCAGCCCCTGTTTGCTGCCGAAGTGGTGGTACAGCGTCGGTGCCTGCACCCCGGCGCGTTCGCACACGGCCCTCGTCGACACCGTGCCGCCGCCGTCCAGCAGCTCGGCCGCCGCGAGCAGCAGCCGGTCCCGTGCGTTCTGCATGTCGCTATAGTAGCCCATGTAGCGCTACACAGACTGCTATAGCGATAGGGGAAGTCTGATGAAGACCTGGTTCATCACCGGAGGGACGCCCGGCGGGTTCGGGATGGCCTACGCCGAGGCCGCGCTGGAACGCGGAGATCAGGTGGTGCTGACCGCACGCAGGCCCGATGAGCTGCGGGAGTGGGCTTCCGTGCACGGCGAACGCGTGCTGGTGCTGCCGCTCGACGTCACCGACGCCGAGCAGGTTCGCGGGGCGGTCCAGGCCGCGGAGGAGCGGTTCGGCGGGATCGACGTGCTCGTCAACAACGCGGGCCGCGGCTGGTACGGATCGGTCGAGGGCACCGTCGACGAGACGATCCGCCGCACTTTCGACCTCAACCTGTTCGCCGTGGTCGAGGTGGTGCGCGCGGTCCTGCCGGGCATGCGGTCACGCGGCAGCGGCTGGATCGTAAACATGTCCTCGTTGGCCGGACTCGTCGGCGTGCAGGGATTCGGCTACTACTCGGCCGCGAAGTTCGCTCTCGAAGGGCTGTCGGAGACGTTGCGCCAGGAGGTCGAGCCGTTCGGGGTGAAGGTGCTGGTCGTGGAGCCGGGATCGTTCCGCACCAAGGCTTACGCGGGGTTCCAGGACGAGCCGGTGGACGAGCGGGTCGACGCCTATCTCGGTCTGGTGGAAGGCATTCGCGCGGCCTTCGTCGACCAGGACGGCAAGCAGCCGGGTGATCCCGAGCGCGGAGTGCGGGCCGTGATCAGCGCGATGGAGGCATCCGAGCCGCCGCACCGGATCGTGCTCGGCGGCGCCGCGTACGACGCCGCCGTTGCCCTGCACGAGAACGCGCTGGTGGAGCTGCGCCGGCACGAGAAGCTCTCGCGCGGCGCGGACTTCTAGGCCTGACCGCCCGCGGCCAGCCTCATCAGGTCCGAGTCGAGGTCGATCGACAGCTCGGTGCCGCCCGCGCTGCCGAACTCGTGCTGGTAGCGGCCCCACGACTCGTCGCGCACGGTCTTCTCGAACCCGGCGGCGACCAAAGCCACCAGTTCCAGCGCCGCGCGGTCGATCCGCTTGTTCAGGCCGGGGTCGGTCCAGTCCTCGGTCGCGGCGAACAGCGACGTCGGCACCACGACCGTGCGCAGGTATGCGAACAGGCCGCGCATCTGGTCGTCGACCACGAGAGCGTGGCGAGCCGTGCCGGCGGTCGCCGCGAGCACGACCGGCTTCGCGATCAGCAGGTCGTTGTCCAGGATCTGGAAGAACGACGTGAACAGGCCGCTCGCGCCCGCCTTGTAGACGGGGGTGCTGGCGACGATGCCGTCCGCGTGCTGCAGGGCGTCGATCGCCTGCTGCAGCTTCGGGCCGATGTGGTTGGACACCAACGCGTTCGCGATGTCGCCCGCCAGCTCGCGCAGCTCGATCGTCTTGATGCCGATGGTGAGCTGCTTCTGGAGGCCGAGCGTCGCCACGCGCTGGGCGACGCGGTCGGCGAGCAGCCGCGTCGACGACGGGTCGCTCGTACCTGCCGAGACGATGACGAGCTGCTTCTGGGTGGTCATTTCTCCTCGTTCCCTGCCAGTTTCGCGGTGATCGCGGCGAGCTGTTCGAGTTCTTGCGGGGTAAGGACGTTCAACGCGCGGGTGACGCTGCGGGCGTGCGGGAGGCCTATCTCCCGCTGGACCTTCCGGCCGTCCGGGGTGAGCGACAGGCGCACACCCCGGCGGTCACCGGGATCCGGGCACCGCACCACCAGCCCGCGGTCGACCAGGCGGTCGACCATGCGGGACAGGGCGGGCTGGCTGAGCAGCACGTGGCGGTTCAGCTCGCTCATCCGAAGTGGACCGTCGCACTTGGACAACGTGTAGAGGACGTCGTACTCCCGCATCGTCAGGTCGCCCCAGACGTCCTCCGCGTTGAACCGCTTCATCAGCACGGCGTAGGCCCGCATGAGCGACTCCCACGCCTCGTTCGCTCGCGTCATTCCGAATCCTGGTAAGGCGAGCCGCCCGTGACGTTGTCACCCCGGTTGGCGTTCGGCTTCGGCTGACGGGCGGGCTGGTCGCCGTACTTCTCCTCGAGGCGCACCGCGTGCGTCGGCGGCTTGGCGGTCTCCGGGTCCTGGCGCGACTCGATCTCCTTGCGCAGTACCGGAACCACCTCCTCGCCCAGCAGGTCCAGCTGGTTCAGCACCGTCTTCAGCGGCAGGCCGGCGTGGTCCATCAGGAACATCTGGCGCTGGTAGTCGCCGAAGTGCTCGCGGAAGGTCAGCGTCTTGTCGATGACCTCCTGCGGGCTGCCGACCGACAGCGGCGTCTGCTCCATGAAGTCCTCCATCCGCGGGCCGTGGCCGTAGACGGGAGCCTCGTTGAAGTACGGACGGAACTCGTTCAGCGCGTCCTGTGACCGCTTCGCGATGTAGGCCTGCCCGCCGAGACCGACGATGGCCTGCTTCTCAGTGCCGTGGCCGTAGTGCGCGTACCGCTGGCGGTAGAACTTGATCAGCCGCATGTAGTGCTCTTTCGGCCAGAAGATGTTGTTGGCGAAGAAGCCGTCACCGTAGAAGGCCGCCTGCTCCGCGATCTCCGGCGTGCGGATCGAGCCGTGCCACACGAACGGCGGCAGGTCGTCCAACGGCCGCGGCGTGCTGGTGAAGCCCTGCAGCGGCGTGCGGAACTTGCCCTCCCAGTCGACGACGTCCTCGCGCCACAACCGGTGCAGGAGGTTGTAGTTCTCCAGCGCCAGCGGCAGGCTCTGCCGGATGTCCTGACCGAACCACGGGTAGACCGGCGCGGTGTTGCCGCGGCCCAGCATCAGGTCCATGCGACCCTTCGCCAGGTGCTGCAGCATCGCGTACTCCTCGGCGATGCGCACCGGGTCGTTCGTGGTGATCAGCGTCGTCGCGGTGCTGACGATCAGCTTCTTGGTCTTCGCCGCGATGTGGCTCAGCAGCGTGGTGGGAGCGGACGAGAAGAACGGCGGGTTGTGGTGCTCGCCGATCGCGAACACGTCGAGCCCGACCTCCTCGGCCTTCTCGGCGATCTGCACGATCGCGTCGATGCGCTCGGCCTCGCTGGGGGTCTCGCCGCTCACCGGGTCCCTGGTGATGTCGCTCACCGAGAAGATTCCGAACTGCACGGCAGCCGCCTCCTTCTATCTCAAGTTCTATGCGTTTGCATCTACTCTAACGCACGGGGCCGCGAGCTATTCCCACTACGCTGATCACATGTCTTTGGCCGTGCGGGATGCGGGCTTCGGCTACGGGGGAGTGCCTGTTTTCGCAGGTCTGACGTTCGAGGCGGCTCCTGGCGAGGCCGTTGCCGTGGTGGGGGCGAACGGATCGGGCAAGTCGACGCTGCTGCGTTGCCTCGTCGGCGCCGAGGTGCTGGACTCCGGTTCGGTGCTGTTCGACGGCGCCGTGCTGGACGAGTCGTCGGCTTCGGTGCGCGCTCGTCTCGCCTCGCTGCTCGACGACGCCGACTACTTCCCGGACGTGTCCGTGGTGGAGCACCTGCGGTTGCTGGCGTGGCTGCACTCGTCCTCGGTCGACGTGTCTGTCGTCGTCGACGAGCTCGGGTTGTCGGCGGTGGCCGATCAGTTGCCGCCGACGTTGTCCTCGGGGCAGCGGCACCGGCTCGGGCTGGCGTCTTGTTTTGTGCGGCCGCGGTCCGTGCTGGTGCTCGACGAGCCCGAGCAACGGCTGGACGTCGCCGGGCGGGCATGGCTGCGCGATCGGTTGCTGGCGGAGAAAGCCGCCGGGGTGGCCATCGTGTTCGCCTCGCACGACGCGAGGTTGGTGGAGGCGGTGGCGTGCCGGACCGTCACTCTGTAGCCGCTGTCCGCCGCCGGTTGCGGACGCCGGTGCCGTGGCGGTTCCGGGTCGCGCGGTGGTACGCGCAGATCGTCAACTTCTCGATCGTCGGCGCGGTCGCGTACGGGCTGGTGTCGGCCGGGCTGACTCGCTCTGCCGGGAACGTGTGGGCCGCGCTGGGGTTGTCGGTGCTGGGCGCCGCGGTGCTGTTGAGGGTGTCGCTGGCGTTCGGGCCGGTGTTCGTCGGGGCTGACCGGATGTTCTGGGTGCTGAGTGCGCCGGTGTCGCGGGCGGAGTTCCTGCGGCCGCGGGTGTTCGGGTTGCTGGGGCTCGGGGCGGGCGTCGGGGCGTTGTGGCCCGCGGTGGTGTTCGGGCTCGTGGGTGCGGTGGCCTCGCCGGTGGTAGCGATGGGAAGCGGGGCCGCGGCTGGGGTGGCGGTGGTCGCCCTGGCTTTGGTGGTGCAACGGCTTCGCCATGGCTGGCGGCGAGCCGGTCTCGCCGCAGGTGCTGCGCTCGCTGGTGTGGTGCGGGTGTCGGTGAGCTGGTTCGACCTCGCGCTGCTGGGCGCGATTCTCGCCGAACGCCGTGCGCGTGCACTCGGACGTGTGAGATCAGCCGAGCTTCGAGGTTCTCGCCTGGTGGTCCTGGTGTGGACCGATGTCCTCAGGCTTCGGCGCACTCCCTACGCTCTGATCGTCTGGGCAGCGCTCCTGCCTGTGCCCGCTCTCGTCGCGGTGTGCGCGGACGCCGTTCCCGCCGTCCACCTCCTGGCCGCGTTCCTCGCCACCGACCGCCTGGCCGCAGGACTCCGGTTCGTCTGCCGCTCACCGGCCATGCGCCGCGCCCTAGGACTGTCGGACCGCTACCTCCGCGCCGCACACCTGGTGTTTCCAGCCGCAGGTGCCGCTATCTGGTGCGCGATCACGACGGCGTTCACTCCACACGTGTCTGTGCTCAACGGACTGATCTCCGCCGTCGGGGCTGTGGCGGTGGTATATCGGATCGCCACGCGGCCACCGGTGGATTACGGTGCCGCGATCGTCGACTTCGGATTGTTCGGGCCGACGCCGCTCGGGTTGATCGTGCAGCTCAGTCGGGGACCTGCGCTGCTGGCGGCGCTCGCGTTCGTGCAACTGGCTGTGTAAGAGGGGAAGCGGTGTTCTCGGGAGAGTTCGAGTTACATCTGACCGGCTCGGAGTGGCAGGCCGACGAGCTCAAGGAGTTCGCGGAGCGGCACCAGGTCAAGTTCAGCCACATCGAGCTGCACAAGGGTGAGACGCCGGTGCAGCCGATGCTGACGATCGGCGTCAAGGGCACGATCGACGAGGTGCGGGCGACGGCCGAGGGCTGGCGGCGCGAGATGCTGGCGGCCGAGCTGTACGTGCTCCGGGTCAAGATCGAGGCGCCGCCGTGGAACGAGGGCGTGCCGCAGAGCGACACCGAGGCTGATCCCCAGCTGTACTTCGAGCACCACGTGAAGCTGTTGATGTCCGGGAAGTGGCACGACTGGTACGCGGACCTGCTGCGCGCGGTCGACGGTCACGAGGCGCACATCTCCCGCAACGCGCGCCGCATCAGGGAGGACTACCGGGACGAGCGGTTCGTCACGCAGCGGTGCTTCGGGGTGGGTCGCGACACGGCGAAGGCGCGGCTGGCGGCGCTGATGAAGGCGCTGAAACCGTTCGAGGTGCTGGAGGTCGAGGAGGAGTACGTCGTCGACGACGACGCGCTGCACGTCGACAAGGGCTGGTTCGAGGCGCGCTACGACTACGGCAGTCACGACGAGCGGTTGCGGCGGGCACCGGCCGGGGTGGACGGCTTTCCGGACACCTTCCGCCCGCTCGCGATCAAGCCGAGCCACGACATCGAGCAGCGCGCGGTGTTCGACCCCGCGCTCAAGCACCTCCGCCACGCGTTCCGGGCCGGCGACCCGCGGTTCGGCGACCAGGAGCAGGGTGCGCGGTGGATGGGGCAGCGGCGCCAGGCGATGGCGCACCTGCTGCACCTCATCGGCGAGTCGGAGTGGCAGCCGCACCTCGTCCTGCGCGGCAGCGCCGTGATGAAGGAGTGGTTCGGCGACGCCGCGCGAGAGCCGGGTGACCTCGACTTCGTGGTGGTCCCGCGCAGCATCGCGGTGGACGGCCGGGAGGCAGACCGGCTGTTCGACGAGCTCGAGGTGCTCGTCGAGGACAACCCCGGTCCCGGCCTGCGCGGCTACCAGGCCAGGACCGAGCACATCTGGACCTACGAACGGGTGCCGGGACGGCGGATCGTGTTCCCGTTCGACGTCGAAGGTCTGCCGCAGGGCGCGATCCAACTGGACTTCGTGTTCAACGAGCACCTGCCGATCGAGCCCGAGCCGTTGCGGATCGCCGGCACGACGCTGCTCGCCGCGAACCAGGAGCTCTCCCTCGCGTGGAAGCTCCAGTGGCTCGTGACGGACAGCTATCCGCAGGCCAAGGACCTCTACGACGCCGCGTTGCTCGCCGAGCGCACCACCGTGAACACCGGGCTCGTCATGGACCTGCTGGAACCGGAGCTGGGTGCCCGTGCGCTCGACTTCGACCGCAAGACCCTGCTGGAGCTGGACCACGTCGACTGGGACAACGCGCCGTCCGATCTTCCGGTCACGAAGGCCGACGAACCCGTTCTGCTGCAACGGATCGCGGCCGCCCTGGCCTAGAGCATCGAGGCAACGCGCGTCGCGGTGGCCACGGTGGACTGCGGGTTCTGACCCGTCACGAGCCCGCCGTCCACGACCACCGTGCTCGACCACGGCTCACCCGCCACGAGTTTCGCGCCCAGTTCGGTGAGCCGGACGGCGACCGAGTAGGGGACGTCCAGGCCGCCCTGGCGCTCCTCCTCGTCGCTGAACACCGCCATCTCCTTGCCCGCGAACACGAACGTGCCGTCCGGGCGCACCGCCGACAGCAGCCCGGCCGGCCCGTGGCACAGCGCCGCGACCAGCTTGCCGTTGTCCGCGAAGTCCGCCAGCAGCGCGCCCAGCGTCTTGTCGAACGCCAGATCCGCCATCGGACCGTGGCCGCCGGGCAGGTAGATCGCGTCGAAGTTCTCGGCCTTCATCGACGTCAGGTCAGCCGGAGCGCGCAGATCCTCGAGCGAGGCGACAACCTCGTCGAACCGGCCGTCCAGGCTCGCCTTGTCGACGGTCGGCACGACACCGCCCGGCGTCGCGACGGTGACCTCGACACCCGCCTCGCGCAGCACCCGCACCGACTCGACGACCTCCTCGGCCCAGAACCCGGTGGGGTGGCTCGTGCCGTCCGCCAGCGTCAGTGCGGAGGCACCGGAAACAACCATCAGCAGCTTCTTCATGACAACCATGCCATCACAGATTCAGCGGGCACGTCGGCGGAGCTATAAGCTGTCTTATGGCCGTGAAGTTGACAGACCTCGATCTGCTGGCGACGTTCCTGGAGATCTACCGGGGCGGCTCGCTCACGGCAGCGGCGACGAGGCGCGGCCTGACTCAGCCCGCGGTCAGCGGTCAGCTCGCCAAGCTGGAGAAAGAGCTCGCCGAACCGTTGTTCATCAGGGGCGGCCGAGGTGTCACGCCCACACCGCGTGCCGACGAACTGGCGCGCCGCGTCGGGCCGCACGTCGACCAGCTGCGCACCGCGCTCGACCCCGCGCCCGCCCTCGAAGGCACCGTGCGGGTCGGGGGAGCAGCCGAGTTCATGGCAGTCCGGGGCCTGCCCGTGCTCACCCCGTTGATCCGGCGCGGCATCCGTTTCGAGATCACGCTCGGCCTCGCGGACGACCTCCTCGACGCCCTGAAGTCCGGACAGCTCGACGTCGTCCTGTCCGCGGTCCGGCCGGGCGGGGGACTCACCGCGACACCGCTCACCGACGAGGAGTTCCTGCTCGTCGGGCCACCGATCCTGGCCAGGACGATCGACCGCGAGCTGCTGGCGGACGACCCCGCGCGAGCTCTCGAACACCTGCCGCTCGTCGCCTACTCGGAAGAGCTGCCGATCATCCGGAGGTATTGGCGCAGCGAGTTCGGCAAACGCCCGAAGAACCCCACCGCGGTGATCATCGGAGACCTGCGAGGGGTGCTGGCCGCGGTGATCGCCGGTGCGGGGGTGTCCGCACTGCCGCGCTACCTCGTCGAACCCGCGCTGACCGCCGGATCGGTCGAGCAGCTGCACCACCCGGAGATCCCGCCGCTGAACACCCTCTACCTGGTGACGCGCGGAGGATCAGCCGCGGCGGTCCAGGCAGTGGTCGACCACCTGCGAGAGCGCGACTGGGGTGTCCTCTGAGCCGTCGTCTAGCGGGGCAATCTCACCGTGAAAGTGGTGCCGACACCCACCTCGCTCGCCACCGAGATCGTCCCGCCGTGCGCGGTGATGATCTCCCGGGCGATCGCCAGCCCGAGCCCACGTCCGCCCGTGTCCCGGCCACGGGCCGTGTCCGCGCGCCAGAACCGGTCGAACACGAGCGGCAGGTGCTCGGGCGCGATGCCGTGGCCGTTGTCGGCGACCTCGATCACCGCCCACTCCCCGTCGAGCCTGCCGCGCGCCGTGACCACGTCGGCGCCGGCACGTCTCGCGTTGGTGGCGAGGTTGCGGATGACCTGCCGCAGCCGATCCCGGTCCGCCCGCACGACAACGGGTTCCGAGGTCACGACGAGCTCCGACAGGTCCACTGTGGACATGTGGTAGACCAGCGAGCCCGACTCGGCGAGCGCCAGCTCCTGCAGGTCGTCGATCAGTCGTTGCTGCAGAAGGGCTTCCTCGTGCAACGACTGGTAGAGCTCGTCGTCCGCCGGCAGCACCCCGTCGCGCACGCCCTCGATGTACCCGCGGATGTTCGCCAGGGGAGTTCGCAGCTCGTGCGCGATGTCCGCGATCATGGTGTGCTGTTGTTCCTTGATGCGCTGCAACGAGTCCGCCATCGTGTTGAACGCTCGCGTCAGCTCGGCGAGATCGCCACTGTCCTTCTCCGGCACCCGTCCGGACAGGTCACCTGCTCCCACCCGGCGCGTCGACGCCACCAGCGCGTTGATCGGGCGCAACACCTGCCGGCTGATCAGCAACGCCGCGACCAGCGCCAGCAACGCCACCAGCCCGGCGCCGAGCAGGATCGGGGTCAGTGAGATGCGCGGCTGCTGCGGCTGGTCCATCGTCCCGACCTGCACCAGCACGGGCGGTGGCGTGAGCTGCGCGAGCCGGGTCGCGAACTCCCGGTTGACGCACGCCACGTCCTCGCCGCACGCCGGCACGGTCTCGTTGATCTGGAGGTAGGCGTTGTCCTTGGCGCACGTGCCCGAGATCGCCACGGGTTCGAAGCCGGGTACGCCGCCCTCGCGCGTCACGACCCGCACCTTGCCGCCGGTCTTGTACGCGCACCGGGCGAGGTCCAGTTCGCGCTGGAGGTCGACGAGGATCTTGGTCGCGAAGTCCGAGTTGCCGAAGTCCGTCTCCGGCCGGGTCCGCACCGGAACCGTCTGCCGCGGCTCGGTACCGGGCCGCGTGTCGGCCAGCACCGTGCCGTCGGTCAGCGCGACCCGGACCCGTTGCCCCAGCCGCGCGGCGAGCGGCGGCAGCACCTGGTCGATGCCGTCCCACTGGCCCGCCACCAGGCCTCGGATGGTGATCTCCTGCACCACGCCTTCCAGCTCCTGGTAGGCGATCTCGGCGGACTTCTCGACCTGCCGGGTCGCCTCGCGCACCGTCACGAACGCCGTCGCCGCCACCGCGATCACGACGGTCGCCACGACCAGCGCGGCGACCTTCAGCGCGAACCGGCTCATCCGGCGAACTTGTAACCGCGGCCGGGCACGGTCAGCACGTACCGGGGCACCGCCGGGTCCGGTTCGATCTTGCGGCGCAGGTTCATCACGTGCGCGTCGACGGTCCGTTCCTGCACGTTGTGGTCGAACCCGAACGTCTCCTGCAGCAGCTGGCCGCGCGTGAACGCCTTGCCCGGCGCGGACGCGAGCACCCGCAGCAGCTCGAACTCCTTCGCCGTCAACGGCACCAGCTCGCCGCCGATCCGCGCCTCGAACCGTTCGGGATCGACCTCGACGTCGAGCACGCGAATCGGGCCGTCCGCCTCCTCGACCCCGGAGCGCCGCAGCAACGCCCGCACGCGCGCCACCAGCTCGCGCGGGCTGTAGGGCTTGACCACGTAGTCGTCGGCGCCGAGGTCCAGGCCGAGCAGCAGGTCGGCCTCGGTCGACCGCGCGGTCAGCATCAGGATCGGCACCCGCGACTCGGCCCGCAGCACGCGGCACACGTCCAGCCCGTCGACCTCGGGCATCATCACGTCCAGCACCACCAGGTCCGGCGTGCGCGACCGCGCGAGGTCCAGCGCCACCCGCCCGTCGCGCGCCACCAGCACGCTGTGGCCCTCGTGCTCCAGGTACGCCTTGATCAGGTGCGACTGCTTCGGGTCGTCCTCGGCCACCAGGATGCGCGCGCTCACCGCTCAATCTTGCGGGAAGCCTGTGAAAGTTCGATGAAGACGCCGTCCGCACGCCGTGAAATCGTCCAGCCGAACTGGGCCGCGACCGCCTTTTCGTCGTTCTTTCACCGCGGTCGGCCTTGCATCGCCGCCATGAAGCGACTGATCGTTCTCGCCTTGCTGCTGCTGACCGCGTGCGAGGTGCCGGCACCGCCGCCGCGCCCGATCGACCCGCCACCGTCCAAACTGGTCGAACGCAGATGGCACCCGAACCCTGCGCACGTCACCGTCCAGCTCGACGGCGAGTTCGCGTGGGCGTTGCGCGGCAACGGGGTCGAGCTCAGCGGCGGCAGCATCCACACCAACACGGAGTCGATGATCAAGGTGTGGCTCGCCCTCGACTGGGTTGCCTCGCAGAACTCGAACGTGACAGCTGCGGACGAAGCCGCGATCGCGCGGATGATCCACGTCAGTGACGACAAAGTCGCCCAGCGCCTCTACCTGAACCTGGGCAGCGAGGCGAGCATCCGTCGCATGATCACCACGTGTGCCCTGACCCGGACAACGATCACGCCGAACTGGTGGTCCAAGACGCAGGTCACCGCGATGGACGCGGTGAAGCTGGGCGAATGCATCGTGTCCGGGCCAGGCATCAGTCCGGTGTGGAGGGACAAGCTCCTGGAGATGATGCGCACCGTCGCCCCGGACAACCGGTTCGGCATCGCGGAGGCCCCGGCGTTGCAGGGCAAACCGCTCGCCGTCAAGAACGGCTGGACCCTGCACACCACCACCTGGACGGTGACGTGCCTCGCCGTCTGGGAAGGCTGGTCGCTCGCCGTGCTGACGCGCTACGTCGGCAAGACGCACCTGCAGGGCGCCGCCGTCTGCAAGTCGGTCGCCCAGCAGCTGTTCTCAGACGCTCCTCAGCACTGAGACGACGATGCCGAGGATCACGGCGTTGTCGCCGTCGATCACCGGGTAGTCGGGGTTGCGCGGCTCGAGGTACACGTGGCCGTTGCGGCGCTGGTACACCTTGACCGTCGCCTCCTCGTCGATCATCGCGGCGACGATCTGCCCGCTGTACGCCTCCTGCGCCTGCTGGATCACGACCGTGTCGCCGTCGCAGATCGCGGCGTCGATCATCGAGTCACCGCGCACGCGCAGCGCGAACACGTTGCTGCCGCGCCCGACCAGGCCGCGCGGCAGGCTCAGCACCTCGTCCACGTGCTCGATGGCCGAGATCGGCGTACCGGCTGCGATGTCACCGACGACGGGCACCGAGATCGAGTCGTCCGAGAGCCGCGCCGTCGCCGTCTCGTGCAGGAACACCCGCACGTCCATCGGCCGCGTCACGCTCGACCCGCGCTTGAGGAAACCCTTGTCCTCCAACGCCGACAGGTGCTTCGAGACGCTCGACGAGGACTTCAGGCCGACCGCGTCGCCGATCTCGCGGGTGCTGGGGGAGTAGCCGTGCTCGACCACCCAGTCGCGGATGGCGACCAGGATCCTCTGCTGGCGTTCCGGCAGCACCGTCGTGTCTAGCTCAAGATCGTCGTAGGCGGTCACCCGGCAGATAGTAGTAATCCGGTTGCCGGACACGAACGGGTGGCCCTTTGATCAGCGGATGAGCTCATCCTGGGTGGGGAACGTCGTCCGTCTGCGCGCTGTCGAACCGGAGGACTGGGAGTCGTTGCGGAAGTTCGACCAGAACACACTGGACATGCGGAGGGCGGACAAGGTCCGGCAGCCGTTCTCGGACGCGCGGCAACGCGAGTGGGCCGAGAAGGCCTCGCTCGAGAAGCCGGACGACGATGCGTTCCAGCTCGCGATCGAGTCGCTGGCCGACGGCGTCTTCGTGGGCACGGTGGCGACGTTCCTGACAGACCACCGCGCCGGCCGGTTCGGCTACGGCATCTTCATCGGCGGTGACCACAAAGGACGCGGCTACGGCTCAGAAGCGGTGACGCTGCTGCTGAGCTTCATGTTCGCCGAGCGGCGGTTCCACAAGTGCGAGTCGAGCGTGTGGGCGTTCAACGAGCCCTCTCTCGCGTTCCATCGCAAACTCGGGTTCAGGGAGGAGGGCAGGCTGCGCGACCACGAGTTCTTCGCCGGACGTCACCACGACGCGGTGATGTTCGGGATGACCGCTCCCGAGTTCGTCGACCTGCACCCGTTTCCGATCGAGGTTTGATGCAACCTCGGGGTTGCACATCGCTTCGGTGATGTGCAACTCTGGGGTTGCACATGTTGGCGGACGTTGGGAGTGTGTCGTGACTGTGGACCGGATCGAACGCGAGACCGTGATCGAGGCTTCTCTCGACCGCGTCTGGCAGCTGGTGACCGAGCCGGGGTGGTGGGTCGCCTCCACGCCGTCGGGCAGCGCCGTCGAGGGTGAGACGACGCTGTGCAAGAACGACACGTACGGCGACTTCCCGGTGCGGGTCGAGACCGTGACGCCGCAGACGTTCGTGTCGTACCGCTGGGCCAGCGCTTTCGGTGGCGCCGACCTGACCGCGGACAACACGACGCTGGTCGAGTTCACGCTGACGCCCGAGGGCTCCGGCACGCGGCTGCGCGTCGTGGAGAGCGGGTTCGCGGCGCTGGCCGGCTCGGAGGAGCTGCGGGCGAAGGCTCACGAGGACAACTCGGGTGGCTGGGTCGAGGTGCTGGAGGCGTTCCAGAAGCGGGCCGAGAGCTGAGGGTTCTCCTGGAACCTCCGGATGAACTCACCCATGACCTCGGCTGCCGGGCCGTGGCGTTCGAGGATTCCCTGTGGAACCTCTCCGAGGGCGTGCCGGAGCCAGCGCACCAGGTAGGTCGACGTGTAGAGGCGGTCGTAGTCCTGGTGCTCGGCGAAGAAGCGGACTTCGTCCTTGGACAGGTCGAACCCATCGGAGATCGCGAGGCCGTAGTCGGCGAAGTAGAGCTGTTCGCCGTCGGTGAGGATGTTCTGGAAGTGGCCGTCGAAGTGCAGGAGGCCGCGGGCGTTCATGAAGGACGTCCCGGCCTCCAGCTGCTTCTCGACCATGGCGAGGGCGCTCTCGTCGCTCGGGTCGAGCCAGTCGTGCAGGTTGTGCGGGAAGTGCTCCAGGAACAGGGCGATGCTCGCTTCGGCGTCTCGCACGGCCTCGATGCGGTCGCGGATCTTCTGGCCGCCGCCCCAGTAGCCGACGGCCTTGTCCACGTCGGCGAGTTCCTCTGGCAGTTCCTGGCCGGGATGCGGCAGCACTCGCCAGTGGTACATCAACGGGAAGCCGTCGTGGTCGCCGGCGAGCACCCAGTCGGTCGTCATCGTGTGCGCGGCCAGCTCGCGCCAGGCGCCGAAGCCCGGTGCTCCGATGAGGCCTACGCCGTAGTGGCAGAAGGCCGGCAGGTCGAAGAGGTTCGCGGTGGAGCCGGCGTTGCGCAGCTCCAGATCGGTGAGCGGGAGTCGTTTGACGAAGACCTTCGTGTCGTTGATCCGGAGAAGCGCCGACGTGCCGCCGATGCCGGATCCGAGCGGCTCGGCGGCTGCTATGAGGTCGCGCAGCTCGTGATCGCTGTACTGGGACAGAGCGGTGGACGTGGTGTGGAAAGCCCCCAGGCGTGACATACCTCTAAGTTAGTCAGGTGCCCAAGTCTGTCGATCGCGGTCGCCGCACCCGCGAACAGTTGCTCGACGCCGCCGCCCAGCTCGTGGGCGAGGTCGGCTGGGGCGCGGTGACGACGCGTCTGGTGGCCGAACGCGCGGGCGTCAACGCGGCGTTGGTGCACTACCACTTCTCGTCGGTGCCGGATCTGCTGTCGACGGCCGCGCTGCAGTTCGCGGAGAGGGTGCTCACGGAGTCCGCGGACGTGTTGCGGGCGTCTGAGCCGTCAGTGGGTATCGAGCAGATGCTCGAAGACCTCTCTCGCTACACCGGTACGGATCCGCAGTCGCTGCTGTTGTCGGAGGCGTTGCTCGCCTCGCACCGGCTTCCTGAGCTGCGGACCTCGCTGGCCGCGCTGGTCGCGGACTTCCGCGGTCGCGTGGCCGAGTGGCTGCGTGCGGCCGAGGTGAAGGACGCCGACGCCGTCGCGTTGTTGTTGGGGGCGGCCATCGACGGGTTGGTGCTGCACCGCGCGTTGGACGAGTCAGTCGACTTTCGCGCGGTCGCGGGTCCGCTCCGGCGTCTCGTCACGGGCTGACCAGCGGGGTTCGCCGCCGGCGTCGGTGAACGCGGTCAACGCCTCGACCAGACCGTGCCGCAGGTGCTCCGGCATGCGCGCGACGATCGTGCTGATCTCGGCCCGCCTGCGCGCCATCACCTGGGTCACCACCTGGCGGCCCTCGATGCTCGGCACGACCACGACCTCGCGTTTGGTGGCGGGGTTCTGCTCGCGCTCGACCATGCCGGACGTGATCAGGCGGTCGATCATGCGCTTCGCCGTGGACGGGTTGACCTCCAGGAGGTCCGCGAGCGCGGTGAGCTTCATCGGGCCGCGGCTCTCCAGCAGCACGAGCATCCGGAACTGCGGCAGCGTGAGCGTCTCCTCGACCGCGGCCAGCGAGCGCGCCGACACGGCGACCAGCAGGCGGGACGCGGTGAGGACCGCGTCGGTCAGGTCGTCGACATCGCTCACTCGCCTAGTTCTACAGGGTCCGACTTTGGTAACGAACAGATAACCATTGCACTGTGCAACGGACGACGGGTGCCGGTCTGTCCGTACCTCCCGGCATGCGGATACTGCTCATCACCTTGCTCGTCCTTCTGGTCGGTGCGCCTCCCGCGTTCGCGCAGGATCTGGGGCCCGACTACACGCCGACCGCGTTCGGCCCGATGGGGCCCGCCGGTCGTGACCTCCTGCAGAAGGTGGCGCTCGCCGGGTTGTGGGAGGGGCCGTCCGGGCGGATGGCGCTGGAGAAGTCGGCCAACCCGAAGGTGCAGGAGGCCGGGCGCCACCTGATCGAGGGGCACGCCGACCTGGACCGCCGGACCGTCGAGCTCGCGCGGACGTTCAACGTGCAGCTGCCGACGCAGCCGAACGAGTCGCAGCAGGGCTGGCTGAACGAGATGACGGCCGCGCCCGCTCGCAGTGCCGAGTTCGACAAGGTCTTCGCGAACCGGCTTCGCGCCGCGCACGGTGTGGTCTACAAGTTCCTCGCCACCGTGCGGACCGGTACGCGCAACACCGCGATTCGCGACTACGCCAAGGTCTGCATGGAGACCGTGCTCGACCACATGACGGTGCTCGAGGCGACCGGGCAGGTCGACTTCAACGACACGGAGGCGATCCCGTTGGCGCTGGTCGCGCAGCCTTCGACCGCCCCCTCGGTGTCGCTGCCGCCTCGCGTCGCGGTACCCGAGGTTGCGACCTCGGCGCAGCGGCAGCCGGACGACGGCATCCCGGACGGGCTGCTCGGGCTGGGTGTGGTCGCGGCCGTGGTGGCCGGGCTCTGGTTCTGGACCGGTGGGCGGAGCAGTCGAAAGATGCACCCGTAGTGCTAAGTTGGGCATATGCCTAAGTCGAGTGCCCAAAGAGCGTTGGTGGTGGGAGCGGGGATCGCCGGGTTGACGACGGCGTGGTGGCTCGAGCGCGCGGGGTGGGAGGTGCAGGTCGTCGAGAAGGCGCCGTCTTTCCGCGCGGGCGGCTACATGATCGATTTCTTCGGGCCGGGTCACGAGGTGGCGCGGCGGATGGGGTTGCTGCCCGCGCTGGAGGCACGTCGTGCGCCCATTTCCTCGGTGACGAGCGTGGATTCGCGGGGACGGAAGCGGGCGGAGATCTCCACCTCTGCTTACGAAGCGGTGGCGGACGGGGTGATCAGCCTGCTGCGCGGGGATCTCGCCGCGGCGATCCGGGATGATCTTCGGTCGCCGATTCGTTATGGTGCAACGGTTTCTGCTAGCGACTTCGACGACTTCGATCTGGTGGTGGGTGCGGATGGCGTGCACTCGCGGGTTCGAGAGCTCGTGTTCGGGCCGTCGTCGCAGTTCGTGCGGTATCTCGGGCATCACACGGCCGCGTTCTCGTTCCGGGACGCGGAGTTGAGCGCCCGGATCGGCTACCGGTACCAGATGCTGACCGTGCCGCACCGGATGATCGGCTGCTACGCCGTGCGGGACGGGGCGATGGCGGCGTTGATGTTGTACCGGTCCGAGTCCTCGGCCCTGCCCGCGGATCCGGCCGCTGAGCTGCGATCGCGTTTCGGTGACCTCGGCTGGGTCGCGCCCGAGCTGCTTTCCGTTGTGCCCGAAGAGATCTACTACGACGAGGTGTCCCAAGTGGACATGCCGGTCTGGCATCGCGGCAAGGTCGTCCTGGTCGGCGACGCGTGCGGGGCGGTCTCCCTGTTCGCGGGCCACGGGGCGTCGCTCGCGATGACCGGCGCGTTCGTGCTGGCAGAGGAGCTTGCGGCCGGCGTGGACGGCGCCTTCGAGCGTTATCAGGCGCGGATGAAGCCTGTCGTGGCGGAAACGCAGGCGTTCGGGCGGAAGTTCATCGGGTGGATGGCGCCGACGTCGGCGTGGCGGATCTCGGTGCGCGACATGGCTTTCCGGCTGTCCGGGCTGCCGGTCGTGCGGCGGTTGATCCGCGGTTCGGTCACACCCGCAGTACCCGCAGACATAGTCGCGTGAGGACATCGCGCAGCTCGTCGTCGGTCAGGTGACGCAACCCCGCGATCACCGGGCCGACGTCGCTCGCGAGGAACCACGCCGCCTTCTGGTCGTCGGTCGGTTCATCGCCGTAGAGCAGCCGCATCGCCTTCTGCGCCAGCGCGTCGAGGTCCGCGTTGATCCGCTCGTTGCGGCGCACGCTCGGATCGGTCTGGCCGAGTGGTGACAGCGCCCGGTTCTGGACGACCTGGTCGACGAACCCGGCGACCAGGTGCTCCAGTCGCGCCCGCTTGCCCTTGATCTTCGCGGTCTCGTCGATGAGCTGCTCGAAGAACGTGATGCTGTTGTCCAGCAACGCTTCCAGGATCGCCGACTTGGTGCGGAAGTAGTAGTAGACGTTCGCCTTCGTCACGTCCATCTCGTCCGCGATCGTCTGCAGCGACGTCGCGTCGTACCCGTGGGTCGCGAACAACCGGCGCGCTGTGACGAGGATCTGGGCGCGGGTGCGTTCGGCTTGGGCGGCACGGGTCATGCGGCGATGCTACAGTGAGTTTCGTTAGCCGTCTGGCTAATGAAACGGAGGGTGTGTGATGACTGTTCTGGTGACCGGCGGCACCGGGTTCGTGGCCGGCTGGACGATCGAGCAGCTGCTGAGCCAGGGCTACGACGTGCGCACGACGGTGCGCTCGCGGCGTCCGGTGGTGCCGGGTTCGTACGAGGTGGTGCGGGCGGATCTGATGTCCGACGCAGGCTGGGCCGAGGCGATGTCCGGCGTGAAGTACGTGCTGCACGTGGCCTCGCCGATGGGCGGCGACGACTTGGTGGGACCAGCGCGCGACGGCACGCTGCGAGTGCTGCGGCACGCGGTCGAAGCCGGTGTTTCGCGCGTGGTGATGACCTCGTCGTGCGCCGCGGCGACTCCTCCCGCGGGCTCGACGGGTTCGTTCGACGAGACAGTGTGGACGGACGCCTCCACCGTGAAGCTCGACGAGTACCGCCGCTCGAAGGTGCTGGCCGAACGGGCCGCGTGGGACTTCATGCGCGACAAGGACACCTCACTGGTGACGGTGCTGCCAGGCGCCGTGTTCGGTCCGGTGAAGTCCCGGGAGGGCATGGGCTCGGTCCAGGTGATCGGCCGGATGCTCGACGGCATGCCGGGCGTGCCGCGCGTCGGCCTCAACATCGTCGACGTGCGGGACGTGGCCGACCTGCACATCCGGGCGATGACCTCGGCCGACGCCGCGGGGGAGCGGTTCATCGCGGTCAGCGAGTTCATGTGGATGGCGGACGTGGCGCGGGTCTTGGACGTGCCGGGACGGGAGCTGCCGAACTTCGTGGTGCGCGCGGCTTCGTTGGTGGCGCGCGATCTTCGGCCTCTGGTGCCGATGCTCGGCCGCTCGTACACGCACTCGCACGCGAAGGCTTCTTCGGTGCTGGGCTGGGAGCCTCGTAGCGCGCGGACCACCGTCCTCGAGTGCGCCGCGAGCCTCCGCTAGCGAGCGTCGTACTGCTCGCGGTTGATGAGCACCTGCGCGATGTGCTGCTCGGCCCACCGGCACAACACCAGCAACGGCTCGTGCAGGCTCAGCCCGAGCTCTGTCAGCTCGTACTCGACCCGCGGCGGCACCTCGGCGAACACGTGCCGCGTGACCAGCCCGTCGCGCTCGAGGTCCCTCAGCGTCTCCGTGAGCACCTTGCCGCTGATGCCGTCGATGTTGGTCTTGAGGTCACCGAACCGCATCCGCCCGTCACCCAGCACCGTCACCACCATCGCCGTCCACTTGTTGGCAATGCGCGCGAGGCTGGTCCGCGACGGGCACGTGGCCGCCAGCACGCTCCAGTCCGGCACGATCTGTGACATGGCGCACACCCGTCCATTAGTTACGTTGAGGTAATTGGTTACTTTTGGTGAGCATAGGGCAACACCAGCCCAAAGGAGAACCGATGACCACGCCTTTGTCTGTCATCACCCGCTACTTCGACGCCCTGGAATCAGGCGACTTCGCCACGGTCGCGGCCCAGTTCGCCGAAGACGTCGTGTGGCACCAGCCGGGTTCCAACCGCTTCTCCGGCAGCCACCGCGGCGCCGACGCCGTGGGCGCGCTGATCGGCGGCATGATGTCGGTCTCCGAGGGCACGTTCTCGCTTCGCCGCAACGCTCCGCTGATGCTCAACGGCGACGTCGTGGCCGCGCCGGTTGCTTGGACGGCTCGGCGTTCCGGCGCCTCGATGGACGGCGTCGGGGTGGACGTGATGCGCGTGGCCGACGGCAAGGTGGCCGAGGTCTGGCTCTACACCGCGGACCCGGCCTCGGAAGACGCCTTCTGGGGCCAGGCGTGACGTAACGAGCTACGGCTGTGGCGCGACATTTGAGCATGTCAGCGCCACAGCAGTACCCCGCTGTGATGGTCTCGAGCACGATGGCGGACCTCTCAGAACATCGGGCTGTCCTGCTGCGGATCCTGCGAGAGCACCAGCTCCGCGCCGTGGCGATGGAGACCGAATCGGCGATCACTGTCACCCCGATCGAGTCGTCCTTGGACAGGCTGCGGGATGTTGCCGCCTATATCGTGATCATCGGCTACCGGTACGGCTTCGTCCCGGAGTCCCCGGCGAATCCGGACGGCCTTTCCCTGCTGCATCTGGAGTTCCGCGAGGCTGTGCGGCTGGGGTTGCCGATCCTCTGCCTCGTCATGGGGCCGAGGCACCTGATCCCGTTGGACGAGTTGGAGCTGGCCGACGACCCACGCACGCGGCTGGATGGCTTTCGCCAAGAGGTCACGCGCGCCAGCCAAGGGTTGCGGCCTGGCTACTACGAGTTCAACGACCTGACGGAGTTCGCCGCGGTCGCCAACGAGGGTGTGACTCGGCTGCGCGAGCTGTTGGCAGGTGAGTCCGTCCAGCCTGCGAGCGTGCCCGAAGTCGTGGACAACACTCCGCCGGACGGTGTGGAGGTCGGGTGGTCGACGGACGCCGCCACCTCCCACGACCTCCTGCGGCGCAAGTCGTTGGCGCGCGTTCTCGACGCGAGGCTGCGTGAAGCGAAGAAGGAACATCCGCACACCTCGTTGCTGATGCATCTCGACGGCAGCTGGGGTTCCGGGAAGAGCAGCGTTCTTCTGCTTCTCGCCAAGGAGCTGAAGGAGAAACCCCCGTTCCTGGTCGTGTGGTTCGACGCCTGGCAGCAGTCGCGCGTGTCACCGCCGTGGTGGGCCCTCCTGACGACGTTGAGGCGGCACGTTCTGGCAGATCGGAACCTGTGGAGCCAGTTCTGGCTCCGCCTCCGCGAGATGTGGGCGCGGATCCGCGTGTCCGGCGCTCCTTATGCGCTGGCGGTGATCCTGCTCGTCGTGCTGTCCGCCGGTATCGGCTACGGGGCCTGGTGGCTCTCGGCCAAGCTGCCTTCCGCGTTCGGGGATCCGGCCAAGTGGGTCACCCCGATCATCGCGATCCTGTCGTTGCTGTGGGCGGGGAGCAGGGTCGCCGCGCGAGCGCTCCTCTGGGCGTCGGCGGGTGGCGCGAGGCTGTTCGAGCAGTCCAACTCCAACCCGATGACGCGGATCGCACTGCACTTCGAATGGTTGCTCAAGCGGTCGAAGAAGCCGGTGGTGTTCTTCGTGGACGACCTCGATCGCTGCCGCGAGGACTACGTCGTGGAGTTCCTCGACTCCGTGCACACCCTCGTGCGTGACGCACCGCGCAGCCACTATGCGGTCCAGTCCACGCCAGCGGCCTACTTCGTGGTCGCGGCGGACGGCGCGTGGATCCGGCAGAGCTACGAGCACGCTTACAAGACCTTCGACGGGGCGGTGGAGGGCGCGCTCGGATACCTGTTCCTGGACAAGCTGTTCCAGCTGAACGTGCCGATGCCCGCGCTGGGTGGCAGCGCGCAGAAGGCGTTCATGGGCAGCCTGCTGGGGCTTGAGGCGACCGAGGAGAACCCTCAGGTCGCGTCCGCGAGTGCCGCGATCAAGGAAGCCGGGAGCGAGGCGGCGATCATCGAGACTCTGGAGAGTCTCAGCCCGGCCGAACGGGAGGCGGTGGCGGGCGAGGCGGCGCTGGCGTTGGCGTCGAGCGAGACCCGCAAGCACACCGAGCACACGCTGCGGAAGTTCTCGCCGTTGCTGCACGGCAACCCGAGGAGCATCAAGCTGTTCCTCAACACTTACAGCATGCTGCGGTCGGTGCGGACGCTCGAAGGCAGCACGCTCGCCCCCGACACGCTGGCGTTGTGGGCGCTGATCCGGGTGCGGTGGCCGAGCATCGCGGAGGTGCTGGCGCGCAACCCCGAGGCGGTCGAGGGCATCAAGGACGACCTGTGGTGCGCCGACCACTTCCCGGAGGGGCTTCGCGCGCTGGCGAGGACCAAGGACCTCAAGCGCGTCGTGCTGCACGACGAGGGCGGGCCGCTGACGGCCGCGCTGGTTCGGGAGTGTTGTGGGAGCGAAAACGGCGGGTCTGCCACCCGTTCGGGCTAGATCACGACAGACTGTGCGGCGTGGAACGGGATCGCAGGTGGGCGGACAAGGGTGAGGCCATCGGGCACGGCGTGAGCTGGCTCGCGCGGTGGAGTCTGCGGACGGCGCTGGCCGCGCTCGGCTTCTGGATGGTCTTCTGGTTGGTCGGGCAGCTCTGGGTGGTGGTGATGCCTGTGCTGCTGGGCCTCCTCATCACCACGGTGTTGTGGCCGCCGGCGCGGTGGCTGATGGCGAAGGGGCTCAACTCGGCCCTGTCGGCGACGATCGTGCTGGTCGTCGGGCTGGCGGTGCTGGGTGGGGTGATCGCGGCGATTTCGGCATCGATCGCTTCTGGTGTGCCGGAGATCGCGACCAGTGCCACGAAGGCCGTGCAGCAGTTGCAGGACTGGGTGGCCGGGCCGCCGTTCAACCTGCGCGGCAGCGACCTCGACCGGTTGATCCAGCAGGGTGTGGAACAGGTCAAGTCGAGCATCGGGTCGATCGCGAACGGGTTGCTGACCGGTGCGGGTGCGGTGACGTCCGGTGTGGTCACGGGCCTCGTCGCACTCCTCCTGGCCTTCTTCTTCGTCAAGGACGGCATGCGGTTCACGCCGTGGCTGCGCGGGCTGATCGGTGAGCGCGCGGGCGGGCACGTCACGACGGTGCTGGAGCGGGTGTGGGTGACGCTCGGCTCGTTCATCCGCAGCCAGGCGATCGTGTCGCTGATCGACGCGGTGTTCATCGGGCTGGGCCTGGTGATCCTGGGCGTGCCGCTGGCGGTGCCGCTGGCCGCGCTGACGTTCCTCGGCGGCTTCATCCCGATCATCGGTGCGTTCATCGCCGGTGCGCTCGCGGTGCTGGTGGCGCTGGTCAGCAACGGGCTGACGACGGCGATCATCATGCTGGTCATCGTCATCGTGGTGCAGCAGGTCGAGGGCAACGTGCTCCAACCGATCCTGCAGTCGCGGAGCTTGCGGTTGCACGCGGCGGTCGTACTGTTGGTGGTCACGGCCGGGACGAGCCTGTACGGCATCGCGGGCGCGTTCTTCTCCGTTCCGGTCGCCGCCGCTGTGGCCGTCGTCATGCGCTATCTGGGCGAGGTCATCGAGGCGCGGTCCGTAATAGTTACGTCACAACCTGACGGGGATGAAGAGGCCGAGACCGAACGTTCTCCTGAGTGAACACCGAGCAGAGGAGAAGCACAGTGACGGAGAAGGCTGTTCTCGCGGGCGGCTGTTTCTGGGGCATGCAGGACCTGTTCCGCCGCCACCCCGGCGTCGTCTCCACCCGCGTCGGCTACACCGGCGACCCCAGCACGCCCAACGCCACCTACCGCCGCCACGGCAACCACGCCGAGGCCATCGAGATCGTGTTCGACCCCGAGCAGCTGAGCTACCGGCAGATCCTGGGATTCTTCTTCCAGATCCACGACCCGTCGACCCGCAACCGCCAGGGCAACGACATCGGTGCCAGCTACCGGTCGGCGATCTTCTACACCGATGACGCGCAGAAGCAGGTGGCGGAGGAGACCATCGCCGACGTCGACGCCTCGGGCAAGTGGCCGGGCAAGGTCGTCACCGAGGTCACCCAGGCGACCGACTTCTGGGAGGCCGAGCCGGAGCACCAGGACTACCTGGAGCGCTACCCCAACGGGTACACGTGCCACTACGTGAGGCCGGAATGGCAGCTCGGCGAGAGGTAGAGATCGTCGCGCTGCACGTCTCACCCGTGCACGCCTACGAGGGCCGTCCGTCGGACGGCCCTCGTCCCGATCCCGGGCCTGTATCGCGAGACGAAGTCGAGATCCGGAAAGGCCTCGGCATCGTCGGCGACCGCTACTTCAACCACCCGGCGCACCGCAACGCCGCCGTCACGGTGATCGCCGCGGAGTCGCTGGACCAGTGGCCGGTGGACCCACTGCTGGCACGGCGGAACATCGTGGTGCGAGGGTTCGACGTGGACTCACTGCCGCGCGGCACCGTCTTCCGCCTCGGCGACATCAGGTTCGAGGTCCACCGGCCCGCGAACCCGTGTGCCTGGATGGACGTGGCGATCGCGCCCGGCGCCTTCAAAGCGTTGCGGGGCAAGGGCGGTATCCGGTGCGTGCCGCTCGACGACGGGGTGCTGAAAGTCGGGAAAGCCGCGTTGGCGATCATGGACGCATGAAGTGGTTGCGTCGCAAGCCAACGATCATCACCGCTGTCAGCCTCGTCGTCGTGCTGGCGGCGGCCGCGACGCTGTGGAACGTCAGCAGTTCCCGGACGTTCCAGTTCTTCGGTGAGCTGGTCGACCGCGTCGAGACGAACGAGAAGGTCGTGGCGCTCACGTTCGACGACGGCCCGGACCCGGCAGGCGCTCAGCAGGTCTTGGACGTCCTCCAAGAAGAACAGGTGAAAGCCACGTTCTTCCTCATGGGCCGCGACCTCGCGAGCCATCCGGAACTCGGCAGGAAGATCGCCGAATCAGGCCACGAGATCGGCAACCACACGTACAACCACAAGCGCATGGTCGGTGTTTTGCCGAGCACGGTGGCCAAGGAGATCGAGGACACCGACGCGGAGATCCGCAAGACCGGCTACACCGGTGAGATCCACTTCCGCCCGCCCAACGGCAAGAAGCTCTTCGCGTTGCCGCACTACCTCAGCGAGCACCACCGCAAGACGATCATGTGGGACGTGGAGCCGGACTCCGAGGGAACGCCGTCCGCCCAACAGATCGAGACCGACGTCCTGAACCAGACGAAGCCGGGCTCGATCATCCTGCTCCACCCGATGTACCAGAGCCGCGATGAAACCCGTAAGGCGCTCAAGCCGGTCATCGAAAAGCTAAAGGAGCGCGGTTTCCGGTTCGTCACCGTCTCCGCGCTCCTCAACCAAGCTTGACCTCTAGATCAGGTCGACCAGATCCACCCGGCGCAGCAGCTCGGCGCGCACCCGGTCAGCCACCCCGTTGACGATCTCGGCGCCGTCCGACGACGGGTCGACGTGCATGCGGAACGGCGGCTTCGGAGCGTCCACCACGGACACGATCGCGTCGGCGACCGCACCGACGTCCGCCCACGACGGCTCCAGCTCGGCCAGCTTGCCGGCCACCTGCTCCATCAGGCCGGGGTAGAACTCCTCGTAGGCCTTCGCGGTGTCGGCGTCAGCGGGCGTGCCGCTGTGCGCGAAGTGGTTGGTGCCGTGGGTGAACGCGCCCGGCACGACGATCGTGGTCTCGATGCCGAACCGCAGCAGCTCGGCGCGGTAGGAGACCGCGACGGCGTCCATCGCCGCCTTGGCCGCGAAGTACGGCGCCAGGTACGGGGGAGTGCCGCCACGCGTGGACGAGGAGCCCACCCACACGACGTGACCGGCGTGCTGCGAGCGTAGGTGCGGCAGCGCGGCGCGGTTGACCCGTTGTGTGCCAAGGACGTTCACGTCGTAGAGAGCCGCGTACTGCTCCGGAGTGAAGGCCTCGGCCGGACCGGTGACCATGTGTCCGGCGTTGTGCACGACCACGTCCAAGCGGCCTTGCTCGGCCACGATCAGGGCGATGGCAGCGTCCGCGGACTCCTGCGACTGCACGTCGAGCTCGACGGCGTGGACGTCGACCGAGTTCTCCGTGCCGTACGCGCCGAGCTCGGCGACGGCCTTCGCGTTGCGGCCGGTGGTCTCCCGCATGCCCGCGTAGACCGTGTGGCCGGCGCGAGCCAGCGCACGCACAGCCAGTGCTCCGAAACCGCTGGACGCCCCAGTGACAACGATGACCTTGCCCATCAGATGATGCCTCCGTTCGCACGAACAACCTGACCGTTGACCCAGCGGGCGGGACCCGCGAGGAAGGAGATGACCTCGGCGATGTCCTCGGGCGACCCGATGCGCTCCAGAGGTGCCTGCTTCGCGAGGTTGTCGATCGTCGCCTGGTCCTTGCCCTCCATGAAGAGAGCCGTGGCGGTGGGGCCGGGAGCGATGGCGTTGACGGTGATGTCGCGGCCGCGCAGCTCGCGGGCCAGGACCAGGGTCAGCGCCTCGACGCCGCCCTTCGACATCGCGTAGGCGCCGTACTGCGGGAAACGCAGGCCCACGACCGACGACGAGACGTTGATGATGGCGCCGCCGTTGCGCAGCTTCTTCGCGGCCTGCTGCGAGACGACGAACGTGCCGCGGGTGTTGGTGCGGATGATCCGGTCGAACACGTCGAGGTCCATGTCCGCGACGGTGCCGAGCGGCATGATGCCCGCCGAGTTCACGACGACGTCCACGCCGCCGAACGTCTCGGCGGCCAGGTCGAAGGCCGCGCCGAGCGCCACCTCGTCGGCGACGTCGGCCTGGGCGGCGATGGCCTGGCCGCCGTTCGCCTTGATCTCCTCGACCGCCTTGTCGGCTTCGACCTTGTTGCCGGCGTAGACGATGACGACGGCCATGCCGTCCGCGGCGAGACGCTCGGCGGCTGCCCGCCCGATGCCCCTCGATCCGCCGGTGACGATCGCAACGCGAGTCATTTCGATGCTCCCTAGCTGGTGTTTCCGGCGCTAACACCAATAACGTAGCACCGATATCGAATCGCCGCTACCCCTCATCTGTTATCGTCGTTACATGGACACGAGAGAGCGGTTGGTGAAGGCCGCGGCCGAGCTGCTGATCGAGGGCGGCAAGGAGGCTGTCTCCACGCGCGCGGTCGCGACGGCGGCGGGAGTGCAGGCGCCGACGCTGTACCGGCTGTTCGGCGACAAGGACGGCCTGCTGGACGCCGTCGCGGCCTACGGGTTCGCCGACTACCTCGCGACCAAGCACGCGATGGGCGCCAGTGACAACCCGGTCGACGACCTGCGTCGCGGGTGGGAGCTGCACATCGGGTTCGGCCTGGCGCGGCCCGCGTTCTACCTGCTGATGTACGGCGAGCCGCGCAAGCGCGAGGCGCGGCTGGAGGCGGACGCGATGCTCCGCGAGATCATCAGCCGCATCGCGGCGGTGGGCCGGTTGACCGTCCCGATCGACCAGGCCGCGCAGTTCGTGCACGCGGCGGGCATGGGGGTCGTGCTGTCGCTCATCGCGACGCCCGAAGAGGAACGCGATCTGGAGCTGATCACGTTCTCCAGGGAACAGGTGATCAGGGCGATCACGACGGACGCCTCACCGGACGAGCCGACGGACATCCCGAGCCGCGCGATCGCGTTGAGGGTGGCACTGGAGGAGGACCCGCCCCTGATGCTGTCTCCAGCGGAACGGGCCCTCCTGGCCGAGTGGCTTGATCGCGTGGCTAAGTAGAGGCGCGGTGACGTGACACCCGGCCCCAAGTAGGTTGGTCGCGGCTGTCGCGTTACGAAACGTGAGCTCGTCATCGCGTCCGTGGTCCGAAACTCTTGCGGCGCCGGGGTTTCTGACCTGCAGACTTTTGCGCGCGATGCATTTGATGTACAGTCCGACTCGTCGGGCACCGCTGTGCCCTCAACCGCAACCCACCTCGCAGAGGTGGGTTTTCGCGTTTCAGACGACTTTCAGCGCCCTCGGTGTCACACCGGGGGCGTTTTGTCGTCTCCGGGAACATTGGGAGGGGTCGATGGTCGAGGTCGGGCGTTGCCGGTGGGAGGTGAGCGATGCGAGTCAGAAGGCGCACACATGCCTTCGATGACCCCACGGCGAGATATGCCGGGCGCGACGCACTCGACAACGCGCTGCGCAGGCTGCCGCCGGATCTGGTCGAGATCCTCGCCGCCTACGTCTACGGCGTATCGGTGGCGAGCCTGCAACGGCGTCTGGGCGAGCAGAAGTACCCGGTCATGGATCTGCTCGGATTCGCGGTCCAAGAGATCCGGAGTTCTCCTGGTGGCGAGGCGCTGGTGGAGGAGCTGCTCACGGGGCACGGTCCCAGCCACTCTCGAGTCCTGCGAGAAGCCGGACAGCGGATCGGGGTTGCTGCGGCTCCGCAGTGTCAGCGATGTGCTACGCCGTTTTCGCAGGCTGCTGTCGGCCGTCCGCGCCGGTACTGCGGGAACGCTTGTAGACAGGCTGCCTATCGGCAGCGTGACCGGGCGAGGGCGAACGACGGCGCGCAGCCGTTGAAGTTCTCGCCGCTTCCTGCTGGTCTGCGACCCAAGTTGGACGAACTCCGTTGGTACTCCGGCAACTTCAGCTCCGAGCAACGTCGGAAGCAGTTGCTGGACCGGTGGGCAGGTCGGACGACCGCAGCGGTGTACAGGCGCTGGGTCGTGTATCGCCCGACTTCCGACGGGAGGTCCCTTGCCGGCCTCGTCGACGCGATCTTGGCGTCCACGGTGGAACAGCCGTCCGGATCGGTACGGCCGACCCAGTCGGCGTGGCAGGTGCGGCAGGCGTGGCTGGCCGGGCAGCAGCAGCCGGCCGAGTTGGCGAGGCTGGCCGCGTCGGAGCGGCTGGCGGGGTCGGCGCTGATGACCGCACCGGTACTTCCGCTCTCGCAGCCGACGCCGATCTGGTCAGCGCGGAACCGCCCGCCCAAGTCGCTGGGGCAGCGCTCGGCAACTCAGGGTTTCCGTGCACCCGGCCGGTCCTATTCCCATCGCAGAAAGCAGAGAAGCCGTGTTCAAGATCTGGCGACGTGACCCGGTCCCGGAACCGGCGAAGGAAACGCAGCCGGAGCGCCTCCCGGTGCGGTGGGCGGTGATCGGAGCGGTGTCGATCGCCGCGGGCATTGCCGGGAACGCCGGCGCTGGTCCGGTCGCGGGCGTCGCCGTGGGGCTCGGCGTGGCGGTCGCGCTGCACAAGATGATCGCCTGAACCGCAAGGCGAGCGGAGCCCGGCACCTACCCGCCGTAACGGGAAGATGCCGGGCTCAGCTGGTAGCTACGCGTTCGGGTCGAACGGGATCCCGGCCGGCTTCGCGATGCCCAGGTTGTAGTTGAACGCGCTGTCCTTGATCGCCAGCGAGGCGCTGCCGAAGTTCGCGTTCACCAGGATGTCGCGCACCCCGGCCGGGAAGCGGTCCCAGCTCACCAGGTCGGGGTACTGGTAGACGCCGTAGTGGTTCTCCGCCTGCTCGTTGAAGCCCGCGAGCCGGAAGCAGTGCGTGCTGGCGCCGTCCTTGTGGTAGATGATCTTCGCGTGGGTGCCTTCCCATGCCACCTTGTCACGCGAGTAGGTGCTGTACTTGCCGTGCGCCGACGTCGAGACGTACTGGGCCACGTCGTTCTGCACCCAGATGATCACGTGCTCGATGTCGTGCCGGTGGCCGCAGCAGTCCCAGCCCGGCACGGCCTGGTCCTTCTCGAAGTACAGGTCGTACAGGTAGGCGCACCAGCCGTTGTTGCACTTGGACCGGCTGTAGGAGTTCGTGTTGTCCAGGTCGGACCTGTCGTGGCAGTTGCCGTTCAGGGCGCCCGAGTTCTTCAGGCCCGGCGCCACCTGCCCGGTCGGCGAGATCGCCGGGGTGGGGTAGCAGCCGTCACCGTCGTAGTCGAACGCCGGCTGCCACTTGCCGTCCTCCGCCGCGTAGTTGGCGGGGATGGCCTGGGGCGGGTCGGCGAGCGCGATCCCGGGGAACAGCGCGGTGATCAGCAGTGCGCCGGCCAGCGCGGGTAGGAGCTTCTTCCTCAACAGTGGCCTCGATTCCGGGGAGCAGGGGGAGCGGAGAGGCTTGCGAGGCAGAAGGTGGTACATGAACCACCTTCACGTCTAGGTAGTTCGCCAAATCTTTGCAGTACCGGGAATTTAACAACCCCGGAACGGAATCGATCACGTTCCGGGGTCGCGCTCTCATTACCCCAGGTGGGTGCGCATCCGTTGGGCCGCAGCGACGAGGTTTCGCAACGCCTGCTCCACCTCGGCGTAACCGCGAGTTTTGAGCCCGCAGTCGGGGTTGATCCACAACCGTTCACCTGGCACCGCGCGCACCGCTTCGGTGATCAGCGAAACGATCTGATCTTCGTTTTGCACCAACGGGGAATGGATGTCGTAGACGCCAGGACCTATGCCACGCGGGAAGTCCAGCCCCTCCAGAATCTCCATCTTGGACCGTGCCGCCTCGATCGTCGTCACGTCGGCGTCGAGGTCGGAGATCGCGCCGATCACCTCGTTGAACTCCGAGTAGCACAGGTGCGTGTGGATCTGGGTGGCCGCCGTGGCACCGGTGGTGGCGAGCCGGAACGCGCCGACCGACCACGCCAGGTACGCCGACTGGTCCTTCTGGCGCAACGGAAGCAGCTCCCGCAACGCCGGTTCGTCCACCTGGATCACCCGGATCCCGGCACCCTCCAGGTCACGGATCTCGTCTCGCAGCGCCAGCGCCACCTGGGCCGCGGTGTCGGCGAGCGGCTGGTCGTCGCGGACGAACGACCACGCCAGGATCGTCACCGGGCCGGTCAGCATTCCCTTGACCGGCTTGGAGGTCAGCGACTGCGCGTAGGTGCTCCACGGCACCGTGATCGGGCGAGGCCGTGACACGTCACCGTGGATGATCGGCGGCCGCACGCACCGCGACCCGTAGGACTGCACCCAGCCGAACTCGGTGCTGGCGAAGCCTTCGAGGTGCTCGGCGAAGTATTGGACCATGTCGTTGCGCTCGGGTTCGCCGTGCACGAGCACGTCCAGGCCGATGTCCTCCTGCAGGTCGATCACCCGCGAGATCTCGTCCCGCATGCGCTGGTCGTAGTCAGCCGGGGTGATCTCGCCGCTCCTGACCGCCGCGCGGGCCTTGCGGATGTCGCCGGTCTGCGGGAACGAGCCGATCGTCGTGGTCGCGAGCGGCGGCAGGCCGAGCCGTGCCTGCTGGGCCGCCGCCCGGTCCTCGTACGGCGCCCGAACCTGGTTCTCCGGCCGCAACGACTGGATGCGAGCCCGCACATGATCATCGCGACGGGGACTGGGAACCTGACGCTGAGCCTCGTCCGCCCACGCGCCGTCCGCTCCGTCGCGCAAAGCCCTGCCCAGCACGACGACCTCGCGCACCTTCTGCCGTGCGAACGCCAGCCGTGCCCGCACGTCAGCGTCGAGCTGCTCGAACTCCAGGTCGTACGGCACGTGCAGCAACGTGGACGACGACACTACGACCTCGCGCGCGGAACCCAGCAGCGACGCGGCCTTGGACAGCGCGGCGTGCAGGTCGGTGCGCCACACGTTGCGCCCGTCGACCAGGCCGGCGACCAATGTCTTGTCGCGCAACGCCGGAATGGCGAACGAGGTGTCCGGTGCGCTGACCAGGTCGACCCCGATCGCCTCGACCTGCGACTCGGCCAGGATCGGCAGCGCGGGCCCCAGGTCGCCGTAGTAGCCGGTGACGAGCAGCTTCGGCCGTCCTGGCAGGCCGCTCAACGTCCGGTACGTGCGCCGCAACGCGTTGAGCTCGGCGGGTGTGCGGTCGGCGGCGAACGCCGGTTCGTCCAGCTGCACCCACTCGACGCCCTCGACCCGCAGCCGGCCGAGCAGCTCGACGTAGGCCTCCAGCAGGCGGTCCAGCAGAGTCAGTGGCTCGAAGCCCGGGACCGTGCTCTTGGCCAGCAGCAGGAACGTCACCGGGCCGAGCAGCACCGGCCGGGTCGTGAAGCCGAGCTCCAGCGCCTCGCGGTACTCCGCGATCGGCTTGTCGCCGGCGAGCCGGAACTCGGTGTCAGGGCCCAGTTCCGGCACCAGGTAGTGGTAGTTGGTGTCGAACCACTTCGTGAGTTCCAGAGCAGCGGCACCGTCGCGGCCTCGTGCCGCGGCGAAGTAGGTGTCCAGTTCGGACAGACCCAGGTCGCGGTGCCGTTGCGGCACGGCGTCGAACAGGAACGCCGTGTCGAGCACGTGGTCGTAGAACGAGAACGTGCCGGACGGAATCGAGTCCAGTTCGGACAGTTCGGCCCAGGTCTCGGCGCGCAGCCCACGTGCGGTGGCCTGCAGGGTGGCTTCGTCGATCTTGCCGGACCAGTACTGCTCCACGGCGCGCTTCAGCTGGCGCATCGGTCCGATGCGGGGATAGCCGAAAACGGTGCTGCCGATGGTCACAAGCTCTCTCCTCGCGAGCGTGCGGAACGCACCGGAAACCCACGAGGCAGCCCAGAGGTCGCCCGTCAGCCCGCCCGAGAGGCTCCGGTGCACCGCGCACCGGTCGGTGCGCGGACCGGCGGCAGGTCTTCGGACTCGTGGGCGTACATCGCGCTCCTACCGGCCGTCGCTTCCCGGATTTCTCCAGTGCGTATGACGGCTTTCGTTCCCACTCACCGCTGCGGGGCAGTCCCGGACTCGCACCGGGTTCCCTTTTGCTCCACTCAAGCGAACCTGAGTGAACCGCTGGCGTGATCGAGACTAGCGGGACGCGCCGAGCATGCCCAGCGCCATGTCCGCGTACTGGACGGTGAGATCGCTCAACTTGACCGGTCCTTCAGGGGAGTACCACCGCGACACCCCGCTGCACATCTCCAGCAACGCCAGACGAGCGATGCTCGGATCCGCTGTTGACAGCTGACGAGCCTTCAGGCTGTCGACGATCGCGTTCTGCCAGAACCGCTCGTACCGGTCGCGCAACGCCACGATCTCCGCGCGCCTTTCGCCGGTCAGCGCGCGCATCTCGCCGTCCACGACCGTGGTCTCGCGCGGCTTCTCGGCGTGAGCCTGGACGTGCATCTTGACCAATGCGACGAGCCGTTCCCTCGGGTCACCGGTGATCTTCTCGGCCTCGGCGATCAACGCGGTCAGGCTCGTGCGCATGATCTCGGCGAGCAGATCTTCCTTGGTGCCCATGTAGTGGTAGAGCGTCGCCGACGACAGCCCGGCGGCCTGTGCGAGGTCGCGGATGCCGGTGCCGTGGAACCCGCGTTCGGCGAACAACGCCACCGCCGCCTCGCGGACCCGCTCCTCAGTCGACATGTGACGCCTCCCTTGACCGACCTGACTCGCTCACTCTAGCGTCGGACTCAATCGATCGATCGATCGAAGGGGAGAGATGACCGTCGACTACTCCTGTGCCGAGGGCGTCGCGCAGGTGCACCTGAACCGTCCGGAACGGCTGAACGCCGTGGTCCCGGCCCTGGTCGAGGACTTGCTGGCAGCCTTCGGCCGTGCCCGCGAGGACGGGGCGCGCGTGGTCGTGCTGGCGGGGCGGGGCAAGTCGTTCTGCGCCGGCCACGACCTCAAGGAACCGGTGCCGGTCGAGACCGAGGACGAGACGCGGGCCCGGCTGGAACGCATCCAGGACGTGACGCGGGCGATCCGCGACTACCCCGGCATCGTGATCGCGGCGGTGCACGGGTACGCGCTCGGTGCGGGCGCGGAGTTCGCGCTGGGATGCGACCTCATCGTGACGGCTGACGCGAAGTTCGGGTTTCCCGAAGTGGGGGTCGGTCTCAGCGTGACGGGAGGTATCTCCAGTCTGCTGCCGAAGCTGGTGGGGCCGCACCAGGCCAAGGAATGGCTGCTGCTGGGTGAACAGATCACCGGCAACAGGCTGTTGCAGCTCGGGGTGGTCTACCGGGACGTCTACGACCACGAGAAGCACGCGATGAAGCTCGCGCGGCGCATCATCGCTCAGCCTCCGGTCGCCGCATTGCTCGCGAAACGTGCCATCGACCAGGGTTACGACTCGACGCTCGACCAGGCCCTCGCCACGGAGGTTGAGCACGCCCTGCAGACGAGCCTGTCCGGGGAGAACGAGGCGCCGCGGAAAGACTTCAACCAGTGATCGCGATGCTGCGGACGGCCGCTGTGAGATGGCCGGACAGAACGGCGTGGACGTTCGATCCCGGTGGCTCGTTCACGTTCGCCGAGATCGACAGGCTGTCCAGCGGGTACGCGCAGGCGTTGCGGGACAAGGGGATCCGCGCGGGTGACCGGGTCGCGATCATGCTGCGGAACGTGCCGGAGTTCCCGCTGGTCTGGTTCGCGCTGATCAAGCTCGGTGCCACCGCGGTGCCGATCAACGTCAAGTACCGGTCGGTCGACGCTGACCATGTGCTCCGGACGTCGGAAGCGGTCGCGGTGGTCAGCACCGCGGAGTTCCAGCCGCTGCTCGACGGCCGTGCAGTGCATCTCGTCGAGGAGTTGGAGCCGGTCGAGGGCTTTGTGCAAGGGGTGGTCGGCGGGCCGGTCAGCCTGCAGTTCACCTCGGGCACGACGGGCAAGCCCAAGGCGTGCGTGCTGTCGCAGGAGTACTGGCTCACGCTGGGTCGCAGCCTCGTGGACGAGTTTCCTCATCTCAGCAGCAACGACGTGATGCTTACGGCACAACCGTTCCACTACATCGATCCACAGTGGAACGTCGTTGCGGCGCTGCTCGCCGGAGCGCATCTCGTGGTGCTCGACGGCTTTCACCCGTCCACGTTCTGGGCGAAGGTCCGCGAGCACCGCGTCACGTACTTCTACTGCCTCGGCGCGATGCCGGCGTTGTTGCTGCGCATGCCGCCCGACCGTGCCGACCGTGATCATCGCGTCCGGGCCGTGCAGGCTTCGGCGATTCCGCCCGCCCTGCACGCGGAACTGGAAGAGCGGTGGGGTGTCGGCTGGTACGAGGCGTTCGGCATGACGGAGACAGGCGCCGACCTGAGGATCACGGCCGAGGATCACGACAGGTTCGTCGGTACCGGTTGTCTCGGGAAGCCTGCGGGGCATCGCGAGGCCAAGATCGTCGACGGCGAGCTGTGGCTGCGCGGTCCCGGCATGATGGACGGCTATCTCGGGCTGCCGTCGCCTTTCGCGGACGGCTGGTTTCGCACCGGAGATCTCGCGAGGGTCGAGGACGGGCGCTTCTACCACCTCGGCCGGACCAAGGACATGATCCGGCGCAGCGGCGAGAACGTGGCGGCGCACGAGGTCGAGGAAGTGCTGATGAGCCACCCGGCCGTGCGGCTCGCGGCGGTGCTCGGGGTGCCGGACGAGATCCGCGGCGAGGAGGTCAAGGCGTTCGTCGTGGGCACTGTGTCGTCGGACGAGTTGGCGGACTGGTGTGCGGAACGGTTGGCGGCTTTCAAGGTTCCGCGTTTCTGGGAGTTCCGCGAAGATCTACCGCGCACCCCGTCCGAGCGTGTCGCCAAGGAGCTGCTGCGGTGAGCTTTCACTGGGAAAGCCCGGTCTTCTTCGACGAACTTGATCTCAACGGAACCCTGCACAACTCGCGTTTTCCCGTTCACGTGGAACGCGCCCAGTCCGCGTTGTTCGAGGATCTGGGCTTCGGCTGGTCGTCCTACGCCGACCGCGACCCGGACCTGAACTACGTGGTGAAGGAGCTGCACGTCGAGTTCCACTGCGCCTTCACCTCGCCGGGCTCGTTACCGGTGGAGATCACCGCCGACCGCATCGGCACGACCAGCGCTCGCTACGGCTTCCGGTGCGGTCATTACGCGTCCGGCTACCGGGTGATCGTGAAGATCGACTCGGACGGTCGGCCGACGCCGTGGAGCGACTGGTACCGCGTGGCTTTCGAGGGGCTGCAATGATCAAGGCCGACCTGCTGCTGACCAACGCCGAGTTCGTGACGCTGGACGGCCCGGCGTCCGCTCTCGCGGTGCTCGGTGATCGGATCGTGGCGCTGGAGGAGGTTCCGGCGCGCGAGGTCGTGGACCTGGGCGGTGCTGTCGTCACGCCCGGCTTCCACGACGCCCACAACCACATGGCGATGTTCGGCCTCGCTCTGTCCGAAGTGGACTGCCGCGTGCCGTCGCTGGACGCGCTGTACGCGGCCGTCGAGGCAGCTCCGGACGGCGAGTGGGTGGTGGGCTTCGGCTACGACCAGAACAAGTGCGGCGGCCATCCGACCCGGGACGCGCTGGATCGCGTCGCCCGCGGCCGCAAGGTGTGGATCAAGCACACGTCCGGTCACATGTGCGTGGTCAACACCCCGGTGCTGGAAGAGCTGGGGATTTCAGAGCACGCCGTCGAGATCTCCGGCGGTGTCGTGGTGACGGACGCGGACGGCCGCCCGACCGGGTTGCTGCAGGAACAGGCCCAGCAGCTGGTCAACCGCCTGGTGCTGCCGTACCCGGTGGACACGCTGGTCGACGCGATCGACCGCGCGGGCCGGGTGTACCTGAGCGAAGGCATCACGAGCTGCGTCGAGGCGGGCATCGGCGGCGGCTGGATCGGCAAGTCGCCGGTCGAGCTGGAGGCCTACCACCGCGCTCGCGAGCAGGGAAAGCTGCACGTCCGCGTCGAGCTGATGATCGCCGCCGACGCGTTGCACGAGGTGACAGAGCTGGGCCTCGGCCTGGATCTGGGCATCCGCACGGGATTCGGCGACGACTGGCTGCGCATCGGTCCGACCAAGATCTTCTCGGACGGCTCGCTGATCGGCCGTTCCGCCGCGATGTGCCACGACTTCGCGGACAGCCCGGGCAACCACGGCTATCTGCAGGGCGACGAGTCCGTGCTGCGTGACCAGATCATCGCTGCCCATCGCGGTGGCTGGCGGGTCGCCACGCACGCGATCGGCGACGCGGCCATCGACCTCGTCCTGGATGCCTACGAAGAAGCACAACGCCTCGATCCACGGCCGGATGTCCGGCACCGCATCGAACACTTCGGCGTGTCCCGGCCCGACCAGGTCACGCGCGCGGCGTCGTTGGGCGTGATCGCCGTGCCACAGGGCCGTTTCGTGAACGAGATCGGCGACGGCATGCTGGCAGCGCTGGGACCGGAGCGTTCCGCGTGGGCCTACCGCCAGCGCTCGCTGCTCGACGCGGGCATGATCGTCCCGGGCAGCTCGGACCGCCCGGTCGTGCGCGGCACCCCGTTGCTCGGCATGCACGACCTGGTCAACCAGCTGACGTCGTCCGGCGTGCCGTTCAACCGCGCCGAAGCGCTGACCGGTCTGGAAGCGTTGCGCGCCTACACTTTCGGCTCGGCCTACGCGTGCAAGCAGGAGCACCTCAAAGGCACGCTGACCGTGGGCAAGCTGGCCGACCTGGTCGTGCTGTCGGGCAATCCCGCCACCACCGACCGGATCAAGGACATCGAAGTGCTGCGAACGATGGTGGGGGGAGAGTTCCGGTGAGGCTGGTTGCCGCGTCGACGTTGACCTCGGACGAGCTGGCGCAGGTCCAGCAGATCTACTTCGACGGCTTCGCACCACACCTGCGGGCGTCGTTCGAGAACCTGCTGGCCGACACCGCGCTCGTCCTGGTCGACGAGAAACCGCTGGGTTTCGCCGTGCTGCGCGTGCTCGGCGACACCGGCTGGGTCTACCTGCGCTACTTCACCGTGGGCGAGAAGGGGCGCGGGCTCGGCGAGCAACTCTGGAAGCACCTGCAGGTGGCGATGACGGCCGCCGGCCACACCCGCATCATCTACGACGTCGAAGACCCGGCGCAGCACGGCATCGAGCCGGCCGAGGAGACGATCAGGCGCCGCCGCATCGAGTTCTACCGGCGCCTGGGCGCGGTGTTGTTGCCCGTCAACGGCTATCTGCCACCGCAGGGATCCGCCGGCTACCCGATGCTGCTGATGGCCGCCGACTACGTGGACAACGACCCGGCCGCGCTCGACGACCTACGACGGATCGTGCTCGCTGTGTACGAGCACCGGTACGGCATGGCGGCGACCGATCCGGTGGTCTCGAAGACGTTGCGGCTCAGCGGCCTACATCCGGGCTGAGCCCGCCTTCCAGTAGCCGCTGAACATCACCGCTTTCCGGTCCACCCCGCGCTCCTTCACCAGGTGCCGCCGCACCCCGGTCGCGAGCCCGGACTCCCCGCACGCCCACCCGTACTCCACAGTGGACAGAGCCTTGTCCCGCAACACCTTCAGCACGGCGGAACCGGGCTTGCCGGAGAAGCGGTACACCCACTCCACGTCGAGGTCGACCCGGTAGGACTCGTCGGGCACCTCGGCGAACACCTGCGCGGGCCGCGTCTCCACCTCCAGAATCGCGGCCAGCGCGGGCAACGCCGTCTCGTCCGCCACCAGCAGCACCGGCCCCTCCGACGGTGGCCGGTACGCCGAACCGCCCGCGCGGAACCCGGCCTGGTCGCCCGCGATGGCCCGGCGTGCCCAGCGCGTGCCCGGCCCGGCGTCCCCGTGCACCACGAAGTCCACGTCGATCTCGGCCACCGAAGGGCGATGCGCGCGGATCGTGTACCAGCGCAGATCCGGCCGCACGTCCTCCGGCATGGCGCGCAACGACGTGCGCACGTTGATCCGGTCGTCGGCGGGCATCACGAGCTCGCGGCCGGTCGCCATCAGCAGGCCGAAGTACTCGTCGGGGCCTGTCACCGAGAACGACGCGAGCTCCGGTGCGTGGAAGGTGATCCGGCGCATGTGCTCGCTCAGGTCGGTCACCGCCGTGACGGTCAGGACGAACTGCTCGAAGACCTCGCGGCGGTTCGCGGGAGCCATCACCAGCTCGGCGGCCTTCACGGCGGCCTTGATCGTGAACCTGTCGAACGCGGAGTAGCGCGGCATGTCCAGAAACCTAACACCTTTGGTTAGGCTTGCCTAACTCAAGGCGCGGAATCGGCCGACCGGCGGCACACTGCGTGACATGTTTCCCAGGACCGCGCAGCAGCAGTGGTGGTTCCTCGAACCCGAGGAGAAGGACCGCAGTCAGGCGCTCGGGCTGCGGCTCGCCATCGCGTACCACGAGCGCGACGCCGACGAGGTCGCCCGGCTGCTGCCCGCGGACGACGACGAGATCCGGCTGGTCATGGGCGCGTTGGAGAACGGCCTGCTCGCGCTCAACCAGTTCGAGCCGCCCGGCACGCCCGACCAGGTGTGGGAACGCGTCACGCCGATCATCGACGCCTCCGCTCCCAAGGTGCTGGTGCCGCGCATGCGGGCGATGCTCGCGGCCATGTCGCACGCCCTGTACACCGCTACGCTCGGTGAGGTCTACGAGCGCAAAGAGCAGGACCCGTACACCGGCGCGCACCTGTTCGCGGCCATCACGGCGATGCGCGCTGACGACCACGGGGGCAGCCTCGAGCGCATGAAGCAGAAGGCGGACGAGCTGGAGGCCCCGCGCGACTCAACTGCCTGACGCCCATCCGATGCCGTAGGACAGGTGCGCTTCCAGGTTCTTGAACGTCGCCCGCACGTCGCCGAACTGGTCCGCGCCGACCGGCAGCCGGCCGTGGGGGTCGTCGAGTTGCAACGGCGAGAGGCCGGGCACGCGCCACAACCGGCTGGGCGGTGCGTCCGACGGGAACCGGATGTGCAGGTCGAACCACTCGCACGGGTGGCGCGGGGTGCACATGTAGAGCGGTTGCAGCGCGCGCTCCGCCGGGAGCGAGATCCTGATCGCGTACTCGTGCCGCTCGCCTCGGCTCAGCGGCCTGGGCAGCAGCAGCCGGAACGCGACCCTGTTCTGGCCCTTGAGGGTGCTCCCGGCGAGCTTGCCGCCGTGGAACAGATCGACGCCCATGTGCTCCAGCGGTGTGCCGGCCCGCCATCCGTCGAGCGGAGTCAGCGTCATTTCCAGATCGAGCTCGGTCAATTCGTCGCTCAGCGCTTCGATCTGACGGATTTCCACGACTTCGGGGACGCTGAGATCGAAGTTGAGGAACACCTGCAAACGGGTGATGCGCCAGAGCGACGGCGATCTGGACGGCCGGCGTGGTTCCCATTGGGCCGCCATCACGGCGAGGGATTCCATCGCTATGTCGACGTGGCGCATGACTGTGCGGTTCGCGAGCCCGGCCTGTTGTGAGAAGGCGGTGACCCGGGCCTGCAGGCGGCCGGTATTCCCTTTCAAAGCGAATGTCGTGTGCATCATCGGGCGCACGCGGTCCGGCAGTTGGTCAATCAGTTCCCGCAACGTCGCGGTGAGCTTGTTGCGCACCTCGTCCGCGCTGTCGCCCGCCACCGCGCCGCAGAGGGTCAGCAGTCCGGGTCCGACCTGGTCAGCGAGGTTCGTCGTGCTCAGTCCGTAGCCCTTGCGGAGTGCCTTCAGCTCCTCCAGGAGCTGCTCGGCGGGCGCGCTCACGGATCCTCCCCATTCGTCGCCCGCAGAGTGTAACCACCCGTTTCCCTGTTTCCAACTTGACGTGAAACGGGAAAACCGTTCCCCGCGGCACGGGTCCGGCCGCATCGTGGAGAAGTCGGAGAGCGCGCCCCGATTTCGATTCGGTGAGAGGACGTTCCGCAGGAGGAGGTGGATTTGATGCACACCCACGTCGTGATTCTTTTCCCCGGCACGCTGCTGGGCTGATCCAGGCCGGTTCCGGGCCCGCGTGGTGAATCCGCGGGCTCGGGCCCTACCTCGGGCGTGTCCTGTGTCGGACGATGTGCGGATGGAAGGAAAAGCGGCCGAGTTCGGACCGGAACTGCGCGGGCGCCGTGAGGCGGCCGGCTTGTCGCTGGTGAAGATGGCGGCGTTGATGCACTACAGCAAGTCGCAGGTGAGCAAGGTCGAGAGCGGCAAGGTGCCGCCGACGCCCGAGTTCGCGCTCGCGGCCGACAGGGTGCTCGGCGCGGGCGGCGAACTGGCGGGGCTGGCGGCGGAACAGCCGCGGCGCAGCACGTCGGCGGTGCTCGGCCTGCCCGCGACCACCAGGCACTTCACCGGACGACGGGACGAGGTCGAGCGGCTGGGACGGCTGTTGTGCGGCGACGACGGCGACACGGTCGCGGTGGTCACCGGGATGGCGGGTGTCGGCAAGACCGCGCTGGTGTTGCGGGCCGCCTGGGAGACGCAGTCGGTGTTCTCCGACGGGTGCCTCTTCCTCGACCTGCGCGGCCACACCCCGCGTTCGTCCGCGATGGCGAGCGAGGACGCGCTGGACGCACTGCTGCGCATGCTCGGGGTCAGCGGTGCGGACATCCCGCACGGTGTCGACGGGCGGGCGAACCTGTACCGGAGCCGGCTGCGCGGGCGGCGGATGTTGCTGGTGCTGGACAACGCTTCCACGGCCGCGCAGGTGCGTCCCCTGCTACCGGCGGAGGCGCGCTGCCGGGTGCTGGTCACCAGCCGCAACCGCCTGCACGCGCTCGACGACGCCGAGCACCTGGTGCTGGACGAGCTGCCCGCCGTGGAGGCGGTGCGGTTGTTCCGGAGCCTGGCCGGACCGGACGACGAGGAGGCGGCGGTGCGGCGGGTGGTCGACCTGTGCGGGCGTCTGCCGCTCGCGGTGCGGATCGCCGCGGCACGGCGCCGGGGCAGTGCCGTGCTGTCCGTCGCCGAGCTCGAACGCGCGCTGACGAGGCTCGTCGCGCTGGACGACGGAGAACGAAGTGTGGTGTCGGCGTTCGCCGTGTCGGTGCAGGGCTTGACCGGCGCGGAACGGGGAACGCTCGCGCTGCTCGGCCTGCATCCCGGCACCGACGTCGGGTTGCCCGCGATCGGCGCACTGGCGGGGCGCGACCCCGCGACGACGGAGGAGGTCGTGAGACGGCTCGACTACGCCGGCCTCGTGACCTTCTTGCTGGACAACAGGGTGCGGCTGCACGACCTCGTGCGGCAGTACCTCGTCGAACACCTGCTACCGGAGGTACCCGTGACTGATCAGGACGCTGCGCTGCTGCGGTTGCTCACCCGTTGCGTGGACCGCGCGCGAGCCGGAAACGAGCTCATCGCGCCGTCCCGCTACCACCCCGACGACCTGGGTGGAGGTGCCGCGGAGTTCGCGAGCCGGGAGGACGCGGTGCGCTGGCTCGACACCGAATGGCGTTCTCTCACGTCGCTGTGCCGGACCGCGGCCACCCGCTTCCCCGACCAGTGCTGGCGGCTCGCCTACTACCTGCGCGACTACTTCTTCCTCGCGAAGCTGTGGGACCCGTGGATCTCCACGCACGAGTACGTGCTCGCCGCCGTGCGCGCCAGCGGAGACCGCCGTGCCGAGGCGATCACGTTGAACAACCTCGGCATGGCGCACTCCGACCGCGGAGACCTGCAGCCCGCCAGGAGCTGTTACGAGGCCGCGCTGGAGCTCTTCCGGCAGATCGGCGACCAGCACGGCGCCGTGAGCACGGGCTCGAACCTCGCGTGGGTCGACATCTACCTCGGCTCGCCGGACAAGGCGGTGCGGGGGCTGGAGGACGCACTCGAGCGGTACCGGGCCGGCGGCGAGCAGCGGAACGTGGCGATCACCTTGCGCGGCATGGCGTTGGCCGAGGTCGAGCTCGGCCAGGAGACCCTGGCGCTCGCTCACCTGCGGGAGGCGGAGGAGATCTTCGGAGAGCTGGGACTGGATCTCGACGTGGCGATGACGTTGAACGCCAAGGGCTGGGTGTGCTTCCGCGCCGCGAGCCACGCCGAGGCCGAGCGGCACTACCTGGACGCGGTGGCGGTGAGCGAGGCGGTCGCCAGCGAGTACGAGGCGGCACGGGCCCGGCTCGGCCTCGGCAACGTGGCCGCGGCACTGGGCGACTTCGTTCGGGCGCGGGCCGCGTGGGAGGAGGCGGACCGCTTCGACGGCATCCTCAAACCGCTGATGGTCGGCGAGGCACGGGCACGGCTGGCGCTGGACGTGACCGGATGAGCGTCCGAAGAGGACGGTCAGAGCCAGCCGCGCTTGGCCGCGGCGACCCCGGCCGCGAACCTGCTGTTGACCCCGAGCACCTGGTAGATCGTCTTGACGTGCCGGCGCACGGTCGTGGTGCTCAGGGCGAGCTTGCGGGCGATCGCGGCGTCGTCGCCGGTGCACATGAGCCGCAGGACGGTGTGCTGCGCCGGGGTCAGGCCGGGATCGTCGGCGGGGGCGATCGTCGCCGCGTCCGTCCACAGCAGGTCGAACCACTCGGCGAGCACGGTCACGATCGGCGGTGTCTGCACCAGGAACCCGCCGGAGCGCCCGCCGGAGATCAGCGCGACCTCGTCGTCGACGTGCAGCATCTTCATCGGGATGTCGCGGCGCAGCCGGACCTGGCGGCCGCACGCGGCGGAGTCCTCCACCATCCGCACGCCGGCCGGTGTCGCCACCGAGGTGACCGGGTAGATCATCCGGAACCGCGCGGCTCGCGCCTGTCCGCGCGTCCCGGCGATGATCGGGGGACCGTCACCGGTCTCCGTGCCGCGCACGTGCTGCTTGGCCGACGGGTAGAGCTCGGCGGTGCGGGCGGCCACCTCGTCGAAGTTCGCGAGTGCCACCACGCCGTCGCCGTCGTGGTGGCCGCCACCGAGATCGCGGGGCAGCAGCGTGGTGAGCCTGGTCCAGCCGTCGAGGATCCGCCGCTGCTGCTCGACCATCTCGTGTTGCCTGCGCTCCAGCAACAACCGCAGCGCGGCGGCCTGGTCGACCGGCCGCACCGTCGTTCCCGCGGCGGAGTGCACCGCGATGCCGAGGTCGAGCAGTTCGGTCACGGCGGGCGAACCGGGGTCGTCGGGCACGGGCCCGCTGGCGAGCATGCGCAGGAACAGCGCTTCCGCGTCGGCGCCCACCAGACCGGCGAGCGGGCGGCTGCGATCCGGCGCGTCCGTCACTGAGCATCCCTCTCGGCGCGGGTTCCGAACCGCACGCGACGGCCACCCTATGTGACCGGACTGGCGCACGGTGTCGAAACCGAGAAGTTCGTTGGTCGTCAATCCCGCCGTTGCTTCGCGACTCGGCGGTAAATCGTTACCAGCTTGGCTGAACTCGCTGCGGAGAACTTGTCGCCGTCTTGTACTTGTCATGCTTTTGTCTAGTTTTCCTGCGCACTGTCAATCTGTCGCTGATGTATCCGGCGTGGACGAAGCGGATGGCGCGGGTGGTGGAGCGCGCGCTGCTCCTCCGGTGCGGCCGCAGGGCCGTCACCCTCCTGCACGCACGCGTGATACCACGCCTGAAATGGTGTCTCCAGGACAACTTGTCGTCATTGGTGACAAGTTGCCGGAGCACTCGTTGGTTCCCTCGATCGGACTAAGAATTGACGCCTAAATCCAGGTAACGCGCCGCGCTGCGGATGCGAAGAAAGCGGTGCCTGATGGGTGCGAAATCAAGGAGTTGGTGGTGTGCGGGACACGGCCGAAGGACTCGATTCCGTTCGGGTTGACGAGTCCGGAGAGGAGGCGGTGAACACGAATGCGCAGGCCGGGGAATTGATCGGCGACCCTGGTGGTGCGGCGTCAAACGATGACGCTGCGGAGTCGGAGGCCGAGCCCGATCGGCTGGCGGAGCTCCTCGCCCTCACCGGAGACCTCGTCGAGCAGACGCGTGCTCACCACACCAGGGCGGCCGCCAGGGAGAAGGTGATCGACAACCTCCACGAGGAGGTCCAGCGGCTGCGGGTCGGTGAGCAGGCACTGCTGCTGCGCCCGGTGGTCGTGGACCTGCAGACCCTGCGCAACGACCTGCTCCGGCAGGCGCGCACCGTGCCGGCCGAGCTGTCCGCGCGGCAGGTCGCGGATCTGCTGGAGTCCTTCGCCCTGAGCGTGGAGCAGGCGCTCGAACGCTGCGGGTGCACACCGGTCCGGCCGGAGCCCGGCACGCCGTTCTCCGCTCGCGACCACCGCGCCGTGAAGGTCGTGGCGGCGGCGAGCAGCGACGAGGACCAGACGATCGCCGAGGTCGTGGCCGACGGCTATTTCGACGCGAACCTCGACCGGGTCACCACCCCGGCGCGCGTGCACGTGCGCAAGTGGTCAGACGCCGAAGACGGCGCACGACAGGAGAAGGGCGAAGATGGTGTCTGACGACGGCTTCCGGGTGTACGGCATCGACCTGGGCACGACCTACTCGGCGATCGCGTACGTCGACGAGATCGGCAAGCCCGCGGTCTGCCGCAACACCGACAGCATGGAGACCACGCCGTCGGTGGTCTTCTTCGAGAACTCCGACAACGTCGTGGTCGGTTCGGTGGCCAAGAACTCCGTGGTGACGCACGGAGACAGGGTCGTCTCGCTGATCAAACGGCAGATGGGCACCAAGGCCACCTACGAGTTCGACGGCAAGACCCACACGCCGGAGTCCATCTCGTCGCTGATCCTGAAACAGCTCGCGCAGGACGCCGAGGACTCGCACGGCGCGCCCGCGTCCAGGGCGGTGATCACCGTGCCCGCCTACTTCGGCATGCTCGAGCGCGACGCGACCAGGACCGCGGGCGTGCTCGCCGGCCTCGACGTGATCGGGATCGTGCCCGAGCCGGTGGCCGCGGCGCTGCACTACGAGTCCACCACGGGCGCTGCGAACAAGACGATTCTGGTGTACGACCTGGGCGGCGGCACGTTCGACACCACCGTGATCTCGGTGTCGGAGGACGAGATCGTCGTGCTGTGCACCGACGGCGACGACCACCTCGGAGGTGCCGACTGGGACGCGCGGCTGCACCGCCACCTGCTGGACGCGTTCCGCGAGCACGTCCCGCCGGACGTCGACCCCGAGGACGACGAGGAGTTCCTGCAGACGCTCGCCAAGACCGCGGAGGACACGAAGAAGCAGCTGTCCAAAGTGGAGTCACGGCCGGTGCCGCTGCGCGGGGCAGGGGTGAGCGCACGCGTCGAGGTCACCCGCGCGGAGTTCGAACGGCTCACCGAGGACCTGCTCGCCAAGACCGTGGAGATCGTGCGCAGGACGCTGGACACGTTGCAGCAGAAGGCACCCGGCCGCACGATCGACGAGGTGCTGCTGGTCGGCGGCTCGACGAAGATGCCCGCGGTCGCCGAGCGGCTGAAGGCGGAGTTCGGCTGGGAGCCGAAGCTGCACGACCCGGACCTCGCCGTCGCCAAGGGCGCCGCGCTGTACGCCCTCGGGCGCGTGGTGCACAAGGAGGCGGAGGAGAAGGGCGTCGACGCGGCCGTCGAGACGATCGCGAACCAGACCGGCATCTCGACGCAGAAGCTGCGCACCATCGCCAACAAGGAGACCCGCAACGTCCTGCCGAAGGCGTTCGGCGTGAAGCTCGTCGACACCGATGACGACGACTGGCAGCGCAAGCCGACCCGCTACTACGTCGAACATCTGGTGCACGCCAACGACGCGCTGCCCGCGGCGGGCGAGCTGCAGGCCGCGACGCTCTACGACGGCCAGACCTCGGTGGAGATCGAGCTCTACGAGCAGTCCGGTGTGGTCGCCGGCCGCGAGATGGGCGAGAACAAGCACCTCAACGACGGCGCGGGCACCATCGACGGCCTGCCGTCGCTCCCGGCCGGGGCGCCCATCGAGATCAAGATGCTGGTCGACAACGAGGGCATGCTCGAGGTCGTCGCCACCGAGGCTTCCACCCGCAAGCAACTGGTGATCAAGGTTCGGGTGAGCGTCCTCAGCACGGAGGAGGTCGAGGAGGCGGCGAAGGTCGTCGCGGGTCTGCGGGTGTCGAGCTGATGGCGGCTCTGGACCCGAAGGCCTACGAGGAGGCGGTGGTCAAGCCTCTCAAGCGGCGGTCAGCCGGTGCGTTGCCGGACGACCTCGTCACCCGGTACGCCGTCGATCTCTCGATGGCGGACCCCGACGTCGTCCGGCGGCTCGCCGAGATCCGGTCGCACTGGAACAAGTCCGCGCTGGCGCAGAACAAGCCGTTGTCGGTGAAGAGCGTCTACAAGGCGTTCCTGCGCGCGGACGAGGCGTTGCAACGTGAACACGGCGCCGACCTGAACCGGATCGACTGGTGGCGGCAGTACGACACGTCGCGGCAGGGCTCGCGGGCGGGCCAGATCGCCGAGCTCGCGCAGACGCTGCGGACCGGGTTCGGCGATCTGGGCCTGGTGTCGAAGGGACAGCTCAAAGCGTTGCTGGACGCGGAGTTCGCCTCGCTCGCGCCGGCAGAGGTCGCCAAGGCGCTCACCGCGGCGTCGGTGAGCGAGGCCGACCCGGTCGGGCTGCCGCAGTCGAGCGGCCTGCCCGACGTCCAGTACCGCGAGCTCGAACGGGGCCTGGTCGACGCCGACCTGGGCAGCGTCCCGGAGCTGGTGCACGGGCAGCTGAAGTCGTTCACGGTGCTGAAGTCCTTCACCAGCGACCCGCCGAGCCGGTCCGGCCTCACCGCGGCCGCGATCACCGAGGCCGTCGACAGGGAGAACCGCCGATCCGGCAACCAACCCGCCCGGCAGGCGCTCAACATCCTGTCCTCGGCGGCGCGCAACAAGGTCGACCTGCGCGAGCTCGCGTTGTTCCACCTGCTGGAGGACGTGCGGTCGAACCACCGCAGCGGCGTGCCGACCGTCGCCCTCCTCAAGCGGCTCACCGCGCGCGGCCTGGCACCCGACGAGGCGCGCCAGGCGCTCTTCAGCGTGCTCAACGAGTCCGCGCGCGCTCCGGTCACCGGTCTGGCCGCGGTGCAGGCGCTCCTGGAGGAGGGCAGGCTCGTCGCCGCGCAGCAGATGCTCGCGACGATCACCGGCTCCGACGACGCGACCGCCGCCCGCGCGCTGGTGGACCAGCAGGTCGCCAACGTGCGCAAGATGCGCGACGCCGCGTCGCAGGCGTTGCGCCGCGGGGACGAGGACGAGGCGCGGCAGCTGTACCGCCAGGCGGTCGCGCTCGCGTCCGACGACGCGGAGCTCAGCGCCGAGCTCGGCCGCATCCCGCTGCCGCCACCGCTCGAGCTCACCGCCCACCCGGACGGGCTGGGCGTGCGGTTGTCCTGGCGGCGCGCGGTCAGCCACGACGACCAGACCCGGTACCGGGTCGTGCGCCAGGACGGCCGCGCGCCGGGCGATCCCGGTGACGGCGCGGTGGTGCACGAAGGTCCTGGCTCGGTCGCGCTGGACCGCAAGGCCTCTGCGGGACGGCTGGTCGGCTACGCGGTGTTCGCCGCGGGCGAGGGCGGTGACACGTGGTCGCGGTCCGTCGGCACGACCATCGAGGTGCTGCCGCCGGTGCACGACGTCGCGGTGTCCGTCGAGGACGGTGCGGTGGGCGTGCAGTGGCAGGTGCATCCCGACGCGTTCACGGTGGAGGTGACGCGCCCGGACGGCGGTGCGGTGCGGGCGAGCGGCAAGACCTCGTTCACGGATCGCTTGGAGGGCAAGGGAGAACGGGCTTACACGCTCGTCGCCTGCTACCGCCGTCCGGACGGTGCCGTCGCGCGGGCGGCCGCGGTGCAGGTGCGTGCTTCCGACCGCGGCAAGGCGTCGGCGGTCACGGCGCTGCGGCTCGCCGCGGTGCCCGGTGGCGCGCCAAGGGTGGCGGTGACGTGGCGGCAGCAGGAACCGGACGCCGAGGTCGTGCTGCGTCGTGCGGACGTGGCGTGCCGCTGGGAGTTCGGCGCGGTGGTGCCGGTGTCCGATATGAAGGCGTACGGCACGGAGCTGACCGGGACGCTCACCACCGACGGCGAGTGGCGCACGCTCACCACCGACGTGCCGACCGGCCTGTTCTGGTACGTGCCGTTCACGATCGGCCAGAAGGGCGCCCTGCGCGGGCAGGACGGCTCGCTCGGCATCGCGTTGCCGCTCACCGACGTCCGGCATCAGCGGCTCGGCGAGGAGCACGTGCTGTCGTGGGTGTGGCCGGAGGACGCGGGCACCGCCGAGGTCCGGTGGGAGTGCGGCGGCGAGAAGGGCAAGTCGCGGCTCACCCGGCAGCAGTACCAGCTGGGCGGTGGCTTCCGGTTGCGGTGCGGCAAGGGAGATCTGCGGGTCCGCGTGCGCAGCGTGGTCGCGGCCTCCGGTGGTGAGTGCGCGTCGGCCGATGTGGAACTGAACGTGCCCTCCGCACCGCCCCGGCTGCGTTACTCGGTGCAGCTCGCGCGCCGCCCGCTGCTGGGCGGAGGCACCGTGCGCGTCCGGCTGCAGGCAGAGGAACCGGTGCAGCGCTGCACGGTTCTCGTCGTCGTCGCGCCCGGCACCGTGATGCCGCGCCGCCCGGACGACGGCGTGGTCGTGCTGCGCAGCCCCCAGGACGTGCTGCCGGACGCGGAGGTCGAGCTGAGCGCCGAGCTGCCGAAGATGCGCAAGCCGTACTGGATCAGGTGCTTCATCGAAGAGGACGGCGTCGCCGTGCTCCTGGACCCGCCGACCAAGCAACTGAAGGTGTCGTGATGGCCAAGGCTTCCTGCCCCTACTGCTACCACCGGATCGACCTGGCGAAGCTGCGGTTCCAGTGCACCGGTCGCGCCACACCGGGACGGGACCGGTGCAAGCGCGAGGTGGACACCGACCGGCAGCGGCTCACCGGGTTCTCCGGCGCGGTCTACCCGACGTTCACCGCGCCGGAGACGCGCAACCCGTTGCCGCAACGGCTGGTGCCCTGCCCGTCGTGCGGCGGGTCGTCGGGCATCCGCGCCTGCCAGGTGTGCCACACCCCGCTGCCGGCGAACTTCGCCGACAGCCGCAGCCCGCTGATCGCCATGGTGGGCGGGAAGAACTCGGGCAAGACGGTGTTCACGACGGTCCTCGTGCACGAGCTGAGGCACAACATCCGGCGCCGGTTCGCCGCGGACATCTCGTTCGCGGGCGACCGCCAGGGTGGCGACGTCTCGATCGCGGGATGGCTGGAGGACTACGAGAACGCGCTGTTCGGCGAGAGCCGGTTGTTCGAGCAGACCAGGGCCGCGGTGGACGGCGTGAAGGTGCCGCTGGTCCTGCAGTGGCGGCAGGCGCGGCGCAGCTTCGGGCGCGAGGTGCACAACACCAGCACGTTGTCGTTCTACGACGCCGCCGGCGAGGACATGACGACGCAGGAGTTCGTCAACGCGCAGTCGTACCTGTCCGCGGCGGACGGGCTGATCGTGCTGCTGGACCCGTTCCAGCTCAAGGGAGCGCGCGACCGCATCTCGATCCCGAAGATGGCCCAGCGCGACTCCGAGCCGCCGTACAACGTGCTCAGCCGCATCACGGAACTGCTGCGCACCAGCCACGGCATCGGGATGCGCCGCAAGATCAAGATTCCGGTCGCGGTGGTGTTCTCGAAGATCGACGCGTTCTTCCAGGTGCTCGGCGAGGGGCATCCGCTGCTCACCCAACCGGCCACCGGGCCGTTCTACGACGAGAGCAACGGCGACGACACCACCGAGCACATGCGGGCCTTGCTCACGGAGCTCGACGCGGACGACATCGACGCGCATCTGCGGGCGCACTACAAGAAGTTCCGCTACTTCGGGGTGTCCTCGCTCGGCGCCGAACCGGACTACGAGCACGCGAAGGTCAGCTCGGGCGGCGTGCGTCCGTTCCGGGTGGACGAACCGCTGCTGTGGCTGCTGTCGCTGGACAAGATCATCGAGAGCAGGAAGACCGCATGAGCGCCGGGTTCTCCTCGCTCTACTACACCGACTGCCTGCCGGGGCAGGGACTGCGCGGGGGCGCGGGGTTCCAGTTCCAGGCGGTGTCGGCCGACGTGGGGCACGACGAGATGGCGCTGGTGCAGCGTTCCTCGCTGTACGAGGCGCCGTCGTCGTGGATGCGCGAACGACGCCCGGCGGGGGAGTACCCGCCCTCGCTGACGCACGTCGTCGACGGTGTGTACGCCACGGCGCGAGGGATCTACCTGGGTGCGGAGGTGAACGGTGCCCGTGAGGGCAACCAGTTCACGCACGCGGTGACCACGGCCGACCCGGACTCCTACGGCGAGGTGCGGCCGGCGCAGCTGTGGAACGCGCCGTGGTGGGTGGAGGCGCCCGCACCAAGCACGCGGTGCGAAGCTTTGCCCGCCGCGCCGGAGCACGGTCCCTGGGGTCGTGACGCGGTGCGCGAGTGGGTGCTCGGCAAACCGGACGGGCAGGAGTGGCTCACCGCCGTGCTGTCCACATTGGACCGGATCGGGGGGCCCGACGGGAAGCGGATCGCCTTCGTCGCGAACGACGCGGCCGACGTGCTCGGCTGGCTCGCGGCGGGAACGTTGCTGCTGCCGCAGGCCCGTGCGCTGCGCATCAGCTTCCGGGTGTTCGCGACGAATCCCCAGTACAGCAGGCACGACGTGATCGCGTTGCACCCGGACTGGGCGGGCGCCTACGCCGATGTGCGGCGCACGGACGAGTTCGTGGTGTTCAACCTCGCGACGGGGGAGCACGCGGAGGTCGCGCCGACCGAGGCCGCGTCGTTCTGGGTGCCGCGGTTCCTGCGCGACGACCCGTACGACGTCGTCGACGCCGTCGAGCTGGCGGACGGGAGCGCGAGGACGCGGGGAGAGCCGGAGAACGCCGGCGACCGGGTGGCCAGCTGCGTGGTGACGCTCGGCGAGTCCCTGGAGGATCCCGCTGCCGGTGCCTGTCTGGCCGAATGGCTTGCCGTGCAACCACTCGAGTCCGTCGAGGAGTACCGCGCCGAGCTGGTGACCGCCGCGCTCGGGGCGGTGCGGGACGCGAAGTCGTTGCGGTTGCTCGACAACGCCGCGCACCGGCACGGAGCAACGCCCGAGGTCGTCACCGCGGTGCGGCAGGCGTTGCTGGTGGCGGAGGTCGAGGCGGTGCTTGCAGGTGCCGCGGACGTCGTCGGCCCGCGCTCGCCGGTGAAGGCGACGCGCGAGATGACCGCCGTGGTCGAGCGCGCCGCGAACGAGGTGCGGCCCGAGTCGATGAACGCGTTGCTGGTGCTGGCCGGCGAGTTCGGGGTGCGTGCGGACGCCGCGGCGTTCCGCGACGGCGCGCACCGGTTCGTGACGTGGTGGGCGGCGAACCCCGCCGCGTCGGTCGATCCCGGCCGGTGGCCGGACACCGAACAGTTGCTGCACCTGCTGCGGGACGAGCTCGGTGCCCGCCAGCGCCCCGGCACCGGTGCGGCGTGGTGGCCGTTGCTGTGGCGCACGATCGCCGATCCGACGGCGCCGCTGGACATGGCGCTCGCGTCGGCGGCCGTCGCACTCGGCGGCGCTCCGATCCGGTCGTCGGTCATCTCGCGGGTAGCGGGGCTGACCGACCGCGACGACGTGGCGTGGCGGGCTCTGTTCGGTGACGCGTCCCCGGAGACCGCGGAGATCCTCGCCTTCGTCACCCGCTACGAGCGGACCTCGGCCGAGGTCGCCACCGCCGTGTTCCGCGCGCTGAACTCGTTGGGCAGGGCGGAGCTCGACGTGCTGGCGGTGCTCGCGGACCGGGGGCACGTGCCGTCGCAGGCCGGGTGGCGCCGGGTCGTCGAGGACGACGTGGTGCTGCGCAAGTGGCTCGCCAATCCGTCCGGCCGTGCGGCGCGTGAGCTCGCGAAGCTGCACGACACCGCGATGTCGGCCCGTTCGCACCAGATCCTGCACGTCCTGCTGGAGAAGGCGAGGCCGGAGGACGCCGCGACCGCCGTCCGCTACGCGGGTGCGGCCATGGTCGCCGTGCTGTGCCGGGAGCTGCCGGGCCGGTGGATGCCCTGGGGTGCCAACAGTGCCCGCGCGGTCGGTCTCACCTACCTCACGGCGATGTCGCCCAACTGCTCGGAGGCGCTGATCGAGCAGCTGGAGCATCAGCTGGCACGCTTCGCCGGCACCACGACCGAGGAGCGGGTCGCCGAGGTGGCCAGCTCGCCCAACCTGATGGCGAGCCACGAGATCACCGAATGGCGCCGGTTCGCCGCCGCGTCCAGGAGCAGCTACGCGGAGTCGCGCAAGCGGCCGGCGAAGTCGTCGGCGAAGAAGAAACCCGAGAAGCCGGAGAAGGCGTCCTCGCCGCGGTCGAGCCGCTGGCCGTTCAGCCGCAAGGGAGGGGAGTGAACCGTGCAGTACCTTCTTCTGCTCGGCGTCATCGTGGTGGCCGCCGGGCTCGCGTTGTGGGCACTGGCGTGGGTGTTCGTGTTCGTCCTGATGCCGGTGCTGTACGTCGCGGTACCCGTGCTGGCGGCGGTCGGCGGGCTGGTCGCGTTCTCCCTGTTCGGCATGACGCTGCTGGGTCGCGGTCCGGAGCGGCCGCGGCTCGTCACACCGGACGACGTGGTGTCGGGCCAGGCGCTGCCGAAGGTGAAGGGACCGTTCAGCCGCGACCGGGCCTGGCCCGTCTACACCACCTCGCAGGCGTGGGTGGACCTCGTCGCGGCGTACCACTCGGTCGGCGTGGTGATCAAGAAGGTGTGGACCGCCGTCACCGACCGCACGAAGGCGGTCGGCCACTGGTGGGTGTGGATTCCCGTCGTCGGCCTGGTGTTCCCGGTCGTGGGGGCGTTCACCACCGGCGCCTTCGGCATCTCCGTGTTCCTGCTGGCGCTGTGCTCGGCCGCGCTGGGTGTCGCGCATCTCGTGTGGGGGGCGGTGTCGCTGACCTTGCGCTGGCTGGACGCCTTGGTGCGCAAGCTCCGCAGGGCAACGGCGAGCTGTCCGACCTGCTACCACGTCACGACGTTGCCCGCCTTCCCGTGCGCCGGGTGCGGTGAGATCCACCGCGACCTGCGTCCCGGCCGGCTGGGCGGGGTGTCGCGCCGCTGCGGATGCGGTGCGTCCCTGCCCACGACCGTGCTGCGGGCCGCGCACCGGGTCGAGCCGCAGTGTCCGCGCTGCTCCACGACGTTGCGCAAGGGCGGCGGGGTCACCACGGACATCCGGCTGCCCGTCTTCGGCCCCGTCTCGGCGGGCAAGACGCGTCTCGTCTACGCCGGTCTGGTGGCGTTGCGCGACGAGCTGGCCTCCGCGGGCGGCGAGCTGTCCTTTGTGGACAACGACAGCCGCGGGATCTTCGAGAACGCCGCCGCGGTGATCTCCTCGGGTCAGGACACGGCGAAGACGGTGGCGGCCTCGTTGCCGCACGCGCTGACCGCACGGCTCACCCGAGGCCGCAAGCGCGCGCTGCTGCACCTGTTCGACGCGGCCGGCGAGTTCTACGCGGACCGCGAGGACAACAGCGACCTGGAGTTCCTCGACCACGCCCAGGGTCTGGTGTTCGTGGTCGACCCGTTCTCCGTGCCGTGGGTGCGCGACCAGCTGGGCGCGCAGAGCGCGGCGCAGGTGGCGAAGGCGAACCCGGCGACCGCGCATCCCGACGCCGTCTACCAGGTCACCGCGCGGCGGCTGGCCGACTACGGCGTCGAGACCCGCCGGCGCAGCCTCGCCATGACGGTGGTGAAGGCCGACCTGCTCGCCGGTCTGTCGCCGGGTGACGGACTGCGCCAGGGGAGCGTCCGCGAGTGGCTCTGCGAAGCGGGACTGGACAACCTGGTGCTGTCGGCCGAACGCGACTTCGGCGACGTGCGCTACTTCGTCGCGGCCTCGGTGCCGGGACACACCGCGGGCGAGGGCATGCGGCCGTCCGCGCCGTTCGAGTGGCTGATCGGCAAGAGCGGGGCCGGCGACCTGCTGCCCGCCGCCCGCGCACAGGAGGAGAAGGTATGAGCTACGACCCGCCGCTGTCCTACCGGGTGCACCGGGTCGCGTTGGTGGTCCTGTGCACCGTGGTGGCGCTTCTGTTCGGCCTGGGCGTCGTGCTGGCCGCCGAGCCCGTCTGGCACCAGGTCCTGGACATGGCGGCGGCCGCCAGAGCCGCGTGGCGGTCCTCATGATCCTCGGCATCGACCTCGGCACGACCTACACGGTGACCGCGGGCATCGACGCCACCGGCCGTCCCGTCACGCTGCCCAACTCGCTGGGCGACCACACCACCCCGTCCGTCGTGCACTTCGACTCGCCGGACCGGGTGCTGGTCGGCGTGGCGGCGAAGAACGCGTCCACTGTGGACCCGGACAACACGGTGGCGTTGATCAAACGGCGGATGGGCACCGAGCTCGACCTGTTCTTCCACGGCGTGCGGCACACGCCGGAGTCGGTCTCGGCGCTGATCCTGCGCGGTGCGGTCGGGAACGCCACCGGCGTGCGCGCGGTGATCACCGTGCCCGCCTACTTCGGGATCAGGGAACGGGAAGCGACGTTCCAGGCCGCCGCGCTCGCCGGGATCGAGGTGCTCGAACTGCTCAGCGAACCCGTGGCCGCCGCGTTGCACTACAGCACCGCGGTGCCGGACTCCGCGACCACCACGCTCGTGTACGACCTCGGCGGCGGCACGTTCGACACGACCGTGCTGAAGGCGGGCGACCACGGCGTCGACGTCGTCGCCACGGACGGCGACAGCCACCTCGGCGGCGCGGACTGGGACGCGCGGATCGCGAGCTACCTGCTGGAGAACTTCGCCCGCGCCGTGCCGGACGTCGACCCGTACGAGGACGAGACGTTCCTCAACGAGATGACTTCCCTCGCGGAGAAGGTGAAACGCGACCTCAGCAGGGTGGCGTCCCGCAAGGTCGCGTTGCGCTGCGGAGGCGCGACGGCGTCGGTCGAGATCGACCGCACGACGATCGAGGCGATGGGTGTGGACCTGGTCGACCGGACGCTGGAGATCACCCGTCGCGTGCTGGCCAGCGCACGTGATCGCGGTGTGCTGCGCGTGGGCGCCGTGATCCTCGTCGGCGGGTCGTCGCGGATGCCCGCGATCGCACGGGCGCTGCACGCCGAACTGGGCGTGGAGCCGCGGCTGGTGGAGCCCGATCTCGCGGTCGCGTACGGCGCGGCGATCCGTGCGCACCAGTTGGCGGGACAGAGCGAGCTGCGCAAGGCGGGAGGTCGGTTGTCCGCGATCGCGCAGGGGTCCACGCGGTCGGTGGTCCCGCGCAGCTTCGGCGTGCTGGTCGAGGACAGCCACGACCCGTCCGGACAGGGCAGGCTCGTCGTCCACACCGTGCACCGCAACGATCCGTTGCCGGCCAGCGCGACCACCCGCTTCAGCACGATCGTCGACGGACAGGACCGCGTGCGCGTGCAGATCTACGAACAGGCCGGCGATCTGCCGTCCAGCGACGTCGCGCACAACCGGCGCGTGCTCGACGGCGAGCTCAGCGGCCTGCCACCGCTGGCGGCCGGCTCGCACGTCGAGGTGACGCTCAGCGTGAGCGCGGACGGCCTGCTCTCGGTCTCGGCCCGCGAGCCGCGCAGTGGTGTGACGTTGGATCTTCAATCCTATGTGGACGGTGTGGTGGACGGCAGTGCGCACGTGGAGCTGGCGGCCTCGCTCGCCGGGGTGACGGTGAGCCAGTGAGCACCTGGATCCGCAAGCGCTTCGACGGCATCGGCCTCACCCAGTCGCCGCCGGGACCGCACCTGCCCGCGCTGCAGAACCGCTACCGGGGAACCGTTCTGTTGTGCATCGACGTGAGCTATTCGATGGACGGCGAGCGGCTGGCGCAGGCGATCGAGGGCGGGGTGGCGTTCCTCGCCGAGGCCGACGAGGAGCGGTACGACTGCGGCCTGATCCTGTGGAGCTCGCAGATCGTCCGCTACCTCCCGCCCGACCTGCCGCACGCCGAGATCGTGGCGGGCCTGCGCGCCGCGTCCGCCGACGGTGGAACCGATGTGGTGCCGGCGTTGTTGCAGTGCAAGGACCTGTACGGGCCGATGACCGGTGACCGCGTGGTCTGCATCTTCAGCGACGGCGAGATCCCGCGCGTCGACGAGGCCGAACGGGTCGCGCGCGAACTGTGCGCGATGGGCGTGCGCATCGTCGTGCGCGGCCTCGGCCCTCGGGCTGCGGGAACGTTGTCGCGCCTCACCTGTCCCGGCAGCGACTCCGACGACCGGCAGGTGATCGTCGACGTGGCGGACATCCGCGCGGGCATCGCGTCGATGGCGGGTGGCCTCGCCAAGAAGGGACGTGGCTGATCGTGTACCAGCCTCCGCCGCCTCCGCCCAGGCACACGACGATGTGGGCCTGCCCGGTGGACGGCTGCGACTACGTGGAGCCGGGGCCGTACGAACGCGCTTACGGCGACGGCGTGTGCGAGAAGGTGCCGGAGCACCGGGTTCCACTGGTGCGCCGGCGCGGATCCGGCGGGTGAGCTCGTGGACAAGATCGTCGGCGAGCTGCTCGGCCCGTTCGCGCGCAGGCTCGCCACGTCCGCGTCGCTGGCGACGGTGGGCTTCTGGGCGGCCGGGGTCGTGCTCTTCTACTGGCTGCACCCGCAACCGCTGCCCGGCTGCCCGTCCGGTGGCAGTGACCTCTGCGGCGCGCTGACGGGCTGGACCCGTGCCGTGCCGCCGATCGCGTGCCTGCTCGGCGCGATGGTGCTGTCGTACTGGGCGTTGTTCGGGCAGGCGACCGCGGTGACCTCGATGCTGACGGGCGCCGAGTGGCCGCGCCTCGTCCGGCACGCGGGCGCGTGGCTCGAGAGCGAGCGCCGCCGGCGGACCAAGCGCCAGGCGAACCTGAGCCCACCGCTGCGCCGGGCCGTCGTCGGCATGCGGAGGTTCCCGCACGGCCGCCCGTGGCGCAGGATGCGGGACTGCGGGCGCGACGACCCGGCGTTGGAGCCGACCAGGCTCGGCAACGTGTTCGCGGCGGCGGCGGAACACGTGCGCGACCGCAACGGGATGGAGCTGCACGAGTGCCTGCCCCGCCTGCTCACGGTGGCGAGCGCCACCGAGATCACCAACCTGGAGTTCGCCTCCAGGGTCCTGCTCGGCCACACCCAGGCGATGATGTGGCTGCTCGCGTCACTGGCCTGGGTGGGGTTCCTGCCCGGCCTCACCGCGAAGCTCGTCGTCGCGACGCTGCTGCTGATCTTCGCCAGGACGTGCTACCGGCGCATGTGCCAGGCCGCCGCGCACTACTGCGACAGCGTGGAAACCGTGATCCAGGCGCACGAAACGGAGCTCGGCGAGGGCGCGGGCCGCAGAACGGCGACGCCGTCGCAACGCTCGCTTCGGTTGCGGCATCCGGGTTCCGCCACCACGTGAGGCTCAGCCCTGCACGCGGTGGCGCGCGATCCAGGCGCGCGACTGCTCGACGTCCGGCTCGCTGAGTCCCTCGATCCGCAGCTCGAACTGCACCTGCGCCTGGGAGTCCGGGTCGGACGCGTGCACGGACAGCTCGCCGGTCTCCGACATCGCGAACCAGATCAGGATGTGCGCGCCCTTGGGCTTGGGCGGCATGTCGCGCAGGAAACCCTTGCCCACGAGCCTGTTCGCCGACAGCTCCATCGAGTCCTCGACGCCCTTCTGCTCCCACACCTCGATCTCGGCCATCCGGGAGTTGGCGTACACGATGCCGAACGGGTACGGCTCGCTGCGGGTGGGCAGCGTCTCGCCGGAGAGCAGGATGTGCTGCACCACCTTGCGCGCGTTCATCGGGTTGATCTCGACCATGGGGTCGCTGGGGTCGATCGCCTTCACGCCGATGCCGCGCGACACGACGGTGGCGGTCGGTATGCCGATGCCGTTCTCGCTGTCGGGCTTGACGTTCTCGCTGATCCGCACCTGCTGCCGGGAGGCGAAGATGGCCGCGCCCTTGGCGACCGCGAGATGGGGCTCGTGCAGCTTGGGCTCGATGCCGAGCAACCCGTGGATGGCGGCGCCGATCGCGGGTGACTTGCTCATGCCGCCGACGAGCAGGACGTCGTCGAGCTCGCGCACGCCCTTGCGTTCGGCCTCCTGCACCGTCAACCGGGTCAGGTCCGTGACGCGGGAGACGAGGTCGGCGGTGAGCTCCTCCAGCTTCTCCCTGGTGAGCTCGACGCGGACGACCTCGCCGCGGAACCGGAGGTCGGTGCTGCGGGTCTGGGCAGTGCTGAGCTCCTTCTTGAGTTTTTCGGCCCGTTGCGTGACGTCGTGCAGGAACACCTCGTCGGCGGTCGGGTCGGTGCGCGGGTGCTTGCGGATGAACTCGTCGACGAGGAAGTCGCGCACGCGTGCGTCCCAGTCCGCGCCGCCGAGGTTGCCCTCTCCCTTGGTGCACAGGACCTGGATGTGGTCGCCTTCGATGCGGATCACCGTGGTGTCGTAGGTTCCGCCGCCGAGGTCGCACACGAGCACGTGCCGCACCCCGTCGGCAGCGCCCTTGCCGAAGCCGTAGTGCAACGCGGCGGCGACCGGTTCGACGATCACGTCGCGCACCTTGAACCCGGCGATCTCGCCCGCGGCCCTGGTCGCTTTCCGTTCCGCCACACCGAAATGCGCGGGCACCGTGATCACGACGTCCTCCACGACGACGCCGGTCGCCTTCCTGCCGCACTCCGCGAGGTACTTGAGCACCAGCGCGGAGATCTCCATCGGGGTGTAGTCGTGGCCGTGGTGCGGGTAGCGCACGCCCGGCGATCCCAGGTGCCGCTTGACGAGCTGGCTGAAGTTGCGCGGTTCCACGACCGCCGAGTTCTTCGCGGTCGTCCCGACGGTGACCTCCAGCGGCGCCTCGAAGTACACGGTGGACGGAGTGATCTCCTCGCCGATGGTGTTGGGGATGACGCCGGCTCTGCCCGAGTAGTCGATGTGGGCGAGCACCGAGTGCGTGGTGCCGAGGTCGATGCCGAAGGCCTTGGTGTTCATCTCATCGCCCCTGGTAGGTGAAGGCGGCCCAGTTGCCGGCGTCGTCGAGTCGGGAGGAACGCAGGCGCCGGGCCAGTGCCCGCGGGAGTCCCGGCGGCAGTCTCCGGCCGGGGTCGAGCATCCACAGCTGGGCGGCGCGCAGGGCCACCGCGGGATCTTCGTAGCCGCGCGTCAGGTAGTGGTGGAACATGATCACGAAGAACGTGGTCGTGATGTCCACGATCGGCCAGCGCGCGCCGACCACGCCGGTGGCCCCCGCGGCGAGGAACGCGGTCGCCAGCGTCAGGGCCTCGTCCTGGGTGGAGTCGGTGAGGTCGCTGGCGCACGAGGCGAGCACCACCAGCCCGCCCTCCGCGTCCGCAGGCCGGTGCCTCGCCTGCCGCAGCACGTCCCGCACGGGCAGCACCTGCCCGTTGTCCAGCACGAGGTGCGAGTCGACCGCCGGGGTGGCGTGACAGGCGTGGCAGGTCAGGTGCAGCACGGACGCACCCGGTCGCAGATCGCTCGGCAGGTGGCTCAGCACGGCGGCGGGCAGCACGTCGTCCTCGACGCACGTCGCGTCCGGGTAGCAGTGGTCGCGGATGGTCGCGGTCTCGGTCGGCGCCCAGTACAGCGACTGGTCGCTCACTCGCACGAGTGCCGCCGCGGCGTCGGCCTGCCTGACGCCGCGCCTCGCCGCGTCGGCGAACTGGCGCGCCGACGCGGCGTAGGTGAGCACCGCGTCCTGGCACGCATAACGCAGTTCGCCGCCGACGCGCCGCCTGGCCGCGTGCCACGCCACCGCTCCCAGCTCGCCCACGGGCACCAGCACGAGCCGGGGCAGGCCGCGGAAGTGGTCGAGCAACGGCCCCATCACCGCGACCCACGACCAGTCGCACATCGAGGCGACCGCGTCGTCCCACTGCTTCTCGTCCGCGGCTGACGGGTCGACGAGCGCACGCCGTGCCGCCTCGAACTGCCGCACCGGCCCGGAACGCAGCTTCGGCAGAGGGATGTGCCGCACCTCGCCGTCCGCGGTCACCACCAGCGCGAAACCGGGCTGCGTCGACTGGGCAGGCAGCAGGTACACCAGCGCCTGACTTCCCGTGCTCCGCAACGCAGTGCTGATGTGGTCCAGCGAAGGCGGGCGCAGCAGCTGCGACTCCGCCTTGGTGCCTTCGAGGGCGGTGAGCACCTGGAACCGCAGATCCGAGGGCACCGGCCCGGGATCGTCGTCGGTGGCCTCCGCCTGCCACCGCTCGGCGAGGTCCGGCCGTTCCGCGTCGCGCAGCAGGTCCGGAATGGACGTCTCCACGCTGATGGAGTTGAGCACGAGGGCCCTGCCGAGTTCGAGCGCGCGCACCGCGAGGTCGAGACGGCCCGCCACGACGCACCACTGCACGATGTTCGCGGCCTCGCCCTCCGCACCCTCGGCCGTGGTCAGCGCGTAGTCGGCCTCGGACTGCAGCAGCACGTCGGCCGCCCGCGCCTGCATCGCGAGGATGCCCTGGTCGGCGGCACGGGCGCGGTCGCCCTGGTCCAGCCGCCGGTTGCCGCGCAGGTGCAGGGCGTCGCCCAGGAAGTAGTGCACGCCCGCTGTGTCGGAGGCGTCGGTGTGGCCGACGAGCGACTCCGCTTCCTCGAGCTGCTCGATGGCGTTGTCGAGATCGGCGGCCTTCGTGGACCGGGCGTAGCGGAACATCATCGACAGACCGACCGTGGCCAGCATCCGGACGCGGTCGCGCGGGCCGGTGGTCGTCTGCTCCCGCAACAGCGCGACCCCGCGGTCGAGCATCTCCAGGTCGTTGCCGACGAACCCGTTGTGCACCAGCGCGGCGGCCTCGGTCATGTCGTCCTGGCGGCCCGACCAGTACCCGGGATTCGGTTGCGCCGCAGGGGCGGGGCCGGTGACCGGCTTCCCGAACGAGCCGGACAGAGTGCGCGCGAACTCCAGCACCCGCGTCACCTCGGCCACGTCGAACTGGGCGACGCGCAGCTCCTCCGCGGTGAGCCCGCGCAGTTCCTCCAGGACCGCGTCGATCTTCTCCGGACTCGTGCCGCCGTGGCGCAGCGACGTGAGCGTGAGGCCCAGCCTGCCCAGCTTCGCCGACACCGCCTGCTGTTCGTCGAGCCCCGGCTCGGCGATGTCGATCAACCGGTAGGCGGACTCGAGGTCGCCGAGGTTCCTCCCGCTGATCGCGCGCTGCCCGAGCGCCATCGCGATGAAGGGTTTGATCATCGGGAACGCCCGGTGCCGCGGCGAGAGCGTGGCCTCCGCCGCTGTGAGGCTCGCGATGCCCGCGCTGATCGAGGACGGCTCCTCGGTCAGGATCCCGTCCAGCACCTCGACCATGCCCCTGGCCAGGTGCCGCGCGCCCTCGTCCGCGATGGTGGCGCTCTCCTCGGCGACGAACTCCCGCAGGTCGTCCAGCCCCGCCCGGTCGCCCGTCTCACCGATCCGGATCGCCATCGCGCTCACGAACGACGTGAACATGTTGTCCCGAGCGGGATCCGACGCCGGGACCTTGTGCAGCACCTTGCGCATCTCGGCGACCTCGTGAGGCAGCTGCGCGCGCTCTACAGGTGTCTTCTCGTGCTGGCCCTTCACCATGGTGACGATGTCGCGCAGCAGCGGCGCCAGCGGGATGTCGTCCCGCAGCAGGAGATCCGCCTCGTGCGCGGCGGCCACCGCTGCGTCGACGTGCACGCGCGCCTTGGTCGCGGACGCCTTCTGGTTCAGCAGCAAGGCGAGCAGCGTCGCGTTCAGAGCGCGGTCGAAACCCTCCTCCGTCAGCGACATGCGGTCGGTCGCCTGCGCGATCGCCTCGTCGAGTGCTCGTTCCTCGTCCTGGTGGTCCTCCCGGAAGTACGGCGAGATGGAGGCGAACAACGCCGCGATCGAGCCGACCGAGGTATCGGACCGCACCGGCTCCGACATCTGGGACAGGTGGCCGGCGATGTCGCTGAAGGCAGCCCTGGTCACGATCGAGGGCAGCATCCCGGCGTCGGAGACGAACCTGGCCGCCTCCGCCCCGTCCGGATCCTCGACGAAGCGGCGGTTCTCCCTGGCCCGCAACGTCGCGGCCCGCAGCTGCACGAGCATCAGCCGGGCGAGATCACCCGCCTCCTCCTGGTAGCCCGGTACGTCCAGCAGCGCGACGAACTCCGCGTGCGCGGTTTGGAAGTCGTCGTCCGGCCCGGCGTGCACGATGTAGCGCAACGCGAGGACGACCGCGCGGTGATGCCTCAGGCCGATGTCGTCGTCGTGTTCGAGCGCGCGCGTGAGCTCGTCGATCGCCTCCTCGACCACGTCCAGAGTGGTGGTGGGTATGGCGAGCGCGTCCATCGCCAGCTGGGGCCCGAGCAACGCGGCGACGGCGGCGCGCATCGGGTGGTCGTCGGTGAGGGCGGCGCGGATCTCCCGGAGGCCTGCGATCGCGGCCCGTGAGTCGTCTCCCGGTGCGAGCCCCTGCCTGCGTTGTGCCGCGGCGAGCGCGGCTTCGAGCCGGGCGATCAGCTCGTCGTCGTTCAGCGGTGCCCCCTACGGTGCGTGTGCTTCAGCGATCGACGGTAACTCCGCGCGGGACCTGGTCACGTGGCAACAAGTTGCCCTCGGCAGCTACCTGTCACGCGCACGGCCGTTGCCGTGCAAGGGGTGTGCCGATGATGTCGGGGTGACGATCGATCAGGAGCTCGCGCGGGACGTGGCCGGGAAGATCCAGTGGTTGCTCAGCCGCAGGCGCACGTCCAACACGTGGCAGCGCTTCGACGACGCGCTGACCGCCGTCCGGGCGGCGCACGAGTCGGGCGACTCCGCGGCGATGGAGCAGGTTCTCTACGAACTGGAACAGCTGACGCGGCGGGTGAGCGAGCGGCTGGGTGAGGAGTCCGCCGCCGAGCCGGAGCCGAAGGTGCGGGACCGCGCGAACGAGCTCGTGCACACGCTGCTGCCGGACGGGGAGGACTCGTGATCGCGCCCGCGCTGCTCACCTTCTTCCAGGTGCCGGTCGAAGGACCGCACGCCGCAGCGGGCCGGGCGTGGCTCGACGAGGCGTGGCGCGTCCTGGGTGACGAGCTGGGGTTCACCGGGCCGGTGCCTGGACTCGGCGTCGGCGTCGACCTCCGCGACGGACCGGGGCTGCTCGCGGCACGGCAGCGCGACGGCCACGAGGTGTGGCAGGCGTCGGTGCGGCTGGAGCACGACGTGCTGTGCCTGACCGTGATGATGGCGCCGGCCCGTGACCGGGACTGCGCCGAGGTGTGGCTGGAGCTCGAACGCGAGCTGGCCCGGCTGGGGCAGCCGTCGGCCGGGGTGCTGGGCGAGACGCGGATCCTGATGGCCCTGAGCACGGGGGAGATCGACCTGGAGGGCGTGCTGCGGGCGGCGGTGCCCGGCGGTGGCACGGTCGGCTGGTCCCGCAGGCCCGACCGGATCAGCCTGCCGGACGGGATCGTGCGGGTGTGGGAGACGAGCCCGCCCGCGGACGACCGGGTGGTGCGGCGCCTCGTCGCGGTCGCCTCGGCCGACCAGGAACGCCCGCTCGACCGGCTGGTGTGGACGACGGGGGACGGCGAGCTCACACCGCTCGCCCGGCACCTGATGCACGCGGCCAAGCTGCGCTACCAGATCCGGGTCTTCCTGCGCGACCGCGGGATCGCGCGCGGGAAGGGCATGCCGGACGTCACCGCGCCCGCGTTGCGCGTGATGCGCCGCGGCTGCGGGATCATCGCCGAGAACCTCGGCAAAGCCCTCAGCGGGCGGCTCCTCACGTCCGGCGGCCCGATAGCGGACGACCTGGCGCTGGGCACCTGGTTCCTCACGCGGCTCGACGACGAGCTGGAGGGGCTGGAGACGTCGGGCACCGAGCAGCAGGAGCCGGCGCCACTGCGCGGCCCGGACGTGTTCGTCAGCTACATCCACGACTCGGACGAGCACAAGAAGGACGTGCGGGTGTTCGCGGACCTGTTGCGCGACACCGGGATCAACGTCCACCTCGACCAGTACTACCCGAACGTCCGGCGGGACTGGTACGCCTGGATGCTCAACCTGGTGCCGACCGCGGACTACATCGTCGTGGTCGCCTCCCCGATGTGCCGCATCGTCGGCGACGCGGCGGGCGACCCGGGCCGCAACCTCGGCGGCCGGTCCGAGATGGGAATCCTGCGCGAGCTGCTGCACTCCGAGAGGCAGGACCGGACGAGGCGGATGCTGCCCGTCGTGCTGCCGGGCGGGTCGGTCGACGACATCCCGTTGTTCCTGCAGCCGCGCACGATGGACCACTACGTCGTGCCGTCGCTGACCAAGGCGGGGGTGGGGGAGGTGCTGGACGTGATCAACGAGCCGCGGCGCGACTGAATGTGGTCCACTACCTGCGACGACATCGCTGAGGCGCAACTAACAGGCACCCCGACGTGCATGCTCATACATCGTCGTGCATAATTCTCAACGTGTCCAAGGTGCTCACTTCACTTCCCGCCGGCGAACGCGTCGGCATCGCCTTCTCCGGTGGTCTCGACACCTCCGTCGCGGTCGCGTGGATGCGTGAGAAGGGCGCGGTGCCGTGCACGTACACCGCGGACATCGGTCAGTACGACGAGCCTGAGATCGACACGGTCCCCGGCCGCGCGGGTACGTACGGTGCCGAGATCGCGCGCCTGGTGGACTGCCGCTCGGCGCTCGTCGAGGAGGGTCTCGCCGCGCTCGCGTGCGGCGCGTTCCACATCCGCTCCGGTGGCCGCGCGTACTTCAACACGACCCCGCTCGGGCGCGCGGTCACGGGCACCATGCTCGTGCGCGCCATGCTCGACGACGACGTCCAGATCTGGGGCGACGGCTCCACCTACAAGGGCAACGACATCGAGCGGTTCTACCGCTACGGCCTGCTCGCGAACCCGTCGCTGCGGATCTACAAGCCGTGGCTCGACGCGGCGTTCGTGACCGAGCTCGGCGGCCGCAAGGAGATGTCCGAGTGGCTGCTGGAGCGTGACCTGCCGTACCGGTCGAGCGTCGAGAAGGCGTACTCGACCGACGCGAACATCTGGGGCGCGACGCACGAGGCCAAGTCGCTCGAGCTGCTCAACGAGGGCATCGAAATCGTCGAGCCGATCATGGGCGTCAAGTTCTGGGACCCGAGCGTCGAGATCGCCACCGAGGACGTGACGATCGGCTTCGACCAGGGCCGCCCGGTCACGATCAACGGCAAGGAGTTCGGCAGCGCCGTCGACCTGGTGCTGGAGGCCAACGCGATCGGCGGCCGCCACGGTCTGGGCATGTCGGACCAGATCGAGAACCGCATCATCGAGGCCAAGAGTCGCGGCATCTACGAGGCACCCGGCATGGCGTTGCTCTACATCGCCTACGACCGGCTCGTGAACGCGATCCACAACGAGGACACCGTCGCGGCCTACCACAACGAGGGCCGCAAGCTCGGCCGCCTGCTGTACGAGGGCCGCTGGCTCGACCCGCAGTCGCTGATGCTGCGCGAGTCGCTGCAGCGCTGGGTCGGCGCCGCGATCACCGGCGAGGTCACGCTGCGGCTGCGTCGCGGCGACGACTACTCGATCCTCGACACGTCCGGCCCGGCGTTCAGCTACCACCCGGACAAGCTGTCGATGGAGCGCACCGAGGACTCGGCGTTCGGCCCCGTCGACCGCATCGGCCAGCTGACCATGCGCAACCTCGACATCGCGGACTCGCGCGCCAAGCTGGAGCTCTTCGCGGGCCTCGGCATGGTCGGCACCCGCCAGTCGGCGCTCATCTCCGCCCAGCCCGAGCCGACGAAGCTGATCGGCGAGGTGCCGGACGGCGGCGCGGAGGTCATCGCCTCCCGCGGCACGGTCTCGGCGGCCGACGAGCTGCTCGACTCGGCGGCGATCGAGTCGGGAACGGACTGATTCGGCCGCTTCCGGCCCCTCCCGAGGGGCCGGAAGCTAGCCTGTTCCTTCGTGTCGATCATGGGGGAGTGGGCTCGACCCGCTGTGCGTCTGCATCCGGTTCAGGGCTCGCCGGGAGTGCGCGACAGTCACATCGGCGGGCCTTTCCTGTGGCCGGCGGACGAACCGTGGCCGTGGTGCGACGGCAGCAAGCACGACGAGGGCCTCACCATCCTCCCGGCCGACAGCTTCGGCGTGCGCGTGGCTCTGACCGGCGCCGTACAGCTCTTCCGGCGCGACTTCCCCGAACTGCCGTTTCCTCCTGGAACCGACCTGCTCCAGGTCCTGCTGTGCCCGTTGGAGCACTGGGACGAGGAAACCGACCACTTCGGGCCTTGCGTGCGGCTCTTCTGGCGTTCGTCCGACGTCACGGACGTGCTGCCCGCCGCCCCTGAACCCGCCGTGTTCGAACCGCAGTACCGGACGCGCCCGTGCGTGCTGCACCCGTGCCGCGTCGTCGAGTACCCGATGGGCGACGAACAGCCCGTGGGCGCGGGGGACTGGCCGCCGGTCGCGAACGGCAGCAAGGTCGGCGGCTGGGCGTTCTGGTGGCAGACCTCGCCTTTCGGCTTGGAATGCCCCTCCTGCGGAGCCGATCGGCGCCTTCTGCTAGCTCTTTACACCCACGAGGAACCCGAGAAGGAGCTCTGCTCCTGCGAGGTCGCCGAACGGGCGGTCGTCGGGTGGGAGTTCGGCCGGGAGGGCGCATTGAACGTGTTCGCGTGCACACAGGATGTCCAGCACCCGATCAAGCTGCACGTCGACTGATGGGCGCCGAGGATGCACGGCCCGCCGTGCTGCTGAACCCGCTGGAGGGCGAGCCGACGGACGCCGACAGCCACATCGGCGGGCCTCTGCTGTGGCCGATCGACGATCCGTGGCCGGTGTGCTCGGTCGACGGCGAGCCCTTCGTCGGTGCGGTGCAGCTCTACCAGCGGGACTTCCCCGAGCTGCCGTTTCCCAGCGGCACCGACGTGGTGCAGGTGTTGCTCTGCGCGCTTGACCACGATGCCGGCGGGCCCGACGTGCGGCTGGTGTGGCGCGACTCGTCGTCGGTGGTCGAGCTGATCGAGGAGGAACCCGACCCCTCGGAGGTGGAGGAGCGGTACGTCCCGACGATCAACGTCTTCGAGCCGATCCGGTACGCCGAACACCCGGACAAGGTGTCGGGCGGCACGAAGATCGGCGGGTGGACACCGTGGTACGACTCGGGTCCGTTCGTGTTCTCCTGTCCGGAGTGCGGCTCGGTGCAGCACCAGACGTTGTCACTCGCGACGCACGAGCCGTCCGGTGACGACGTCGAGTGGGAGTTCGGCGACGAGGGCAACCTGAACGTCTTCTTGTGCGAGAAGGACGTCCGGCATCCGATCAAGGTGCACATTGACTGACGTCCGGGAGATCGCCGCGGGACTGGGCCTGCGGGCAGGAGAGCTGGTCGACACCGGCGGCGATTTCCTCGTGCTGCACGCTCATGACGCCGACGGCGAGGCGTGGATACTGCGCCAGCCGCGCCGCGAGTGGGCGTTGCAGCGCATGGGGCCGGAACGCGCGTTGCTCGACCTGGTCGCCGATCGCGTGCCGGTGCCGGTGCCGCGCTGGCTCCCGGAGCACCGGGACATCGCGATCTACCGCGCGCTCCCCGGCGAACGCCCGGACGAGCCGTCGGACGAGTACTTCGAAGACGTGGCACGGTTTCTGGCCGCGCTGCACGCGATTCCGTTGGAGGAAGCCGCGCGGACGGGTGTCCAGATGCGCTCGCCGGACGACATCCGTTCGGTGATCGCGGAGAAGATCCACCGGGCACGGGGTGAGCTCGCGCTGTCGGACGACCTGTGGCACTACTGGCAGGCCTGGCTCGACGACGACTCGACGTGGCCGCCCCGGTCGGTCGTCGCGCACGCCGACATCTGCCCGGCGAACACGTTGGTGGACAACGGAAAACTCTCGGGCGTCATCGACTGGACCGACTCGCTGGTGGGTGATCCGGCGTCGGACTTCCGCAGGCTCGCCAAGCAGTTCGGGCGGCTCGACGAGCTGATCTCCTCGTACGCCAGGCACGGCGGGCTGACCTGGCCGGGGATGCGGCGGCACGTCGAGGAACGCATCCGGATGGCACCGGTCGACTCCGGGCTCTACGGAATCGACTCGGGCCAGGACCGGTACGTCACGAGCGCTTTGGAGCGGCTAGCACTGCTACGCCCGCCAGCAGCATGAGCAGGATCGCGGCGAACCACGTCATCACCGTCGTCGCGGCGAGGTAGCGGGTCGCGAGGCCGATCGACAACGACGGCACGCTCAGCCCGAGGTAGGCGATGAAGAACAGGCCCGCCAACGCCTCGCCGCGCCGGGCAGGTGCCGCCGTCCTGGCCACCGCGCCGATCGCGGCCTTGAACTGCACGCCCGCGCCGACACCCGCGATCGCGCCACCGGCCAGGAACAACGGGAAGCTGGTCGCGTACATGCCGGCGACCACGAGCAGGATGCCGATCGCCTGCGCGCCAAGGCCGATCGCCCTGAGGGTGCTCACTTGCACGCCGCTGGTCAGCGTTTGGGCGAGAGCCGCGCCGCCGAACACGATGAACACGACCAGCCCGGCCAGCGTCCGCGACGGGTGGTGCAGCTCGCCCGCCACGAACCCCGGCGAGACCGACGTGAACACACCGAACACCGCGAACGCCGAGAACGCGCCCAGTCCGGCGGCGCCGTGGTTGGCGCTGACCCGTTGTGGACGGTAGGTGACCTGTTGGCGGGTAACGGTTTCCGGCGTGAGTGCCACTGCGGCCATGCTCACCACGAGCAACACGGCCAAGACGACGTACGGGGTGCTGAGCGGCGACGACGAGTACTGCGCGAGCACACCGGCCACCAGCGCGCCGACGCCGAGACCGCCGATGTTCGCGGCGGTCGAGACGATCTCGAAGCGCTGGGAGGACGCGCCGGGCCGGTGGTGGGTGTGGAGGTCGTGCAGGTACGCGGTGGCGGTCGCGGCGATCATGCCGACGCCGAGGCCGTTGATCACGCGGGCGGTGATCAGCACGGGCAACGTGGTGCTGCTGAGGAACAACAGCGCGGACACGACCTCCAAACCCAGTGCGGGGATGAGGATCGTCTTGCGGCCCACCCAGTCCGAGACGTGCCCGGCGAGCAGCAGGCTGATCACGACGCCGACCGCGAACGCGGCGAACACGACCGTGATGGCGAAGGTGGAGAAGCCTTCGCGGGCCACGTACAGGGGGAACAGGGGAGAGGGGACGGTCGAGTAGGCCATCGCGACGAGGAAGGTGCCGGCGACGACCCAGAAACCCCGGCCGTGGTGCTTGCTCACGGCTGCTGGAGTGGTTGCCGAGCCGGTGGCGCCGCTGGTCAGTGGGCTGGCGGCGGGCGAAGTGAGATCCAGGGACACGTCACCACCCTGCGTGCCTGGATCCATCACGTCCAACGAAAGTTGCAGCTCGCGATCATCACTTTCTGAGATACTCGCAGGTGTGGACCTGCGTCAGCTGGAGTACTTCGTCGCGATCGCGGAGGAAGGCACCTTCACCCGCGCCGCCGCACGCGTGCACGTCGTCCAGTCCGCCGTCTCGGCCGCGATCAAGACCCTCGAACGCGAGCTTGGCGCGACCCTGCTCGACCGCAACGCCAAGCGGGTCCTGCTGACCGACGCGGGCGAGGCGCTCCTGCCCAAAGCCCGAGCCGTCCTGGACGCCGTCGTCGAGGCCAAGGACGCCGTGGCCGAGGTCAAAGGCGGGCTGCGAGGCACGGTGAAGCTGGGCACGCTGACGTCGATGACCCTGATCGACCTGCCCGCGCTGCTCGGCGAGTTCCACCGCAGGCATCCCGGCGTGCTCGTCCGCACCAGCGCGGCCACCTCGGGCTCGCAGGGCCTGATCGAGCAGCTGCTGGACCGCAGGCTCGACCTCGCGTTCGCGTCCCTGCCGGGCGACGTGCCGGACGGGATCCTCCTCGACGAGCTCGCGCACTCGGTGATGGACTTGGTCGTGCCGAACGACCATCCGTTGGCGCACAAGGAGGAAGTCCCCATCGGCGACCTCGCCGGCCTGGACTTCATCGACTCACCGCTCGGCTACGGCAACCGGGCTGTGGCGGACCGCGCGTTCGCACACGCGGCCGTGCCTCGCCGAGTGACCCTGGAGATGTCGGACATCTACACCGGCGTCGACTACGTGCGGCACGGTCTGGGCGTCGCCTTGCTGCCCAAGTACATCCTCGCGGGCGCGGAAGGCGTGACCACGTTGAAGGTCACGGGCGCCGACCTCAGGTGGCCGCTGGCACTCGCGCGGCCCGCGGACCGCACGCCGTCCGCCGCGTCCAGGGCGTTGATCGCGGTCGTGCACGAGATCTTCAGCCGCGATAGGCGTCGCACGCCAGCGTGACCAGGTCGCCCAGGTGCTGCGGCGGCTGGTCGCGCCACCACGCCAGCCACACCGGGATCGGCGGCGCGTCCTGCACGGCCCGATACGCGACGCCCGGGCGGGGGTTCAGCGACGCGGTGGCCTCGGACGTCATCCCGACGGCCTGGCCCGCGGCGATCAGCGTCAGCCACTCGTCGACGCTGTGCGTGTTGCGCACGACGGCGGGCGCGGCGCCGGGTTTCCAGAGGTCCAAAGTGGTCGTTCCGGTCCGGTCGTCGACCGCGATCCCGTACCTGGCCAGATCCGCGAGCTTCAGGGAACGCTTGCGCGCCAACGGGTTGTCCGTCGCCACAACGCCGTAGCGCCGTTCGGTGCCCAGCAACGCCGTCTCGAACCGCGGATCGTCGAGGGCTTTCCGCAGGACCGCGACGTCGGCGGTACCCTCGGCGAGCCCCGCGGTGAGCGAGTTCGACTGCACGAACACCAGCGGCAGCCCGGGATGCGCCGAAGCCCAGGCTTTCTGGAGCCGCCGGGTGTGTTTGCCGAGCGCCGACCACGCGTAGCCGATCCGCAGCTCGGTCTGCGACTCCGACGCGACCCGTTGCAGGTGCGCGACCTCGTCCAGCACGCGCCGTGCGGCGGCCAGAACCTGCGTGCCGACGCTGGTCAGGGCGACGTGCCGGGTCGAGCGCTGCAACAGTCGCACGCCTAGCGCCGCCTCCAACCCCGCGACGGCACGCGACACAGATGCCTGGGTGAGGTCGAGGTCCCGTGCCGCGTCGGTGAACGTGCCCGCGTCCACCACCGCGACGAACGCCCTCAGCTGCCGCAGATCCATACGTCCAGCGTATAACCAGAACGGCTCATGCATTTCCCGTATCAACGAGGAAACCGCAGGCTGTGCGGCATGAAGAGCCTCGGCGGATTCGCCACGATGACCGCCAGCGCGGCCAGCAGCCAGCTCGGTGCCGCGGTGGGCGCCCACGCGTTCGCCACCATCGGCCCGGCCGGTGTGGTGGCGGTGCGCCAGTTCGTCGCGGCGGCGGTGCTGCTGCCGGTCGCCCGCCCGAACCCGCGCAGATTCACGTGGGCGCAATGGTGGCCGACGATCGCGCTCGGCCTGGTGTTCGCCACCATGAACCTCAGCCTCTACACGGCGGTCGACCGGATCGGCCTGGGCCTCGCGGTCACGCTGGAGGTTCTGGGGCCGTTGGCCGTCGCGCTGGGTGGTTCCAGGACGAAACTGGACATCCTGTTCGTGCTGATCGCGGCCGCCGGCGTCTACGTGTTGGTGCTGCCCGGCCCGAGCAGCGACTACCTCGGCATCGGCGCCGGACTGCTCGCGGCGACGTGCTGGGCCGCGTACATCCTGCTCAACCGCCTTGTGGGGCAACGACTTCCGGGCCTGCAGGCACCGGCGGCGGCGACGAGCGTGTCGGCGCTGCTGTACGTCCCGGTCGCGGCGTTCCTGATCGCGCAGGGCCAGTTCACCGGCACTGCCGTGCTGTACGCGATCGGCGCGGGCGTGTTCTGCAGCGTCGTGCCCTACGTCGCCGACCTGATCGCGCTGCGCAGGGTGCCGGCGCGGTTCTTCGGGCTGGTGTGCAGCGTGCATCCGGTGCTGGCCGCGCTCGCCGGTCTGGTCTTGCTGGGGGAGACGCTCGAGCTCCACCACTGGGCTGGAATCTTGCTCGTCGTCACCGCCAATGCACTCGCAGTGACTTGCACGAAGTGGTCTGGATCACCTACCGTTCAGTCCGAAATGTGAATCCCCTTCACTTAAGTGGGGTCGTCCATGCGGACAGCAGTGATGACGGTGGTTGCCGCCCTGACAGGAGCCGCGCTGGTCAGCGGTCCGTTCGCGTGGGCTGAACCCGAGCCCTACCTCGTCGGCAGAGGCATCTCCGACGTCACCGGCCCGGCCGCGGAGAACGGCATGATGGGCTACTCCAAGTTCGACCAGAAGACGACGGGCATCGCCCAGCGGCTGCGGTCGCGCGCGTACGTCGTGGTCGACCGCAGCAACGGCAAGCGCGTCGCGTACGTCAACGCCGACCTCGCGATGATCTTCCGCGCGGTGCAGGAGGGCGTGCTCACCAAGCTGCAGGCCAAGTACGGCACCACCTACACGCGCGAGAACCTGCTGCTGTCCGCCACGCACACGCACAGCGGCCCCGGCGGCCAGTCGCACAACCTCGCCTACAACCTGTCGATCCTCGGCCTGCAGCCCCAGGCGCTCGCGGCCGTGGTCGACGGCATCACCGAGTCGGTCGTCGAGGCGCACGAGGACCTCAAGCCCGGCTCGATCAGCCTCGGCGTCGGCGAGCTGACGAACGCCTCGGTGAACCGGTCGCGCGTCGCGTTCGACCGCAACCCCGACAAGGGCGCGTTCCCCGCCGGCATCGACCCGCAGATGACCGTGCTGAAGTTCCGGCAGTCCGGCGACGACGTGGGCGCGATCAGCTGGTTCGCCACCCACAACACGTCGATCACCAACGCCAACACGCTGATCAGCCCGGACAACAAGGGGTACGCGGCCTACCAGTGGGAGCACGACGACGAGGGCGTGCGGTACCTGGACAACTCCTCGGGCTTCGTGGCGGCGTTCCCGAACACCAACGCCGGTGACATGTCGCCGAACCTGAACCTGAAGCCGGGTTCCGGCCCCACCGACAACGAGTGGGAGAACGCGCGCATCATCGGCGAGCGCCAGAACCGCAAGGCGCAGGAGATCTACAACGGGCCTCAGGCTGCTGTGTCCGGTGGTGTCGACTACCGGATGAAGTTCGTGGACATGTCGGCTGTTCAGGTCGAGGGCAAGTACATGTCCAACGGCCAGCCCGGCACGACGTGCTCGGGAGTCGTCGGCGCGTCGACGATCGCGGGCAGTGTCGAGGACGGCCCGGCGATCCCCGGCTTCTCCGAGGGCATGCAGTCGCCGTGGAAGAAGCTGTTCGAGCCGCTGCAGATGGAGGTTCCGCAGTGGCTGCGGGACTGCCAGTTCCCGAAGGCCTCTTTGGTGCCGACGGGTCTGATCGGCGCGACGCCGAACATCGTGCCGCTGCAGATCGTCCGAATCGGACAGTTGCACCTGGTCGCGATGCCGTCCGAGGTCACGATCACCGCGGGTCTGCGCATTCGCAAGACGGTCGCCGCCGAGCTGGGTGTGCCGGTGCAGAACGTGCTGATCCAGGGCTACTCCAACGACTACAGCCAGTACGTCACCACGCCGGAGGAGTACGACTCGCAGCAGTACGAGGGCGGCTCCACGTTGTTCGGCCGCAACACCACGCCCGCGTACCAGCAGGAGTTCGGCAAGATCGCGGCGTCGATGAAGTCAGGGTCCGCTCTGCCCGCCGGTCCGCTGCCGGGCAAGCCGCCGTTCACCGAGATCAACCTGCAGACCGGCGTCGTGCTGGACGACAAGCCCGCCGACAAGAAGTACGGCGATGTCCTTGTGGCGCCGAAGGCTTCTTACGGGCGCGGCGAGACCGTCACGGCCGTGTTCGTCACCGGTCACCCGAAGAACAACCTGCACCGCAACGGCACCTTCCTGGAGGTGCAGCAGCAGGTGAACGGTCAGTGGGTGCGCGTGGCCGACGACGGTGACTGGTCCACGCGCTACAAGTGGGAACGCGTCGGCATCGCCTTCTCGAACGCCACGATCACCTGGCAGATCCCACCTGGCACCGCCTCCGGCACCTACCGCATCGTCCACCACGGCGACGAGAAGTCGGGCTGGACGGGCAGGATCACCGGCTTCACGGGAGCGACAGCCGGTTTCACAGTGGGCTGATGCCTGCTCGATGAACGGCGCTTTTGTCCACGTGAGGTGGACGAAAGCGCCGTTCATCGTTATTCCCGGGCGGGGGTGAGAGGGTAGTTACGTTGTACACGATTTAATCGCGCACTAGGTTTCATGGCATCGGACCTCACGAAGGAGCAGCCATGAAGCGCCCAGTCCTCGAGCCCGCCGCCGCCGAGTTCGCCGCCGCCACCGCCCAGCCGCCGTTCCTGTTCGAGATCGACCCCTCGGAAGGCCGCAAGGCGGTCGACGAGGTGCAGTCGGGCTCAGTGGACAAGCCCGATGTCGACGAGCAATGGGTCGAGCTCGACGGCTTCAAGGTTCGCGTGATCAAGCCCCTGGACGTCACCGGCGAGCTCCCGGTCATCCTCTACATCCACGGCGCGGGCTGGGTGTTCGGCAACGCCCACACCCACGACCGCCTGGTCCGCGAACTGGCCGTAGGCGCCCGCGCCGCTGTCGTCTTCCCGGAGTACTCGCTCTCACCCGAGGCCCGCTACCCGGTCGCGATCAACCAGAACTACGCCACCGCGCGGTGGGTTCTCGCTTCTGGCGCGTCGTACGGCCTCGACACGTCCCGGATCGCGGTCGCCGGCGACTCGGTCGGCGGCAACATGGCGGCGGCCCTGACGTTGCAGGCCAAGGAGCGCGGCGACGTGTCCCTGAAGGCCCAGGTCCTCTTCTACCCGGTGACCGACGCGTCGTTCGACACCGACTCGTACCTGCAGTTCGCCGAGGGCTACTTCCTGCGCCGCGACGGCATGCAGTGGTTCTGGGACCAGTACACGACGAACCCGCTGGAGCGCGCCGAGATCACCGCCTCCCCGCTGCGCGCGACGCTGGAGCAGCTCGCCGGCCTCCCGCAGGCGCTGGTGATCACCGCCGAGGCCGACGTGCTGCGCGACGAGGGCGAGGCCTACGCGGACAAGCTGCGCCAGGCCGGTGTACCCGTCACCGCGGTCCGGTACGCGGGCGCGATCCACGACTTCGTGATGCTGAACGCGTTGCGGGGCACGCACGCCGCCGAGGGTGCGATCAACCAGGCGAGCGCGTTCCTGCGCAAGGCGCTCGAGGCCTGACCTCACCCGAGGTGGTCGTTCGCTCCGCTGACCCACGCGATGTACCGGTCGGCGGAGCGGCGCACCGCCTCCTTGGCGTCAAGGAGCACCGCGCGCCCCAGCAGGCTGTAGAGACGCTCGAACGCATAGGGCTCCAGCCGCTCCACGATCCGCCGCACCAGCCCGGCGGACAGCGGAATCTGGTTGGGATAGCTGCGCATGAACGTCACCCAACCGCTGTCCGCCACCGGAACCATGGTGTCCCCGACGAGCAGAACGCCGGAAGCGATGTGCGCGACCGCGGCGCCGGGGAAGTGCCCACCGGCTTCGACGAGCGTGACACCGGGCAACACCTCCAGAGTGCCGGACCACTCGCGAATCACCGGATCCTCGCGCCGCACCCACCGCCGGTCCGCCGAGTGCACGAGGACGGGAACGTTCCCCAGCGCGTGGCTCAGACTCACCTGCGAGCCGTACATGTGCGGGTGGCTCGCCGCGATCACCGCCACCCCTCCGAGCGAGGCGATCTTGTCGAGCAACGGTTGGTCGACGTGGTTGGGCGGGTCCCACAACAGGTTGCCCGCGGGCGTCTGCACCAGATGCGTCCGCTGACCGATGCCCAACGGCGGCTCGCGATGCAGCCGATGCAGGCCCGGCTCCAGTTCCTCGTGCACCAGCTCGTGACCAACAGCGGCCAGCTCGTCCAAAGTCGTCCACACCTGGCCGGTAGGAGGCACCCACTGCCGTTCGTCGACGCAGATTGAGCACACATCAGGAGGTTGCGAGGTGTCGGGGTGCTCCACGCCGCAGGTACCGCAGATCCAGATCGTCACGGCGAGGAGTCTTCAACCTCCAGCGAGGTCGAGGTCAAGGGTTGATCCGCACCGTGCTCTCGACCCGGAACGGCGTCCCTTGCTGGCACGTCGTCATCGCGCCGGGCTCGGCCTTACCGGTCACCTCCACCGCGGCGCCGTTCATCGCGATCGCCGGGTCCGCGCCGAGCAGCAGGTACTGCTCGGTGCTGGTGTTCAGGATCAGGCAGCCGACCTCGACACCCGCGGACACCATTCCCCGCAGCGTCGTCGCACCGGGAACAGGCCGGGGAGACGGCGTCGTGGTGAGCGGCGCGGACGACGGCGGCAGCGGGGCCGGGATGCTCGGCGTCGACGTGTCGGACGCCGGCGAGCTCGACGCCGGAGCCTGAGGCGGTGGTGGGGTCTGCCCGCAGGACGCCAGCACCAAGCACAACAGCACGGCCGTTAACCCGCGCATCGAACGTCACCTCCGATGGACCACCGCGACCGGGCACGGCGCGTGGTGCAGCACAGCGTGACTGACCGAACCCAGGATCGCACGCTTCACCACGCCGCGGCCGTGGCTTCCGACCACCACGAGAGCAGCGCCCTCGGCCGCTTGGAGCAACGCACGGGCCGGCGCGTCGAAAGCGACCTCCTGGGCCACGTGGACGTCCGGGCGGCGGGCGCGGTGCGGGGCGAGCTGTTCGTCGAGGAGCTTCGCGAGGTCCACGCGGATGTGGTCGAAGTCCTGCTCGGGCAGCTCGGCCCAGCCGACGTCGTTCCACGCGTAGATCGCGAGCAGCTCGCGGCCGTGGCGGGCGGCGAACGCGAAGGCGTACTCGATCGCGTCGGCGGACGTCGCGGAACCGTCCACACCCAGGACCACGCGGCCGTCCAAGGGGCCTGAACGCGTCACGACGATCGGGCGGCCACCGATCGACACGAGGCCGGAGGCGGTGGAACCGAGGAACATCTCGGCGATGCCGGTACGTCCGGAGGAACCCAGCACGAGCAGTTCGCCGTCTTCCTCGGCGAGCACGTCGACCGGGCGGCCCAGCCGGACGGCGGTTCCGACCTGGAGGTCCGGCCAGCCCTGTTTGATCTCCGCGGACAGCTCGGCGAGGTGGTCCTCCGCGGCGCGCGTCATCGTCTCCTCGGTCACGAACTCCGGGATCGGCGCGGACATCGGGGTGAAGACGGGCTCGGGCAGGGGTGCGCGGACGGCCTGCACGACCTGCAACGTGGCACCGCACCGCGACGCCTCTTCCGCACCCCACAGCACGGCTCGCCGCGCGAGGTCGGAACCGTCGAAACCCACCACGACCGTGGACATGAGAAACCACCTCCAGCCAGGGGATACCCAGCTGGAGGCGGCCCTTAACCATGATCTAGTTGATGACGAACTGCGAACCCGGCTCGATCAGGACGTTCCCGTCCCGCGAGTTGGTGATGTTCACGTTCGTCAGCCGCGCCGAGCCGCGGGCCTGGGCCATCGCGAGGATGCCGGAGCCGTTGTTCGACCTGTCGATCCGGACGTTGCTGATCTGCACGTCCGGCATGCCGCTGCCACCGCCCTTGAACTGGATGCCGTCGTAGGTGGAGTCGGAGATCTCGGTGTCCCGGATGACGACGCCCGGGATCGCGAGGTTCTGCGAGAACAGCGTGATGGCGCCGAACTCCTGCGCCTCACCCCAGAACGCGCCACCCGTGCGGTACAGGGCGTTGTTGGCGAGCGTGGTCGTCCCGCCGAACGGCAACGGGTCGTGGTCGGTCGCCAGCATGATGCCCGGGTAGTTCGCCGTGTCGGAGATGATGTTGTTCTCCGCGCGGTTGTTCGACCCGCCGTAGATCGCGATTCCGTTGGCACGCCACGGCAACGCGATCGTGTTGTTGAGGAACGCGTTGCCGCTGCCGACGTCGACGTTCTGGTCCTTCACGTACTTCGACGCCCACACCGCCAGCGCGTCGTCGCCCGTGGTGCGGAACGACGAGTTGAAGACGGTGGAGTTGCGGGTGCCGTTGGTGAAGTTGATGCCGTCGGCGTAGGTGTCGCGGATCCGCATGCCGCTGAACTGCAGGCCGTCGCCGGGGTTCCAGCGGTCCGGCAGGTTGGTGTAGTCGCGGCCGACCCAGACACCGACGTTGGCGTGCTCGATCCACACGTTGGTGATCTTGGTGTTCTTGCCGAACCGGCCGTTCAGTCCGACGCCGCCTTCCGCGTTGCCGTCACCGCCTCGGATCCGGCCGGAACCGAAGATCGCGATGTCGGAGATCTGCGTGTTGTCGTCGATGTCGAACCCGAAGTTGCCCTCGTGCGGGTGGTTGATCGTTCCCGCGTCCTGCGGCTGGGTGAGCGAGAACAGCTGCGAGTGCCACATGCCGGCGCCGCGGATCGTGACGTTGCGGATGCCGACCTGGTTGTACTGACCGGAGTTGAAGAGGGTCAGGATCTTCTTCTCCTGCCGGAACTTGCCTTCCGGGATCCAGACGCAGGGAATCTCGCCGTTCTGGTCGGCGGTCACCGCGCGCTGGATGGCGTCCGCGTCGTCGACCTGGTCGTTCGCCACAGCACCGTACTGCGTGATCGACACGCACTCGGACGGCTTCTGCGCGGCCGGTGCGACCTGTTCGAGGTCGATCAGGTCGATGACGTAGAACTGCGCGTTGTCACCGGAATCGCGCTGCAGCTTGAACCTCGTGCCCGCCGGGTAGCTGGTGGCCAGCAACGTCGAGGACTCGTCGAACAGGCGTCGCGCGTCGCCGCCCGGCCGGTTCGTGAGGCCCTCGGGGTCGTCCGTCGAGCCGTAGAGCCAGCTGTGCCGCGACGACAGGGTCACCTTCTGCACGAACTGGTCGTTGGCGTACAGGCTGATCGTGGCTTCCTGACCGCCACCGGCGGCGGCGTCCGGGATGGAGTTGCGGACCACGATCGAGTTCGTGCTGACCGTCGAGGTGATCTCCACGAACTGGCCCTGCGAGTCGAGCCGCACCGACTTGCGGCCGGACGACTCGCTGCCGAAGTTGGTGTGCCCGAACGTGCGCTTCGCGTCCGCCTCGAGCAGCTGACCCTGGTAGCGGCCGCTTTCGGCCTCGTACGACGTGAACGGCACCGAGGCGCCGCGTCCGACCACAATGGACTGAGTCGCGGTGTTGTTGTTCTCGTTGGTTTCCGCGACCTGACCGTTCGCGTCGGCGGTCGCGGTGGCCGTGGCACCGCCGTTGGTGGCGGTCCAGGTGCCGACGTTGACCGTCACGGTCTGACCGGCGTTGATCGCTCCGGTGTTCGCGGTCAACGTGCTGCTGCCGACGACAACCCGCGTCACCGAAGCACCGGCCGCGGACGTGCCGCGGTTGTTCACCGACACCGCGAACGTCACCTGCTGACCGGCCGCCGGGGACGACGGGTTCGGCGTGATGCCGGTGATCTGCAGGTCCGGTCCAGGAGCCTGGCCGACGACCAGGGGAGAGCCGGAGGTGAAGGTGTTGTTGCCCTCGTTGGTCTCCGCGACCTGGTTGGCCGGGTCCACGGTGGCTCCTGCCGCGTAGGACCCGGCGCCCCGCCGACCCGCGTCGACGCTGACGCTGGTGGTGGCTCCAGGTGCGAGCCCGCCGACCTGGGCGGTGCCCGCAGTGCTTCCTCCGAGCGTGACGTTCAGGGTCGTCGCGCCGGACGCCACCGTGCCGCCGTTGCGCACGGTCGCGGTGAGCGTGATCGCGTCGGCCTCGCTCGGGCTGGCCGGCGTCCACGCCAGGTTCGTGACGGTCAGGTCAGGAGCCGGTGCGGCCGCTCCGAACACCTGGAACTCGGCGACCTGGCCGCCGGGCGCGCCGGAGTTGGAGTAGAAGTGCAGCCGGACGTCCGCGACGCGCCCGCTGACCGGGATCGTGACGCTGTTGCCGCTGGCGGGGTCGAACCGGTAGTCGGCGCGGGCCTTCAGGGTCGCGAACGCCGTGGCGCTCGACTCCCTGCCCAGCACCTCGAAGTTCTGCGTGCGCGCGCCCCAGACCGAGTCCGGGTTGAGCTTCACGACGACCGAGGTGACGTCCGCGTTCGAGCCGAGCTTGGCGGTCAGGTGACCGGGGAAGCCGTTGGACTCCCAGTACGTGCCGGTGTTGCCGTCGACGGCGTTGGCGGCCACGAAGTCGTGCACGTGACCGGATTCCTCGACCGGCTTGCCCGCCGCCAGGTTGTCGCCGCTGGGCGGCGGGTCGACCGGGCCGGACTCGCCGTGCACCTCGAACTCGCTGAGCTGACCGGCGGGCCAGGCGGTGTTCGCGGTGATCGTCACCCGGACGTACCGGACGGACGTCGCCGCGAAGTCCAGCGTCACCGTGTTGTTCGAGGCAGGGGAGAACACCCGGCCGCTCGACCCGGAGATGTCGCTGAACTGCGAGCCGTTCTGACTTCCCTGCACAGCAAGGGTCTGCGTGCGCTGCTCCCAGTTCGAGGGCAGTCGCAGCACGACCTTGCTGACGTCCCGTGCCGCACCCAGATCGGCCTGGATCCACTGCGGGAACACGTTGTTCGTGCTCTCCCAGTAGCTTCCCTGGTTGCCGTCACCGGCGTTTCCGGCGCCGTACGGGCCGTTGGTGCTCGACGCGGTCAGGTTGGCGGAGAGCCGGACGACCGCTGCTCCTGCCGAAGGTGAGAGTCCGAAGAGTGTCAGTGCGGTTACGAGCGCAGCGCTCACCGCACGCTTCAAGAGCGTGGATTTCATTGAATTGTCCTTCACGGCAGGGGAAATCAGGTGATGTTGATCGTGAAAGTGGTCGTGGTGTTCTTGATGTCCTGGAAGTTGTTGCTGAAGCGGATTCCGTTGATGGTCACGGAACCCACGGCAGGACCCTGGCCGGGTTCGGGCATCTCGTTCGCCCACAAGCCGAAGCCGGACTTGGCGTCGAACTGGTCGCCGCTCTTCTGCGCGCCCGAGATGCTGATGTTGGACAGCACGGTGTCCTGGAAGATGTTCTCGGCCGCACCGTTGTACTTGGTCTGGAACATGATTCCGCTGTACGTCGGGTCGACGATCTCGACGTCGCTCACCCGGATCCCGGTGTACTTCTTGGAAGCACTGAACATCCAGATCGCGCCGAACGTCTGCGCGCCCCAGAAATGGCCACCGGACCGCACCAGGGTCAGCCCGCTGAACGTCGTCGGCTCCGGCCCGAAGTCCTCCATCGGGTACCCGAAGTCGAGCGAGCTGATCGTCACGGCGGAGTAGGTCAGCGTGTCCGCCACGTAGATGTTGCGGAACACGTTGTTCTTGCCGCCGTAGACCGCGAGACCCGCCGCACGCCACGGCGTCGTCACCGACAGGTTCTCGAACGTGTTGTTCTGCTGTCCGGTGCCGCCCGCGTCGGTGGCGGCGAACAACGCGAACGCGTCGTCACCGGTCGACCGGGCCTCGATGTTCGCGATCCGGTTGCCCGCCGACCCGTTCGTCATGTTCAGCCCGTCCGCGTACATGTCGCGGATCCGGCTGTCCTTGATGACGTTGTTGTCGACGTTGTTGCCCCAGAACAGGCACATCATGTGCTCGACCCAGATGTTCTCGATGGTCATGTTCTGGACGCCGGCGAAGTTGAACACCTTGCCCGGACCGTCGTTGCGCTGCGTGTAGTTGCCGAACACGGCGAACCCGCTGAACGTCGAACCGCTCGCGGACGACTGCGCGTCGAACCCGATGTCGGTGTTCTCCTGTGTGGTCGGTGCCTGGAACCTGGTGAACCAGGGGCCGGCGCCGATCACGCGGATCGCCTTGCCGTAGACGTTGAACTTCTGCTGCGTCGCGTAGGTGCCCGCGGGCAGGTAGACGCCGATCAACGTGCCGGTGGTGTCCATCCGGACGCGGTCGAGCGCGTTCTGCACGTCCTGGTGGGTGAACCCGGCGGGCACGGCATAGCGTGCGGCGTCAGGATTTCCGGCGGCTCGGACGTCCTCGAAGTTCACGAAGTCGATCGCGTAGTTCGTGGTGTTGGCCGCGTCCTTCTGCAGCTTGATCTTCGTGCCCGCCGGGAACGTCGAGTTGAGCATCACGTTCGCTTCGTCGTAGATGTGGCGCGGCCCGCCCGCTCCCGGCGAGTTGCCGGGGCTCGCTTCGTTGCCGTAGAGCCACATGTACTTCGAGGTCAGGTCGATGGCCTTGTGGAACTGGCCGTTGACGTAGACGTTGAGGTTGCTCGTGATGCCGCCGCCACCGGAGCTGTCCGGGATGGAGAACCTGGTGACGAGCGTGTTGGTCGGTGCGGAGGTCGTGAACTCGACCGACTGGCCGTTGCCGTTCAGCGTGACGGCCCTGCGGCCGGACGCCTCACCCGCCAGGTCGCCGATCGTCCTGTTCGGACTGAGGATCTGCGCGCCACCGCCGGTGACCGCGTCTTCCGCCTCGACGTGCTGCCACGGAACGCTGGCACCGCGACCGATGAACAGCGACTGCTCGCTGGTGTTGTTGCCCTGCTTGGCCGGGATCTCGTTGCCGTCGTTCGCGATCGTCGTGCGGACCGTGTACCGGCCGTCCGCCGCCGTCCACGTGCCGACGTTGACCGCGGCGGTTGTGGCACCGGCGTTGATCGTGCCGTTGTGGCTGCCGGTGAAGGTGCGGACCGTCTGGCCGTTGCTCAGGATCGTGACCGTGATCCCGTGGGCACCGGCTGCGGAGGCGATGGAGCCCTGGTTCTTGATCGCGACGGTGAACGTGGTGGTCTGGCCGTTGCTGGGGTTGCTCGGCGACCAGGTCGGCACCGCCACGAGGTCGGAGCTGGGTACTGGCGTCACGACCAGCGGGTCCGGGTGCAGACGGGAGTTGTTGGCCTCGTTCTGCTCCGCGACCTTCTTGGTCTCGTCGACCTTGGCCGTGTACTGGTACGAGCCTTCCGGACGGGCCGCGATCGTCGTGCTGACGTTGGCCTGCGCGCCGGCCGCAAGGGCGCCTAGTTGTGCGGTGCCCACCGCGGTCGTGCCGAGGAAGAACGTCACGTCGGTGGCAGCGCTGGCCGCCGTTCCGGCGTTGCGGACCGTGGCGTTGAGGGTGATCTGGTCGGTCTCGACGGGGCTGGCCGGCGTGAACGACGTGCCGGTGACGGTGAGGTCGGGGTTCGGGGCAGGGGTGCCGAACACCTGGATCTCCGCCACCTGTCCGCCGGGCGCGCCGGTGTTGGACGTGAACCGCAGCTGCACGTCCGCGACTCGGGCGGACACGCCGATCGTGACGCTGTTGCCGCTCGCCGGGTCCCAGCGGTAGTCCGCGCCGGCCTTGAGGGTGGTGAACGCGGTGGCGCTCTGCTCGCGGCCGAGGACCTCGACGTTCTGCGTGCGGGCGCCCCAGGCCGAGTCGGGGTTGAGCTTGACCGCGATCGAGCTCAGGTCCGCGTTCGATCCCAGTTGGACGGTCAGCGTGCCCGGGAAGCCGTTGGACTCCCAGTAGGTCTGGACGTTCCCGTCGTTCGCGTTGGCCGCGACGAAGTTGTGGACGTTGTGGTTGGCCGTGATGGGCTTGCCCTGCGCCAGGTTCTCGCCGGTCGCACCCTCGCGGGTCACGGTGTTGCTGGCGGGGGACTGGTTGCCCGCCGCGTCCTTCGCGATCACGTGGTAGGTGACCCGGAGACCGTCGGGCTGGCTGTCCGTGTACGTGGTGCCGGTGACCGTAGTTCTGAGGCTTCCGTTGGCGTAGACGTCGTAGCCGGTGACGCCGACGTCGTCCGTGCTCGCGTTCCAGGTCAGCCGGATCTGACCGGACTGCGGCTGGGTGAACGCGAGACCGCTCGGCGCGCTGGGCGCCTGGGTGTCACCGCTCGTCGGGCCGTGGACCTCGAACTCGCTGAGCTGACCCGCGGGCCAGCCGGTGTTCGCGGTGATCCTTGTGCGCACGTACCGCGTGGTGGCCGCGGTGAAGTCGATGGTGACGGTGTTGGCGGCGCTGGGGTTGAACTCGTACCCCTTGGACGCCACCAGATCCGTGAAGTTGCTGCCGTCCGTGCTGCCCTGGACCGCCAGGGTCTGGGTGCGGGTGCCCCAGTTCGCGGTGGGGAGCTTCAGCACGACCCGGTCGGCTTTGATCGCGGAGCCGAGGTCGGCCTGGATCCATTGCGGGAACGCGTTGTTCGCGCTCTCCCAGTACGTGCTCTGGTTGCCGTCGCCCGCGTTGCCCGGCCCGTAGCTCTGGTTGGTGCTGCTCGCGGTGTAGCTCGCCTGGAGCTTCGCGCTCGCCTCGGCTTCCTGGACCTCGAGCTTCGCGGTGGTCTTGGTGGCGCGGACGTGCCTCGCGAGCGTCGGGTCGACCTTGAACGTGACCTTGCCGTTCTTGAACGTGTGCGGTTGTTCCGCGACGAGCGTCGACCAGCCTCTGCCGTCGAGACTCGTCTGCACGGCGAAGGTTTCTTTCGCGTTCTTCGGTGCGGTGAGCGTGACCTGGTCGATGCGGGTCTGCTTGTGCAGATCGACGCTCACGGGCGCGGCTTGCGCGGCAGGGGCGATGACGAGCGTTGCTGCCGTGAGGGTCAGTGCGGCTAATGGGGCTAGCAGGGAGCGTGCGCGTGTCGACGATGACATGGCGTGCTTGGCCCTTCTCGGTGGGGACGCGAGGGGGTGTGGCGCGCCTCACCGTAGAAGTGCCCAGCAGATTACCGCAATATGTCGACGTGATTGCGCAAATTTGCGACAGACCGCTCTGAACAGGAAAGACGGGCCTCGGTTCGGCTACCTGAACCCCGTCGTAGGCGTGGCAGGGGCGATCACCAGCGGCAGTCGCTCCGTGACTGTGGGAGGTTTGCGCCCGAACGCCGCTCAAAAATTGATTGTGCGCCGATGGTCCCGCTTGCGCTGGCTTACGGTCAGCTTGCGAGACTTTCGCAAGGTTTGCGTAAGGTTCAGAGCTTCGCGAACAACCTTCTGGTTCGGTTCAGCAGATCCAGCCTGTGCTCACGCGTCCTCAGCGAGTGCCCCTCGCCGGGATAGACCACGAGTTCGGAGCTCTTCACCGCCCGGTGCAGCAGCTCGGCTTGCTCCAGCGGAACGTTGGTGTCGTCAGCACCGTGCACGATGAGCAACGGCGTCCGAATCCGGTCCGCGAAGGTGATCGGGCTGTGCTCGGGCCCATCGCCCAGCGCCGCCTCGAACGCACCCCACTCGCCGCGCGCGATCTGCTTCGGCCAGTCGGAGATGCCCGCGCCCACCAGCGCGGCCTTGAACCTGTCAGTCCGCGTGGTCGCCCAAGCCGCCATGAACCCGCCGTGGCTCCAGCCCGCGATGCCCAGCCGGCCGGGGTCGGCGATGCCTTGTGCTACGAGGAGATCGATCCCGGCCTCGATGTCGTGCCACTCCTCCTGACCGACCTTCTTGGCGACCGCGGCAGCGAACTCGTGACCGCGCCCCAGACTTCCCCTGGGGTTGGGCAGAAAACTCGCGATGCCCTGGTGCGCGAACCACTGCGCCGACGGCACCCAGTGCAGCTGGAAGTCGTCGGCCCACCGGTCGTACGGCCCGCCGTGCACAAGGGTGACGACCGGAAACGACCCGTCCTCCTCGCTCTTGCCGACGGGAAGCACCAGCAGCCCGTCGAGCTCGAGCCCGTCGCGCGCCCGGTAGCGGAGCCGTTTCTGTGCGCCCCAAGGGATGCCGTCGACGACATCGCCCCCTCGCGGCCTGGGGCTGCCTGTGATGCGGGCGAGGAGTCCTGCCCCCAGCCGGTGGAACTCGGTGTCCAGACCTGTCGCCACCACCATGATCGGCGCGTGGCCGTCGTCCTGGACAAGGTCGACGGGACACGCGGGCATGCCCGCGGTGAGGTTGCGGTGGCGCTGGTCGAACACCGCGTTGCCACCCTGCAGATGCGGCGGCGTCAACGCGATGTAGTAAACGTCGTCGCCCCACCACACAGGCGAGCTCGCGTCAGCCGAAGTGGCACCGAGATCGGTGATCTTGCCGTTCTCGATCACGTGCAGCGCGGGGTTGAGCAGGCCGGGATCGATCTTCGGCGACGACCAGGTGATCACCGCGAGCCGTCCGTCGGGGTGCCGCGCGACCTCGGCGACATGACGGCCGGGGACCTGGACATCTGCCGGTGGTTCGGACGTCGGAGCAGGCGGACAGTGGTCGACGGTCATCTCATCGGTCAGCTCTCGCACCCGCGCCCCCTCAGCTGGTCGCCGCCATTCTGCCAAGTTCGGGGTCGTGCGCGCTTGATCTCCAGTTAGCTGGAGCTTCTAGGGTCGGCCGCATGACGATTCTCGTTGCGGGGGCGACCGGAAACGCCGGACGGCAGGTGGTGCGCGAGCTGCAAGCGCTGGGACAACGGGTGCTGATGACCTCGGACGGGGTGGCCCCGCCGACCCCTCGCGCGCGTCCGGCTCGGCGCTCACCTCCTGGCCGGGACGTCCTCATGTGGTCTCGGTTCCGATTTGCACCTCCTCGCTCGCCGGCTCCCGTGGCCCGACACCGCCGCGCCGCCCGCCCCTTCCTTCTGCGGGGGCGCGGATGACCATGGTTTCGGGACATTGAACAGACGCGGCCAGGCGTGGATCCGGACGGACTTCACTCGTCCGTGTGACGGCCGCGCTGGCGGGACCGTGGTGCGGGCGATGGACTTCATGTCGAACACACCAGCCTGGGCCACACCGGCCTGGGTCGAGTCGGTTCGCGAGGAAGGCGTGGTGCGCGAGCCGTTCGCGTACTCGCGCGCTGCCTTGGTGCACGAGGCCGACATCGGGGCCGTGGCGGCCGCCGTGCTCACGAGGGGCGGGCACGGCGGTGCCACGTTGCGGTTGACCGGGCCGGAGGCGCTGACGGTGCCTCAGCAGGTGGCGGCGATCAGTGCGGCGACCGGGCGGGACGTTCGGTACGCCGAGCTGAGCGAGGACGAGGCACGCGTGCGGATGCTCGCGGAGGGCAGGCCGGCCAGGGTGGCCGACTTCCTGATCCGGTGGAAGCGGGACATGCCGGCTGAGGGGTACACGGTGGTGTCGACGGTGGAAGACGTGCTGGGGAGGCCCGCGCGCTCGTTCGCCTTGTGGGCTGAGGAGCACGCGGGCCGGTTCATCAGCGGAGCAGGTACGCGTTGATGATGGTCTGCTCCACGGTCTGGCCGCTGCCGGATGCCTTGGCGCGCAAGGAGACCGACTTGGCCCCAGCAGGATGGGCCAGCAGCACTCGGCCGGACGTGATCGGGGTGCCGCGCCACGTCGTGCCGCCGTCGTAGGAGACCTCGACGGACGTCACGCGCACCGAGCCGGTCTGCGACTGGGTCGAGATCGGGACGGACAGCATGCGGCCTGCCTGGGCGTAGCCGTTGTCGTCGAGCTGCGGGGTGAAGCGGACGACGCTCAACGGCAGCGCGGTGCGGTGAGTGGTGGTGTCGCTGCGGAACGTCCAGACGCCGGACACCTTGCTGCTCAACGGGGTGTCGCGGACAGCGGTCGTCTCGATCCGGTAGGAGGCCGCGCCGGGGGAGACGTCGAGCAGGCACCACGCGGCTTCGGCGTTCTCGCACACCTTGGTGTCGTTGCGGTACACCGTGGTGCGCGCCTCGGTCACCGGGCTGTAGCCCTCGTTGCCCGCGCTGTCGCCGAACAGCGGGATCGTGACGCGCATCAGGTCGCCGGTGCGGAACGTGTGCGGGATGTCGCGGGCCTCGGGCAGGGCCGGGCCGAACACCGCGCGGTTCAGGGGTTCCGTGTAGGAGCGGCCCGGCTTGTAGTGCCGCAACGGCGTGACGAGCGCGCCGGTGTAGCCGTTCTCGTTGAACAGGTTGATCCTGCGCGACCAGTCGCCGCCCTCGCCTCCGTAGTACTCGGTGCGCTGGCCGGGGGCCATGTTGTCCAACGAGCCGTAGCCCCAGTCGGCCCGGCCTTCCGGCGACGACGTGTGGCCGATGGTGGCGTTCTGGCCTTCCTTCAGGGCGGGCATGTCGACCTTCACGACGGCGAGGTCCTTGCGCGCCACCGTCTTGGTGAGGCCGTTCGGCGCGTGCCCCCTCTGGTACCAGGCCAGGCCGTAGAAGTCCGGGCCCGCGTTCCAGAACGTCGCGGTCTTGCCGGTGACCTCGGCCGAGTCGGGGCCGAGGCTCGCGACGCCCAGGTGGTTGATCGAGCCGCCGACCGAGAAGTTGCCGATGGTGTACCGGGTTCCGTTCACGACACGTTCGAAACCGGTCTGCAGCAACGAGAGCTGCGCGGTGACCGGAAGCTTCACCTGGACGTGCCCGGCCTTGCGGGCGTCGAGGTTGATCGTGGTGGCGCCGGTGACCGTCAGGTTCGGGTAGTTGATGACGTCGTGCGTGTAGGCGCCGTCGGACGACATCACGCTGCCGGTCAGGATGTAGCGGCCCTTGGCGAGACGGGCGACGCCGGTCTCGGTGTTCGGCCACACGCGGGCGCCGGTGTCGACGTTGATCAGCGACGCGAACGTGGAGGTCGTGGAAACACCGGACCGTTCGGTGCCGGTGATCTTGACGTCGTAGCTCTCGGTCTCCAGGTCGACGACGACGGCCGTGCGCAGTCCACTTGCGACGATCGCGCCACCCATCACACCGCCACCGGGCTGCTTCGCGATGTCCGCGGTGACCGTGGCTTTGGCGGAACCGCCTGCGGGCACGGTCAAGCGAGCGGGGGAGATGCTGAACAGCGAACCGTTCGTCTCGGTGGTGAGGTCGAGCGTGACCGGCTCGGTGCCCGCGTTGGAGTAGGTGATCTCCTTGGCCAGCGGGGTTTCGCCGGTGTGCGGCCACTGGTGCGAGCCGAAGCTGAGGCTGGTCGGGGACGAGGTCACGTTCTGCTTGATCAGCTTGGCGACGTCGACGCGGCCGGAGCCCTGCTCGAACGGGGTCAGCTTCGCGGTCGGCGTGGTGCTGCCGGTGAGGCGTGCCTTGAGCTCGCCGCCCTTCAGCGACGGGTGTTGCTGGCGCAGAAGAGCCGCGGCGCCCGCGACGTGCGGGGTGGCCATCGAGGTGCCGTCGAGCGAGGTGTAGCCCTCGACGACGGGCTGGCCGATCCGGCCGTCGGAGTGCAGTGCGGCGACGATGCCGACGCCCGGCGCGGTGAGGTCGGGCTTGAGCGTGCCGGCCTTCGTGGGGCCGCGGCTGGAGAACTCCGCGATCTGGTTCTGGTCGTCGACGGCGCCGACGGTGAGGGCCGCGTCGGCGGTGCCGGGGGAGCCGATGGTGCTCGCGTTCGGGCCGCTGTTGCCGGCGGCGATGACGAACAACGTGCCCTTCTCCGAGGACAGTCGGTTCACCGCCTCTTCGAGCGGCTCGATCTCCGGGGTGTCGTAGCCGCCGAGGCTCATGTTCACGACCTGGGCGCCCTGCTCGACCGCCCACTCCATGCCGGCGATGATCCCGCTGTCCTGGCCGGAACCGTTGTCTCCCAGCACCTTCACGTCGAGGATGCTCGCGTCCGGCGCGACGCCGTGGTACTTGCCGCCGCTCTTCGCCCCGGTGCCCGCGATGATCGACGCCACGTGCGTGCCGTGGCCGTAGTGGTCGCCGTCGTCGGGGGAACCGGTGAAGTTGCGCGAGCCGATCTCGCGGTCCTTCAGGTCCGGGTGGGTGTTGTCGACGCCGGTGTCGAGGACGGCGACGGTGGTGCCCTTGCCGGTGTAGCCCGCGGCGTAGGCGGCGGGGGCGTTGATCTGCGGGACGCTGCGGTCGAGGCTCGCCTGACGTTTGGCGTCCAGCCAGATCTTGCGAGCGCCCGAAGTCGACAGACCGCCCACGAGCGGCGTCTTAGCGGCGTCGAACGCCACGCCGTTGATGCTGCGCAGCTGGATGCCGGACTGTGCGCTCAAGGTGCCGGCGGGGTAGGTGACGATCACCGGCAGGGCGCCGCCGTAGGTCTTGAGCTCGGTGATGTCGAAGAGGCGCTCGTCGAGACGGCCGTCCGCGATCATCGGGATGGCGTCGTGCGGCACCACGAACTCGTGGCCCTGCGCGGTGTAGGTGGTGAAGAGGACGTGCTCGCGGCCCGGTGCCGGTCTGACAGCGCGTTGGCCGGTGAGCACCTGATCACCCGTGATGAGGGTGACGGGAGGCGCGTTGTCTGCTCGCGGGGGAGAGGCATGTGCCTGGCCGGCGGTGAGCAGGGCACCGGCCAGTACGACGACTCCGAGTAGGCGCACCCGGTCCTCCATAGGGTCGTGAGAGCGATCTCACGGACCGTAGTGAGACGATCACCTGGTCGCAAGGTCTAAACCAATTTCCGGTCCCCGGCGTCTCAGCACGCCGGTTCGGAAGTGATCGCACTAACCTGTGCGCCATGACAGGCCTGCGCGAACGCAAGAAAGCGGCGACCAGAGGGGCGCTGGGGGATGCCGCGTGGAGCCTGTGCGTCGAGCACGGCTACGACGGCGTGACGGTCGAGCAGATCGCGCGGGCGGCCGGGGTGTCGCTGCGGACGTTCTTCAACTACTTCTCCTCGAAAGAGGAAGCCGTCATGGCCGGCGACAAGCAGACGGCCGAGACGTTCGTGCGCGAGTTCGCGGCCCGGCCCGCGGACGAGCCGGTACTGGTCGCGTTGCGCGCGACCCTGCAGTCGATCTACCCGAAGCACGTCGACCTGGACCGTCTCCGGCAGTCACGCGAACTGCGCCGCCACCCCGCACTGCTGCCGCACGTGTTCGCCGCCTACTCCGCGCGGGAGCAGGAACTGGCCGCGGTGATCGCGGCACGGTGCGGGCTCGACGCCACAGTGGACCCGTACCCGGCGGTCACGGCCTCGACGATCCTCGCGACGTTGCGCGCCGTCGTGCAGTGGTGGCTCGACACCCCGTCCGCGTCGGAGAAGTACACGGCGGCCGAGCTGGTCTCGGAGATGATCGACCAGCTCGGCGCCGGTTTCACCAGGTGACAGTCACCATTTCACGGGCAGTGAGTGCACGCCGTAGATCGACATGTCGGTCCGCAGCGGCACTTCCTCGGCGGGCACGGCGAGCTTCAACGTGGGCAGCCTGCGCACCAGCTCGGTGAAGCCGACCACCATCTCCACGCGGGCCAGCTGCTGGCCGAGGCACTGGTGGATGCCGTGCCCGAACGCCACGTGGTGCCCGCGCGGCCGGTCGACGCGCAGCTCGGCCGGATCCGGGTACTGGCCGGGGTCGCGGTTCACCGCGGGCACCGACACCACGACGGTCTCGCCCTCGCGGATCAGGGTGCCGCCGATCTCGACGTCCGCCTTGGCGTGCCTGCTGACGCCCATCGCGATGATCGACAGGTAGCGCAGCAGTTCCTCGACGGCGTTCTCGGTGAGCTCCGGGTTCTCGCGCAGCTTCGCGAACTCCTCCGGGTGTTCGAGCAGCGCGAACGTGCCGAGCGCGAGCATGTTCGCCGTCGTCTCGTGACCCGCGATGAGCAGCAGGTTCGCGATGCCGGCGAGCTCCAGCTCGTTCAGGTCCGTGTCGCGAACGAGCCCGGACAGCAGGTCGTCGCCGGGGTTGCGCTGCTTCTCGCGCACGAGGTCCAGCATGAACTTGCGCAGCCCGGTGCCGACCTCGATCTGCTCGTCGATCGTGGTCTTGAGGCTGAGCAGCTTGGACGTGCGGTGCTGGAACTCCTCGCGGTCGCCGTAGTCGACGCCCAGCAGCTCGCAGATCACCAGTGACGGCACCGGCAGCGCGAAGTCCCGCACCAGGTCCGCCGGCGGGCCCTTCTCGATCATCGCGTCGAGCTGGGCGTTGACGATCTCGTGCACGCGCGGCGTCAGGTCGCGCATCCGCCGCACGGTGAACTGGCCGGTCAGCAACCTGCGGTACCGGGTGTGCTCAGGGGCGTCCATGAAGATGAACGACCCGGCCTGCCGCTCCGGCGGGAACATCTTGGCGCGCAACTCCTCCGAGATGAGCTTGCGCGCCCGCGGGCTGTTGATCCGGTCCGAGCTCATCCGCGGGTCGGCGAGGACGGCTCGCGCCTCCTCGTGCCCGGTGACGAGCCAGACCGCCTCGCCTTCGTGCTCGATCCGGTGAATCCGCCCGTGCCCGCTCAACTCGGTCAGCCCGCTGGCCGGGTCGAACGGGCACTTGCCGCGCTCGATGAGCTCGGCGGGCAGCTGCGGACGGATGAGCTCCTGCGCGCTGCGCTGCCGCTCTGCCGTGGTCATGGTGGCCTCTTCCCCTCTGACCTGGGGTGACCAGGTCGTGGCTCGGCGTCACCACCCACGCTACCGAAACTTGCGCGTTGTGCAAGATTTTTGAATTGGCTTTGGATTCGGGTTAGACGGCGAACACCTGGGCGTCGTCCGCGAAGGCCTTGAACTCCAGCGCGTTGCCGGCCGGGTCCAGCAGGAACATCGTCCACTGCTCGCCCGGCTCGCCCTGGAACCGCACGTACGGCTCGATGACGAACTTCGTGCCCGCCTCCTGAAGCTTCCCGGCGAGCTTCTCGAACTCGTCGACCGTCAGCACCAGGCCGAAGTGGGGGACCGGCACGTCATGGCCGTCGACCGGGTTGTGCACCCGCTCGGACTTGTTCGGCGCGAGGTGCGTGACGAACTGGTGGCCGTGCAGGTTCCAGTCGATCCACGTGTCGGAGCTGCGGCCCTGCTCGAGGCCGAGCGTCTCGCCGTAGAAGCGGCGGGCGGCGTCGAGGTCGTCGACCGGCATGGCCAGGTGGAAGCGTGGGATGTTCGGCATGTAGGAATGTTAACATTGCGACAAGCGCCCACTCGCAGGCCTTGTGTTCTTGTTAACAATCAGCTTGTTAACATTGCGACATGACGAAGATGGGGCCTGCTCGCCGCCGGGGTCTGAGCTCCGAGGTCGCCGACGCACTGCGCGAGGCGATCTTCGACGGCCGGTACGCGCCGGGGGAGTCCCTGCGCGAGGTGGAGTTGTCGGAGGCGCTCGAGGTCAGCCGCGGCCCGATCCGCGAGGCGTTGCAGAAGCTCGAACGCGAGGGCTTGGTGCACACCGAGTGGCACAGGGGAGCGTCTGTGACAACGTTGTCATCGGAGGACGTGGCCGAGCTCAACAGCTTGCGCGGCGCGCTGGAGATCCTGGCCGTGCGCCGGGTGGTCGGGCAGGCGACGGACGCTGATCTCACGTTGATCGAGAAGGCCGCCGCCGCGATGGACCGGGCCGACACACCGCACGAGATGGTGCGCTGCGACATCGCGTTCCACGACGCCGTGTACGCCGCCGCGAACCACTCCCGGCTGCTGCAGGCGTGGGAGTCGATCAGGTCGCAGGTGCACCTGTTCCTGATCACGAGGGTCAACGTCAGCAGCGACGGCTACCTGGAGCAGATCCGCGAGGAGCACCGCGACCTGGTGGCGGCGCTGCGGCTCGGCAACGTGGACGGCGCGCTGAAGTTGTTCGCGGAGCACCGCAAGCACGCGTTCGACGTGCTGACGTCGACCTGAGGAACCACACCGCTAGCCCCACACGTGGCGCGGGATCCGGTCGAGCAGGTCGCAGCGGACGTCCAGGTCGCCCGCCAGCACCACCGGGTCGCGGTGGTCGCCGGTCGCGTAGTGGGCGTCGAACTGGGCCCCGCGAATCCAGAAGCCCTTGCAGCGATCGTCGCCGAGCAGGAACTCGACGACGGCCGGTGACAGCACGGCCCGCGCGAAAGCCGGGTCCTCGCACGTGACCTGGTAGCGAGCGTCGAACTCGGGGTGCCCGACCTTGATGTCGCCGAGCCCCAGCCCCTCGTTGACACTGCTCGCGAACTTCAGCACCTGCCGGACGTCCAGCGTCGGCCGCACCACCGGCGTCCGGACCCACACGGTGTTGCAGCGGAGCCCTGACTGGCCGACGAACTCGTTCGAGGAGTCCATGGGCTCGTCGACGACGAACAACGCCGCGAAGAACGGCCGCCCGCGGTGCTGCCCGGTGATGATGTCGTGCGCCTCGACAGCGCGCGGTGACCGGTCGAACCCGACCACCACGGGCACCAGCTTCGGGAAGCGCTGCAACGAGTTGAACACCTCGACAGCGCGGTCGTCGCGCTCGGTGTGGTGCCAGCCGCGCGCCGGGAACTGCTCGCGCTGGCGCCCCGCGATGCCTTCCTCCTCGGCCTTGTTGGTGCGGTGCAGCCAGACGAACATCCACGTCAGCAGCCCGCCGAAGATCAGCAGGCCACCGACGGTGATGAGAATGATCCAGATCGGCTTCACGAACTCCCCCAGTTCAGATGCGTTCGACGACCATGCGCGTGCGCGGCCCCATCACCGCGCCCAGGTCGACGACGAACTCGCCGGCCAGCGGAGGCCAGCTGTGGAACACCACCGCCAGGTCTCCGATGTGGAACGACCAGTCGCCCACCAGGTCGCCCACGAGCGACGTCCGTCCACAAGCGACACACCGGACAGAGCCCTCGGCGCGGTCTTGGAGCCACGGCTCGACCAACGCGTGGTGCTCGTCGAACCCGATCGCCGGCAGCGAGCAGAAGGGGCACGAGGGCTCCTCGTAGTTGCCCACCGCGTGGTGCACGATCCGTTCCGCCACGACGTCGACCCCGGTGTCGCCGCCGCCGACCCAGCGCTCGGCCTCGGGCGCGGCCCAGGAACAGCGCGGACCCGCGTGGAACTCGCTCGGCGCCATGACCTCGTCGCGCGCGTCGTTCGGCACGATCACCCCGCGGTCCAAAAGCCACGACGTGACCGCGACAGCACGACTCCGTGCCTCATCAGCGGTCAGCGAGATCTCGACCAGCTTGATGGCGTGTTTGCTCAAGACGTCCCCAGTAGACGGTCCGCGTCCTTCTTACCGCACCGGGAGTCGAGCAGAGGCGCCAACGCGAGAAGTGGGGCGGGCGAACCCGCCCCACTCAGCTCGCTAGACGCGGAAGGCGCAGCACGGCGACTTGGTGGAGATGGCCGTCGTGGAGTTGGCCTCCGCCTCGAGCCACTTCCGCTCCACCACACCGCTTCCCGCCGGGTGGGCGGGGATCGATCCGGGGGCGAGCGTGGCGCGGAACGCCGCGTCCTTCCACGCCCGCACGATGGTTGCGTTGGACATGATCCTCCTCGACTCAGCGGCCGCGGGGTGCGGCCGGCGCGGGTGGGGCGAGCCGCAGCACCTGCGGCACGACGTCCGGCCGGTGCAGGCGCAGCAGGCCCAGCCCGATGCCGGAGACGCCGGTCATCAGCTCGGGCGCGGACGCGGCGTGAGCGAACCCGCAGCGCCACCCGCCGAGCACACCTCCGAGTCGCAGCGCGACCGCGTCACGCCAGTCGTCGCGGCCCAGGGCCTCCGCCGCGTCGGAGACGACCAGCAGGTGGCCCAGAGTGCCGTGGCACAGGCTGTCCGCGGGCGGCACCGGACTGTCCACAACGGCCTGCACAGCGACGGCGGCCGCGGCGTCGTCGACGCCCAGCCGGGACAACGCGATACCGGCAGCCCCGTTGCACCAGTCGGTGCGGTCGAACAACGCGTCCTCGCAACGGAAAGCGTCCTCGGCGAGCTCAGCGAACCGTGCGTGGCCGAGCGCGCGTGACAGCGACGTCAACGCATAGCCGATGCCCGCGTTGCCGTGCGAGAAACCACGAGGTGAAGTGCCGTCGTCCCACTGCATCGCGTGCCGGGCGAGGTGCCTGCCGTGGTCGGCCGCGACGGAGAGCGCGCGCTCGTCGCCGGTGACCGCGTGCCAGGCGAGCATCGCGAGGATCGTGCCCGCCGATCCGAACATCACGTCGAACTCGCTGTCGGGCACCCCGGCCGTCAGGTGCGCGAACACCGGATCCGACGGCGGCAGCACCGCCGGGTCGTCGCACAACGCTGCCACGTGCGCCAACGCGTAGAGCTGCGACGGCAGTCCGGCGAACCCACCGGACGGCGCGCCGGGGTTGGCCCGGATCCCCGCGGCCGCCCGCAGAGCGAGATCGGTGAACGCAGCGGTGCCGGTGACCGCGCCGAGACAGGCCAGGAACAACGCGACTCCGGCCGTGCCGTCGTAGAGGTCGTGCCCGAGCGGAGCCACCTGGTGCTCCGCCTCCTGCCCGACGACCTCCATGCCGAGCCAGGTCACGTCCTGCCGGCCGTGAATCGCGTGCTCCACCAGCATCTCGCCGATCGCGACAGCGGCTTCCACGCAGTCGTGAGCCGGAGCGGCACGCACGTCGCAGGACGGCGCCGAGGCCGACAACGAGGCCTGCACGACAAACGTCTGCCGCGCGATCTCCTGGTCGTCCAACGCTTCCAGCCGTGCGGCGACGCGGGCGAAAGCCGTGTGCGGGAAGTAGTCCGGATACCGCGCGCCCCGGCTGTCCCAAAGGTCGCGAGTGGACGGTGTCGCGGTGAACACCGGGATGTCGCCCCGCCGCAGATCCGCGCGTTCCACGTCCAGCAGCCGGCGACGGTCGCCGGGACCGACCTGGTCCAGCGCGTCGAACACCTCCTCGCGTGCCCGCGGATCCCGCAGCCGGTCGGGATGTCTGGCCGCCAGCAGCAGATGTGCGTAGCCCGCCGTCGCGAGCAGCATCTGCCGGACCGGCACGCGGGCGAACGCCTGCAACGGTCCCCGCAGCAGCTCTTCCCGCTTCCGCACGAGGAACCGCGTCATGGCGGTGAACCCGTCGACGACCTCGGCGGTGTGCTCGGACACCGGGACCGGAACACCGTCGAGCCGGGGCACGTTGGCGGCGACCGGGATCTCCACCTGCCGCTCGCCCAGGTGCATCGAGTCGGTGCCCTCCTCGTTCCACGCGGGCCCGGTGAACGAGCTCAGCTGGGCCTGGCCGGAGCCGAGGCCTCCGATGTTGACACCGGCGTGGTCGTCGTCGCCCCAGACCCGGCCCGGCAGGAACGCCGTGCGTGCCACGGATTCCCGCAGCCGCGCCGCAGCGACCGCCGTGGCGTCGTCGCCGGCCTCGGACGCGGTGCGGTCGAACAAGGTCTCGACGTCCACCAGCACCGGGTTCTCCCCGGCGGCGATGAGGTTCTCGTGGTGCATGTCCACACCGTCGATCACGTGCAGCAGAGCCAGATACGCACCCTGGCGGCGGTAGAACCGGTGCACGGCGGCGACATCGGGGCAGTCGGCGGGCGAGATGAACTCCGACCAGCCGTACGAGCCCCGGTTCGCGACCTTCAACAACGGTAGCGGTGGCACCTCCGGGTTGCCGATGTTGCAGTACGCCAGCAACGTCTGGAAGCACACGTCGACGGCCATCGGCCGAGGTTTGTACACCAACAGGGACTGCGTGTCCTCCGCGGTGAACTCCAGGACGCGCACGACGCGGCCGCCGCGATGAGGATCGCTGTCGCAGCCGGTCCTGATCCCGGACAACCGCGCGCCCTCAGGCAGCAGAACCTTGTGCAGCAGAGGCAGATCCGCCGCGAGCCGGGCCGCCATCTCGGCCAGCGCGTCGATCCACAGCTCGGTGAGCTCGCGAAGCTGTGCGTCGAGCACCTGGTACTCGGCGCACAGCGCCGGCCAGTCTCCCGGCAGCACTTCGTCGACGTAGCAACGGAAGCGTTCCTCGGGAGTGTCGCCGCGCAACCGGTCTTCCAGCCGCGCCACGTTGAGTTCCAGCACGAGCGTGGGACGTGCGAGCTGAGCGAGCATGCCGCGCAGCTCGTCCCGCAGCGCGTCGGCGAGCGTGTCCCAGCCGGACACGGACACCCGCGCGCACAAGCGATCCCACGCGCCGGCAACGAGTTCGTCGAAGGCCGACTCGAACCTCGGCAGCGTCGTGTGATCGCCCATGACGACCAGCGTGGCACCGGATCCCTGAACCGGCGCCAAACTGTTCCACTTTCAAAGCCACCCGTGGTCGTGCGCCAGCCGGAACGCCTCCGCCCGGTTCGCGACCCCGAGTTTCGCGACCGCCGCCGCCAGGTGGTTGCGGACGGTCCCCGCGGACAACGAGGTGCGCGCGGCGATCTGCGCCACCGGCGTGCCGAACTCGGTCAGCCGCAACACTTCCAGCTCGCGCTGCGTCAACGGGCACGGCGGCGCGGCGAGGGCGTCGGCGGCCAGCGCGGGATCGACCCACCGCGACCCGCCGTGCACGCGGCGGATCACGTCCGCCAGCGTGCCACCGGGCGATCCCTTGGGCAGGAACCCCTTCGCGCCCGCGTGCAGAGCCTGCTGCAGGTGCGGCGGTCGGCCACGACCCGTCAGGATCACCACCGCGCACGACGGCAGCACGCGCGCCAGCTCCTCGGTGACCTCCAGGCCGTCCAGCTCCGGCATCTGGAGGTCCACCACGGCCACGTCCGGGCGGTGGGCCCGCGCGGCCTCGACAGCGGCCCGGCCGTCCCCAGCGCGGGCCACCACCTCCAGATCCGGTTCCAGGTCGAGCAACGCCGCGAGCGCGTCGCGGATCAGCTCCTCGTCGTCGGCCAGCAGCACTCTGATCACGCGGGCACCACGACCTGCAGCGTGAACACGTCGGCGGACCGCTCGACACCCACCCGGCCACCCACGGCCGCCAGACGCTCGGTCATGCCCCGGATGCCGTTGCCCTCGCCGGACGGTTTCTCGCCGCCGTCGTTCGTGACGGTCATCCTCGCCTCCCCGTCCTCGACCGCGACGTCGATCATGCACCAGGTCGCGTGGCTGTGCCGCAACACGTTGGTGCACGCCTCCCGCAACGCCAGAGCCAGCTGCGTGGCGCCTTCGCCGTGCACCGGGACGTCCGAGACGGTGCAGCGGATCCCGGCGTCGCTCAGCACGGTCCGCACGGCCTCCAGCTGCTCGGGCAGGTTCACCGAGCGGTAGCCGTGCACCGCGTCCCGCACCTCGGCCAGCGCCGACGACGCGAGCCGCTGGGCCTCGAACGCCTCCGCGGCCGACCGTTCGGGCTCGGTTGCAGCCAGCCGCCCCGCCAGCTCCGCCTTCAGCGCGATCACCGTCAGCCGGTGTCCGAGCAGGTCGTGGACGTCCCGCGCGAACCGCAGCCGTTCCTCGCTGACCGCCAGTTCCGCCCGTGCCTCGCGCCCGGCCCGCGCCTGCGCCAGCAGCCCGGCGAACCACATCGGCAGCCCGGCCATCGCGATGATCGTCGCCCCGACCGCCGCGGCGATCATCTGGTACGTCGTGTGGTCGCGCGTCACGAAGAACCCGACCAGCCCGGACAGCACGACCGCGGCGAGTGCCGCGATCCACCGCCACACGCCGCTGAGCAGCAGAGGAGCGAACCCGGCAGCGCCGCCGCCGATCCACGCCCACGTCGACAGCTCGTCCGGACCGAAGGGTGCCACCAGTGGGATCGACACCAGCGTCGCGCCCACGAGCACCCAGAGCTTGGCTTCCCGAAGCGCCACCGCGTACGCCACGGCCACGATCAGCAGCCCCAGCACCCCGAACCAGCGCCCGGCGGACGGTTCGCGCAGCACCGACACCAGCGGCACGACGAGCGTGGCCACCCACAGCACGTGCAGGGTGCCGCGCAGCGCGGTGTGCGGAAGATCGTTCATCGCCATCAGCCTAGAACCACCGAAGCAGGATCGTGACGGCGATGACCAGGTCGAACACGCCGCAGAACTCCGACCACCAGCGCGGCACGACAGCGTCGCGCAGGTGGTGCACGAGATCCCAGACGGCGTGCGCGCCCCAGCCGAGCGCGATCAGCAGCACACCCGCGTCAGGCGAGACCATGATCACCACTACGGCCAGCGCCGCATAGAGGCTGAACACCGCGAGTTGAACGCGCGGCGCCCGCCAGCCCCACAGCAGATAGGCCGCCTGACAGAGCAACAGCGTCCACACCGGAGGCACCAGCGGTGTCTCCCAGAAGTCGAACGACACCGCCAGCGCGACGGCCATCGGCCAACGGTCGAGCAACCATCGCAATCGAGTTTTTGTCATGCATCGAGCGTCGAAGAAGGTCCCGGCAGAACCCATCCGTGCGGTGTCATGACTTCTCTGTGCGAAACGCACGGAGAAGCTATGCGTCGATCTCCGCCCACACCGTCTTGCCACCCACCATCTCGCGCGTGCCCCAGCAGCGGGAGATGGCGGCGGTCAACATCAGCCCACGACCCCGTGAGCTCCCGAGCCGTGACTCACCCAGACGCGGTAGCGATGCCGGTGTGTGGTCGTCGACCTCGACTCTGATGAAGTCGACGTGCCGTTGTACCCGTACTGCACGTGGTCCGATTGCGTGTTCGTAAGCGTTGCTGGCCAGTTCCGTGCACACAAGAAGAACGTCGAGCCGGACGTCCTCGGGAAGATCTCTCAACAGAGTGCCGACCCACGCACGCATGGCGACGAGGTCCGGCTGATCTTCGGGCAGGGTGTGCAGGGTCCTCGCGGAGGTGCCGAGCACCTCGGGAGTGTCCATCTCGATCCCCACCTCGTTCGGCTTCAGGCCCTCCTGGCTGCTCAAGACGGCCGTCAGGCTGCGAAATACCACCCGGCGTGCTACCCCAAACGTGTGGACGGGTACGGCTTCACCCTCGCGCTGGTCGGGGTCCTGGTGTTGGTCAACGCGGCGTTCTCGGGCAGCGAGATGGCGTTGGTGTCGTTGAGGGAGGGTCAGCTGCGTTCGTTGGAACGCGAAGGGCACCGCACGCTCGTCCGTCTCGCACGTGATCCGAACAGGTTCTTCGCGACCATCCAGATCGGCATCACGCTGTCCGGGTTCCTCGCCTCGGCCACCGCGGCCGTCTCGCTCGCGCAGCCGCTCGTGCCGCTGCTGGGGTTCCTCGACGGTGCCGCGGACGGGGTCGCGATCGCGCTGGTCACGATCGTTCTCACGTTTGTCACGCTGGTGTTCGGGGAACTGGCGCCGAAGCGGCTGGCCATGCAGTACGCGCTGCGCTGGGCGAAGATCGTCGCCCGGCCGCTCGACCTCCTGTCGACTGCGTCGCGGCCGGTGGTGTGGTTGCTGAGCCGCTCGACCGACCTGGTGGTGCGGATCTTCGGCGGCGACCCGGACGTCGAAGAGGAACAGATGTCGCCGGAGGAGCTGCGGGATCTCGTCGAGGTGCAACAACACCTGAACCCGGAGCAGCGCACGATCATGACGGGTGCGCTGGAAATCCACGAACGACGGTTGCGCGAGGTCCTGGTGCCGCGCCGCCATGTGACGGTGCTCGAAGAAGGTTTGACGCCCCGGGAAGCGCGGGAAATCCTGGCGAGGTCAGGACATTCGCGAGCACCGGTGACGAAGGACGGTCACCTGGACGACGTGGTCGGCGTGGTGCACCTGCGTGATCTCCTCGACGACGAGGCGTCGTTCGTGGACGTGGCGCGCACGCCGATGTTCCTGCCGGACTCGGTGCGCGTGACCGACGCGTTGCGGCGCATGAAGGCCGAGCACGAGCAGCTGGCGCTGGTGGTGGACGAGCACGGCGCGGTCGACGGCATCGTGACGCTGGAGGACTTGCTGGAGGAGATCGTCGGCGAGATCTACGACGAGACCGACTCGGACGTGGTCGCGGTGCGGGCCGAGGCCGACGGGTCGATCGAGCTGCCCGGCACGTTCCCGGTGCACGACCTGGTGGACGTCGGCGTGGAGCTCACCGGGCCGCCCGGTTCGTACGCGACGATCGCCGGACTCGTGCTGGTGCTGCTCGGCCGCATCCCGGAAGAACCTGGCGACGTCGTGAAGGTTTCCGGCTGGGACGTCGAGGTGCTCCAGGTCGACCACCACGCGATCACGCGGGTGAGGCTGAGGTCACAGGCGAAACCGCGGAATGAAGTGGACCTCTGAACCGTTACACCACGTGCAGCCAGTTCGGCTGCCACTCCTGCCAACGGAAACGGGGGGATTTGTCATGCCTGCAGATCTGAAGAACCGCGCGTCCGGGCAGCAGGACGCGGACACCGTCGGCCTGTACCTGCGCGAGGTCGGGCGCACACCGCTGCTCACCGCGTCGGAGGAGGTCGACCTCGCCAAGCGCATCGAGGCGGGGGTCTACGCCGCGCACCTGCTGGAGATCGGTGACACCACGCGGGACCGCCGCGCGCTGCAGCGGATCGCCCGGGAGGGCGAGCGCGCCAAGGACCACATGATCCGCGCGAACCTGCGCCTGGTCGTGTCGGTCGCGAAGAAGCACTCGTTCCGCGGGCTGCCGTTCGGCGACGTGGTGCAGGAGGGCAACCTCGGCCTGATCCGCGCGGTCGAGAAGTTCGACTACGCCAAGGGCTACAAGTTCTCCACCTACGCCATGTGGTGGATTCGTCAGGCCATCGAACGGGGTCTGGCGGACCAGACCCGCACGGTGCGCCTGCCGGTGCACGTCGTCGAAGAGGTCAACAAGCTCAAGCGCCTCGGGCAGAAGCTGTCCGCGGCACTGGGACGCGACGCCACGGTCGAGGAGATCGCAGCCGAGGCCAAGGTGTCCGCGACGCGCGTGCAGGACCTGCTCGACGCCTCACGCACCTGCGTGTCGCTGGAGACGCCGGTCGGCGACGACGGCGGCTCGGTGCTCGGCGACCTGATCCAGGACACGGACGGCATGTCCGCGCCGGACATGGTGGAGCAGCAGGAGTTCACCACCGGCGTGCGGGCGCTGCTCGATGTGCTGCCCGAGCGGCAGGGCCGGATCATGCGCCTGCGCTTCGGCCTGGAGGACGGGCGTGAGCGCACCCTCCAGGAGGTCGCGGAGGAGCTCGGCCTGACCCGCGAGCGGATCCGCCAGCTCGAGAAGCAGTCCCTCGCGGTCCTCAAGCAGTCGGGCCGCCCGGAGGATCTTTTCGCGCTCGCGGGCTGAGGACCGTACGAAAGTCGGTTGTTCTCATCGTTGTCGCAACTAAAGACTCATCACGTCCGATAACGGACTAACGCTGTTTCGCAACCGCGTGTGAACGCATCTGCATGGGCCGTCGAGGGCCGGCCCGCGTTCGCACGCGGTTCCCTGCGATCAAGGAGCAGTGATGAGACAACGCACCCTGCGCACGCTCGGTGTGGCGGCGATTGCCGCCGTCGGCACGGTGTTAGCGCTCCCACAGGCCGCCGCCGCGCAGCCCGAGGGACCGATCGTCGCGGAAAGCGCGCCGAACGCCGTCCAGGACAGCTACATCGTGGTGTTGAGGGACACCATGACCCGCTCCGAGGTCGGCGGCCGCGCCGGTGACCTCGCCGGGAAGTACGGCGGCAAGATCGGGTTCACCTACCGCGCCGCGTTCAAGGGCTTCTCGGCCACCATGTCGAAGCAGCAGGCCAAGCGCCTCGCCGCCGACCCGGCCGTGGCCTATGTGGAGCAGGACAGGACGGTCCAGGTCCTGACCGACCAGCTCAACCCGCCGTCGTGGGGGCTGGACCGCGTCGACCAGGCGGATCTGCCGCTGAACAACAAGTACAGCTACAGCACGGACGCGTCGAACGTCACCGCGTACGTCATCGACACCGGCATCAACTACAACCACAGCGACTTCGGCGGCCGCGCCACGTTCGGCTTCGACGCGTTCACCGACGGCCAGAACGGCAAGGACTGCCAGGGCCACGGCACGCACGTGTCCGGCACGGTCGGCGGCGCGACGTTCGGTGTGGCCAAGAACGTGAAGCTCAAGGCCGTCCGCGTGCTCAACTGCGCCGGTGGCGGTTCCGTGTCCACTGAGGCCGCGGGCGTCGACTGGGTGACCGCGAACGCCGTCCTGCCGGCGGTCGCGAACATGAGCCTCTACACCGGAACGGCGAACGAGCCGAGCCGCGTGCTCGACGACGCCGTCGGTGCGTCGATCCGGGCCGGCGTCACCTACGTCGTGGCGGCGGGCAACTTCAACGACGACTCGTGCAAGTACTCGCCGCAGCGCGTCCGGGAAACGATCAACGTCATGGCGACGGCTCGGACCGACGCCCGCGCGTCGTTCTCGTCGTTCGGCACTTGCAGCGACCTGTTCGCGCCCGGTGAGAGCATCGTTTCCGCGTCCTACAACAACAACACCGGCTCCGCGACGATGAGCGGCACGTCGATGGCCTCTCCGCACGTCGCGGGCGCGGCCGCGTTGTACCTGGCGGACAACCCCTCCAAGACCCCGGCCGAGGTGCACGCGGCGATCGTCGGTTCCGCCACGCCGAACAAGGTCACCAACCCCGGTGCCAACTCGGCGAACCTGTTGCTGCGCACCAACTCCGGTGGCGTTCCCGGTGTCTCGGTGACCAACCCCGGCGCGCAGACCACGGCTCTCAACGGGTCGGTCTCGCTCCAGCTGTCGGCTTCGGGTGGCACCGCGCCGTACACCTGGTCGGCCACCGGCCTGCCGACCGGCCTGTCGATCAGCTCTTCCGGACTGATCACCGGCACGGCTTCCACCGCGGGCACGTACAACGTGACCGCGACGGCGACCGCGACCGCCGGTGGTTCGGGCAGCGCCTCGTTCACGTGGACGGTCGGCGCGGCCTCGTGCGGCACGCAGACCAACGGCACCGACGTGGCGATCCCGGACCTGTCCACGGTGTCGTCGTCGATCGTCGTCTCCGGCTGCACCGGCAACGCCTCGGCGACCAGCAAGGTCGAGGTGCACATCAAGCACACCTACCGGGGTGACCTGGTGGTGTCGCTGATCGCACCGGACGGGTCGTCGTACTCGCTGAGCAACCGCTCGGGTGGCGCGCTGGACGACATCGACCAGACCTACACGGTCGACCTGTCGTCCGAGGCCCGCAACGGCACGTGGAAGCTGCAGGTCCAGGACGCGGCCGCGGTGGACGTCGGCCGGATCGACACGTGGAGCCTGACCCTCTAGAGCTCGGCGAGGGTTCCCTTGAAGTAGTGCGACGTGAGCTCCGCGTCCCGTGACTTCTCGTGCGGGGCGCGGAGCTTCGTCGCGAACTGGGCGATGTCGTCGAGGGTCCACCGCGTCCTGTAGAGGGCCAGACCGGCCGCGTTCGGTTGGTGGCCGGTCAGGTTCCGGTACGCGGTGTGGTCGTCGAGGAGACTCAGGTCGCGTTCGGGTGCGGCCAGTCCGACGGTGTCCCAGTCGATCAGCCGGAGTCCGTTCGTTGTGCGGATCAGGTTGCCGGGGTGGGGTTCGCCGTGGGTGAGCACTCGGGTGGCCGGGAGCTGTGCGGCGAGGTCGTCGAACTTCGCCAGCAACGCGCGGACGGCTTCTTCGTGAGCGACGAAGACCTCGCGGGCAGTGGTGTCGAACCACTCGCCGGGCTCGTCCAGCAACGCCTCCAGCGCGGCCCGCCCCGGTGGGTCGATCGGCGCTTCCGGGGCGTCCTCCGGTGGCGTGCACCCGTGCAGTGCGGCGAGGAGCTCGGCCACGGCCGCGGGCTGCTCGTCACCGAAACTTCCGGCTTTCCCGTGTAGGAAAGGGAAAACCGTCAGCGCGTACCTGTCGTTCAGCACGACCACGATGTCGTCGCCGGCTCGTAGTGGTGCAACCACGAACGGCAGTTGCTCGCTCAGGCTCACGGCCGTGTTCATCGCGCGCCGCAGCCCGTCGAGCGGCTTGTGCGCGAGGTCCGAGACGGACGTGAACCAGCGGTCCTCGACGTTCCAGTGGTAGTCGCCGAAACCGACCGGGGCGTAGGCCGGCGTCCCCGTGATGCCGAACCGGGCGAGGCCCGCCGCCAGCTCGTCGTCGGACAACCCGACGGGAAGATCTTCCACGACGGAAGAAGCTACCGGTGCGGATGGCAACATGTGCGGGGTGAACGTTCCGGCCGTCCTGCGCACCCTCGCCCGTTTGAGTGCCGCCGAGCAGCCGCAGAAGGTCCAGCTCGACCTGTCCAAGGCGGCCGGTCTGCTGTGGCTCGGCGAGCACGAGCCGGCGCGGCGGGCGATCACGACGGTGCAGGAGGGGGAGGCGTGGACGCCGATCACCTGGACCATCACGAAGCAGATGCGCGACCAGGTCCAGCACCTCGCGGCGTACGACGCGCTGCACCAGGAAGACCGGCTGCTGCGCCTGGGCTGGGCGTTCCTGGTCGGCCCGGCGGAGATCGGCGGCCAGCGCCGCAGGGTGTGCCTGCCGTTGATTTCCCGGCCGGTGCGGCTGCACCACGGCCTGGGGCTCACCTACGCCTTTCACGTCGCCGGTGACGTCGGCCTGCTCCCGCTGATCGACGACTGGGCGAAGACCGCGGAACGAGAGGCGGCGTTCGGCCCGACCGAGGTGTGGATCACCGAGACGCTGCGGCAGGCCGGGTTCGAGGACGTGCCGATCGTGCGCGAGGATCCGAACCGGTTGATCCACGGCCGGGACCTGGTCGTGGCGATGGGGTACGGGCTGCACGCCGGTGAGCCCGTCGTGACCACCGAACAGGGCTCGGCGTTGTACACGTGGTCGACCGCGGTTGGCACGGAGGACACCGCGCTGGCCGCGTTGTACGGGGCTGGTTCGACCGAAGTGGACCGGGCCGCGCCGATCAGCTCGGCGTTGCCGCTGAGCCACAGCCAGCTGCGCGCGGTCGAGCACGCCCGTCGCGCGCGGGTCACCGTCGTCGGCGGGCCTCCCGGAGCCGGCAAGACGCACACGTTGGCGGCGCTGGCGCTGGACGCCGTGGCAGCGGGGTGTTCGGTGCTGCTCGCGAGCCGCACCCGCAACGCCGCGGACGTGCTCGGTGCCGCGCTGCGCCGGGCGGGCGGACCGGTTCCGGTGCTGTTCGGCGACTCGGAGCTGCGCCAGGAGATGGCGCGGGAGCTGTCGGACGGGTTGTCCGCCACGAGCGATCCGGACCGGCTGAAGGAGCTCGACAGGGTTCGGCGGTCGGATGCGGCGGCCGTGTCGCGGGTCGAGCGCACGGTCGCGGCGTCTCTGCAGGACGAGGAACTGGCGGCGGAAGCGCGGCGGCATCACGCGTTGATGGCCGGACATCGTTCGCTGGCACCGCGCGCGTTCGACGCGGACGTGGACTTCGCCGCGCTGCAAGGGCTTCTGCGGCCGAGAACCGGCTTCCTGGGTGGGCTGCGCACGGGTTGGGCGCTGAAGAAGGCGCGCAACCGGACCGGCGCCGGCGAGGTGTCCGTCGAGGACCTCGCGGCCGCGGTGCTGGCAGCCGAGCAGACAGCCGCGTCGGTGCGGCTCGCGGCCGGTGGTGGCACGACGTTCGGAGAGCTGCGGCCGTTGCTGTCCGAACAGGACGGCACCTCCCGTGCCGCGACGGCCGCGTGGCTCAAGGAGCTCTCGGTCAGCCGCCGCGGTGCCGGTGCGCGCAGGGCGGTGGCGGCACTGGCGAAGGCGCTGCGGTCCGGCCGGGCGGCACGACGGCGCGGGCTCGCCGAGATCGACAGCGTGGACCTGGTGGCGGCACTGCCGTTGTGGGTCGGCACCTTGTCGGACGTGGAGGACATCCTGCCGCAGGTGCCGGGCATGTTCGACCTGGTGATCATCGACGAGGCCAGTCACGTCGACCAGCCGCTCGCCGCACCGGCCCTGCTGCGCGGTCGGTCCGCGGTGATCGGCGGCGATCCCCGGCAGCTGCGGCACGTGTCGTTCGTCAGCGACGAGGCCGTGCGCGCGGCCGTCGACGCCGAGGGCACCCAGGACCTGCGCGACCGGCTGGACGTGCCGAAGGTGAGCCTGTTCGACGCGGCCGCCGCCACCGCGGGCGTGCATTGGCTCGACGAGCACCACCGCTGCGCACCGCACCTCATCGGGTTCGCCGCGACGAGGTTCTACGACGGCAAGATCGCGCTGCTGACGACCCATCCGGCCATCGCGGACGTCGACTGCATCGACACCGAGCGCGTCGCGGGCGAGCGGAACACGAAGGGCGTCAACCAGGTCGAGGTCGACGCCGTGCTCGCCCACGTGCGCAAACGGGTCGCGGCGGGGGTGCGGTCGATCGGGGTCGTGACGCCGTTCCGCGGGCAGGCCGACGCGCTGGAGGAAGCGCTGCTGAAGGACCTGACGCTGGACGAGATCACCACGGGTGGTGTGCGCGTCGGCACGGTGCACGGGGTGCAGGGCAGCGAGTTCGACGAGGTCGTGATCAGCCTCGCGGCCGACGAGAAGCCCGGCGGGTGGCGGTTCGTGAACGACCGCAACCTGCTCGCGGTGCTGACCACGCGTGCCCGTTCCAAGGTGCACGTGATCACCTCGGCCGTCGAGCCGCCCGGTCTGGTCGGTGAGTACCTGAAGCACGCCGATGTGCCGCCGACGGAGACCGCGGGCGTCGAGCCGTCCGACCCGTGGACCGCCCGCCTGGCCGAGGAACTGGTGGCCGCGGGCCTGACCGTGCGCACCGGCTATCCGGTGGGGCAGTGGCGGGTGGATCTGGTGGTGGGGGAGAGGAACAACGCCGTCGCGGTCGAGACGCGCCCGCACCCGGAAGGGGCACAGGCGCATCTCGCCCGCTGGCGTGCGCTCACCCACGCGGGGTGGCAGGTGCACGACGCGTTCGGCAGCCGGTTCGGCCACGATCCCGCGCGTGCGGCGGTGGAGCTCGCCCAGGAGCTCCGCGGTTAACGACGGGTCGGCTGGAAGAGCGGTTCGGAGAGGGCTGCGGTGGGCAGGAACGGGTTCGGGTTCGCCGGGCACACGGTGCCGACTGGCGGCAACGCGCCGTTCAGCAGATACGCGTTGGTGTAGTCCGAAGCGCACTTGCTGAGCCCATAGGCCGTGTGGCCCCAACCCGCGTACGCGAGCAGTCGTGACCCCGCGATCTGCCGGTTGACCGCCTGAGCGCCGCGGAAGTCCGTGACGCCGTCGAAGTGGTTGCCCACCACCAGAACCGGCGCGTTGGTGCGAGTCCGCCACGGTCCGGCATACCGATCTTGGTTGACGGGCCAGTTCGCGCAGGCCGCGTTGCCCCACCACCACGCCGGGCCGAACTCCGAACCGGCTTCGGCGTAACGAGCCGTAGCGCGGTAGGCCTCGAACGCGCGCGGGAACTCGATGTCCGCGCACACGTTGCCGTTGTAGGCGTCGAAGCCGTTGTCGTAGTCCGGTTCCGCCGCAACGGAAACAGCGCCGGAAGCATCCGACAGCTGGTCGAACAGCTCGGCGGTCGAAGGCCAGGAGCGCGGGTTGTACATGGCGCCGATCGCCGCGTTGATCACCGCGTCGTAGGTGAACACCTGGTCGCCGAGCTGGATCGGCTTGGCGCGCACCGAGGCCAGCAACGCGTTCCAGCGCTTCTCCGACTGCGGCCCGAACACGCACTTGGCCTCGTCGCAGGTGCGGAGGAACTCGCGGAACTCCTCCTTCGTCGCGATCCGGTCCGACTGGATCTGCCGCCCGCTCGACCACAGCTCGGGGTTCAGCACACCGTCGATGACGAGAGCGCGGATGTTCTGGGGGAACAGGTTCGCGTACGTGGCGCCCAGGAACGAGCCGTAGGAGAAGCCGAGGTACGAGATCTTGCGGTCACCCACGGCGCGCCGCAGCAGGTCCATGTCCCGCGCCACGTCCGCGGTGCTCATGTGCCGCGCGATCGGCTGGTCGTCCCGGCACTCCGGCCCGAGCGACCGGTAGCGGTCGAAGTACTTGCGCTCCTGCGAGGCCTGGTACGGGAATCCCGGCACGCCCTCGAAGAACTTCTCCAGGTCGGCCTCGCTCGCGAAGCAGTGCAACGGATCCGACCGGCCGATGCCGCGCGGGTCGAAACCGACGATGTCGAAGCGGCCCTGCAGGTTGGCCGACAGCGTGTTGCCGGACCCCAGCGCGAAGTCCACGCCGGAGCCCCCCGGTCCGCCGGGGTTCAGGAACAGCGACCCGATCCGGTGGGCCTTGTCCGTGGCGGGTTTGCGTGCGAGCGCGATGGACGTGGTCGCGCCGCGCGGGTTGTCGTAGTCCAGCGGCACCTTGACGGTGGCGCACTCGAAGCCGGGGTTCTCCGGTCCGCACGCCTCCCAGCCGATCTTCGGCACCCCGGCGTCGGCGAGCGCGGGTGTACCGGTGGTGACCAGGAGTGCGGCCGCCGCGGCGAGCACGGTGAAACGCATCGACAAGCTCCCCTCTTGTCCGCAGAGGGGCCATTCCTACCGGCTGGCGCGCACGCCCGTGAACCTCCGAAAGGCGGTCAATCGGGCCGTCGGTGTTTCTGTCTGACTCCGAGCCGGTCGGCGAGCTGATCGTGGATGGGCGTGCTCATCACGATCGGGCTCGGCGGTGGTGCTTGCGGTGTCGGTCCGGGAGCGTCCTGGTCTTCAGGCATGCGAGGAGACTAGGCATGATCGTTGACCCGGCAAGCACGCCGATCAAGAAATCACACTCGCCGTACCCCAAGAGGTGAATCCGAATAGGCCGATTTATACCGAGGGTGGGACCCCGTGCGGGCAAAGTGACTACGTGTGGGTGTGCCCGATGGAGGTACGCCAATTTGCTCAGCAACGTGGAATCTCATCGGCCGGACGTGTCGTTTGCGTGATCTCGCCGTGATGCTGAACGATCGGGTTCATCACCGGACGAACGTGGAGCGTGACGTGGTCAGTGGCAAGGCGGGCATCGCCAAGCGCCAGCTCATCCTGCTCAGCGGCAGGGCGCACCCCGAGCTCGCCGAGGCGGTCGCCAAGCACCTCGGCGTGGCCATCACCCCGCAGGCCGCCTACGACTTCGCGAACGGCGAGACGTTCGTGCGGTTCGAGGAGTCGGTGCGCGGCGCGGACGCGTTCGTCATGCAGAGCCACAGCGCGCCTATCAACGACTGGCTGATGGAGCAGCTGCTGATGGTCGACGCTCTCAAGCGCGCCTCGGCCAAGCGCATCACCGCGGTCGTGCCGTCGTACCCGTACGCGCGCCAGGACCGCAAGTACGCCGGACGTGAACCGATTTCGGCCCGACTGGTCGCGAACATGTTCAAGACGGCGGGCGCCGACAGGATCGTGACGGTCGACCTGCACACCGCGCAGGCCCAGGGCTTCTTCGACGGCCCGGTCGACCACCTGCACGCGATGTGGCTGCTGTCCGACCACGTCCGGTCGCGCTACGCGGGCGAGGAGCTGACGATCGTCTCGCCGGACGCCGGCCGGACCAGGCTCGCCGAGAAGTGGGCCGACCTGCTCGGCGGGTGCCCGATCGCGTTCATCCACAAGACGCGTGATCCGTTGCGTCCCAACGAGGTCATGGCCAACCGCGTGGTCGGTGACGTCGAGGGTCGCACGTGCATCGTGGTCGACGACATGATCGACACGGCGATGACGAGCACCGGCGCCGCGCGGCAGCTGCTGGAGCAGGGCGCGAAGGACGTCGTGCTCGTGGCCACGCACGGGGTGCTGTCCGGTGACGCGTACGACCGGTTGATCGCCAGCAAGGCGCGCGAGGTGATCCTCACGGACACGTTGCCGATCCCGCACGAGAAGCGGTTCCAGGGGCTGACGGTGCTGAGCATCGCGCCGTTGCTCGCGCGGGCGATCCAGGAGGTCTTCGAGGACGGCTCGGTGACCAGCCTGTTCGACGGGAACGCCTGAGTGGTCGTCCTGTCCGTGCCGGAGTCGCCGTTGCGGTTGCGGCCGTGGGGGCTCGACGATCTGCCCGCGCTGGTCGAGGCGCACCGCGACCCGCAGCTGCGTCGCTGGCTCGCGACCTCGCTGGCCGGTGAGGCGGAGGCCCGGCAGTGGCTCGACGTCCAGGAGGCGGGCTGGGCGGACGCGACCCGGTTCAGCTTCGCCGTCGTCGAAGCCGATCTTCCTCCGCTGGGCCACGTGGTGGTGAAGGCAGGCTCGGCAGAGGTTGGCTATTGGACGGCCGCGCACGCCAGGGGACGGGGAATCGCCGCTCAAGCAGTGGAGACGGTGTCGACCTGGGCGTTGGAAACCCAGAAGCTCGCGCAGCTGAGTCTGCTGCACGCGGTCGGCAACGAGGCGTCCTGCCGGGTGGCGGAGAAGTGCGGCTTCGTGCTGCACGAGCTGGTGCCCGCCTCGCCTCCCGCGTTCCCGAACGACGCACACCGGCACGTGCGCACCGCCTAGCCGGGAAGCCTCGCGCGTTGTCCCGTGTTGGTAAGGGACATGGGCAACGAGCAGCGTGGCCGGGTGCGCGTCGAGCACTCGGCGAAGCGGGTCCGTGCGTACTTCGGTGGCGAGCTGGTCGCGGACACGACCTCGCCGCACCTGGTCTGGGAGATTCCCTACTACCCGGCCTACTATCTGCCGCTCTCCTCCGTGCGAGCCGAGCTGAAGCCGACGGGGGAGACCAAGCACTCGCCGAGCAGGGGTGAGGGAGTGGTCCACGACGTCGTCACGGCCGGCGGCACGGCCGAGGGCGCGGCACTGGTCTACCCGGACTCGCCGATCGAGGAGCTGCGCGACCTCGTGCGGTTCGACTTCGCGGCGATGGACGAGTGGCTGGAAGAGGACGAGCCCATCTACGTGCACCCGCGTGATCCGTACACGCGCGTGGACGTGCTCGGCAGCTCGCGGCACGTGCGGATCGCGGTCGACGGCGTGACGCTGGCGGCCTCCTCGCAGCCCCGGATTCTGTTCGAGACCGGGCTTCCTCCGCGCTACTACCTGCCGTTGAGCGACGTGCGGTCCGATCTGCTCAGGCCGTCGGACTCCCAGACGCACTGCCCGTACAAGGGGACGGCCACGTACTGGTCCGTCGAGGTGGGCGGGAAGGTCCACGAGGACCTGGTGTGGATCTATCGGTCGCCGCTGCCCGAGAGTCAGAAGGTGGCTGGGCTCGCGTGCTTCTACAGCGAGCGCGTGGATCTCTACGTGGACGGCGAGCTCCAGGCCAAGCCGAAGACGCCCTGGTCATAGCTACTCCGAGCGTTGTGTACTTCACACACTGCAAACTTGCAGTGACTGCAAAACAATCCTGTACTCTCTCCGTGTGAACCAGTCGGGGGAGAGCCTGCGCGACCGCAAGAAGCGCCACACGCGTGCGGCGCTGGAGCGGGCGACGGTGCGTCTCGCCGCCGAGAGGGGCTACGACCACGTCACGGTTGAGGAGATCGCCGCCGAGGCCGACGTCTCGGTGCGGACGTTCTTCAACTACTTCGCGAGCAAGGACGAGGCGCTGATCGGCGCGGACCCCGAGGCGGGTCCGCGCATGGCCGAGCGCATCCTCGCCGCGGGGGACGGGGTGTCGCCGTTCGACGCGTACCGGTCCTCGGTGCTCGCCGAGATCACCGACGAGCTGAACCACGGACGCGAGTTGTGGTTGCTGCGAAAGGAAGTCCTGATGCAGCGGCCGGACCTGCTCATGCGCGCGTTCGCCAACAACGCCGAAGCCGAGCAGCTGCTCGCGAACGCGGTGGCACAGCGCGCAGGGCTGTCCGAGTCCGACCTCTACCCGCGCCTGGTGGTCGGTGCCGGCAGTGCCGCGTTCCGCTGTGCGGTAACTCGCTGGGCTCTCGACGACGGCGTGGCGTTGGGTGACCTGGTCGGCGAGGCACTCGACCTGTTCGGCACCGGGCTGGCTCACGTACCGCCGCACGACGACAAAGGGGGAACGTCATGACCACCGAAGCCGAAGCGACACCGATCCACAGCAAACGTGAAGTCACGCAGGCGATGTCGGGCCTGATGCTCGGCATGTTCGTCGCGATCCTCGCGGGCACCGTGGTGTCCAACGCGCTGCCGCGGATCGTCGCCGAGCTCAAGGGCTCGCAGTCGATCTTCGCGTGGATCGTCACGACCGAGCTGCTCGCGATGACCGCGACCGTGCCGTTGTGGGGCAAGCTCGCCGACCTCTACAGCCGCAAGCTGCTGATCCAGGCGTCGCTGAGCCTGTACGTGGCCGGCTCGCTGATCGCGGGCTTCTCGCAGAACATCGAGATGCTGATCGTCAGCCGCGTGGTGCAGGGCCTGGGCGCCGGTGGTGTCACGGCACTCGCGACGATCGTGATGGCCGCGATGATCCCGCCGCGCGAGCTCGGCCGGTACTCGGGCCTGTTCGGCGCCGTGTTCGGCGTCGGCACCGTGGCCGGGCCGCTGATCGGTGGCGTGCTCGTCGACACCTCGTGGCTGGGCTGGCGCTGGTGCTTCTTCGTCGGCGTGCCGTTCGCGCTGGCCGCGATCTGGCTGCTGCAGCGCACCCTGCACCTGCCGGTGGTGCGCAAGGAAGAGACGAAGATCGACTACCTGGGCGCGTTCCTGATCGTGTCCGGTGTCTCGACGCTGCTGATCTGGTCGTCGCTGGCCGGGCAGAAGTTCGAGTGGGCGTCGGGCTGGACCGCGGGCCTGGTTTCGCTGGGCGTGCTGCTGCTCGTGGCGGCCGTGCGCGTCGAGGCCACCGCGCACGACCCGATCGTGCCGCTGTCGATCTTCCGCAACCGCACGGTCGCGCTGACGGTCATCGCGAGCGCCCTGGTGGGTGTCGCGATGTTCGGTGGCACGGTGTTCCTGTCGCAGTACTTCCAGCTGTCGCTCGGCAAGACGCCGACGCAGGCCGGTCTGCTCGGTCTGCCGCTGATCCTCGGCCTGCTGATCTCGTCGACCGTCGCCGGTCAGCTGATCACCAAGTACGGCAAGTGGAAGGCCTACCTGGTCTCCGGCGGCGTGGTCATGGTCGGCGGCATGCTGCTGCTGTCCACGATCACCGCTCACACCACGATCTTCATGGTGTCGGTGGACATGTTCGTGCTCGGCGTCGGCGTGGGTCTGCTGATGCAGAACCTGGTGCTGGCGGCGCAGAACGACGTGCCCGCTCGCGATCTCGGTGCGACCACGTCGACGCTGACGTTCTTCCGCTCGCTGGGCGGTGCGATCGGTGTGTCGGCGCTGGGCGCGGTGCTGGCGAGCAAGGTGTCGTCGCTGGCGGCGGAGAAGTTCGGCGCGATGGGTGGTTCCGGTTCCGGTGAGGCGCAGGTGCCGGACCTCTCGGTGCTGCCGCCCGAGATCAAGGCCGTGATCGCCGACATCTACGCGACGGCGACCGCGGAGATCTTCCTGGTGGGCACGCCGTTCGCGGTGCTGGCGCTGCTCGCGGTGCTGTTCATCAAGGAGAAGCCGCTCAAGGAGCAGAGCGGTGACGACCGGCTGGCCGCCGAGATGGCCTCCGGGCACTAGGTTGTGGCTGAGAGCGGACCCCTGACTTTCGTCGGGGGTCCGCTCTGTCTTTCGGGTCGGGTTTCCCGCGTTCGTGATCCTTACGTTGTGGGACATGAACATCTGGGGAGCAGCGTTGGCGCTGTTCGTGTCGACCTTCACGGGCGAGGCCTCGTATCCGGGCGTCGTCGTCGCGATCACCAAGGGGGACCAGGTGATCGCTGTCCAGGGCTACGGGCACGACTCGTCCGGAGCGCCGATGACCGAGCACACGAAGATGCCGATCGCGTCGGTCAGCAAGTCGTTCACGGCACTGGCGGTCCGGCAGCTCGCCGACGCGGGCAAGATCGATCTGGACCGGCCGGTGTTCGACTCCCGTGTCACACCACGGCAGTTGTTGGCGCACACGTCCGGGATCAGCGACCGAACGTTGCCGGAGAAGAGCCTGCCGCAGCCCTCGTCTCCTGCGGAAGCGGTTTCGCGGGCTCAGGACGTGCTGCGGTCGGCGGTGCCCGACGGGCAGTTCCGGTACACCAACACGAACTACCACCTGGCCGCGCGGCTGGTCGAGCTGGCGTCCGGGGAGAACTTCAACTCCTATCTGCGGTCGCACATCTTCGAACCGTTGGGCATGAGGGAGACCGTTGCGATCGACGTGACGCCGCGCGATCTGCCGTCCGACTACCGGCGTGGATACGGTTACGCGTACGGGTTCTCGGTTCCTTTGACTGAGCCTGATCGGTTCGTCGCCGGTTCGGATGGTGTGATCACCACCGGCGCGGACATGGCGAAGTGGCTGGCGGCCCAGCCGAAGCTCGCGCCGCGCGACGGCATGGGCTGGCGGGCGGACTCGAAGGGACAGCTGCGGCACAGCGGGATCTGGTTCACCGCCACCGCGGGACAGCTGCTGACGTCGTCCGGCCACGGGATCGCGGTGATGTCCAACAGCGGGCTCACGCTCGGCAACGAGGGCACGTCCGCACTGGAAGACGGAATCGCGGACGTCCTGGACGGCAGGACACCGGAAGAGCCTGGGCCGTACCGCCTGATCGTCGATCTGGTGCTCGCCGCGCTGGCGCTGTCGTCACTTGTGCTCGGCATCCGTGCGTTGCGACGGCCGCGCAAGCTCCACAAGGCGTGGCAGGTGCTCAGGTTCGTGCCGCTCGGTGTGCTCGTGACGATGCCTTGGTTGATCGGCCTGTTGTTCGGCGGGCGGGACATCACGTTCTTCCAGCTGATGCACTATTCGCTGCCGCTTGTGGTGTGGTTGGCCGTTTCTGGTGTGATGAACGCGAGTGTGGCGGTCGTGAGGTGGGTGCGATGAGGATCCTGGCGCTGGCGGCGTGCGTCGCCGCCGCTTTCACGGTGTCGTTCTTCATGCGCGAGACCGTGCCGCCGTGGACGGTCCTGGTGTGCGCGGTGGTGTTCGTGGCGTCCTTTCTGCTCGGTCGCAGGATGGCACCGGGCTGGCCCGCGATCATGTTCGCCGCCGCGGGACTGATCGGGCTGGTCCAGCTCATCGTCGTGTCGCTGGCGGTGGCGTTGCCGTGGTTCCTCGGCCGACTCGCCCACCAGCAGGCCGCACTGGCCGCGGCGGGCGTGGAAGCCGCTCACCTGCGCGAACGCACGCGGATCGCCCACGAGGTCCACGACACGCTGGGGCACGAGCTGAGCCTGATCGCGTTGCAGGCCGGTGCTTTGGAGATGAACCTGCCCGCCGAGCACCAGGCCGCCGCGGCTTCGTTGCGGATGGCTGCTTCCGACGCCACGGAACGGTTGGCGGACCTGGTGTTCCTGCTGCGCGACGGTGATCCGCCCGCTGTGGTGGACCTGCGGGAACTGGTGGACCGCGCGGTGGCGTCAGGTTTGCAGGTTTCGTTCACTGTGGACGGACGTGTCCCGTCCGCTGTGGAGCGGACCGTGTTCCGGGTGGTGCAGGAGGCGTTGACGAACGCGGTCAAGCACGCGCCGAAGTCCGAGGTGGTGCTCCGGGTGTCGACGGCCGACGCGACCACGGTGGTGGAGGCGTCCAACGACCTCGGGTTGCGGCGTGGTGCGGGCAGCCGGTTGGGCTTGATCGCGTTGCGGGAACGGGTGCGGCTCGCGGGCGGTACGCTCCGGACCAGCCGTGAGGGCGGGAAGTTCGAGCTGGTCGCTACTCTGCCGCATTCTGGGCCGCACTCGGGGGAAGCGTGATTCGGGTACTGCTGGCGGACGACGAGGCGATGGTGCGCGCGGGCGTGCGCGCCATCCTCGGCTCCGATCCCTTGCTGGAAGTCGTGGCGGAGGCGGGCGACGGCCGCGAGGCGATCGACCTGGCGTTGAAGCACCGGCCCGACGTGGTGCTGCTGGACGTCCGGATGCCCCGGCTCGACGGCCTCGAAGCGGCACGGGAGTTGGCGCGCCTCGGTTTCGGCGTGGCGATGCTGACGACGTTCAACGACGACGGCTACCTCGAACAGGCGCTGGACGGTGGCGCGCGGGGCTTTCTCTTGAAGTCAGGCGATCCGCGCGAGCTGATCGCGGGTGTGCACGCGCTGGCTTCTGGTGGTGCTTACTTGGCGCCCAAGGTGGCGGCGCGAATGATCACGAGGTTCCGCGGCGGACGGGTCAGCGAGGCCCGGTCCCGCGTCGAGTCGCTGACCGCGCGGGAACGGGACGTGCTGGCGTTGCTCGGCGAAGGCCTGTCGAACGCGCAGATCGCGCGGCGGCTTGACCTCGTCGAGGGCACGGTGAAGGGGCACGTGAGCGCCATCCTGACCCGGCTCGGCGCGGAGAACCGGGTGCAGGCGGCGATCGTCGCGCACGAGTCCGGGTTGACTGCCTGATCTCAGATCGGGAAGTGGCCGTGCTCCCCGGCGAGGGTGACCCAGCGGGTGGCCGAGAAGGCCTCGATGCCCCAACGGCCACCGAACCTGCCGTACCCGCTGGCCTTGACGCCACCGAACGGCGCCTGGGGTTCGTCGTCCACGGTCTGGTTGCCGACGTGCACGATGCCCGTGCGGATCCGGCGGGCCAGGGCGAGGCCGCGCCGCGAGTCCTCGGTGAGGATGCCGGCGGTGAGGCCGTGCTGGGTGTCGTTGGCGATGGCGATGGCCTCGTCGTCGTCCGCGACCGTGGTCACGACGACGGCGGGACCGAAGATCTCCTCCTGGAAGATGCGCATGTCCGGGGTGACGTTGTCCAGCACGGTCGCGGCGCCGTCACCTCCCGCCCGGAGGCGTGCGCCCGCATCGACGGCCTCGGTGACCAGTGCGGCGACTCGGGAGGCGGCGCGCGGGGTGATCACCGGGCCGATCACCGTGCCGGGGTCGGCAGGGTCGCCGTGGGGAAGCGAGGAGACCTTGGCCGCGAGCTTCGCCGTGAACTCCTCGGCCACGGAGGCGTGCACCAGGATCCGGTCGGCCGACATGCAGATCTGACCGGCGTTGAAGAAGGCGCTGAACGTCGCCGCCTGCACCGCGTGGTCGAGGTCGGCGTCGTCCAGGACCAGCAGCGCGTTCTTGCCACCGAGCTCCAGCACGGCGGGCTTGAGGTGTTGCGCGGCAAGGGTTCCGATGATCCGGCCGACCTCGGTGGACCCGGTGAAGTTGACCGCCCGCACGCGCGGGTCGGCGATCAGCGCCTCCGCCACCTCGGCGGCGTCGGCAGGCGCGTTCGTCACGACGTTGAGCACGCCTGCCGGCAACCCGGCCTCGTGCAGCACGTCGGCGATGAAGTGGCCGGCCGCGATCGGCGCGTCCTCGCTGGGCTTGAGCACCACGGTGTTGCCCGCGGCGAGCGGTGCCGCGACAGCCCGTGCGCTGAGGATGATCGGCGCGTTCCACGGCGAGATCGCCGCGACCACGCCGAGCGGTTCCCTGACCGCCAAAGAGAGTTGTCCTGGCGTGTCCGTGGTCAGCACCTCGCCGATGGGCGCGGTGGCGGCCGCGGCGGCCTCGCGCAGCATCTTGGCGGCCAGCATGACGTTGAACCCTGCCCAGCCGGCGACGCCGCCGACCTCCTGCGCCATCAGCGCGATGGCTTCCGGAGTGCGTTTCTCGAGTTCGTCCGCCGCGCGCAGCAGGATCGCGCGCCTCGCGGACGGGGCGGTCGCCGCCCACTCCGGGAACGCTTCCTGCGCCGCGTCGACCGCGCGCGTCACGTCCGCCGGACCGGCGGACGCGACCACGGCGTACACCTCGCCCGTGAACGGGTTGAGGTCCTCAGTGGTGCGGCCGTCCTGTGTGGGAACGCTTTCGCCGCCGATGAACAGCTCACGCTTCTCGCTTGCCACGGTTGAAGATTCAATCGCTCACGCGCGTTCCGCACCAGGTTCTATTTCCGGTGGATGGAAACCCGGTTCCAGCGTCCGCCCGATGCCCCGCGCCGCCACCTGCAACGCCGCCACCAGCCGCCCGCGCACGTTCCGCAGATCCGGCACCACGATCCCGAGCGCCGCCACGACGTGTCCGTCCACCTCGACCGGCACGGCGACGCTGCACGCCCCGAGCGTCATCTCCTCGAACGTCTGCGCGTACCCGTCCCGCCGAATCCGGTGCAGCTGCGCCCTCATCCGCCCCGGCTCGGTCACCGTGTACGCCGTGAGCCGCGTCAGGTGGTGCTGCAGCACGTCTTCCTGCACCTCGGCGGGCGCGTGCGCGAGCAGCACCTTGCCCACGCCGGTCGAGTGCAACGGCAGCCTGCTGCCCGTCGAGCTGACGATCGGCACCGACGCGTGGCCCGACACCCGGTCGAGGTAGAGGACCTCGTTCCCTTCGCGCACGGCCAGGTGCACCACCGCGCGCGTAGCGGCGTGGATGTCGTGCAGGAACGGCTCCGCGACCCGGCTGAGGTCGACCTCGCCCGCCGCGAGCAGCCCGAGCCGCCAGATCCGGCGCCCGATGACGTACTCACCGGACTCCAGCCTGCGCACCGCGCCCCACGCCGCGAGCTCGGCCAGCAGCCGGTGCGTGGTGCTGATCGGGAGGCCGCTGCGGCGCGCGATGGCGCTGAGGGTCTGTCGCCGGTGGCGGGCGTCGAAGGTGCCGAGCAGCGACAGCAGCTTCGTGGAGACGGTGGCGGCCATCCGCGAATTCTGCACGGCGTGCCTAGGATCGGCCGGTGGCCGGAACACCTGAGGGACGACTCCGCGCGCTGCACCGGGCACTCGCCGCGCACCCGAACGAGCCCGTGCTCTTCGCCGACCTGGTTCGCGAGGTCTGGGGTGAGAACCCGCCCTCGGGACCGTTGCCCGCCTTGCGCACGCTGGTGAAGCGGCTGCGCCGGTCCATCCCGGACGAGATCGTCACCGACGTGTCCGGCTACCGGCTGAAGGTGCGCACGCCCGGACCGTGCCAGCTCCCCGCCGACCTGCCGGACTTCGTGGGCCGCGAGCACGAGCTGGCGCGTCTCGAACGGCAGGACGGCCTGATCGCGATCACCGGGCCGCCCGGCGTCGGCAAGACGGCACTCGCGGTCAGGCTCGCCCACCGCCTGCGGGAGCGGTACTTCGACGGGCAGCTCTACGTGAACCTGCGCGCGTTCGCGTCGGGGCCTCCGGTGACGGCGGAGCAAGCGCTCGGTGGCTTTCTGAGGGCGCTCGGCGTGCCGCAGGCGGCGATCCCGGTGCATCTGGACGCGCAGGCCGAGCTGTACCGGTCGAAGCTCGCCGGCAAGAAGGTGCTGGTCGTGCTCGACAACGCCGCCGAGGACCTGATCGAGCCGCTGCTGCCGACCGAACCCGGCTGCCTCGCGATCGTCACGAGCCGCCACGACCTGGCCGGTCAGCTCCGGCTCGACGTGCTGGGCGACGACGACGCGCACGACCTGCTGACCAGCATGAGGGTGGAAGGCACGCCCGAGGAGCGCACGGAGCTGGTGCGGTTGTGCGCGCACCTGCCGCTCGCGTTGCGGATCGCGGGCGCGAACGTGGCGCACGGGCACATCGAGGACTACCTCGCCGACCTGCGCGGCGACCGGCTGGACGTGCTGGAGATCGACGGCGACGCGGCCGTGCGGGCGACCTTCGAACTGTCCTACCGGGCGCTGTCGACCGAGGCCCGGCGCGTGTTCCGGCTCCTCGGGCTGCCGCCGGGCGCGGACCTCGGCCTGGACGCCGCCACCGCGCTCGCGGGCACCGATCCCGAGGCCCAGCTCGACGAGCTCGTGCGGGCGGGGCTCGTCGACCACATCGGCGTTCGCTATCAGCTGCACGACCTCATCAGGCTGTTCGCAGCAGACGCGGCGGACGACGACGACAAGGCCGGACTGCTCGCCATGTACGCGTGGTACCTGCGGACCGCGCACAACGCCGTACGCGGGATCGTCCCGGAGACGAGCCTCATGACGGAGCCCGACCTCGACGGCCCGAGCCTCACCTTCGCCGACCGCGACGAGGCGGGCGCGTGGCTGGAGGAGGAGCACGCCAACCTGGTGGCGGCGGTGTTGGCAGCACCGTCGCCGTACGCCCAGCAGCTCGCCGACGCGTTGCGCATCTACCTGCACATCGGCCGGTTCGAGATCGAGAAGGCGCTGGTGTTCCGCGCCGGCCTGCGCACAGCACGCGCGGCCGGTGACCCCGTGGGACAGGCTGCCACGTTGTTCGGCCTGGGCATGTCCGCGTGGACGCGGGGCGAGTACCGCGACTCCCTCGACAGCTACGCCGAGGCCCTGGAGTACGCGCGGTCACCGTTCGCGACGGCGTCGATCCGCAACGCCATGGGCCTGGTGCACACCGAGATGGGCAACACCCGGCTGGCCGACGAGCAGCTGGTCGCCGCACTGGAGATCCGGCGCGAGATCGGTGACGAGCGCGGTATCGGCGCCACCCTGATGAACCTCGGCATCTCCTGCGGCACGCGCGGCGACCTGCGCAAGGCGGCCGAGTACATCCAGGAGTGCAAGGACCTCAGCGAGCGCAGCGGACTGCACAACCAGGTCGCCATCGCGCTCGACAACCTGTCCGTCGCCTACTTCGAGCTGGGCGACCTGGACCGCGCGCTGACCTCCAGCCTCGAGTCGGTCGCCCTGCACACCAGCCAGGACCAGCAACGGGCGCTGGCCAACGCCCTCGCGAGCCTCGCCCGCATCCACGCCGAACGAGGCTCGGTCACCGAGGGGCTGCGGGCGGCGGAGCAGTGCTTCGAGGTCGCGCGCGAGGCCGAGCACCCCAAGGCACGGATCGACTGCCTGGTCGCGATGGCGGTGCTGGAACCGGACCGGGCCGCACAGCACGCGGGGGAGGCCGTCGAGCTCGGCCGCAAGATCGGGTACGGGCCGGGCGTGATCACCGCGTCGATCCTGCTCGCTGGCGCCACTCGCTCGGTGGAGCTGATCGACGAGACACTCGGCGTGATCGTGGAGACCGACAGCATGATGGACCACTCGCGCGCGTTGCTGGTTCGTGCGCGCATCACGGGGTCTGCTGACACGGCACGGGAGGCGCTGGAGGAGGCGGAGTCGCGCGGTCAGGAGAAGGTGGCCGCGGACGCCCGGGAGTTGCTGGCGGCGCTGGCGACGTGACGGGTCCGGGCGAAAGTCGTTTCAGGCGACCAGGCCTCGTTGGCCAGACTGAGTCCGTGACGTATCTGGGCGAAGGCTGGGACAGCAGGGCCGAGCTGGTCGGCGGACGATGGGTGGAACGCCGCCCGCGCCGCCCGCACATCGGCCCGCAGCTGGTGCGCGAGACCGTGGTGATGCCGTGGCTGGCTCCGTTGCTGCCCCTCCCCGTGCCGGTTCCCGTCCTGGTCTCCGAAGATCCGGTGATCGTCCGGCACGAGCTCGTCGACGGCGAGGTGCAGCCGAGCCCGAACGCGGCCCAGGGCAAGCAGCTGGCCGAGTTCCTGCTGGCCCTGCACGCGGTTCCGGCCGACGAGGCCGCCCGGCGAGGTGTCCGCCCGACGCGGCTGCCGGTCGAGCGGTTCCGCGCCGAGGTTCTGCCGCACGCACCCGAAGGCGAGCCGCTGCTGGACGCGCTGGCCGGCCTGCCCACGCACACGCTCGTCCACGGCGACCTGGGGCCCGAGCACGTCCTGGGCCGCGACGGCGTGCTGACCGGCGTGATCGACTTCGGCGACCTCCACCTCGGTGACCCGGCGCTGGACCTGGCCTGGGCGCTGCACTCGACACCGCCCGAGTTCGCGGACGCGCTGGCCTCGACGTACGGGGTCACGGCCGACCTGCGGGAACGGGCGTCGATCTGGCACCAGCTCGGTCCGTGGGACGAAGTGTTGTACGGCAACGACATCGGCGATCCGTCGTTGGTGGAGAGCGGTCTGGCAGGTGTGCGTGACCGGCTGCGGATCTGGGTACCCAGGGAGCCCACCGACTAGAAGGAGTGTCGAGGATGCCCTGGGTTCGACGGCACCGCCGCAGCGCCCCGTACAGCTGGTTCCGCACCACCACGGTCCGCAGCCACTACCGCAGGCCGCAGACCGGGGTGCTGATCCCGATCCTGGTCGCGATCGCCGTGATCGTGCTGCTCATCGCCCTGTTCTGAAAGGGGTAGGGTCGAGGACATGGGACAGTTGGGTGAGTTGTTCCCGGGACGCAAGCTCCGCAGCGAGGCGACGGACTCCGGCACCGGTGAGGACTTCGAGGAGACCGGTCCGCTCGACCTCACGACGGGCGCGGTGCGGTTGAGGCCGCGGCCGAAGCCCGTTGCCCCGGAGCCCGAGAGCACGGACTGATCTTCGGTATTACCCTGGGCCGGTGCTCGCCGGCCTGCTGTTCATCGTCCCCGCGTCGATCTTCCTGTTCGGGATGGTGCGCGACCGGCGCAGGCTGAGCAACGCGATCTGGCTCGGCATCACGCTGCTGATGCTGCTGCTCCTGCTGGCGGAGGCCGGCCGGGACAACCCGGTGCTGAGCCTGCCGCTGCTGTTCGCCTTCATGCTCGCCGTGGTCGGCCTGTTGCTGCTGCCCTTGGCGTTGCTGGCGAACGGGCTGGTCATGGTCCGCCGCGAGGGAAGGTCGCTGGGCAACCTGCTGTCGTTGCTCGCCGGTCTCGCCCTGATCGGCGAGATGATCTACTTCGGCTGGGGCATCGGCCAGCCCAACGACTGGATCCGCGGCAGCGCGATCGGGTTGTTCCTGGTGTCCGCGTACATCGCGTTCCTGTTCGTGAGCCTGCTGCTGTACTCGGTGATCTACGGTCGCACCGGGCGCCGCAGCGGGTTCGACGGCATCGTGGTGCTCGGCGCGGGCCTGATCGGCTCCCGCGTGCCGCCGCTGCTGGCGTCCCGGCTCGACCGCGCGCTGCGGCTGTACCACCGCGACCGCGAGGCCGGGCGGTCGCCGGTCATCGTGGTGTCCGGCGGGCAGGGTGCGGACGAAGAGGTTTCCGAGGCGTTCGCGATGCGCCAGTACCTGCTCGAACGCGGCGTGCCCGAGGCCGAGGTGGTGCTGGAGGACCAGGCCACCACGACCGAGGAGAACCTTCGCTACAGCAAGGCTTTGCTGGCCGAACGCGGGCACACCGGCAGGGTCGTCGCGGTCACGAACAACTACCACGTGTTCCGCACCGCGGTGCTGTCGCGCAAGCAGGGGTTGCGGCTGCAGGTGATCGGCGCGCCGACGGCGTGGTACTTCGTGCCGAGCGCGTTCCTGCGGGAGTTCGTGGCGCTGCTGGTCCGCAACCCGGTCGTGCACACGCTGGCGTGCCTGCTGCTGATGGCGGGCGGGCTCGCGCTGACCCAGATCGGCTAGCGAGCCCGCCCTGCTGTCACAGCGTCTTCAGGAGATCCTTCATCTCGGTGATCTCCTGCTGCTGACCGTCGATGATGGCCTGGGCGAGCTTCTTGGCTTCGGCGTCCTTGCCGTCGGCGAGCTCGGTCTTCGCCATCTCGACCGCACCCTCGTGGTGCTTGATCATCAGGTCGAGCCACTGCTTGTCGAAGTCGGCGCCGGTGGCCTTCTCGAGCTTCGCCATGTCCTCGTCGTTCATCATCCCGGCCATGTCGTGGCCCTCGTGCGACTTCTGCTCGGCGCCCCACTCCTTGAGCCACCCGTTCATCCGGGTGATCTCCGGGTCCTGGGCCTTCTCGATGCGCTGGGCGAGGCCGCGGACCTGGTCGTTGGAGCTGCGGGACGGCACGAGCTTCGCCATCTCCAGCGCCTGCTCGTGGTGGGGGACCATGTCCTGCGCGAACGTGACGTCCGCAGCGGACTTCTCGGCGGCCGGCTTCTCCGCGGCAGTGTTCTCGGTGCTGCCGCAGGCGCTCAAGATGAGCATGCCGACGACAGCCCCGATGAGGGACTTCTTCAAGGGTTTTCTTCTCTCTGGCGTGTGTGGACAGTGCTGAGTGGACTGAGAGAACTCAGTTCCGCAGCACGCAGAGAGTCGTGAGGAGTGGTCTTCCGCCCGGTGGCGGACGTTGCGGGGTGCTCAGGGGCGCGTCGGACGGCAGCGCCGCGAGCCGGGGGAGTGCCGTCCTGACCAGGAACCACGCCGTCAGCGCGACGGCCACCGCGACGAGGACCGCGAGGCACATGTGCAGCAGGTCGTGCTCGTGCGGCTGGGGTTCCTGCTGGTGGCTGACCATGTGCTCGGCGTGCGGAACCTCCGCTGCTGCGACATGGTGCATTCCGACGACGGCGAACACGAGCGCGCACAGCAACACCCACTGGGTGAGCCGGCGCCTCGTCATGCGGCACACCCTACCGGGGTATGGGTTGATACTGATACCCCCTAGGGGTATGGTTTGCCGCGACGCTGAAGGAGGAGGACGAGATGGACCACGCTCCCGCGAGCCTGACCAGGCAGGCGATCTCCGCGACGCTGCACTGCCTCACCGGCTGCGCGATCGGCGAGGTGCTCGGCATGGTGATCGGCACGGCGCTGGGCTGGGGCAACGTCGCCACGATCGTGCTGGCCGTCGTGCTCGCGTTCGTGTTCGGCTACGCGCTGACGATGCGGCCGGTGCTGCGCTCGGGCCTCGCGTTCAAGGCGGCTCTCGGCGTCGCGTTCGCCGCCGACACCGTCTCGATCGCGGTGATGGAGATCGTCGACAACGCGGTGATCCTGCTGGTGCCCGGCGCGATGGAGGCGGGCCTCGCGAGCTGGCTGTTCTGGGCGTCGCTGGCGGTGTCGCTGGCCATCGCCTTCGTGGTGACGGTGCCGGTCAACCGCTGGATGATCGGGCGCGGCAAGGGGCACGCGGTCGTTCACCAGCACCACCACTGACGCACGAAACGGGCCGGGACGTCGTGCGACGTCCCGGCCCTTTCGGGTTACTGGTCCTTGCCGGTCAGCGTTCCCGAGTCCTTCGAGGTCACGCGCGTGCCGTCCTCGCCGGTGACTCGCGTCCCGTCCTCGCCGGTCACTCGCGTGCCGTCGGTTCCGGTCACTCGCGTCCCGTCGGTCCCGGTCACCCGAGTGCCGTCGGTCCCGGTCACCCGAGTGCCGTCCGTTCCGGTCACCCGCGTGCCCTGACCACTGTCATCCCCTGCGGCCGCCGCCGTGCCCATTCCGAGCACGAGTGCCGCTGCTGCGAGCACGAGTACGCCCGCGGTCTTCTTTCCCACCATGACACCTCCCCAGTTCGGTGGTACTTCCAGCATGCGCGCGCACCCTTGCAGGAACTTTGAACGCGCAGGTCAGGCGGCGCGCGTGAACCTCATGACCCAGTTGGTCTCCCACGTCTCGCCGTCGTCGTAGGAGAACTGCTGCTGCCACACGGGTTCGTCGCCCGCCGTCCAGTCGAACCGCACCTTGACCTCGTGTCCGCCGACCACGTCGTCGCCGAAGAACACGCCGTGCCCGTCGGTGAACCGGCCCTCGAGCGGCGGGTCGAGGTGGCCAGGAGCGCGGCTCGACGCCCACCAGATGCGCCAGACGTCGTCGGAGGGGTCGTACTGCCGCAGCGTCATGCCCTCCCAGCCGTCGACGACGAGGTTGTCGATGTTCCCCATGCCGCCGAGGATCGGCCTGGCCTCGGACGTCGCCTCGAACTCGACCCACTCGGTGCCGCGGCCGGGGATGTCGGCGATCTTGCGGTTGGCCACGTGCCACCGGCCGTGGAAGAAGTCGAAATCGTTCTCACTCATGCCGGGGACGCTAAAACGGCATCACTGACAGCCAATGTCAGTGATCGAGTATTGACGCAAAGGTCTGGACCATTTTACCGTTCCTGCCAGTGGCCGCCGCCCTAGCCAGGAGGTCCTTTCCCTTGCGACTGCTCGCCAGAGTGGTCCCGGTGCTAGCCCTGCTAGCCGGGACAGTGATAGCTGTGACCAACTCGCCCGTCGCAGCCGCAGCCCACGAGGACTGCCGGCCGGACGGGCTCTACAAGACGTCGGGCGTCGACGTGCCGTACTGCACGGTCTACGACACCGCCGGGCGCGAGAAGATGGGGGACAAGTCCCGGCGCGTGATCGGGTACTTCACCAGTTGGCGCACCGGCAAGAACGGTCAGCCCGGCTACCTCGCCAAGGACATCCCCTGGACCAAGGTCACGCACCTCAACTACGCGTTCGCGCACATCGACGCGCAGAACAAGGTGTCGGTCGGCGCCAACGACGCGAACAACTCGTCGATCGGCATGGAGTGGCCGGGCGTCGCGGGTGCGGAGATGGACCCGGCGGTGCCCTACAAGGGCCACTTCAACCAGCTGACGAAGTTCAAGAAGCAGTACCCGAACGTCAAGACGCTGATCTCCATCGGCGGCTGGGCGGAGACCGGTGGCTTCTTCAACGCCGACGGCACGCGCAACGCGTCGGGCGGCTTCTACAAGCTCGGCCAGAACCAGGCCGCGATCGACACGTTCGCGGACAGCGTCGTCACCTTCCTGCGCCAGTACGGCTTCAACGGCGCTGACATCGACTACGAGTACGCGACGTCGAACAACCACGCGGGCAACCCCGACGACTTCTGGATCTCCAACGCCAACCGCGGCACGCTGTGGACCGGCTACCAGGCGATCATGAAGACGCTGCGGGAGAAGCTCGACCGGGCCGGTGCCGCCGACGGCAAGCACTACATGCTCACGGCTGCTGTGCCCGCGTCCGGCTGGCTGCTGCGCGGCCAGGAGTCGTACCAGGTCGTGAAGTACCTCGACTACCTCAACGTCATGAGCTACGACCTGCACGGCTCGTGGAACCACTTCGTCGGCCCGAACGCGTCGCTCTACGACGACGGCAAGGACGGCGAGCTCGCGGCGGGCGGTGTGTACACGGCACCGCAGTACGAGGGCATGGGCTACCTCAACACCGACTGGGCGGCGCACTACTACCGCGGCGCCATGCAGGCCGGACGCATCAACCTGGGCGTGCCGTTCTACTCGCGCGGCTGGCAGGGCGTCACCGGTGGCACGAACGGGTTGTGGGGCAAGGCCGCCTTGCCTGACCAGTCGAAGTGCCCGCCCGGCACCGGTTCCTCGGTCGGCTCGACCACGCCGTGCGGCAACGGCGCGACCGGCATCGACAACATCTGGCACGACGTCACCGCCGGCGGCGCCGAGGTTCCGTCCGGGGTGAACCCGTTGTGGCACACCAAGAACCTCGAAGCCAAGGTCACCGGTTCGTACTCCTCGCAGTACGGCCTCGACCCGGTCAACGACCCGACCGACCGGCTCACCGGCACCTACACGCCGTACTACGACTCGACGCTGAAGTCGCCGTGGCTGTGGAACAACGACAAGAAGGTGTTCCTCTCCACCGAGACCGAGCAGTCGATCGCGGAGAAGGCGAAGTACGTGCGCGACAAGGGTTACGGCGGCGTCATGATCTGGGAGCTCGCCGGCGACTACAAGTACGACTCCGTCAAGAAGGAGTACTTCATCGGCGACACCCTGCTGTCGACGATCAACACCGGCCTGAACGGTGCCGCCGGTTACGGCAACCTGAAGGCGTCTTCCCAGCAGACCCAGTCCTTGGCCGTCGACGTGGACGTCTACGGCTTCGCGCTGGGTGACAACAACTACCCGATCACGCCGAAGATCAAGTTCACCAACCGGTCGACGGTGACGATCCCCGGCGGCACGAAGATCTCGTTCGACTACGGCACCAGCGCGCCCGGCAGCATGGCCGACCAGTCCGGGTTCGGGCTCAAGGTCGTGACCAAGGGCCACAGCGGGTCGAACGTCGGCGGCCTGAAGGGCGACTTCCAGAAGGCGGAGCTCACGCTGCCGTCGTGGCAGTCGCTCGCACCGGGCGCGTCGGTGGAGATGACGGTCAGCTACCAGCTGCCGATCTCGACGCCGTCGAACTTCGTGTTCACCTTCGGCGGCCAGTCGTACGCGATCACGGCCGACTACCCGAGGATCGGTGGCGGCACCCCGCCGACCACCACGTCCACCACGACGACCACCACGACGACGTCGAACCCGCCCGCCTGCTCGCTGCCCGCGTGGGATCGCGAACAGGTCTACAACGGCGGCAACGAGGTCTCGCACAAGGGTCGCAAGTGGAAGGCCCAGTGGTGGACGAAGGGCGAGGAGCCCGGCACCACCGGTGAGTGGGGCGTCTGGCGTGACCAGGGCGCCTGTTAGTCAGTGATCTGTCAGGCGCGGGCCTTAGGCTGTTCATCGTGACAGTCCAAGACCCGCGCCTGCAGGAACTGGTCCTGCTGCGCAAGGTGCGCGACCGGATCGACCGCGAGTACCGGGAGCCGCTCGACGTGGCGGCGCTGGCCCGCGGCGTGCACCTGTCCGCAGGCCACCTGTCGCGCGCGTTCCGGGCGGCGTTCGGCGAGTCGCCCTACAGCTACCTGATGACCCGCCGCATCGAACGGGCCATGATCCTGCTGCGGCGGGGCGACATGTCCGTCACCGAGGTCTGCTTCGAGGTCGGCTGCACCTCGCTCGGCACGTTCAGCACCCGTTTCTCCGAGCTCGTCGGCATGTCACCCAGCCAGTACAGGAAGGTCGCGGCCGAGGACGGCCAGGGCATCCCGAACTGCCTGGCCAAAGCCGTGATGCGGCCGATCAGGAATCGAGAAGCGGCGGCCGGTCCGTCCGATTAGGTTGACCGGCATGTCAGTCATCATCGCCGCGGCGTTCCTGCCCGCAGACGACCCCGAGAAGTCCCTCGGCTTCTTCCGCGACGCCCTCGGCTTCGAGGTACGCCAGGACGTCGGCCAGGGCACCATGCGCTGGATCACCGTCGGCCCGCCCGACCAGCCCGAGACCGGCATCGTCCTGCACCCGCCCGCCGCCGACCCCGGCGTGAGCGACGAGGAACGCCGCACGATCGCCGTCCTCATGGCAAAGGGCGTCTACACGGCCATCTCGCTCGGCTCCAAGGACCTGCAGGGCGTGTTCGACCGGGCTCAGGCCTGGGTCGAGGAGTCGGGCGCGGGCGAGGTGCTGCAGGCGCCCGAGGACCAGCCGTGGGGAGTGCGGGACTGCGCGTTCCGCGACCCGGCCGGCAACCTGGTCCGCATCAACCAGCTCTGATCACGATCCGCGCGGGCAGCGTGCTCAGCGCGCTGCCCGCGCACATCGCTGCGTTCACCGGATGCGGACGGAGTTCCCCTTCGGCATGGCGCCTGATGCTCGGTAGAGGACAGTGCTGCCGTCCGCGGCGTAGACGGTCATCACCAGCTGGTCGGCCTGGGCGGGACTGAGACGGTCGCCGTCGGTCCCTTCGACGGAGAAGCGGTTGGTCGTGGTGGCCCCATCGACCGTCACCGAGGCTGTGCCCTGGAACGTGGCACGGGACCCTTGGTCGATGACGAGCCAGTCGAACGACGTCGCGGTGACCGTGAGCAGGTGGCAGTTGACCGGGTTCGGCGTCGAGCAACGCGCACCCGTGGCATAGGTGAGGTGGAAGTCGCTGCGGCTGTCCAGTGCTCCGTCGCGGTAGTCCACGGTGAACCCGTAGTCGGCGCTGTCGGCCTGACCCTGCTGGACCAGGCCTGGCAGCGTGTCGCCCGCAGCGAGGCTCGGCACGAGATCCTTCTTGTTCTTGCCCGTCACGCCGGCGCCCGCGGGATCGACGATGACGAGCATGGTGGTAGTCGTGGGGCTCCAGTTGCCGGCGATGTCCCGTGCACGCACTCCGATGTCGTGCACTCCGGCAGTCAGCCCGGTGCCCAGTGTCGCGGTGAGAGTGGCCGTGAGCGGGGTCGCGTTCCCGACGCCGGGGTCGGCGCCGACGAAGTACTCGCCTCTGTCCACTCCGGACAACGTGTCGGTTGCGGGGACCACGATCGTCGTGGTGGCGCCGACAGCGACCGGGTTGGTGCTCCAGGTGGGTGTTTGGAGGGCCGGAGGTGTGCGGTCGATCGACACGCGGTGCTCACCCGTGGCGCAGTTGGCGGCCGGGTCGCAGGACTGGGCTGATGTCACGGCCTGGTCGCGGCCTTCCACCTGCACGAACGACGGCGCAGGAACTGACGGCGTTCCCGACGAAGGCGTGGGATCGTCGCTCTGCCAGGCGATGGTGACCGGCGCGGTGTACCAACCGGCGACCGGCTGACGGTCCGGTGTGCCGGTGACGATCGGCCGCACGCGGTCGAGCACCGTGGTGACTGGGGCCGTACTGGGTCCCGCGCCGGCACCGTTGCGTGCGGCGACGGTGTACGAATGCGGCCCGTCGGCAGCCGTGCCGTCGGTGAAGCCGGCCTGCGTCGTGTTCCCGATGAGGACTCCGTCGCGGTGCACGTCGTAGCTCGTCGCCGTGGCAGACGTCTGCCAGGTGAGCACCGGGGCGGTGTTCGTCGGGCTCGGCACGCTCAGGCCCGTGACGACGGCGGGCACCGGTGGTTGTTGCTGGAAGACGAACGTGAGGTCTCCCGCGCTCGTGTCGACCGCGGTGGTGTTGCACTCGTCGAACGTGCCGAGCAGCACGCAGATCTGTCCCGGCGCGAAGGTGACGCCGCGGAAGGTCCTCGTGTTGAAGGTGCCCTGCGCGTCGGTTTGCCCGTCGTCAGACGTGGCACCGGTGAACGAGGCCGGTTCGCCGGGGAACAGCGAGACCTGACCGGGGAACCCGCCGTTCACGGTGACTCGGGCGTTGGGCACGCCGTTGCCGCTCGGATCCTTCAAAGTGATGGTCGCGGTCGCGGTGGCCGGCAACTGGATGTCCCTGACCACGTTGCCCGTCAGCGGGATCGCCTGGTGCTCGAAGTGGAAGTACCCAGGTAGTCCTGCGACACCCAGTGGTCCGTTGATGGAGCCTCCGCCGACCTGAAACGGATAGGTGCCTGGATCGGTGGTGATCCGATAGACGCCGGTGGTGTCGGTCCGCGCCGATCCTCCGTGTGCGACTGACACGCGGGGTACCGCATTGCCGGCGGAGTCTCTGACCGTGCCGGACACCGTGTAGGTCGGTGTGGGCGGGCGCTGGGTAAGGGCGAGGCTGATGTCGTTGTCCGCGGTCAACGTCGCCGGGCCGCACACGGTGCTCGGACTGACCGGGAACCTGGCGCAGATGCCCGTTCCTCCTGGGAGTTCCGTACCGCGGAAGACCGTGAACCGCACGATGCCGGAGGCGTCGGTGCGCGGGTTCGTCACCTCACTCGACTGGTTCGCTCGGTAGTCCGGATATCCGGCGCCGAGCAACGAGTGCGCGGCGAGAGTACCGATGAAGTCGACCGGGACGTTCGCGGCAGGAGCGCCTGCCGCATCCGTGACGTGCACGGTGACGGTCACCGTCGACGGGAGGCGCACGTCCGTGGTGACATCGCTGGTGCTGAGGTCGATCGTGTCGGACGGACCGGAGAAGCTGAAGAACGACGGCAGTCCGGGCACCGTGAGCGGCCCTGAACCGTAGCTGCCTCCACCCACGCCGAAGTCGTACCTCCCCGGTGACTTGACGAACGAGAACCTGCCGTCGGACAGCGAGGTCGTGAACGACGAACCGAGGTTGAGGGAGATCCGCGGTACCGGATCACCCGCGGCTGTGCGTACGACGCCGGACAACGTGTGGGTGGGTGGGGCCGGCTGCCTCAGCGTGATCGAGACCGGCCCGTTGTCGGTGTTCACGGGCGTCGTGTTGCAGAAGGTGTCGACGAACCCCGGCACGGTCCGAACACAGATGCCGCCCGGTGGAAAGGTGACGTCCTCGAATGCCATCAGTTGTGCGGTGCCACCGGCGTCGGTGGCGGACGCGGATTCCGTGCTGTCGAACCGGTAGGCCGCGGCGGCTTCCGGCACGAACGCGAACCCTGTGCCAGGAGAGGAGGATCCGCTCGCGCTGACCGGCTTACCTCCGCTGACCGGGTTGCCCGCGGCGTCGAGGACGGTGAGGGAGATCGTGGTGGTGGCGGGCATGCGGAGGTTCTGCGTGACGTCCTGGGCGGTGAGGTCGAACTCGGGCGCGTCCGGTCCCGCGGAAATGGTGGCGCCGTGCGGATAGCGGGGGACTCCCTCGGCGATCAGGCTGGCGAGCCCGGAGGTCCCGGCCAGGCTGGAGGACCGGCCTGGCGCGACATCGACCGCGAACCCTCCCGGCCCGCCGACGTTGGCGTTCGACATGGTGCCGCCCAGCGACACCCGGAGATTCTGCAAAGCCCCGCCCTCGTGCGTCGTCACGGTGCCGCTGAACCGGTGGGTCGGGGGAGTGGTCGGTGCGTTCACGAGCTGTACGTTGATCGTCAGATCGCCGTTGACCTGCACGCCGCTCTGTACGACGGGACTGAGACCACTGCCGGTGGGCGGGTCGAAGCGAACGTCGAAGTCGCCTGTTTCGGCGACGAGAGTGAATCGTCCGTCGGGTCCGGTGAACGCCGGTCCGTGCCTCGGCCCTGTCGTGCCGGGATCTGCGGTGGTCACCGCGACATCCGGTACAGGGACGCCGTTCTGCGACGTGACGCTGCCGGAGATGACTGCGGGCGAGGCCGCTGTCGCCGGCACCGCGGAGGCGAGAACTATTGCCACCGCACAGAACATGACGTGGAGTTTCGGCATGGCGGGTGCCTTCTCTCATCGGTCGGCGTGCCCGCCATATCGCCAGGTCGTAAAGCCGCGTGACCGTCGCGGCGCAGATTCGCCCGTGTGCCTCAGCCGGAACGCCTATAACCGCCCGAGGGCGGCGCGCACCAGGTTGAGCCCTTCCCGCCGCCAGTGGTCGCCGTCGGGGAGCTGATCGCCTCGGCGCCACCGCCAGGCCGAGAACATCGCCCACATCAGCGCACGGCACCGGTGGATCAGCCCGTGATCCGCTCCCGGGTAGTGCGCGGCCACCTCGGCCGGCGCGTGGGCCAGGTCGAACTCGACCGGGCCACGGCAGCACGTCGCGAGATCCACGAACAACGGACCCGTCGCGGTGTTGAGCAAGTTTCCGGTATGAGGCTCGCCGTGCAGCAACTGCTCGTCGTAGCTGCTGACCGAGGTGCTCAGCACGCGGCGGAGAAGTTCGCGGTCGGGATTGGCGAGTCCTGGGCTCTTCGACGGGTCGTCGACGACGCGCAACGCACTGGCGACGCGGTCGGTGAAGTGCGGTGCGTCGAGCGAGACCTCGCGCAGCGCAGCGTGGTGCCGCATGAGCACCTGTGCGAAGGCCGCAGGCGTGATCTCGGCGTCCAACGGGGCGTAGTAGGTCCACAGCGAGATGGCGAACGAGTCGCATACGTACACGCGCGGCTCGACCCGCGGGTCGAGGTCGGCCACCGGGCCTCCGGCTGCAGAGATGACGCGAGCCACCTCGACCTCGAACTCGGAACCCCCGAGGTCAGCCAGAGGTGCGACCCGGACGACGACGTCGCAGGGGAGCAACCGCAGCACGACCCGATCTGAGTTGTTGATGACGACGGCGTCGGAGACCTGCAAGCCCTGTGCCGCAGCGGTAGTCCGTGCCGCCGAGACGGCGAGGTCGAGGTCCTTCACGTCAGGAGACGGTCGACGAGATCGGCCCAGCCCGCTTCCACCCGCTCCAGCGACGCGCCACGCCTGCGGACGAGGTGGTCGACCAGCACGATGTCCACCGAGGACAGCAGCGTGTGGGCGAGCAGGTCCGCGTCGGCGTCCGGGAGGGTCTCGCGCACCAGGGCCGCGACGTGCATGTGGCGCACCAGCTTGGCCGGCATCGTGAACCGGCGGGCGGGAACGGGCTCGGCGGCCAGGTAGACGTCGTGGTGGGCCTGTTCGTGGCGCACCAGGGCCGGGCCGAACGCCCGCAGCCGCACCTCCGCGCCCACCCCGGGGCCGAGTGGGGGCGGGCCGCTGATGAACGCCTGCTGGAACTGCTGTTCCGCGTGGTCGAGCAGGGCCTGGAGCAGGCCGTTGCGGTCGCCGAAGCGCCGGGACACCGTGCCTTTGCCGACTCCTGCCGCCGCCGCGACGGACTCCATCGTGATGGCCGCGGCGCCGTGTTCCGCTGCGATTCGGGCTGCGGCGTCCAGCAGCAGCGCACGGTTGCGCACGGCGTCGGCGCGCAGGCCCGGCTCCGCGCCGATGAGGGGCAGTGGTGTGCCGTCGATCACGTCTCCAGCCTAGTCGGGAAGGTAAACGGGACGCGGCCCGTTTACCGGGAAGTCCACTTCAGCCCTGTACCTGGGAGACACGCCATGGCAGTCCGCATCCTCACCCTCGTCGGCAGCCTCCGCGCCGGATCGCACAACCGCAGGCTCGCCGAGGCGGCCGTGCAGATCGCGCCCGAGCACGTCGAGGTCGGCCTGTACGACGGGCTGGACACGGTGCCGTTCTACAACGAGGACATCGACGCCGAGGGCAGCGTTCCCGCCGCCGCGGCCAAGCTGCGTGAAGCCGCCGGTGACGCCGACGCGGTCCTGCTGGTCTCGCCTGAGTACAACGGCACGATTCCCGCGGTGCTGAAGAACGCGATCGACTGGCTGTCCCGTCCCTACGGCGCGGGCGCGATCAAGGACAAGCCGGTCGCCGTCGTCGGCACCGCGTTCGGTCAGTACGGCGGCGTGTGGGCGCAGGACGAGGCGCGCAAGGCGGCCACCATCGCCGGTGCCGCGGTCGCCGAGGACCTCACGCTCTCCATCCCGAGCTCGGTGGTCCGCTTCGCCGAGCTGCACCCGGTCGACGACCCCGAGGTCACCGAGAAGCTGACCGTCGTCATCGAGGGCCTGGCCGCCCGCGCTACGGCGTGAGCGCGTAGCTGACGGGGCCGTCGTAACGTGACGACGCACGGGTGACCGCTTCCTGCGGTGTCAGGAAGCGGCCCACGTGCGTGACGATCAACCGGCCCGCGTCGGCCGCCCTGGCGGTCTCACCCGCGCCCTCGGGGGTGTGGTGGACAGGGGAGAGGTCAGGGCTTTCGGCTTCGCAGAGCAGCACGTCGGTGCCGCGCGCCAGGTCGACCAGGCTGTCGCACGGCGCTGTGTCACCGGAGTACGTGAGCGAGCCGCCCGCGTCGATCCGCACCGCGAACGCCGGGATGCCGTGCGAGACGGCGGCCGTGGTGAGCCGCATCGAGCCGACCTCGGCGACGTGTCCGTCGTGCAGTTCGGTGATGGCGAACGCGGACTCCACCGGACTGCGCTCCGGGCCGTTCGTGAGGAACCCGGCGAGGCGGTCGGCGATGCCCGGCGGTCCGTACAACGGGAGCGGCGGCCGCGAGATGTCCGCGAACAGCAGGGCGTAGTACGCGGTGAGCAGGTCGGCGCTGTGGTCCGCGTGCAGGTGCGAGATCCAGATCGCGTCCACGTCCTCCAACGAGGTGTGGCGCTGCAACGGGCCGAGCGTGCCGGTGCCCGCGTCCATCCACACCCGAGTGTCCTGATTGGACACCAGATAGCCGGAGCACGGGTTGTCCGTGCTCGGGTACGGCGTCGCGCACCCGAGCACGGTCAGATCAAGTCCCATGCGCCAACGTTAGATCAACGAGCGCGCGTTCCCTTGAGCTTCACCAGTTCCGACTCGAACAGGTTCTCCTCGACCTTCAACGTGCCGGGCACGCTCTTGTCCGGCCGCGACATGTAGGACTGCGTCGCGGACGGCCGTCCCACCAGGGAGAACCGCAGCTCGCCGGTGAGCCCCTTCGCCTTGATGCTGTTCGTGTCGTGGAACGCGCGCAGCACGCCGTCGCGCGTCAGATCCTTTTTGGCGCAGGCCTTTTCGAGCACGGCCACGTACGCCATCGCCACCGTGTAGCCGTGCACCGTGTTCAGCGTGCCAGGCTCGCCGGGCCACCGTTCCTGGTAGCCCGCGCGCAGCTCGCGGACGCCCTCCACGTCAGCGCTCCACGGCGCGACGGGCGAGGTGAGCAGGACCTGCTTGGCGAACACCGGCGCGACCGGCGACTCCATGATCGCCGGGTCGTAGCTCACGGCGCTGGACAGGATCGGCACCTGCCAGCCGAGCTGCGCGGCGATGCCCACGGCGGCGGCGGTCTGCGGCGGGGTCAGCGACAGGGCGAGGACCTTGGCGCCGGCGGTCTTCAGCGCGGTGATCTGCTCGGTCAGGTTCGCCGTGGTCTCGGTGACGGCCTGCTCGGAGACCTTCATGTTCCAGTTCTCCGCGACGAACCGGCTGCCCTCCAGGGCGTTGTCGCCGAAGTTGCCGCGCAGGTGGACGTGGCCGATCGTGTCGCCGGTCGTGAGCAGGCCCCTGCGCTTGTAGTAGTCCAGGCCGTTGATGATGTCGAGGTCGTAGGTCGTGCCGACGATCATCATGTGCGGGTTGCCGAGCAGGGAGGCCGCCCACGAGCCGGGGACGGTCAGCGCCCGCGTCTGCATCAGGTCGGGTTCGATGGCGGCGGTCATCGGCTGGCCCGCGACGTCGATGAAGCCCAGCACCTGCGGTTCGAGCTCGAAATAGCCGTCGAGTGCCTTCTGCACGTCGTACGCGTGGTCCTTCTGCTTCAGCTCGATGCGCCGCCCGCACACGCCTCCGCGTTTGTTGACGGTGTCCAGATAGAGCTCGTACCCGCGAATGCGGAAAACCGACGAGCCTTTGAACGGGCCTGTCATGTCGGTCAGCACGCCGAGCGAGATCGATTCAGGAGACACGCCAGGACCAGTGCGAACGGCCGTGTCAAGCTGGTCATCGGACCCGCATGCGGTGAGTGTGCCGACCAGCAGTGCGGCGGTCAAGAATAGATGACGAATAGACATTCCAGGCCTTGTCGCAGGGGAGGTTACTCGCAGGTAGCGGGAAGTATTGAGTAACAGGTCCCGGCCAGTCCAATTTTGTGGTCCGAAACACCCTCGAGGGTGAATAGCTTCGATTGCCGATGTAAAAGGCTCGCCGGGTACCGTGATCGGGTGGAAGAGCCCGTGTGGAACGAGTGGCGGCGGCCCGGCCCTACGCCTGCCCAACGGCGGCGCGACATCGGCATCGCCGTCCTCGTGCTGCTGTGCGCGGTCGAGTTCACCGTGCTGGTGAACAGCATGGGCGCGTTCGCCTTCGGTCGAGCCCCTGACCTGCGCGAACAGCTCGCGTGGGTGGTCGTCCTCTCCGTGCCGCTCGTGGTGCGCCGCCGCTACCCGCTCGCCGTCATGCTCGTGGTGTCCGCGCTGTTCATCGCCGCGCAGTGGCGCCAGCTCGGCGACAACCTGGTGCCGTCCGCGATCCTCTTCCTCGCGATCTTCACGGCCGGCGCGTGGGAGCGGAACCGCGTCGTGGCGCGCTGGTCCCGCATCGGCGTCATCGTCGCGATGTTCCTGTGGCTGGGCTTCAGCCTGGTGAAGGCTCTGCTCGGACCGCCGGGCACCTTCAAGAACGCCGCCGGGCCGATGGACCCCGTGCTCGCGAGCGTCCTCTGGGGACTGGAGTTCAACCTCTTCTTCTTCCTGTTCGCCTACGCGGTGGGCGAGATGGCGTGGACCGCCGCCCGGCGCCAGGCCCAGCTGGAGTTCCAGGCCGAGGAGCTGCGCCGGTCGCAGGAGCAGAACACGCGTGGGGCCATCGCGGCCGAACGCATGCGGATCGCGCGCGACCTGCACGACGTGGTGGCGCACCACGTGTCCGTGATGGGCATTCAGGCAGGCGCGGCTCGTCGCGTCCTGGACTCGGATCCTGAGATGACGCGTGACGCCTTGCAGACCGTCGAACAGACCGCCCGCACCGCGATCAACGAACTGCGCGGGTTGCTGGGAGTGCTGCGGGCGGACGTGGACTCGGATCATCGCGCGGCACCGGGTTTGGACGACCTGCCCGAGTTGCTCGACAACGCTCGTGCCGCAGGTTTGGAGGTCTCGCACGGTGTCTACGGCTCGCCGCGAGAGGTGTCGTCGGCCGTCGCGCTGTCGGCGTACCGGGTGGTGCAGGAGGCGTTGACCAACGTCGTGAAGCACGCGGGCGCGAGACACGTCGACGTGCGGATGCGGTTCCTGGACACCGCTCTGGAGGTGGAGATCGCCGACGATGGACGCGGCTCCGCCGTCTCCGGCTCGGGATTCGGGCTCGTCGGGATGCGCGAACGCCTTGCGGTGCACGGAGGCTCGCTCGAAGCAGGCCCGCGGCGTGACGCGGGCTATCTGGTGCGCGCGTCGCTGCCCACCGTTTCGGAGGAGAACGCGTGAGTCTGCGTGTCGTGCTGGCCGACGACCAGGACCTGGTCCGCGCCGGTTTCCGCGTCATCCTCGGCACCGAACCGGGCATCGAGGTCGTCGGCGAGGCAGGCGACGGCGAGGAAGCCGTGGCGCTCGTGTCGTCGTTGCGGCCGGACGTTGTGCTGATGGACGTCCAGATGCCGCGCATGGACGGCCTCGAAGCCACCCGGCGAATCCTCTCCGACGGGAACGGCACCCGCGTGGTGATCCTGACGACGTTCGACCGCGAGGACTACCTGTTCGAGGCGCTGCAGGCGGGAGCGAGCGGGTTCCTGCTGAAGAACGCCTCGCCGGAGGACCTGGTCGAGTCCGTGCGGGTGGTGGCCCGCGGCGACGCGCTGCTCTCGCCCGAGGTGACCCGGCGGGTGATCGCGCGGTTCAGCGCGCCGAAGCAGGAACGGACGCGGCCGCCGTCGTTGACCGACCGGGAGTTCGAGGTGCTGGTCGAGCTGGCCAAGGGTGCTTCGAACGCGGAGATCGCGGCGGCGTTGTTCCTGGGGGAGACGACGGTGAAGACGCACGTGTCGCGGGTGCTGGCCAAGCTGGGGTTGCGGGACCGCACGCACGCGGTGGTGTTCGCGTACGAGCAGGGGATCGTCACGCCAGGCCACTGAGGCGGAGGGCCGCGATCAACTGCAGGTGGTCCGCGACCGGCTCGGTGGCCGTCGTGGAGGCCTGATCAACAGCCGCCTGGAGCGATCTGGTAGCTAGGTTGGGAATGGTGATCCACCACAGGGTCGTCCTGACCGCGCTCGCACCGGCCATTTGGGGCACGACCTTCTTCGTCACCACCGAGTACCTCCCGCCCGACCGTCCGTTGTTGGCCTCGACGCTCCGCGCCTTACCCGCGGGCCTGCTCCTGATCGCTCTGGCCCGTGAGCTCCCACGCGGCGAGTGGTGGTGGCGCTCGCTCGTGCTGGGGGCGTTGAACATCGGCGCCTTCACCCCGTTGCTGTTCCTCGCGGCGTACCGGTTGCCGGGTGGCGTGGCGGCGACATTGCTCGCGATCCAACCGCTGTTCGTGGCGGCGCTGGCGAGCAGGTTCCTCGGTCAGCGGCTGACTCCCCGGATCGTTCTGGCCGGCCTCGCCGGTCTGCTCGGCGTGAGTCTGCTGGTGCTCAAGGCAGGCGCCCGGCTCGACGCACTCGGCGTGGCCGCGGCACTCGGGGGAGCGGCGGTGACGGCGGCCGCGATCGTGCTGAACAAGCGGTGGGTGTCGCCGGCGTCCGCGCTCGCGACGACCGGGTGGCAGCTCGTGGCGGGCGGGTTGTTGTTGGTGCCGTTGACGTTCGCTCTCGAAGACCTGCCGAACCTCACCGCGCGGAACCTCGCCGGCTACGCGTTCCTGTCGGTGTTCGGGGGAGCCGTCGCGTACGTCGTGTGGATTCGCGGGATCACGCTGCTGACCGCGACCCAGGTGACGTTCCTCGGCCTCCTCACCCCGGTCGTGGCAGCGGTGATCGGCTGGGCCGCGCTCGGCCAGCAGCTCAGTGGAGTGCAGTTGCTGGGTGCGTCCGTGGTTTTGGCTGCGCTGACCGTGGCTCAGACGCGTACGCAATCTGACGTACGCGAGATCAGAGTGTGAGCGGATGATGCGGGCGCTCGTGGTCGCGAGAGTAAGACGCGACACCACGAGAGAAGGAGCGCACCGCGATGACTACCACCCGCAAGCTCAGTGGCCGTGCCCGCAAAGCCGTGCTGCTCGTGCACGTCCTGTCGGCGGCGGCGTGGCTCGGCATCGACCTCGCGCTGGGGATCTGCGTCGTGGTCGCACTGAACACTTCGGACGTCCAGGTCGCCGGCGTGGCGATTCAGGCGATCGACGTCTTCGCGATCTGGCCGATGCTCGGTGCCAGCATCGTGTGCATGATCTCCGGCGTGGTCCTGGGCGTCGGGAGCAAGTACGGCCTGGTCAAGTACTGGTGGGTCGCGATCAAGCTGTTCCTCAACGTCGGCATGTCGCTGCTCATCGCGTTCTCGCTGCGTCCTGGCGTGGCCGAGGCGGCACGGATCGGTCAGCGCATGCTGGCGGGCGACCCGACCGCGGTGATCTCGGGGCACCTCATGGGTCCGGTCATCGTCGCGCCGACGCTGCTGCTGTTCGCCTACGTCCTGTCGGTGTTCAAGCCGTGGGGCCGCATCCGCAAGTCAGCGTCGCAGCCAGTCAAGCGCGAGCGCCGCGACCTCGTCGGGGCGGTCTAGCGGAAGGAAGTGTCCGGCGCCCGCCACGATCTCGACCCGCGAACCCGGGGCGAGCGTCGTGGCGGCGCCGTCGTAGTTCTCCGGCGTGATGCACCCGTCCTGAGCACCCGCGAGCACCAGCATCTCCGTCGGCTGCTGGGAGGCCTCCGCCAGCGAGGCGAGCGCCGGATCGTGCAGCGAACGGTCGAAGTTCGCCCGGTAGAGCTTCAAGGCGTTGGCTCGCAAGGCCGGGTCCGCGTACATGTCGTACACGTACTGCGGTACGTCAAGACCGGGCGACCAGGTGCGCCACAGGTAGTCGATCAACGTGTCGTTCAGCAGGTGCTCGGCCACACCGGGCACTTGGAACATGAAGAGGTAGAAGAACCGTTGCTGCTGCGCGGGATCGTCGAAGATCGTCCGCAACGCGGCGGGCGGCGGCACGGACATCGTGATCACCCGGCGCACCCGCTCCGGCCACACCGCAGCGAGCCGCCCCGCCACTCCGGCACCGATGTCGTGGCCGATCACGTCGAGCGGTTCGTCCGACAGCGCTTCGTTGACGGCGGCGGCATCCGCGGCCAGCGTCAGCCCGTCCGCGAACGGCAGGTCTTCGTACGTCGACGGGTGATGTCCGCGCAGGAACGGGACCACAACCCTTCGACCAGCCGCGACCAGACGTTCGGCGAGCGGACCGAACGACAGCGGATGGTCCGGAAACCCGTGCCAGCACACGACGATCGGCCCTTCGCCCGCGGTCAGCGCCGGGAATTCGAGCCGCTCGGTGGGAATGGTGATCTCGTCGAAGTGCATCAAGCAGTCCCCCAAATCGCGAACCGCTGCCGGTTCAGAAGTCCACCCTCATCACGAAACGCCGCTTCGTCGGGTGCGTGACCTGCACGAACCCGGCCTCCTCGAACACCTGCCGCGCCCCGACGTGCATCTCGCCCCACGTCACGGTCTGCCCGGGCGCCGCGATCATCGGATACGCCTCGACGGCCCGCGCCCCCTGCGAACGCGCATGTTCAACGGTCGCCGCCGCCAGCTCGTACGTGAGCCCCTGACGGCGAAACCCCTTGCGCACCACAAAACACGTCACGGCCCACACGCCGTCGTCGTCCTTGTCCTCGTCACGCCCCTTCCACGGAATGGGCATGCTGAGCAACTTCGCGTAGTCGGACCGTGGCTCGACCGCCACCCACCCGGCGGGCTGATCGTCCACATAGGCCACCAGCCCGCTGCCCCGAGCGGCTTGCGACTCGTGCGCGGCAACGCGTTCGTCCAGCGTCGAGTCGCGCCAGATCCAGCCCTTCACCTTGTAGCGCTGGCAGTGGCACTTGCCGGGCTCGGACCCGTCGAAGATCGCTTCGACGTCCTCCCAGGGCACCTCGTCCGACGGCACGATCCGGATCACGAACGCCAGACTAGAGCTGTTGGGTCAGATTCACGGGGTTTCCGTCGGGATCGAACACGTGCGCCACCCTCTGCCCCCACGGCATGTCGTTGGACGGCCCCTGCACGCGACCACCGGCGGGTTCGACGAGCGGCAGCAAAGCGTCGACGTCAGGCACGTCGATGCTGAGCGCTATCCGCGACGGCACGGACACGTCCGTGTCCTCGCTGACGAGCCCGAGCTCGGCGTCGCCGATCTTCAGGGTCTTGTAGAACACCGGCCCGTCCGGCGGGTACCGGAACACCTCGGCCGCGTCGAGAACCTGCTCGTAGAACGCTTGCACGGACGCAAGGTTCGGGGTGACGACGATGGGCTGGATCGCCATGGAGACCTCCTCAGTCCACAGGGGTACGGGCCGGAGCGCCGGAACTCATCGGTGAACCGAAAAGTGGCAGCAGCTCAGGCACGTTGAGGAACGTCGTCGTCCCGGTGACCAGCCCGCCCCGCACGTCGAGGAACACCAGCCCGAACGGCCGATCCATCCCCGGCCGCATCTGCCAGTAGGCGGGCGAGGCGTTGGCCCGCACCGGCACCAGCCACGCCCCCTTGCACGCGGCCTGCGGGTCGCTCAACGCCGCGGACACCGCGGGACGTCCTCGCAGCCACCAGCTGAACGGCGGCATCGAGATCGTCGCGTCCTCGTGCAGCAACGCGACCAGAGTCTTCACGTCGTGCCGCTCGAAAGCCTCGCAGTACCGGCTGAGCAGCGACTTCTGCGTCGGATCAGCCGCATTCAACGGCTCACCGGGATCGACTGCGGACAACGTGGCCCGAGCCCGCTGCAGCGCGGAGTTCGCCGAAGCCACCGAGATCGACAACAGGGAAGCGACCTCGGCAGCCTGCCACGCCAGCACGTCCCGCAGGATCAGCACCACGCGTTGCCGTGGAGGCAGGTGCTGCAGCGCCGCCACGAACGCGAGCCGCACGGTCTCCCGCCGAATCGCCTGGTCCTCGGGCAGCACCAACGCGTCCGGCACGGGTTGCACGAACACCCGCTCGTGCAACGGCGCCCCGATCTCCCCACCGGAAGGCCCCAGGTCGACGGCCAACGCCCGGCGCTGAGCCGAGCGCAGCATGTCGATGCAGATGTTCGTCGCGATCCGGTACAGCCACGTCCGCAGCGACCCTCGCGCGGAGTCGAAGCTGTCGTAGGCCTTCCACGCGCGCACGAGCGTCTCCTGCACCGCGTCCTCGGCCTCGAAACCGGACCCGAGCATGCGGTAGCAGTAGCCGGTCAGCTCGATCCGGAACGGCTCCAGCGTCTCGATCACAGAAACTGACCCTACGCGGACCGATGAGTTTTCGCGGCCTGGCACGTACCAACAACCATGACCGACGAAATCTGGGCCGCGATCCGCGCGGAACGCCTTGACCAGGCAGAACTCCTGAACAGCCTCACCGACGAGCAGTGGAACGCCCCGACGCTGTGCGAGGGCTGGCGCGTCAAGGAAGTCGTCGCGCACACGACGCTGCCGTTCCACAGCTCCAAAGCACGTGTGCTCAAGGAGATTCTCAAGTCCGCCGGCCGGTTCAACCACGCCTCCGACCGCATGGCCAAAGCGGACGCGGCGAGACTCTCCAAGGACGAGCTGGTCGGCATCCTGAAGTCCAACGCGGATCACCGCTGGACCCCACCCGGCGGCGGTCCGGCGGGAGCGCTCAGCCACGAGATCATCCACGGCCTCGACATCACCACCGCGCTCGGACTCGGCCGCAAGGTGCCACACGACCGCCTCAAACTCGTCCTCGACGGCATGACGCCGCGCAGCGTCAAGTACTTCGGCGCGGACCTCGACGGCAAGCGCCTGGAAGCCACCGACCTGGACTGGACGTTCGGCGAGGGCACGCCGATCAGGAGGCCTGCCCAGGAACTACTGCTCCTCGTCTGCGGCCGCAGGATCTGAGACCGCTTCCCGCACCCGAGCCGTCGCCGAGGTGGTCGTGGTCAGGAACCGGGCCACGACCTCGCGCTCGGCAGCACTGAGCGACGACCAGGCCGAGGAGTACTCGCGCCCCAAAGGCTGGAAGAACGCCGCGGCCAGCGCCTCGGCGTCGGAGAGCACCCGCAGCTCGACCCGGCGGCGATCTTCGGGATCGCGTTCCCGCACCACGTGACCTGCCCGAGCCAGCCGATCGAGCACTGAGGTCGTGGCGGACGCGCTCAGGTTCAAAGCTTTGGCGAGTGCGCCAGGAGTCATGGGGGAGCGCGCTGTCATGATCAGGTTCAGCGCTGTCATGTCGGTGGGATGCAGGGCGTGAGCAGCGCTGAAGATCTCCAGGAACCGGTTCGACTCCATCACGAGCGCCCGCACCAGCATGCTCAGGTCGTAGTCACTTGCCTCGCTCACGACACCAGCATACAGTTCGGCCATCGAAAGATTCGACGATCGAAGGAATGCTGATGCGCGTCCTCGCCGGGGTCCTGCTCGTGGTCTGGCTCGCGCTGGGCGGGTTCACCGGGCCGTACGCCGGGAAGCTCAGCGAGGTCTCGGAGAACGACAGCAGCGCGTTCCTGCCGAACTCCGCGGAGTCCACCCAGGTCGCTGAGCTGCAGAAGAAGTTCCAGCGCAGCAACGCGATCCCGGCGATCGTCCTGGTCGAACGCAAGGGCGGACTGACCGAACAGGACAGGAAGTACCTCGCCGACCGCGGCAAGGGCTTCCAGGCGTCGCCGGTCATCCCCGCGCCGAACGACAACGAGGCCGCGCAGATCGTCGTGCTGCTCGACCCTGCCAAGGAGGTCCGCGACTCGGTCCTGCAGCTGCGGGACGGCACGCGTGGTGCGCCGGCGGGCCTGACCGTGCTGGTCACCGGACCGGCCGCGCAGATCGCCGACCTCGTCGAGGCGTTCGGCGGCATCGACGGGTTGCTGCTGGTCGTCGCGGGCGCGGTGGTCGCGTTGATCCTGCTCGTGGTCTACCGGAGTCCGCTGCTGCCGGTGATCGTGCTGGTCTCGGCGGTGTTCGCGCTCGGACTCGCGAGCTTCGTCGTGTACCTGCTGGCCAAGAACGACATCCTCGCGCTCAACGGCCAAAGCCAGGGCATCCTCTCGATTCTCGTGTTCGGCGCCGCGACGGACTACGCGTTGCTGCTGGTCGCGAGGTTCCGCGAACAACTGCGGGACACGCAGGACAAGTACGCCTCCATCCGCCTGGCCTGGCGCGGCACGGTCGAACCCATCGCGGCGTCGGCCGGCACGGTGATCCTCGGCGTGCTGTGCCTGCTGTTCAGCGACCTCGACTCGAACAAGGGCCTCGGACCCGTTGCGGCCATTGGCATCGGCGCCGCGCTGCTCACCACGATGACGTTCCTGCCCGCGACGCTCGCGCTGCTCGGGCGGGCCGCGTTCTGGCCGTTCGCGCCGAAGTTCGGCTCGCCGCACCCGGAGACGAGCGGGTTGTGGGGCCGGGTGGCGAACACGGTGAGGAGCAAGCCGCGCGCCATCTGGATCGTCACGACGCTCGTGCTGCTCGTCGGCGCCGCGTTCCTGCCGCAGCTCAAGGCGTCCGGCACCGCGCAGTCCGAGGTGTTCCTGACCCAGGTCGAATCCGTTACGGGCCAGGAGGTGCTGTCCCGGCATTTCCCCGGCGGCACGGGCTCGCCGACGGTGATCGTCGCCGCCGAGAGCAAGACCGCTGAGGTGCTGCAGAAGTCCAAGGTGGACGGCGTGGCGGACGTCAGGCCCACCGGCACGGCGGAAGGACTCGTGCGCATCGAGGCCACGCTGAAGGACGCGCCCGACTCGGACGCGGCGGTGGCGACGGTCGAGCGCATCCGTGCGGCGGTGCACGGGATCGACGATGCGAAGGTCGGCGGGCAGACGGCGACGTTGCTGGACACCAGGAACACGTCCGAACACGACCGGCTGCTGATCATCCCCATCGTGCTGGTGGTGATCTTCCTGGTGCTCGCGCTGCTGCTGAGGTCGTTGCTGGCACCGGTCCTGCTGATCGCGACGGTCGTGCTGTCGTTCGCGGCCACGATGGGTGTGTCGGCACTGGTGTTCAACCACGTCTTCGACTTCCCGGGGTCGGATCCGGTGGTGCCGCTGTTCGGGTTCGTGTTCCTGGTGGCGCTGGGCATCGACTACAACATCTTCCTGATGACCCGCGTCCGCGAGGAGGCTCGAAGCCTGGGCACGGTCGAGGGCACGCTCAGAGGCCTCAGTCTGACCGGTGGCGTGATCACCTCGGCCGGCGTGGTGCTGGCGGCCACGTTCGCCGCGCTCGCCGTGCTGCCGATCCTGTTCCTCACGCAGATCGCGTTCATCGTCGCGTTCGGCGTCCTGCTGGACACGCTGCTGGTGCGGTCGTTGCTGGTTCCTGCGCTGTCCGTGGACATCGGTGGCCGAATCTGGTGGCCGTCGAAGCTGCGGTGAGTGAGGATCTCGGGCATGACCTACACCGCACGTCAGCTCAACCGCGCCACGCTCGACCGGCAGCTGCTGCTCGAACGCGAACCGGTGGACCTGCTGACCGCCGTGGAGAAGGTCGTGGCGATCCAGGCGCAGGAACCGTGCTCGCCCTACCTCGCGCTGTGGAACCGGATGAGCCGCTTCGACCCGGCCGACCTCGACGAGGCGTTCACGACCGGCGTGATCCGCAAAGCCTCGCTGATGCGGATCACGCTGCACGCCGTCACGGTCGCCGACCACGAGGTGTTCCACCACGCGATGCTGCCCGCGCTGAGGGCGTCCCGGCTGCACGACAAGCGGTTCAAGGCGATGGGCCTGACGATCGACCGCGCCGACGAGGTCCTGGCGCACATGCTGGAGTTCGCCGCGGAGCCCAGGACGAAACCCGAGCTGGAGGCGTTGCTGCACTCGCACGTCGGTGACGTCGGCGAGCCGGGTATCTGGTGGGCGCTGGCCTCCTACGCACCGCTCGTGCGGAGGCCGACTGGCGGACCGTGGGCGTACGGGCCGAAGCTGTCGTTCCAGACGGTGGCGATCGAACCGCGCGACCGGATGCCCGCGCTCGCCGAGATGCTCCGCCGCTACCTCACCGGGTTCGGGCCCGCGACCGTCCTGGACATGAACCAGTTCACGATGCTGCCGCGCACCTCGATCCGAGAAGCGCTGAAGCTGCTCGACCTCGTGCAGATAGGCGACTACTTCGACGTTCCGAATCGGACAATCCCGGACGAGGACACTCCGGCGCCGCCGCGGCTGATGGCCATGTGGGACAGCACGTTGCTCGCCTACGCCGACCGCAGCCGGATCATCCCGGACGAGTACCGCAAGCTCGTGATCCGCAACAACGGCGACACACTGCCGACACTTCTCGTTGACGGCCACGTGGCAGGAGTCTGGCGTCCCAACGAGTCCGGCGGCATCGAGCTGACCGCCTTCCACGCGCTCGGTGAGGACCAGTGGGACGGTCTCGCGGAAGAAGCCAAGGCGCTGCACAAGTTCCTCGGTGATCGAGAACCGCAGGTCTACCGGCGTTACGCACGGTGGTGGAGCAGCCTTCCGGCCCACGACGTTCGTATTGTGTGAAAACGTCAAGATCCACAAAGGACCTTGCGTGAGTCACTATTCCTCCACCCTGCATGGAGGAAAGCTCAATGTCCCAAACGAGAAAGCGCGTCCACGCGGCCTTCACGGCCGGCCTGCTGGCGGCGGGCGCGGTCACCCTGCTCGGCGGCGCTCCTGCCACCGCCGTCGCGGGCTCCGCGGAGTGCGTCGACGCGCACGCGGCGGAGCGCGGCAAGCCCGGCTCGACCGGTCACGAGCGCAACGAGATCTCCGACGCCCAGGCGGCGCAGATGAACGCCGACCTGCGCAAGAAGGTGATGGAGGCCAACCAGCGCGGTGCTGTGTCCGCGTTGGCGGCCGGTGGCACGATCAACGTGGTTTTCCACGTCGTGACCACCACGGCGGGCAAGGGAGCGATCTCCGACGCCACCATCACCAAGCAGATCAAGGTGCTCAACGACGGTTTCGCCGGCGCGGAGTCGAGCGCCGCGGCGAACACGGGCTTCAAGTTCGTGTTGCAGCAGACCAAGCGCTACACCAACAACACGTGGTTCAACGGCGGCGCTGACAACGCCACCACCGAGCGCGCGATGAAGACCCAGACCCGCGTGGGCACGGCCGCCACGCTGAACATCTGGTCCGTCGACATCGACGGGTTCGGCTTCGCGACGTTCCCGAGCTGGTACTCGGGCGACCCGAAGATGGACGGCGTCGTGGTCGACTACGCCACCGTCCCCGGTGGTTCCGAGGTGAACTTCAACCTCGGCAAGACCGTCACGCACGAGGTCGGTCACTGGATGGGCCTCTGGCACACCTTCCAGGGCGGCTGCTCCACGACCAACGACGAGGTCGCCGACACCCCGGCGCAGAAGACCTCGACGTCGGGCTGCCCGGAGGGCAAGAACACGTGCCCTGCCGCGGGTGTGGACCCGATCCACAACTACATGGATTACTCGTACGACTCCTGCTACAACCAGTTCACGCCTGGCCAGAACACTCGCATGCAGAGTGCCTGGACTGCTTACCGCAGCGGCAAGTGAGCTAGCTCGTCGAAGGGGCGTCGCTTTCGAGCGGCGCCCCTTTCGCTTGCTACGACAGCAGAAGGAACCTGAGCGCCGGTGCTGTTCGTCGTGGGCCGGAACGCGGTCACGTCGTGGATGACCGTCGAGGCGTTCCAGAAGGCGAACGGCCCCAAGGAGATCCACTGGATCGACGAGCAGAACCTCTAGAGGTGCCCGGCCACCCGGCGAGCGCGGTCCAGCTCTCGTTGGTAGCGGCCGGGGTTGCGGGCGACGAGATCCTCGTGCAACGCCAGAGACTCGGCGATCGCGGCCTCGGCCGGAGCGCGTTCGGCCCGCAGCACCCGGATGAACGCGTGGTCGGTCAACACGTCGGCCAGCAGGGAGGCGTACTCGTACGGGTCGCCCTCGTACAACGAGCGGTACTCGGCGACGGCCCGCAGCGACTCCTCCAACGCGACGTCGTACTGTCGCAAGTGGGCGGACGCCAACGCGAAGGTGTTGCGCGCCATGGCTTTGTCCTCAGCGTCCCGGTACAGTCGCACCCCCTTCGCCGCCGCCTCCGCAGCTTCGGCGTACGCGCGCCGCGTGATCAGGGCGCTGGCCCGGTTCGTCCACGCTCCCGCGAGTTTTTCGCGGTCGTCGTGCTTGGTGGCCAAGGCGATGGCCTCGTCGCTCGCGGCGAAGCACTCGTCGAGCCGCCCGAGGTCGTGCAGGCGGCTGGAGAGGCCGCACAAAGCGTTGGCCAGCAGGAGTTCCGTCTTCTTGACGGTGTCCTCGCGGCTGGTCGACGCGATCAGCGTGCGGTAGCGGTCGACCGACTCCCGGTGCACCGGCAGGGCCTCCTCGTCGAACCCGAGGTTGTGCAGCCGGATGCCGTGGTTGTTCAACCCTCCGGCGAGGTTGCTGAGAGACGTCCAGTCCTGCCTCTTCGCCCGTGTCCGCAGGCACTCCAGCGCGGCGGCGTGGGAGGCGCGGGCATCGGAGTTCCGGCCGAGGCGCATCTGCAGGAGGCTGAGCGCGTCGAAGGTGTCGTAGGCCGTCGACCACGTGTCCTGCCGCTGCCAGAAGGCCGCGGCCTCGGCGGCGGCGTCGATCGCCTGCTCGTACTCGCCGATCGCCTCCAACCGGCGCGCGTACTCGTTCAGCCCGTGAGCCAGCGGATACCCCTCCGGCGGGCCGTCCTTGACCTTCTTCTGCCCGCGCTTGTACTCGACCGCCTCACCGGCGACGCGGGCCGCGTCCTCGTGCCTGCCGAGCTTGCCGAGCAGGCGGATCATCCTCGACCAGGCGTCGTTGGCGTTCTGCAGGCTGTAGCTGCCGGGCCTCGCCAGTGCGAGGGCGAGTGCGAGCTCCTCCTCGGCGACCGGCGCCGCTTCCTCGTACTGTTCCAGCGCGACGAGGTTGTCGTGCAGTTCGTCCAGCACCCGCCACAGGGTCTCCTGGTCGCCGTCCTCCCGGATGAACTCCAAAGCCTCCCGGAGCAGGCGCACGGCCAGGTCGTGCCACCCGGCGTCCTTGAACGTCTCCGCCAGGATCCTCAGCGTCCACGGCAGGGTGTCGCGCTGCGGCCACGTCTCCCGCGGCGTGTCCCGCAGCTCCTCGACGACGGGGAACTGGATCCGCATGATCTTGTAGGGATCCGGGTAGCAGTCCTTGGCCGTCCGGTTCCTGGTCTCTTCCCGGCGCACTCTCTCGATCACGCGCGAGTAGATATCACGCGGTGCGCACCTCGGGGACCGTCTTGGACACTTCCGCTTCCGATGCAACGGAAGCGAGCCGCTCGGCCATGGTCCCGCCCTCGGGAGTTCCGGTGGGCGAGGCGACCTTGCTCAACAGGTACGCGGCGTGGCTGACGCCGAGCAGCACCAGGAACGCGTCCGACAACGCCGGCAGCCCGGCGATGCCCGCGGGGTCGGCCACGGCCTTGAGCGCCGAGACCGCCTGCGCCACGTACAGCGCCACCAGCAGCACGGTGACCACGAAGTTCTGGAACTTGGCCAGGTCGATCGACTTGCCCGCCGACGCGCCCTCCTCGACGGTCAGCATCTCCCAGAGCTTCCCGCCTTCTTTGCCCAGCGGATAGGCGGCCACCGCGTCGGGCCGGTTGGTGCTCTTCACGACCTTGACCGCGGCCGCCAGCACCCCGGACGCGACCGAGATGCCCAGCAACCACAGGACCTGGCTCGGAATCTGGAACCCGGCCACGTCGACCTGCCCGGCCGCGAACCGCCCGAACGCCATGCCGGCGATCAGCGACAGCAGGACGACCGTCCACACCATGACCTGCAGTCTCGAGAGGCTGTACCGCCCGCGCGCGTCTCTGAGCACGCTCTGCGCACCCAGCCTGCTCGGAATCACCACCGCGAGCAGCACGATGACGAGTGCGGACACGAACCAAGCCCAGAACGTGGTCGCCATGGTGGTCTCCTCGTTACGCCGATCGGACGCTGTGGCCAGTACGTCGTCGAGAGGTGACCAGGTGTTATCACGCTAGGTAACGATTTGGGGGTCGGTCTCACGGCCACGGACCCGCAAATCGCCCACCGGGGTCGAGACCGAACGCCTTCAAGCGATCGGCCTCCTCGGGCCTACCGAGAAGCCGCAGCACTCCTTCCGCCGCACGGATCCTGTTGCCGTTACCGGTTTCGATGAGCAAGACGTGCCACTCGAGCGCTTCGTCCAGCCGGCCGGCCTGCTGCAGCGCGAACGGGAGCGCGCGTAGGCGAGCGAACGCTTCGCCGTATTCGTACTCATCGTTGTTCTGACTCGCACGAACCAGCCGGGAGAACACAGTGTCAGGCTCCCAGTCGGGCTCTGGTGGTCGTGGTGTTGGTGTCTCACCTGGGGGACCATCGCCGCGCAGGACGAAGAGGAGGTTCTCGGGCGTCATCGACTGCCGGATCGCAATCCCGCGGAGCCAGGTGATGAGATGATCTCGCTCGCCCTCGGCGAGCATCGTGCCGGCGATCTTTCGCACAGCCGACCAGTCGCCGAGCTCCGCCGCGGCTCGGACGACCACGTCCGGATCGCCCATCCAGTCCAGTTCGGTCGGAACCTGAACCGGCTCCGGTGGTGTCCGTGAACCCAGCTTGATCCGCAGCAGTTCCGCCATGACTCTCGCGGTCCTGTCGCCGGTTTCAGCTCGATGATCCAGTGCGCGCAACGCTTCGTCCGCCCGGCCGCCCCGGAGAAGCTGCTCCGCTCGGATTCGGAGAGCGAAGGCGCTGGCAGCGGCTTGCTGGAACGTTTCGACTGCCGCCGGGTCGCCAGCCGCCAGTCTCGGTCGAACGTCGTGTCCGCCTGTCCGGCGTGCCCAAGCCGCGGCGTCCTCTCCCCGGCCGCAGGTGATCAGCATGTCGTAGACGTACCGGGGCGCGTTGGCCTTGAGGTAGAAGTGGTGCGCGATGCGGTAGAGCCCGCGAACCCGTGCCGCAGTGGCCAGCACCAGGTGGTCCTCGGGCGCGGAGCGGGAGAGCAATGCCGACCAGGTGGTGGCGGGCACCGTTGTCGCGGACCGGGTCAGCCGGGACCTCTGTTCCAGGTAGTCCTCCAGCTGGTACCCCTCGGCTGTTGTGCGACCGGGCCGGGGCCGGACGTGGGCCAGCGGACTTGATCCGCCTGGGCCGGGGTGAACGCAGGCTGCGAGGGCGTCGGCGAACCAGTTGTCGCCGAGCTTGTTCCACTGCGAGTCCGTCAGGTAACCGGGGGCGGCGTCCTTGAGCAGGTCGGCGGACATGACCAGGCCGTGACCGAGTCTGCGGATGTCCATCGCCGCGGTGATGATCGCCTCCTCCGCGGGCGGCGCGGTCCGGAACCGTTCGAGCAGGGCGGGCGCTCCCGCTAGGTACTGGGTCACCTGGCGGTCTCGTGCTCGGGCGGCGGCTTCCACGAGCCTGGGTTCGGCGGTCGCGGCCGCGGCGGCGACGTCGGCGGCGGTGAACTCGTCAGCCACCCGCGTGCCTGTTCCGACGAGCAGCGCGCGTGCCTGTGCGTGCGGGTCGGGCTCGGCTGGGCCGGGTTCCCTGGTGAGGGTCTGCCAGTACTCGGGCCACAACGTGCCGAGGACCAGCACCGGCGACGCCGACCGCAACAGCTCGCGCAGGCCGGCGGCGACCTGTTCGCCCAACACACTTCCGGGTGTGAGGAGGTAGTGGTGACTCTCGTTGAGCCACAGCACGGTGTGCGGCTGGAGGTGGCCGAGGTCGGCCAGTACCGCCTGCGGCCGGCCCGGGCTGATGGGATGCCAGAGCCGCCACGGTGCCGGAAGCGTCCGCACCGCCTCCCAGCAAGCCCTGGTCTTGCCTGTGGAGGATCCGCCTACCAGCACCGACATGGCGCTGGTGCCAGCGAAGGCGGCGCGCACGGCGCTGTCGAGCACAGCGTCGTGCGAGCGGCGGATGTAGGGCGGCAGCGGTCCGTCACCGGCGCTGTGCACTTCGAGGTCGAGCGGTGAGCAGGTGGCGACCGGACGGCCAAGAGGAGAGGTCCGCGGCGTGGCGGATCCGTGCACGTTGACCGTGGTGGCGTGACCCACCTGCACGACCGCGCCGATCTCGCTGCCGGCGACGGAGTTGTTCACTTCCTCCACACGTCGGTGGTATCTCACGTGCGGGGCGGGACAAATAGGCCGTTTCGGTGACGGTCTACCAGTGGCAGGCGGTGTCCGGCTCGCAGCACGGCGCCAGGAACCGGCAGCTCGGGCAGATCCACTTCGACCCGTTGCCGTACGGCCGCAGGTCGTCGGACTCGCACTGCGGGCACTGGGGAAGCTGTGCGGTCTTCTTCACGGGCTCGGTCACCGGGGCACCGTACTTCAGTTGTGGTCGAGCACGAGGTCGGCACGACGAGCCGGGTCGCACTTCGCGAAGTACAGCTTCTGCCCCTCGACGTAACGGCGGTTGCGGGGATCGTCCGGATCGGACGGACTGCCGTCGCGCAAAGCCATGCGCCCCACCGACACCGCGAACTCGACGTCGAGGAACACCGAGAAGTCCCAGTGGTCCACGAGCTCGTCGCGGTGCAGGAAGATCCCGTCCACCAGCAGGAGCGCGGACGGCGGCGCGGTCTCGAACGGCGCGTCCACGTACTCGTCGGTCGCCAGGTCGTGGCTCGCCCGGCGGAACGGTTGCCCGGCCACGAACGGCACCAACAGGTACTCGGCGAACCGCTCGTGGTCGAAGGAGTCGAGGAAGAAGCCTTCCGGCGACGTCTTGCCCTTCTGCCACCGAACAGCGCGCGGGTGGTGGAAGTCGTCGACGGACGCCCGCACCACCTCACGGCCGCGTGCTCGCAGCACCGCGGCCAGGTGGTCGCAGAACGTCGTCTTGCCCGCGCCGTCCACCCCGTCGACCGCGACCAGCCCGGACGCGGGCAGCAGGTCCGCGACTTCCCGAAGTACGTTCACGCGTCCGATGATGCCTGAGCCGCGATCGCATCGTCGTACGCCCGGCGTTTCTCGTGGTCGACGTGGGTCAGCGCGCGACGACCGCCGATCAGCCTGCGGCCGAGGCGAAGCACGCGTTCCGGCACCGCCGCGTCGATCAGGTCCCACGCGGCCAGGTAGCCGGGCACCGGCACACTCGCGCGCCGCGTCCGGACACTGTGGACGATCGCCTTCGCCACGTCCTCCGGATCGACGGTCGGCATGCCGCGGCCGAGCGGGACACCGGACGACAGCCGGGTCCGCACCGCGCTGGGCAGCACCGCCGTGACGCTGACGCCGGTGTGGGCGTACTCCTCGCGCACCGCGGCGGTGAGCCCGACCGCGGCGAACTTGGACGCGTTGTAGACGGCCATGCCCGGGATGGGGATCTTGCCCGCCATCGAGGCGACGTTGACGACGTGCCCTGACCCGCGCCCGATCATGTGCGGCAGCACCAGGCGCATCCCGTTGATCAGGCCCTCGACGTTGACGGCGAGCGTGGTCCGCGAGATCGAGTCCGGTTCGTCGAGGAACGCGCCCAACGGCATCACGCCCGCGTTGTTGACCAGCACGTCGATCCGGCCGTGCGCGTCGAGCACGGCGGAGACGAACGCGGCGAACGACGCCCGCGAGGTCACGTCGAGGACGTGCGGGCCGTCGAGATCGCCGACGCACACTTGAGCGCCTCGCGAGGCGAAGGCCTGAGCCGTCGCCTGGCCGATGCCCCGCGCGCCACCGGTGATGGCGACGACAGCGCCGTCGAGGTCGATCTTCGGATAGCTCACGCGAGGCTCCTCAGGCGGGCGGGGACGTGGGTGAGTGCCGCCTCCAGGGCGGGCAGGCGTCGGGCGGGGTCCATGAAGTTCCAGCCCATCGCGGCGAGTTCGGCGGCACCGGGATGCACGCGCACGACCCGGATGCCACGCGCGCGCAACGACGCCACCTCGCGGGCGGCCACGCGGTTCATCCGCTGGCGCAGCACCAGTTCCAGCCGTCCGCCGACGCCCGGCACGCGCGCTTCGGACACCATCGGCGCGACGATCACCACCTCGTCCACGTCGGGTACGAGATCCGCGGACGTCGGCGAGGCGACACCGCCGTCGAAGTAGCGCCGCCGGCCGATGAGAACCGATTGGTACCAGCCAGGAATCGCCCAGGACGCGCGCAACGCCTCCGCGACGGACGTGCGAGGCGCGCCCGGCGACCCGAACGCCACGCGCGCACCCCGGGAGGAGACCGCGACCAGCCAGGTCGCCGGATGCGGCACCCAGCCCGGCACCAGGTCGTGGGTCAGGCCGTCGAGGAACGCCGGATCGCGGTCCGTCAACCGGGGCCAACGGCCAGGTGGGCGCGTGAAGAACCGCCGGGCGAAGGCAGGAGCGTCAGAAGAGTCCCGTTGGGCAGCTATCAGGTCGGTGATGGTGAGACCGCGGCCGAGCAGCACCGCGAGATGCGCGCCCGACGACGTCCCGATGATCACGTCGGCCGATGCCGGTTCCCACCCGAGCGCGTCCCGCACCGCCGCGAGCGCGCCCACCTGCCACGCCCCGCCGACGGTTCCACCACAACCCAGCACCAGTGCTCGTCGCACGAACGCCTCCAAATACCGCTGGTATCTGAATGCCGAAGGTATATGTGAGCGCGAGCGCAGGCAAGAGCTCACGGAAAGTCACTGCCAGGGGACCTATCGGATGAGACCCAGGTCTCCCCGGCCTCAAGAACGCGTAAAAGCCGCCGCCAACGCCGTAAGGACGCTGTCAGGCAACGCCTGATCAGGCATTTCGTGTTGCACGCTTCCGAGCGTCATCAAGAAAACCTGTCGTTGAAGGGAGCGGCGTCATGGCCGACCTGGCCTACGCGTTGCTGCTGATCGGGAGTTTCGTCGTGCTGGGCTTGACGGTGCGCGGACTGGAGAAGCTGTGAGCACGGGACTTGTCGCGAACGCCGTCGCCGGCGTGATCGCACTCGGGCTGATCGTCTACCTGTTCATCGCACTCATCAGGCCGGAGAAGTTCTGATGTCACCTCTCGTGGCCGGCCTGCTGCAGGTCGGCGTCCTCGTCGCGGCCCTGGCGGTCGCGTACCGGCCCCTCGGCGACTACATGGCTCGTGTGTTCCAGAACAAGGGGCACTCGAAGGTCGAACTGGCCATCTACCGGTTCGCGCGCATCGACCCGAACGCCGAGCAGAAGTGGAGCACCTACGCGTACGGCGTGCTGGGCTTCTCGTTCGTCGGCATCGTGTTCCTGTACGTGATCCAGCGCCTGCAAACCCTCTTACCGTTCAACTTCGGCCGGGGGAACGTCGAGCCCGGCATGGCGTTCAACACGGCGATCAGCTTCGTGGCCAACACGAACTGGCAGTCGTACGTGCCGGAAGCCGTCATGGGTCACGCGGTGCAGATGATCGGCCTGACCGTGCAGAACTTCGTGTCGGCGGCCGTCGGTCTCGCGGTCGCGGTCGCGCTGATCCGCGGGTTCGTGCGGCACCAGACCGACCGGCTCGGCAACTTCTGGGTCGACCTCACCCGCGGCACCATCCGCATCCTGCTGCCCATCGCGTTCGTGTTCGCCATCGTGCTGATCGCGCTCGGCGTCACGATGTCGCTGAAGTCCGGTGTGGACGTTGACGGCCAGACGATCGCCAACGCGCCGGTGGCGTCACAGGAAGCCATCAAGGAGCTCGGCACCAACGGCGGCGGTGTTCTCAACGCCAACTCGGCGCACCCGTTCGAGAACCCGAACGAGTGGACCAACCTCATCGAGATCTTCCTGATCCTGGTCATCCCGGTCGCGCTCACCCGCACGTTCGGCAGGCTCGTCGGCCAGAACAAGCAGGGGTACGTGCTGCTCGGCGTCATGGGCGTCATCTGGACCGCGATGCTCGGCGTGATCTGGGGCGCGGAGGCAGCGGGCATCCGGCCGTTGGAGGGCAAGGAGCTCAGGTTCGGCATCCCCGGCAGCGCGATCTTCGCCGACGCCACGACGGGCACGTCGACCGGCGCGGTCAACTCGCTGCACGACAGCTACACCGGCCTCGGTGGCGGCGGCACGCTGCTCAACATGCTGTTCGGCGAGATGACGCCGGGCGGTGTCGGCACGGGCCTCTACAGCATCCTGGTGATGGCGATCATCGCGATGTTCCTGGCGGGCCTGATGGTCGGCCGCACGCCGGAGTACCTCGGCAAGAAGCTGGGGCGCAAGGAGGTCACGGCCGCCGCGGTCTCGATCCTCGCCATGCCGACGGTGTTGCTGATCGGCGCCGGCATCGCCGCGATCCTGCCGAGCACGCAGGGTGCGCTGAACAACCCCGGCGCGCACGGCCTGTCCGAGATCCTTTACGCCTACGCGTCGGCCTCGAACAACAACGGCAGCGCGTTCGCCGGCATCACGGTCACCAACGACTGGTTCCAGTCGTCGCTCGGCCTGTGCATGCTGTTCGGCCGGTTCATCCCGATCGTCGCGGTCCTGGCGCTGGCCGGATCTCTTGCGGCGCAGAAGAAGGTGCCGGTCACCGCGGGCACGTTGCCCACCACCGGGCCGCTGTTCGCCACGCTGCTGACCGGCTCGATCGTCCTGGTCGCCGCGCTGACGTTCGTTCCCGCTCTCGCTCTCGGTCCCATCGCGGAGGCACTCCAGTGACCACCACAACCCTCGAAAAGCCGGTCTCCGCGCACAAGAAGACGGTCACCCGCGCCCACCTCCTGGACGCCGTGCCGGAGGCGTTGCGCAAGCTCCACCCGCGCCACCAGCTGCGCAACCCGGTCATGTTCGTCGTCTGGGTCGGGTCGCTGCTGGTCACGGTCTTCGCGGTGACCGATCCCAGCGTGTTCACCATCGCGGTGACGGTGTGGCTGTGGTTCACCGTGCTCTTCGCGAACCTCGCCGAGGCGGTCGCGGAAGGCCGCGGCAAGGCGCAGGCCGACTCGTTGCGCAAGACCAAGAAGGACGCTGTCGCCAGGCTCGTCAACGGCGATGTCGTCGCCGGCACCGAGCTGAAGATCGGCGACCTGGTCGTCGTCGAGGCGGGCGAGGTCATCCCCGGCGACGGTGACGTCGTCGAAGGCATCGCCACCGTGGACGAGTCGGCCATCACGGGCGAGTCGGCGCCGGTGATCCGCGAGTCCGGCGGCGACAGGTCCGCGGTCACCGGTGGCACGACCGTGCTGTCAGACCGGATCATCGTGCGGATCACGACCAAGCCCGGTGAGTCCTTCGTGGACCGGATGATCGCGCTCGTCGAGGGCGCCGAACGGCAGAAGACGCCGAACGAGATCGCGCTGACGATCCTGCTGTCCACGCTGACGATCATCTTCCTGCTCGCGGTGATGGCGCTGCAGCCGTTCGCGATCTTCTCCGGTGGCGAGCAGTCCGTGGTGGTGCTGACGGCTCTGCTGGTCTGCCTGATCCCGACCACGATCGGCGCGCTGTTGTCCGCCATCGGCATCGCGGGCATGGACCGGCTGGTGCAGCGCAACGTGCTGGCGACGTCCGGCAAGGCGGTCGAGGCCGCCGGCGACATCGACACGTTGCTGCTGGACAAGACCGGCACGATCACGTGGGGCAACCGCCGCGCGACCGAGTTCATCCCGGTCAACGGCACTTCCCACGAGGCGCTGGTCGCCGCGGCACGGCTCGCGAGCCTGGCGGACGAGACGCCGGAAGGCCGCAGCATCCTGGAGCTCGCCGGGGGACAGCCCGCGACCGCGCACGAGAAGACGGGCGAGTTCGTCCCGTTCACCGCTCAGACGCGCATGTCCGGCATCGACCTGGGCGACCGGATCATCCGCAAGGGCGCGGCGTCGGCGTTCGAGCTGACCGCGACGGCTCGCGAGGTCGTGGACGAGATCAGCGCGCAGGGCGGCACGCCGCTCGTCGTCGCGGAGAACGGCACAGTCCTCGGGATCATCCGGCTGAGCGACGTCGTGAAGCCCGGTATGAAGGAACGGTTCGCCGAGCTGCGCGCGATGGGCATCCGCACGGTCATGGTCACCGGCGACAACCCGTTGACCGCCAAGGCGATCGCGGGTGAGGCCGGGGTGGACGACTTCCTCGCCGAAGCGAAGCCCGAGGACAAGATGGCCCTGATCCGCAAGGAGCAGGAGGGCGGCCGGCTGGTCGCGATGACCGGTGACGGCACGAACGACGCGCCCGCGCTGGCGCAGTCCGACGTCGGCGTCGCGATGAACACCGGCACGTCGGCCGCCAAGGAGGCCGGCAACATGGTCGACCTCGACTCGGACCCGACGAAGCTGATCGAGATCGTGGAGATCGGCAAGCAGCTGCTGATCACGCGTGGCGCGTTGACGACCTTCAGCGTTGCCAACGACCTGGCGAAGTACTTCGCGATCCTGCCGGCCATGTTCGCGGCGATCTACCCGGCGCTCGACAAGCTCAACATCATGCGGCTGGCCACGCCGCAGTCCGCGATCCTGTCGGCGGTGATCTTCAACGCGCTGATCATCGTGGCGCTGATCCCGCTGGCGCTCAAGGGTGTGCGGTACCGGCCGTCCAGCGCGTCCGCGTTGCTGCGGCGCAACCTGCTGATCTACGGCCTCGGCGGTGTCGTGACGCCGTTCGCCGGGATCTGGCTGATCGATCTGCTCGTGCGACTCGTCCCCGGGATTGGCTGACATGGAGAACTTTCTGAAGCAGTCGTGGGCGGGACTTCGGATCCTGCTCGCACTCACCGTGCTCGTCGGGGTGCTCTACCCGATGGCGGTGTGGGGCGTCTCCCGGATCCCCGGCCTGCAAGCCAATGCCGAGGCAACGGACACCACACTCGTCGCGGTCACGCGGCAAGGCGACCAGTACTTCGTGCCGCGCCCGTCGGCGGCCACGTTGCCCGCGTCCGGTGGTTCGAACAAGGGCGAGCTCAACTCCGACTACACCAAGGTGATCGACGAGCGCCGCGCGGAGATCGCGAAGCGCGAGGGTGTCAGCGAGGACCAGGTGCCGCAGGACGCCGTCACGGCGTCGGCGTCCGGTCTCGACCCGCACATCAGCCCGGAGTACGCGGCGTTGCAGGTGCCCCGCGTGGCGCGCGCGTCCGGGCTGTCCGTGGAGAAGGTCCGTGAGTTGGTCGCCTCCAACACTCACGGCACCTTCACCACCACCGTCAACGTGACTGCGCTGAACCGTGCCATCGACAGCGCCACCCGTTGACGGTCGCCGGGGAGAGCTGAGGATCTACCTCGGCGCCGCTCCCGGCGTCGGCAAGACCTTCGCCATGCTCGGCGAGGCCCACCGGCGCCGGGAGCGCGGCACCGAAGTGGTCGTGGGGCTCGTCGAGACCCACGGCCGGGAGAAGACCGCGGACCTTCTCAAAGACCTGGAAGTGGTGCCGCGCAAAGTGATGCGGCACCGCGGCGTCGAGGTCGAGGAGATGGACGTCGACGCGATCCTGGTGCGGGGGCCCGAGGTCGCGGTGATCGACGAGCTCGCGCACACCAACGCGCCGGGCTCGCGCAACGAGAAGCGGTGGCAGGACGTCGAGGAGCTGCTCGAGGCGGGCATCGACGTGCTGTCCACGGTCAACGTCCAGCACCTGGAGTCGTTGAACGACGTCGTGCAGCGGATCACCGGTGTCCAGCAACGGGAAACCGTGCCGGACGACGTGGTCCGCCGCGCCGAACAGGTCGAGCTGATCGACATCACGCCCGAGGCGTTGCGGCGACGGCTGGCGCACGGCAACATCTACGCCGCCCACAAGATCGATGCCGCGCTGGGCAACTACTTCCGGCTCGGCAACCTGACCGCGTTGCGCGAGTTGGCGCTGCTGTGGGTGGCGGACCAGGTCGACGTCGCGTTGCAGCGCTACCGCAGCGAGAAGTCGATCACCGACACCTGGGAGACGCGTGAACGGGTCGTCGCCGCGATCACCGGTGGACCGGAGAGCGAGACGTTGATCCGTCGGGCTCGCCGGATCGCCGTGCGCGCGGGTGCGGAACTCCTCGTCGTGCACGTGATGCGCGGCGACGGGCTCACCGGCGTGACGCCCGAGCACATCGCCCGATCACGTGTTGTCGCCGAGGACGTCGGTGCGACGTTCCACTCGGTGGTGGGCGACGACGTGCCGACGGCGTTGCTGGAGTTCGCGCGCGGGGTGAACGCCACTCAGCTCGTGCTCGGCACTTCGCGCAGGTCACGGGTCGCGCGGGCGTTCGACGAGGGCATCGGTGCCTCGGTGGTGCAGGAGTCCGGCGCGATCGACGTGCACATGGTCACGCACGACGAGGCCCGGCGCGGGTTGCGGTGGAAGATCGGCACGGACCCGTTGTCGTTGCGGCGCAGGCTGATCGGCTGGGGGTTGTCGCTGGTTCTGCCCGCCCTGGTCACGGTGGTCGGCATGCTGTGGCGCGACGACCTCGACTTCTCGACGGACCTGGTGGCGTTCCTGCTGGTCACGTGCGTGGTGGCGATCGCGGGAGGGCTGGGGCCCGCGTTGTTCTGCGCGGTCGTCGGCGCCGGGCTGCTGAACTACTTCTTCACCGAGCCGTACTACAGCCTGGCGGTGCAGTCGCCGGAGAACGTGATCACGTTGGTGGCCATGGTGATCGTCGCGACGGTCGTGGCACTGACGGTCGACCGGGCGGCGCGGCTGGCGGAGCAGGGAGCGCGGGCGCGCACCGAGGCCGCGTTGCTCGCCTCCTACGCCAGGACCGTGCTGACCTCGCCGTATCCGCTGGCCCGGTTGCTGGAGAAGATCCGGGAGAACTTCGGCCTGGAGTCCGTGGCGCTGCTGGAACGTCGTGGCGGCACCTGGGAACGTGTCGCGTGCGTCGGGCCGCGGCCGTGCGACGAGCCGGACGAGGCCGACGCGGACGTGCTGGTCACGTCGGACATCCACCTGGCGTTGCGCGGCCGGGTGCTGCCGGCCAGCGACCAACGAGTGCTCGAGGCGGCCGCTGGGCAGGCGCTGATGGCGTTGCGGCAACAGCGAATGGCCGATGAAGCTCGTTCGGCACAGCGCAAGGTCGAGACCTCGGAACTGCGCACGGCCTTGTTGTCGGCCGTGGGGCACGATCTGCGCACACCGCTGACGTCGATCAAGGCCGCGATCGGCAGTCTGCGGGACGAGTCGCTGCCTCTGTCCACTGAGGACGTTTTCGAGCTGATGGCGACCGTGGAGGAGTCGGCGGACAGGTTGACCGGCCTGGTGGACAACCTCCTGGACTCGTCGCGGCTCGCCACCGGTTCCGTGGAGCCGGTGTTGCGACCCGTCAGCTACTACGAGGCCGTTGCTCGTGCGCTGGCCGGTGTCGAGGAACGGCAGGCGGTGTCGGTGGTGGTGGACGAACATCTGCCGCCGGTGCTGGCCGATCTGGGGTTGCTGGAACGCGTGGTGGCGAACGTGGTGGACAACGCGTTGCGGCACGGCAAGTCCGAGGTCGCGATCAGGGCCAGTGCGCACGGCTCGCAGGTCGAGCTGCGGATCGTCGACCACGGCCGCGGCCTCCCCAAACGTTCGGCGGGCAAGGTTTTCGCGCCCTTCCAACGACTCGGTGACCGCGACGCCACACCAGGCGTCGGACTCGGCCTCAGCGTCGCGAAGGGCTTCACTGCCGCCATGGGCGGTGAGATCAGCGCGGAGGACACACCGGGCGGCGGGCTCACCATGGTGATCTCGTTGCCCGCCTACGAAGAGAGACTGCACGATGACGTCAGTGCTGGTGGTCGATGACGAACCGCAGATCGTCCGTGCGTTGAGGATCAACCTCAGTGCGCGGGGATACGACGTGATGACGGCCTATGACGGCAAATCCGCCCTGGGCGTTGCGGTGGAGGGAAAACCGGACGTCGTCGTCCTCGACCTGGGCCTCCCGGACATCGACGGCGTGGACGTGATCGCGGGCCTGAGAGGCTGGTCCACGATCCCGATCATCGTGTTGTCGGCGCGCACCGACTCCGCCGCCAAGGTCGAGGCTCTGGACGCGGGTGCTGACGACTACGTGACCAAGCCGTTCGGGATGGACGAGCTTCTCGCCCGCCTGCGTGCGGCCGTGCGGCGCGGTCTGGCCCGTGACGGGGGAGACCCGGTCGTCGAGACCTCGTCGTTCGTCGTGGACCTCGCCGTGAAGAAGGTGCGGCGGGACGGGCGCGAGATCCACCTGACGCCGACCGAGTGGGGCCTGGTGGAGATCCTCGCGCGCAACCCGGGCCGTCTGGTGTCGCAGAAGCAGTTGCTGCAGGAGGTGTGGGGGCCGATGCACGTCAACGAGTCCCAGTACCTTCGCGTCTACTTCGCCCAGCTGCGCCGCAAGCTGGAGACCGACCCGGCCCACCCGCGGCACCTGATCACCGAACCGGGCATGGGGTACAGGCTGGAGCTCTGAGCCTGGTGCCAGCCCCACTGCCCTCGCTCTCCCGCGTCGGTAGCGTCGACTGCGGCTACCAAGGGGGAACAGTGGGGGATCTGGCGCGCCGGGACGTGTTGTCCTGGCTGGGCAAGGGTGCACTCGGCGCCGCGGCGCTCAGTGTGGTCGGGCAGGAGGCGGCGGCCTCTCCGAGCGGGGTCACGGCGCTGGTCGGCGCGACTCTCATCGACGGAACGGGCCGCCCGCCCGTGCGCGACGCGACGATCGTGCTCGCGGGCGACCGCATCCTCGCCGCGGGCCGGCACCGGGACCTGCCGCGTGGTGTGCGAGTGGTCGACGTCGCCGGGAAGTACGTGATTCCGGGACTGTGGGACCTGCACACGCACGCGTCGTTCTTCGCGGACACCGTGGCGCCGCTGCACGTCGTGCAAGGCGTCACCGGTGTCCGTGAGATGTGGGGTCAACCCGAGACGCACGACACCCGACGGCGCATCGAGGCCGGCGAGGTGCTCGGCCCGCGGATGGTGATCGCGAGCAACATCGTCGACGGCCCCGGCGCGATCTGGCCGGGCGCGGACGTCGTGCGGACTCCGGACGAGGCCCGTGCCGCGGTGCGCGGGGCCAAGGACGGGGGAGCGGACTTCGTCAAGGTCTACTCGTTCCTGTCGCCCGAGTGCTACGCCGCCATCGCCGCCGAAGCACGCAGGCTGCGGATCCCGTTCGCCGGCCACGTGCCCGCGCGAGTGCCGGTGCGGGACGCGCTGGCCCAGCACACCCACGAACACCTCTACAACCTGTTCACGTCCACTTCGGACAACGCCGACGAGCTCTACGCGAAGCTGCGCGCGCTGCCGGACGACCCGGCCGACCCGAACTGGTGGGGCAGGCAGTCGGGACGGATGGAGCGGGCCGCCGTCGCCACGCACTCACCGGCCCGCGCCGCCGAGCTGTTCAGGGCCATGGCCAGGCGCGGCACGTGGCAGTCGCCGACGTTGTTCGTCGAGCGGAACATGTCGCGCTCGCCGTCGAGCATCGTGAACGACCCCGTCGCGCTCGACCGGCTCCGCTACATCCCGGTCGACCTGCGGGCGCAGTGGCAGCTGATCATGTCGGGCCGTCCCGAGCGCACGCCGGAGGAAGTGGCCGCGCTGCTGGCGTTCGGCGACGCGCGGATGCGCCTGCTGCGTCAGATGCACGAGGCCGGCGTCGGTGTGGTGGCGGGCACGGACGCGGGGTTCGCGTACGTGTTCCCGGGATTCTCGCTGCACGACGAGCTCGCGCTGCTCGTGCGGGCCGGGCTGACCCCGATGGCGGCGCTGCGGGCGGCGACGAGCGAGGCGGCGCGGTGCCTCGGGCTCGCCCACGAGACGGGCACGGTCAGCGCGGGCAAGCAGGCGGATCTGGTGGTGCTGGACGCGGATCCGTTGGCGGACATCACGAACGTCAGCCGCATCCACGCCGTCGTGAGTCGCGGCCGGTACCTCGGACCGGCGGATCGGGCGCGGGTGCTGGCCGAGATCGAGGCCGCCGCACAGGAACCGGCGGAGGCACCGGCCACGCCGATGGGGTGCTGCGTGCACTGATCACGGCCGCGGCCCCGGAAACGTCCGGGTCCCCTTGCTCGGGATGTGGCGGCCACCACCCTGATCGTCAGGATCGCGTCAAAGCCGGCACCAGCGGTGTCAGGGTCTCGTCCGTGCTCTGGGCAGGCGCGCGTCCCGGGCGTGCACTTGATCCATGACACTCGCGGAGTTGCTGCCCAGCATCGGATGCTCCACCGAACCGGTGCTGGAAGAGGGTCTGTGGCCGGACGGAACCCACCTGTCCGGCGCGGACCTCGTCATCGGTGGAGTCCCCGCCACGCGCCTCGCCGCCCAGTTCGGCACGCCCTGCCAGGTGCTCGACGAGGCCACCGTGCGTTCTCGCGCCAGGGCATACGCGGACGCACTGCCGGAAGCCGAGGTCGTGTTCGCGGGCAAGTCGTTGCCCTGCCCCGAGGTCTACCGCTGGATGGCGTCGGAAGGCCTGTCGCTCGACGTGTCGTCCGCCGGTGAGCTGGCCCTCGCGAAGGCGGCCGGGTTCCCCGCGAAGCGCATCGTCATGCACGGCAACGTGAAGACCGCGGAAGACCTCAAATCCGCCCTGGCGTACGGGGTCAGCAGGATCGTCGTCGACTCGTTCGACGAGATCGCCCAGCTCGGCGCCCTCGCCACGCACGGCCAGGAAGTCATGATCCGCGTGACGCCCGGCGTGGACGCCCACACCCACGCCGCCATCGCCACGGGCGTCGAGGACCAGAAGTTCGGCTTCTCGCTGGCATCCGGCGCTGCCCTCGAAGCGATCCTGCGCGTGGTCGAGCAGCCGTCGCTCAAGCTCGTCGGCCTGCACTGCCACATCGGCTCGCAGGTCCGGCACGTCGCGTCCTACGAGGAGACCGTGCGGCGCATGGTCGGCCTGATCGCCTCGTGCGGTGTCCGCATCGAGCAGCTCGACCTGGGCGGCGGCTTCTGCGCCCCGTACCTGCCCGGCGAGTCGGCGTTCGACCTCTTCGGCTTCGCGCAACGGGTCCGCGGCACCCTCAACTACGAGTGCGCGCTGCACCGCGTGCCGGTGCCGAGAATCCTGATCGAACCGGGCCGGTCGATCGTCGCCAACGCCGGCGTCACGCTCTACCGCGTCTGCGCGGTCAAGCGCGACAACCGGACCTTCGTGGCCGTCGACGGCGGCATGAGCGACAACCCGAGGCCGGCCTTGTACGGCGCCAAGTACGCGGTTCGTCTGGTCGGACGTGGAGGAAAGCCGCAGCCGTGCACCGTCGTCGGACGGCACTGCGAAGCCGGCGACGTGCTGGCGGAAGCGTTGCTGCCCAAGGACGTGCACGCGGGTGACGTGCTCGCGGTGCCGGTGACCGGCGCGTACCACCACGCGCTGGCCTCGAACTACAACCAGGTCTGCCGGCCGCCGATCGTCGCGGTGAAGGACGGGGTGGCCAGGCCGATCGTGCGCAGGGAAACCGAGGAGGACCTGCTGCGCCGCTACCTGTGAGGTTTGGCCGGCGCCGACAGCCAGCCCCGGTGGAACGCCTGCATCCCGGCCTGGAACCGGGTGTCCGCCTCCAGCGCCGTCATCAGCTCGTGGACGTGCCTGCTCAACGTGCGTTCGGTGATGCCGAGGGTGCGGGCGATGGCCCGGTCCTTCATGCCGCTGGCCATCAGGGCGAGCAGCCGCTGGTCGCGGTGGGACAGCTCGCCCGCGCCGGGCACAGGGTCGGCGCCCAGCGGAACGGCCCGGGACCACAGGGACTCGAAGCACACCAGCAACGCGTCGAGCAACGGCGAGGCGCGCACGACGAACGCGGAGCTGGTCTCGCGATCACCGAACGCCATCGGCACGAAGGCGACCTTCCGGTCGACGATCAGCATCTTCATGCTCACCGACGTCAGCGTGCGGGCCTGCTCTCCGGCCCGCACGCACTCCATCATCGCCTCGTAGTGGCCGGGCAGTTCCAACGAGGAACGGTCGTAGACGCACCGGTACGACACCCCGCGCTCCAGCGACTTGAGCTCCTGCCGGTTCTGCATCGGGGTCCGGTCGAGGTACGGAGGCGCGTCGACGAGCAGCACCTCCTCCTGCGCCCCGAGCTGGGACTGCGCGACCCGCTGGCTCGTCGCGTCGTACCCGTCGACCACCTCGACCATGCCCGTCCGGGCCGCGGGAAAGGTCTTGTCCAGCCGATGGGTCAGCTCCCGGGACGCGGCCAGCAGGTCGTCGAGGTCGTGGGTGCGGCGGGCGACGATCGCGTCGACGGCGACCTCCGGCGGGGCGGGCACGAAGAGCACCGGCCGGGTGCGCAGCTTCGTGACGAGACCGGCCTCCACCAGCCGGTCGAGCGCGCCCGCCGCGGCCTCGACGGACAACCCGGCCAGCTCGGCGATCTCGGGAACGGCGGCGCGCTGCGCGTCGAGCACGGCGAAGTAGGTCGCGCTGTCGGACTCGCCGAGCCCCACGGGTTCGAGCAGGTTCACCAACGGCTCCCGTCGTCGACCACCATTGTGGACCGGACAGCGGAGTGCGGCCCGTCCTCCGAGGACGAGCCGCACTCCGGCGGATCAGAAGCCGTAGACCTGCCAGGCGAAGGTCGTGCTTCCGGTGCCGCCACCGGAGTCCTTCGCCGTGACGGTCACGGTGTGCTGACCCGCCGCCGTCGGCGTGCCGGTGATCCTGCCCGCCGGGCTGATGGAGAGTCCGGCGGGCAGGCCGGACGCGGTGAACGTGATCGTGCCGCCCGCCGTGCTGGACGCCTGGAGCTGCAACGGCTGGATGGTCCAGCCGGTGGAGCCCCACTGGTCCTGCGGCTTGGTCACGGTCACCGTGCCGCCGGTCGGGCTGGTGACCGTCCAGGTGAAGGTCGCCGTGCCGGACCGGTTGTCGGTGTTCTTCGCGGTGACGGTGACCTCCGACGACCCGGCCGCGGTCGGCGTGCCGGAGATCAGACCGGTCGACGAGCTGATGGTCAGCCCGGCGGGAAGACCGGAAGCGCTGTAGGAGAGCGTTTTCCCGTCCGGATCGGTCGCCTTGATCTGCAGGCTCGCGGACGTGTTGACCACAGTGGACTGGTTGCCCGGGTTGGTCACCGACGGCGTGCCAGGCTGCGGGTTGCCAGACCCGACCGCCTCCTTCGCGTCCACCCTGCCCTCGCCGAAGAACGAGTTCTTCGCCGCGTTCCCGGTGCAGCCCCCGAAGCTCGGACATGGGAGATCGTCCGCCTGAGCCGCGAGCCTGGCGCGCAGGTCAGCGGGCTTGAGGCCGGAGTCGACGCTGAGCATCAGCGCCGCGACGCCCGCCACGTGCGGGGAGGCCATCGACGTGCCGGACTTGGTTCCGTAGCGGCCACCGGGCAGCGTGGAGTTCACGTTGTCACCCGGCGCCGCCACGTGGACCTTGTCGGTGCCGTAGTTCGAGAACGACGACTTGTCGTTGGTCGAGGTGATCGACGCGACGTTCACGACGCCGGAGATCTCACCGGGGACTTCGAGGCAGTCGTTGGTGACGGTGCGGTTGACGGCGGTCGAGTCGTCGGGACTCTTGCTGTCACTGGTCTTCGCGGCCAGGTTGTAGTTCTCGTTGCCCGCCGCGGCGACGTTCAGCGTGCCCTTGCCCTCCGCGTACGCGATGGCCCGCTTGGTGCCTTCGAGGATCGCCGCCTGGTCGGCGTTGTCCGGGCAGTTGAACAGCCACGGGTCGGTGTAATAGCTGTTGTTGGTGATGTTGATGCCCTGGTCGCCGGCGAACATGAAGGCGCACACGGTGTTCTCCGGGAAGAACAGCTCCGAGCCCGCCTCGGCGACGCGCACCGAGGAGATCTTCACGCCGGGCGCGACACCGATCATGCCCTTGCCGTTCCTGGCCGCGGCGATGGTGCCCGCGACGTGCGTGCCGTGGTCGCCGACCGGTCGCCACGCGCCTGCTCTGGTGTCGAGCTTGCCGTAGGCGCAGGACGCGGACTTCGCCGCGTCGAAGTTGTCCTTCAGGTCGTAGTGCTGGTCGTCCACGCCGGTGTCGAGGACGCCGACGGTCACCGACGACGATCCGGTGGTCACCGCCCACGCCTTGTCCGCGCCGATCTGGGTGATGTCCGACCCGGCCGACTCGGCCTGCGTCGGCGTGGTCTGGCTCGGCACGGCCGGGATCGCCGGGTTCGCGGCGGCCGCGGGGACGTCGCTGGTGCGCGTGGCCCCGACCTGCTGGACGCCGGACACCGAGCGCATCCTCGACGCGAAGTCCGTCGCCGACGAGTGCGCGACGATGACGCCGATCGCGTCGTAGGACGCGTACACCGTGCCGTTGTTGTTGGCCACAGCGGACTTCGCGCCGTCCGTGGCGTTGGCCGCGGTGATCACGAAGTAGGCGCGGAGCCCGGCATTGCTCCTCGCGTGGGCGGTCGCCGGGAGTCCGGCGGTCGCGGTGGCGCAGATGAGTGCGATGGTCGTTGCCCGCCACCGCTTCTTGAGTGAGAACACGAGTTCCTCCAGGAAGTGGCGTCAGAAGCCGTAGATCTGCCAGGCGAACGTGGTCGTGCCGGTGCTGCCGCCCGAGTCCTTCGCGGTGATCGTCACGGTGTGCGCGCCACCGGCCGTCGGCGTTCCGGTGATCTGCCCGGACGAGCTGATCGACAGGCCGGTGGGCAGACCGCTCGCGGTGAAGGTGAGCGACCCGCCCGCGGTGCTGGAGGCCTGGATCTGCAGCGGCTGGATCGTCCAGCCGGTGAAGCCCCACTGGTCCTGCGGCTTGGTCACGGTCACCGTGCCGCCGGTGCCGCTGGTGACCGTCCACGAGAAGGACGCCGAGTTCGTCGCGTTGGTGCTGTCGGTGACGGTGACCTTGACCGAGGAGGTGCCGGTGGCGGTCGGCGTGCCGGAGATCAGGCCGCTCGACGAGCTGATCGTGAGGCCGGACGGCAGCCCGGTGGCCGAGTAGCTCAGCGACGCGTTCGCGTTGGTGGTGCTGGCCTTGATCTGCAGGCTCGCGGACTTGTTGACCACAGTGGACTGATCACCGGGGTTGGTCACCGACACCGCGCCGGTCGAGGTGTCACCCAGAGCGGCCATCGTCTTGGTCGCGTCGGCGAGTCCGGCACCGCAGCCGCCGGAGCAGGTGCCGGGCAACGGCCGCGAGTTGTCCTTGATCAGCTTCTCGATCTGGGCAGGGGTCAGATCGGGTTTCTTGGACTTCATCAGCGCGGCGAGCCCGGCGACGTGCGGCGTGGCCATGCTGGTGCCCTGGTAGAAGGCGTACGACTCGGCGCCCGGCGTGGTGGTGCTGCTGTTCAGCGTGGACAGGATGCCGTTGGAGCGGTCGGACGCCGTCCACGTCTCGCCACCGGGGGCGGCGATGTCGACGGTCGTGCCGTAGTTGGATCCTGCCGTGCCGTCGGAGCGGAACTGCGCGCGGTTGCCGTCGCGGTCGGTGCCGGCCACGGTGATCACGCCGCTGCAGTTGGCAGGGTTGAAGCGGGACGCGTCCTGGTTCGAGTTGCCCGCCGCCACGACGATCGTCGATCCGCGCTGCACCGCGCCGTTGATCGCGTTCTGGTAGGAGTTGGGGCAGGAGTCCTCGCCGCCCAGGCTCATGTTGATGATCTTGGCCGGGGTCTGGTTGGCCGGGACGCCGTTCACCGTGCCGCCGGACGCCCAGACGATCGCGTCGGCGATGTCGGCGACAGTGCCGCCGCACTTGCCGAGCACGCGCACCGGCTGGATCTTCGCGTTCGGGGCGACGCCCGCCACGCCCTTGCCGTTGTCGGTGCGCGCGGCGATGGTGCCCGCGACGTGGGTGCCGTGCCACGTGGAGTTGTGCGCGGGCTCGTTCCACCCGCACTCGTTCGCCGCGCCCCAGTCGCCCTCGTCGGCGGGGTTGGAGTCGCGCCCGTTGTTGTCGCGGGCGTAGGACGAGTTCGAGATGAAGTCGTACCCGGCGACGATGTTGTCCGCGAGGTCGGAGTGCGCGACGTAGCCGGTGTCGATCACCGCGACGGTCACACCGGACCCGGTGCTCGAGTCCCACGCTCCGGGCACCCGCATCCCGGCCTTGTCCTCGGAGTAGTGCCACTGCTTGGGGTACTCGGGGTCGTTCGGGCTCAGCATCGCGTGCATGATCGAGTTCGGCTCGACGTAGGCGACGTCCGGGTCGGCCCGGAACACCCGCATCGCCGCGTCCACGGCCGCCTGGTCGAGACCGGGGAGGTCCACCAGCACGCCGCCGGTCGCGAGTCGCCTGCTGAACTCGAAGCCGCGACCCTGTGCCTTCGCGGCGACGTCACGCCGGGCGGCGTCGTCCGATCCGGCCTCGGCGGCCTGGGACTTGTAGCCGATGATCACGCCGGCGCTCGCGGGCCGCAGGGAGGGCCCCTCGTTCGCCGATGCCTGGATCCAGGCCGATGCGGCGGCGACACCGGTGACTGCCGTGGCGGCCACCATGATGGTTGCCCACGCCTTCGTTCGCTTCACGTTCGTGGTCCTTCCGCAGGGAAGGGCTACGCCCAGTGAGCCAAGTCACTGAAACGCACCCAGATGGGCGAAACGTAAACCGCCCATTTGCGACCACAAAAGCCCGAGAACCGGACAATGTCCGGTATACGACACGTCAGTCGGAGGCGCGCAGGAGGCCCAGGTGAGCGGCCTGGATCCCCGCCTGGAACCGGGTGTCGGCCTCGAGAGTCACCATCAGTTCACGAACCCGGCGGCTCAACGTGCGTTCGGTGATGCCGAGCGTCTGCGCGATGACGCGGTCCTTCATACCGGTGGCGAGCAACGTCAGCAGCGCCTGGTCGCGGTCGGACGGCTCGGGCGCGGCGGGCAGCCCGATCGGGACCGCCTGCCGCCACAGCGATTCGAAGCACGTGAGCAGCGCGTCGAGCATCGGCGACGTGCGCACCATCAGCCTGCTGGACGTCTCGGTCGGCGTGAACGACACCGGGAGGAACGCGACCTCGCGATCGACGATCTGCATCTTCATCGACACCGCGGTGAGCGTGCGGGCCTGCTCTCCCGCCCGGATGCACTCGCTGACCTGGTCGAAGTGCCCCGGTGTCGCCAGCGCCTGGCGGTCGTAGATGCACCGGTAGCCGACGCCGCGCGCCAGCGTCTCCAACTCCTCCGCGTTCTGCACCGGCGCCCCCTGCAGGTACGGCGGTGTGTCGATGATCAGCACCTCGCGGCGGGCGTCGCGCTGGGACTGCGCCAGGTGATGCTGGATCGCCTCGTCGCCCTCGATCAGCTCGACGACCCCGGCCGGCCCGGTGGACGGCGCCTCCAGCCGCCTGGCGAACTCGCTCGCAGCGTCCCGCAGGTCCTGGAGCTCGCGCTTGCGTTGGGCGACAAGGGTTTCGACCGCGACGTCCGGTGGCGTGGGCAGGTAGCGGGTCGGCCGGTCGACGACCTTCGTCGCGAGCCCCGCGTCGACGAGTGCGGCCACCGCTCGCCGGACCGGGCCGATCGGCGCGCCGGTGCGCCCGGCGAGCTCGGCCGCGGACGACCTCGGCGCGTCGACGAGCGCCAGGTACACCGCGTTGTCGAGGTCGGTGAACCCGAGTGGTTCGAGCAGGTAGGCCACCGGACCAAGGTAGGTCACGGGATTGGCGGCTGGAGGACATTGTCCAGTAGCCGTCACTCTGCGTGGCGGGATCTGCCTTACGGTTCGAGTGCGCCTGCCGGTCAACCCTCGCCCGGCAAGCGCACGCGGAGTGTCCGGCGCGGTCCGGTGAACCATGTTGGGCAGGGGCGGGTCGGACCCCGGGCACTCCGCGCCTTCTGTTGCCGTGTCACCGGGAATGTCGCAGTCCACCTTCTCCGCGAGGCGCTCGGCGAGTCCTTCCACCCTAGAGTGGCGCGATGCACTCGTACGCCTACGTCGCCGACTCACGGCTGGACGAGACGCGTCGCGCCCTGGGCCTGCAGACCTCCGGCGGCCGTGCCCCGAACCCGCGCTTCTTCACCGGGTTCCTGGCGGACGCGCACCAGTGCGCCACCGCGTTGCTGGCCGTCGCGAAGGTCGCGGGCACCCGCTACTTCCAGCCCACTCCCGAACGCCTGCGCGACCCGGTCGTCACGTGCGACGGCGACCGCCTGCGCTTCGAGTCCTTCTCCGGCTGCTGCGGTGTCTACGCGCGGCTCGACGTGCTCGGTGAGGCGCTCGACGGCGAGGTGCACGACCGCGGCACCACCAACGTCGACGTCAACGAACCGCTGCGGCGCGCCCTCGCCCGCGTCACGAAAGGCGACCCGCTGCACCTCACGGTCGGGCCGGACCAGGTCGAGGTCGGCACGCTCGACGGCGCGGTCGTGGAGAAGAAGGTGCCGCTGCCGGCGCGCTGGCTCCGGGGATTCGCCGAGACCCAGGTGCTGACCTCGCGGTTCGACCTGAAGGCCGAGCTGACGGCACCCGACGCCCAGCGGTTCCTCAAGTCGTTGCCCAAAAGCGCTCAGGTCTGGGCGGTGCCGTCGGGCAGGACGGTGAGGCTCAGCGGAGCGGCGAGCGCCGGCGCGGTGTGCCTCGCGGGCCCGAACCGGCTCGACACCTTGGTCCCGTTGCTGCGCTTCGCCAAAGCCGTCCGCCTGTACGGCCCACCCGCCACGGGCCGGCCGGTGGCGAGCGGCTGGGAAGTCGATCTGGGCGCGCAACGGCTCACGCTCGTGCTGTCGCCGGAAGTCAACCGAGGACTGTCCGGTGAGGGCGCAGTCCTCGACGGCTTGGCGGCGGGCGACGCGGACACCGACGCCGAGTTGATCGGTGCGCTCCTGGACTTCGAGCCGCGTGTCGACATCGCGGATCTCGCCGAACGGTCCGGGCTCACGACCGCGCGGGTCAAGGACGCGCTGGCCCAGCTCGGCACGGCCGGACGCGTCGGCTACGACCTGGCCGAGGCCGCCTACTTCCACCGCGAGCTTCCGTACTCCGGCGTGGACGTGCAGGCCATGAACCCCAGGCTGCGCAACGCGAAAGCACTGGTGGAGCAGAATGCGGTCCGCTGGGACGGCGACACGGCCCTGATCGGCGAGTACCGGGTCAGCGGCGACATGTGCACGTGCCGGTGGTGGGCCGAGTACCGGGGTGGGCGCGGCAAGTGCAAGCACGTGCTGGCGGCGGACATGAGCAGAGGGAAGGCATGACGTTCGACCGGATCAAGGAGCTGATCGAGTCCGAGCAGGTCGTGCCGCTCGGAGAGGTGCTGAAGGGCCTCACTGCCGACGAACGCAAGGCGCTCGCGAAGGAACTGAAGGCGTACGAGAAGCAGCACCGAGCGGGCGGGCAGCGCTGGGTCCACCGCGAGACGCTCGCCATCGCGGGCGCCGGGTTGCTGCCGAACGCCTCGACGCTCACGCCGTGGCTCGTGCGCTACGAGATCTTCGGCCGGCACGTGGACGAACTGGCGGTCCTGCTCGACGTCCTGCGGCAGCGGGAGTTCGCGAAGGACCTGGTCCCCAGGCTCGCGGCCAAGCTGCCGCGCGACGGAAACCGCCGCGACCTGCTGCAGATCGTCCTGGAGTTCTGCGGCGACACCCCTCCGGACACCGACGGTTTCGTGCTGAGTTTCATGGACTTCGGCGGCCACACGCGGTGGCGGCCGGGTTTCGACGCGCTCATCCCGCGCATCCTGGAGACCGTCGGTTCTGGCGTGTTCTTCGCGAACGCCCGTCAGTGGCGAACCTTCCTGTGCGACAAGGCGGACCGGGCCACCCTCTACGACGGCGTCCTCGCCCGGCTCCAGCAGGGCGGTGGTGCCAAGGAGATGGACGGTTTCCTGGCGCTGCACGCCGACGTGCAGCCCACCATGGACGAGATGGCCGAGCACGCCCGCGACTACGTGGCGATGCTGCCCGACTCGCGCTCACCCGTCGCCACGCTCGCCCAGGCACAGCTGAAACGGCTGGACGAAGCCGAGAAGCTCGACTTCGAGCTGCTGTGCGAGGCTAGCCGCTGGGTGTTCGGCCGCACCGAGAAGAAGCTCATCCGCGCCCAGCTCACCTGGCTCGCCCACCACGCCAAGGCGCACCCCGGCGAGGTCGCGCTGACCGTCGCGGAACTGTTCGCGCACGAGTCCGACGACCTGCGCGGCCAGGCGGTCAAGCTCATCGCCAAGCACCTGCCGAAGGTCCGTGACACCACCGAACTGCTGGCCCGCGCCGAACAGCTCCCGCCGGACCTCGCGGCACAGCTCGGTGTCACCGCCACGGCCGAGGAAACCGTTGCGCTGGCCGAGTTCGCGCTCACGCCGTTCCCCGAACCGATCGCCACGATCGACGAGCTGACCCGCGAGGTCGTGTCGCTCACCGGCCGCAACGCGGGCCACCTCGACGGGGTCACCGCCGAGCGGATCATCGAGGCCGTGGTCCGGTTCGCCTGGCAGGACAGGGAAGCGCTCTCCAATGCGTTCGGGCCGATCTGCGCCAAGTCTGCGTGGATCCAGGACCAGCGCGCCTACGAGATCTACCCCGACCAGGCCTGCCGCCATCCCCGTTCCGAGCTCGCGTCGATCATCGCCGCCGCGTCCGCACCGCCGGCGGAACCCGGCTCGTTCGCTCCGGACACGAGGTGGCTCAACCAGCTCAGCCGGTCGCGGATGGGCTCGGTGGGGGAGCAGCTCACCCTGCGGCTGCACGAGATCGCGAACGGCCTGCAGAGCTCACCCCGTCCTTGCGTGATCTCGACCCCGACCTCGACGTCCGGTCTGCTGGACCCCGCCACGCTGCGCGAACGGCTCGCCAAGGCCGAGGCGGAAGGCTGGGAGCCGTGGCCACGCGACCTCAAGCAGGCCTACCACCGCCTGCCCCGCGAGGCCGACGCGGACCAGTTCGCGTCGCTGCCCGGCAACCCTGGCCACTTCCTGCGCGAGTGGCTCACCAGCCGTACCGATCCCGAGATCACGGTCGAGACCCGCACCTACTCCTACCCGGGCTACCCGAACGCCGACGACACCGGCCTGTACGCGATCATCACGCCAGGACTCGAGCAACCGCACCGAAACCTGACCGTGTACGACGACTCGGACCCGATCCTCGAGTGGTGGCCGTCGACCATGCCCGCCGACCGGGAGATCGTCGCCGCCCACTTCATGCCGCATCTCCGCTACCGCACGGCGTCCAAGGGCAACGACGGCCCACTGCTGCCGTTGCTCGCTGAAGCAGACGGCCCGGCGGGCCCGGCTCTGCACCTCGCCGTCACCTACGGCCTGGGCGCCGAACTGACCGTGAACCGCGCCTACGCCGTCGACGCCCTGCTGATCCTCGCGGCCCGCGACCAGCTGGACGGTACGACGCTGGGAGACCTGATCGGACGGGCGCTCGCACTCGGCGACCTCGCGCTGAACCGGGTCGTCCCCGGCCTGCGCGACACGGCTCGATCCGGTGCGCCCCACCAGATCTGGGACGCCCTGCGGGCCGCGTTGCCGAAGCTGTGGAAGCACAACCGCGTGGCGGACCTGATCGAGCTCGCCGTCGAACTGGCTCAGCAGCTGAAGCCGGGTGGCGACGTCGACGGTCTCGCCGAGGTCGCCGCCCGCAAGGGTTCCAGCAAGACCGTCACGCAGGCGAAGCGGCTGGTGAGCGCACTAGGCTGACGGCATGGACCTGGGAGAGATCATCGCCGAACGGCGGATCGAGGGCGTGGCGCCGGACGGATCCCACTTCGAGGTGGTGATCAGGTTCGGCGCTCCTCGTCCAGATCCGTTGAGCCACAACGGGGACTGGGAATGTCCACATCAGATCGACGGGCTCGGCGACGGCGCGGTGGGAGCCGCGTACGGCGTGGACTCGCTGCAGGCGTTGCTGCTGAGCGTCCACGCCGTGCGGATCAAGCTGGCCGAGTCGGGCAGCACTCTCGACTGGCTGGGCATGCCCGAGCTCGGCCTCACCGTGGCCCCGGTCCTCAGCTAGCGAACACGGGGTAGTGGTCGGACAGATCGGTGTAGGTGTACTTGCGCCCCCACGAACTGACCGACCACTCAGGACTCTTCACCCGACGAGTCTCGTTGCGCAGCACCGGTCCCTGGATCGTCAGCACGTAGTCGAGGTGCTCGGACGCGTACTCGGGCCCGTACTGGTCGCGGCAGACGGAGTTGTCCGCGCAGTCCCACGAGAACGGATGCCCGACCACCTCAGGCGTCGCCGCCCCCAGCTCGGACACCATCGCGGGGAACTCGGCACTGGCCTTGACGACGTTCATGTCGCCCGCCACGTACACCGGCTCGGACGTGGGAACGTTGCGAGCGGCCAGGAACGCCTTGATCTCCGCCCGCTGCTTGGCCCGGTACCCACCGGGAGCCGACGTGCAGGTCGAGTCCTCCGCCTGCATGTGGGTGCCGATCACGTGGACAGGGCCGGTCGGCGCCTCGATCCGCACGTACGCGAACCCCTTGTTGGAGAACCAGTCCGCGCCGCACCCGTCGCGGTAGACGTACTGGACGCGGGTGGTGATCGGCCACCGGCTCAGCACCGCGACCCCGCCGTCCTCGGGCGTGGACGAGCTGTAGGCGCCCAGCGTCTGGTCCCACCCGGCGGTGCTGCGCCCGAGGACCGGCGTCTGGTGCGGGTAGGTGTCGCGCAGGTTCGCGAGCAGCCGGTCCGAGGCGGCGTTGTCGAACGCCTCGTTCAGCACCACGACGTCCTGCCCGTTCAGCACGCCGGTGCTGTCGATCAGGTCGGCGCGCGTCAGCTGCCCCCAGTTCGGGTACAGGTTCCGCGACAGCATGAACACGTTGTAGGTGGCGATCTTGGGCGCGGCGTCGGCGACTGCGACAGGGGTGGCGGAGATCGTCAGCGCGACGGCGGCGGCGAGCGTGATCAGGCGCATGAGGCCCGATGGTGAAGGACGTGAGAAATCTTCACAACCGGGAACTGGTGTCGTATCGATCAAGCGTTGATGAACTTCGGCCCGTAACACCTCGTGTCGGTGGGGCGACTGACTTCTTGCCTTGACCGTCGATTGCCCCTGGGGGAACGCCGTGCCGCGCGAGATCGAGTTCGTCGTCGTGGATCCGGACGGCGATGCCCTCGCCGCGAGCGAGGCGAGCGACGGCCTGCTGGAGGAGCTGGACCGCCTCGACTTCGACCGCTTGGACCGCGCCACGACCGCACCGGACCCGGACACCCGTTCCGGCACCGCGATGGTCGTGGGCACGCTGGTCGGAATCGTGTCGTCGCCCGCGGTGGTGCGCGGCGCGGTCGAGGTCGTCAAGAGCTGGCTGCAGCGGCGCGAACGAGGCTCGGTGAAGATCACCTGCGGCGACGACACCCTGGAGGTGAACGCGGTGTCGAAGGCTCAGCAGGAAGCGCTCGTCGCGGCGTTCCTGGAACGGCACGCCTCGGAGTGACATGGCTCGCCGCTGCCTGATCATCGCGAACCAGCACTACGAGGACTCCGCCTTCGCGGAACTTCCCGGTGCGGCCCAGGACGCCGTGGCGCTGTCCGAGGTGCTGGCCCGCCCGGACGTCGGCGACTTCGAGGTGACCGTCCTGCAGGACGCGAGCGAGCGCCAGTTCCGGCGCGCGATCGACGCGTTCTTCCGCGAGGCCTCCCGCGACGACCTGCTGTGGCTGCACATCTCCTGTCACGGCATGAAGAACCGCGAGAACAGGCTGTTCCTCGTCGGCTCCGACACCGAGAGCGGCTACCTCGACTCGACCGGTGTCGACTGCACGTTCGTGAGCGACCAGGTGGAGCGCTGCCGGTCGAACCAGATCGTCGTGTTCCTGGACTGCTGCTACAGCGGCGCCTACAGCCGAGGCCTGCGCACCCGCGCCACCACCGAGTCGGTCGACATCGCCGAGGCGTTCGGCGGCCGGGGCAGGGTGGTGATCACCGCCTCCAACGCCCTGCAGTTCAGCCACGAGTCGGTGATCAGCAGCCGCGACACCTCCGAGCCGTCGATCTTCACACAGGCCGTGGTGAACGGCCTGAGCACCGGCGACGCGGATCTCGACCTCGACGGCAGCATCAGCGCCGACGAGCTGTACGAGTACATCTACACCGAGGTCCGGGGCCGCCTGCCCAGCCAGACGCCCACCCGCAGCGTCTCGAGCGCCGAGGGCACGCTGGTGCTCGCGCGCAACGTCCGCAGCGGCTCCGGGCAGCTGCCGGCGGAGCTCGTGCGGGCGAGCCGCAGTCCGTTGAGCTGGCAGCGGATCGGGGTCGTACACGAGCTGGAGAACCGGCTCGGCAGCCGCTACGAGATCGTCCGCGCGGCCGCCACCGACCTGCTCGCCGAACTCACCCAGGACGCCGAACCCGCGGTTGCCGCGCAGGCACGGGCGATGTGGCTGCGACGAGGACTCGGCGAGCTTCCCGCCGGCGCGCAACCCGAACAAGAGGAGTGGACCTTCACCCGCCGTGCGGTCGGCATCGACTTCGGCACCACCAACTCCGCCGTCGCCGCGGTGGTCGCTGGCGAGTGCGAGATCGTGCTCAACGAGTTGGGCAACCGCACCACACCCAGCATTGCCGCTCTCACCGCCGACGGGGAGTGGCTGGTCGGCGAACGCGCGAAGAACCAGGCGGCGGCGAACCCCGGCCGCACCTTCTCGTCGATCAAACTCAAGCTCGGCTCCGGCTGGCACGTCGAGCTGGACGGCCGCCACTACACCGCTGAGGACATCACCGCGATCATCCTGCGCCACCTGAAGAAGAGCGCCGAACGCACGCTCGAGTCGAAGATCCGCGACGTCGTTCTCACCGTCCCCGCCTATTTCACGCTGGCGGAGCGCCGGGCACTGGTCGAAGCCGCGCACCAGGCGAACCTGAACGTGCGGCGCGTGCTGACGGAGCCGAACGCGGCGGCGCTCGCTTACGGCGTGGATGACGACATCGATATGAGCGAAGGCGCGTCCAACTTCATCCTGGTGCTGGACCTGGGTGGCGGGACGTTCGACGTGTCGCTGCTCGACGTCGGCTTCGTCGGACCGAGCTCCCAGGGTTCCGAGGACGAGCTCATCATGATGGACGTCTACGCGATGAGCGGTGACAACCGCCTGGGTGGCGACAACTGGGACCAGCGGATCCGCGACTGGCTGTGCACTCGGTTCCAGGCGAACCACGGCATCGACCTCACCGTGGACGTGTCGGCGATGCGCAGAGTCGGCGAGGCCGCCGAACGCGCGAAGATCGAACTGTCAGGAGCCCGGTCCACCGCCGTCACGGTTCCGTACGTCGCGGCCGGGCTCACGCTCGCCGACGAACTGTCGCGCGACCAGTTCGAGCAGCTCAGCGCTGACTTGCTGGATCGTGTCCGCGGGCCGATCGAGCAAGTGCTGAAGGACGCCCGCGTCAAGATCGATCGGATCAAGCAGGTGCTGCTGGTCGGTGGAGCGACCCGCATGCCCGCGATCGCAGGCCTCGTCGAGGAGCTGACCGGATCAGCGCCCAGGCGAGGGTTGATCCCGGACGGCGTGGCGATCGGCGCGGCCATCCAGGCCGGAGTGATGACCGGCGAGGTCAGGGACTCGCTCCTGCTCGACGCCATCCCGTGGTCGCTGAGTCTCCTGATCGGCGGGGTGGTGCCGATGAAGGTGCTCGAACGCAACACAAACCTCCCGGCCAAGCGCAGCGAGGTGTTCACCACCGCGTACGACAACCAGTCGTCCGTGCAGATCCGGCTCTACCAGGGCGAGCACGAGGACGCCGCGGCCGACGCGTGCGTCGGAGTTCTGACGCTCACAGGGTTGCCCAGGAAGCCGGCGGGTACGCCACGGGTCGAGGTCACGATCGACATCGACGAGAACTGCACGGTGCGGGTGAGCGCACTGGTTCCGGACACGCAAGTGCGGGGGACGATGGTCATCGATGCGGCGAGCACCCGCAACGTGTCCGAAGTGGACCCAGGTGCGATCTTATCGAAGGCGGTCTAGGTCCGCTCCCGACTTGTCGACCAGCGCGCGCATCGCCTCGTAAGCAGCTTCGGGGTCGCGCGCCGCGATCGCGTCCAGCACAGCGCGATGCGACGGCACCGGGTCGTCGTCCACGGTCCCGTGCACGAGCTTGTCCCGCTCAGCCAGCCCGATCGCGATGATCCGCTCGACCTGAGTCAGAAACGCGTTGTGCGTAGCCGCCATCAACAACCGGTGGAACTCGAGATCTGCCCGAACGGTCGCCGCGAGGTCACGCGCAGAGGCCATCCGGTCCAAAGCACCCGACAGCGCTTCGATGTCAGCGTCCGACGCGCGTTCGGCGGCCAACCTGGCGGCGGCGGGCTCGACGATCACCCGCATCTCGGTCAGCTCGTCGAACAGCCCGTGATCGGCGTCTGCCTGGGTCTGCCAGCGCATCACGTCGGTGTCGAGCAGGTTCCACGACGACCGCGGCTGCACGAACGTCCCGCGCTTCTGCCGTGCGTCGATCATGCCCTTGGCGGACAGGACCTTCAGGGCCTCGCGCAACGCCGTCAGCGACACGTCGAGCTCTTCGCGCAACGCCGGGAGATCGAGGGTGTCGCCCTCGCCGATCTCGCCGGCGAGGATCCGGCCCGCCAGCGCCTCGACGGTCTGGCCGTGCACGCCCCGCAGCCGCTTCTCGCTCATGGTCCGGGATCATACGGCACATCATAAATTATGAATTATTCTTGACATGATCATGACCTGCGCGCAATCTGTCCGCCATGGACAGGCGTCACTTCCTCCGCGTCACCGCCGCCGCGGGTGCTGGTTTGCTGGTCAGCGGCACAGCATCCTGCGCCACGTCGGCGTCTTCCGGCCCGGTCACCCAGGCTGCGGGCACGGCCACGATCCAGTCGAACCTCTCGGCGCCCGCGGCGAAAGCGGCGATCGAGGCACTGGTCAAGGCGTTCAACGACAAGAAGGGCTCGCAGGTCTCGGTCAACACCGTGGCGTCCGAGACCTTCCGCACCCAGCTGCCGAGCTACCTCACCTCGGCCAACCCGCCCGACCTCTTCACCTGGTACCCCGGCGCGCTGCTCACCGGGTACGAGAAGAAGGGCCTGCTGCTCGACGTCAGCGACGTCTGGGCGACCATGGGCGACTACCCCCAGGCGTTCAAGACGTTGAGCGGCAAGGTGTTCGTGCCGACGACGTACTACTGGTGGGGCTTCTTCTACCGCAAGTCGAACTTCCAGAAGTGGGGCGTCACCCCGCCGAAGACGTGGTCCGAGTTCGTCGACCTGTGCAAGGTGCTGCAGGGCAAGGGCGTCATCCCGCTGGGCATGGGTGCCGGGTCGGACTCGCCGTGGACCGCGTCGAGCTGGTTCGACTACTTCAACATCCGCATCAACGGCGCGGCCTTCCACCGCGAGCTGCTGGCGGGCAAGCAGAAGTTCGACGACCCCAAGGTCAAGGCGATCTTCACGCCGTGGCGCGAGGTCCTGCCCTACACCGACCCGAACGGCACCGCGATCGGCTTCCAGGAAGCGACGACCGCGATGCTGCAGGGCCGCACGGGCATGCTGCTCACCGGCGCGTTCTTCGCCGACGCGGCACCGAAGGACGCGATCGACGACATCGACTTCTTCCGGTTCCCGATCATCGACCCGAAGGTGCCGCTCGCCGAGGAGGGCCCGACCGACGGGTTCTTCGCGAGCGCCAAGTCCCCGCACGTCAAGGAGCTCAAGGAGTTCCTGACCTACGCGGCGACGGCGGAGGGGCAGGAGGTCTACATCAAGGCCTCGTCCGGCACGGTCCTGCCGACGCACCCGAACGCCAAGGACTCCGGCACGCCCCTGGTCCAAAAAGGACGTGCGCACCTCAAGGAGGCCGCGGAGATCACCCAGTTCTTCAACCGCGACTCCAGCGACGCCCTGCAGCCCACCGCGGACGCCGCGCTGATCAAGTTCCTGCAGCAGCCGGACCAGCTGGACACGATCCTCACGACGTGGCAGAAGGCCGCCGAGCAGGTGTGGTCGAGCTGACGATGCGCCGCGTTCCCCCGATCCTGCTCCTGTTCGTCCTCGTACCGTTGCTGGTGGAGGGGTTCTGGGTCTTCTGGCCCGCGGTGCAGGGCTTCTGGCTCGCGCTGACGAACTGGGACGGTGTCTCGCCGCCCCAGTTCGTCGGGCTCGACAACTACGCCAGGATGATCGACGACCCGGTCTTCCACACCGCCGTCACCAACACCGCGATCTGGCTCGTGCTCTTCGGCGGGCTGTCCGCGGTCGGCGGCCTCGGCATGGCCGTGCTGCTGCAGAAGGAACGCCGCGGCGTCGGCATCTACCGGGCGGCGCTGTTCGTGCCGGTGGTGTTCTCGCTCGTCGCGACCTCGCTGATCTGGCAGGTGCTCTACCAGCCGGGCGGTCTCTTCGACAGCTCTCCTCTGGCCGACCCGGACACGGCGATCTACGCGGTGCTGGTTCCCGCGCTGTGGCGGCAGGTCGGGTACGTGATGGTGCTGTACCTGGCGGGCCTCAAGGGAATCGACCCCGGGCTGTACGAGGCGGCCACTTTGGACGGTGCCACGGCCTGGCAGAAGTTCCGGCACATCACCTGGCCGCAGCTCAGCTCGGTCAACTCGGTGGTGCTGTCGGTGATCGTGATCGACTCGCTGCGGTCGTTCGACGTGGTGTGGTCGATGACGCGCGGCGGGCCCTACCACTCGTCCGAGCTGCTCAGCACGTACATGTACTCGACCGCGTTCCAGTCGCTGAAGCTCGGGTACGCCTCCGCGCTCGCCGTGGTCATCTTCGTGCTGGCGTTCGGCGTGATCGTGACCTACCTCGTCCGCGCGTTCCGGGAGAACTGATGTCCAACCGAGTTTTCCACGCGGTGGCGGGCACGATCTCCGTGCTCTGGCTGCTGCCGATCGCCGCGGTGATCATCACCGCTTTCCGCAGCTTTGACGACATCGCGGCTCATGGGCTGGCCGCTGTGCCGCAGTCGTTCACGTTCGCCGGGTTCGGCGACGCGTGGACCAACGGCGGCGCGGGCGCCATGTGGAACAGCGTGCTGGTGACCGTGCCGACGGTGTTCCTGTCGCTGGCGTTGAGCTCGGCGGCGGCGTACGCGTTGAGCCGCTTCGAGATTCCGGGCCGGCGCACGATCATCCTGCTGATGCTGGCGGGCAATCTGCTGCCACCGCAGATCCTGCTCGTGCCGGTGTCGAAGCTGACCGAGCTGCTCGGCATCTACGACACCCTGTTCGCGCTGATCGTGGTGCAGGTCGGGTTCGGGCTCGGCTTCTACACCTTCGTGCTGCAGGGCTTCATGCGCGCCATGCCGAACGAGGTGCAGGAGGCCGCGACCATCGACGGCGCCGGTCCGGTGCAGATCTTCTGGCGGATCGTGCTGCCGATGACCAGGCCCGCCTTGGCCGCACTCGCCGCTCTGGCGTTCACGTGGATCTTCAACGACCTGCTGTGGGCGATCACCGTGCTGCGGTCGTCGACCGTCATGCCCGTGACGCCCGCACTGCTCGCGTTGCAGGGCCAATATGTCTCCAACTGGAACGTCATCGCGGCGGGCTCGGTGATCGCGGCCATCCCGACCGTGGCGGTGTTCCTGAGGTTCCAACGGCACTTCATCTCCGGACTCGCGGTGGGAGCAGTCAAATGACGTGGACGCTGAGGATGGCCACCACCTCCTACACGGTGGCGGTCGAACCCGGCGGTCGCTGGGCGGAGCTGGTGGCGTGGGGCCCGCACGGAGTCGAGTGCGGGCCGTCGCCGCTGAAGAACCTCGGCGAGATCCACTTCATCACCGAGGCCGACGCGGCACCGGTCGAGTACGTGCCGCGCGGCCAGCGTCCGTTCACCGGCGCTGACCTGGAGCTTCGGGGCGACTCGTGGTTCACCTTCGACGGCTCTAGCGAAGCAGACGGCGTGCTGAGGCTGTCTTTCGTCGACGACGTCGCCGGACTCAGGGCAGTGCTCTGCTACCGCCCTGAGACGTCGGTGGACGTGCTGTCCCGGTGGGTCGAGCTGACCAACAGGTCCGAACAGCCGTTGCGGCTCGAACGGATCGGCTCGGCGGGTGTGTGCCTGCCGGTGCGCGGTCCGCAACTGTCCTTTCTGCACGGTGAGTGGGCCCGAGAGTTCCAGCTGGACCACGTAACCCTTCCTGCGGGTGGGTTCCGAATCGGCAGCTCCTACGGCGTTCCCGGGCACAATTACGCGCCCTGGTTGTCCGTGGACGACACGTGGGGTGTCTCGCTGGCGTGGTCCGGTTCCTGGGAGATCATGGCCGAGGTCGAGCCTTCCGGACTCACGCGCGTGCGTGCCGGGATGCTCGGCCCGGTCGTGGTTGAACCGGGGGAGACCTTCACGACTCCTGAGGTCGCACTGGCCTACTCGACCGATGGTCTCGCGCGCGTCTGGCACGCCTACGACCGGCTGCGATCGCGGCCTGCCCGCAAGCCCGTCCTCTACAACTCCTGGGAGGCAACGGGCTTCGAGGTCTCGCTCCCTCGCCAACGCGAGCTGGCTGCGGTGGCCGCGGAGATCGGGGTCGAGCTGTTCGTGGTCGACGACGGCTGGTTCGTCGGCCGTCACGACGACACCGGCGGCCTCGGCGACTGGTACCCGGAGTCGCCGGACTTCGGCGCGTTCGTCGACGACGTCCGCGGCATGGGCCTGGAGTTCGGCCTGTGGGTCGAACCGGAGTGCGTCAGCCCGAAGTCGCAGCTCTACGCCGAGCACCCGGACTGGGTGTACCGGATGCCCGGCCGCGAACCCACGTTGATCCGCAACCAGATGCTGCTCAACCTCGGCCTGCCCGAGGTCTACGAGTTCGTGGTGTCCACTCTGGACAGGCTGCTGACCGACTACCGGATCAGCTACCTCAAGTGGGACATGAACCGCCCGGCCACCGAACGGTCCGGCGAGCTCGACGACGCCCACGTCCGCAACTACTGGCGCGTGCTCAACCACCTGCGCTCGAAGCACCCGCACGTGCTCGTCGAGGGCTGCGCGGGCGGTGGCGGCAGGACCGACCTGGCCACCACGGGTCGTGTCGACGTGGTGTGGCCCAGCGACAACACCGCGCCGCTGGACCGGTTGAAGATCCAGCACGGCTTCCTGCACATGCACGCCCCGCACCTGATGTCGTCGTGGGTGACCGATGCGCCGGGCATGTTCGACGCACGGCCGCGCTCGCTGAAGTTCCGCTTCGTGCTGGCGATGGCGGGCGCGCTGGGCATCGGCGCCGACGTGCGGCACTGGACGCGGGACGAGCGCGAAGAGGCTGCGGTGCTGATCGCTCGCTACAAGCAGATCCGGGACGTCATCCACACCGGCGAAGTGCACCTGCTGAACGACGCGATCCAGTACTCGGGTGAGGATCGCGTTGTGGTGCTGGCGTGGAACACAGGGGCGTTGACCGGTGTGCCGGTGGTTCCCGGCCAGTCGTCACGGGTGAAGCTGAAGGGGCTGACCGCGCAGTCCTATGTGGATGAGGACGGCGAGGTGTACTCGGCCGCGCACCTGGCTCACGTGGGCTTGCCGCTGAGTTGGTCGGCGACAAACGACGCCGAAGTGGTCGTGCTCAAGCCCGTATAAGTGCCTTGATCTCGTCGATGGGCGTGCGTGCGAGGGCGGACCCGACCCCGCACGCCACAGCCCCGGCGGCAAGCCAGTTCGGCACGTCCGCCGGCGCGACCCCACCCGTCGGAACCAGTGGCGCGTACGGCAGCACAGCCAGCACGTCCTTGACCCACTGAGGCGTCGGCGCGGGAAACACCTTCACCGCGTCCGCGCCCATCTCCAACGCCTGCACCACCTCGGACACCGTTCCGGCACCGGGAAGCACGGCCGCGCCGTACCGATGCCCGGCCCGGATCACCGACGCGTCCAGGTTGGGCGCCACCAGGAACTGCGCCCCAGCACGCACCGCGGCCACCGCGGACGCCTCGTCCAGCACGGACCCCGCGCCGATCACCGCGTCCGGATAGGACTCGCGCAGGTGCTGGATCGCCTGCGGTGCCTGCGGGTTCGTCAGTGGCAGCTCCAGCGACGCGAGTCCCGCGTCCAGCAACGGAATCGCGGCCTTGACGGCGGAGTCGGCGTCCTGCGTGCGGACGATCGCGATGATGCCCTGCCGCACGACTGCCTGGGTGATCTCGTAGCGGTAGCTCACGTCGTCAGACTACTACACATAAATTAGGAATTATTGTAGGCTCCCCGCCATGTCCGTTCGCAGAGTCGCGTTGGCCATCGCCTTGATGTCCCTCACCGTCACACCCGCTGCCTATGCCGGTGATGACCAGGGAGCGCCCACTTACTACGACAGTGGTGTCGCCAAGACCCCGTACATGGGGTGGAACACGTACTTCGGCCTCGGAGCGCCGAACGAGAAGGACATCCGCGGCGTCGCGGACCATCTCGTCACCAGCGGCCTGCGCGACGCGGGCTACAACATCGTCTGGATCGACGGCGGCTGGAACGCACCCACTCCCCGTGACGCGCAAGGAAACCTGGTCGAGGATCCCGCGAAGTTCCCCGGCGGTTTCCCGAAGCTCGTCCGGGACCTGCACGCCAAGGGGCTCAAGGCCGGCATCTACACCGACGCCGGTCCGTCCGACGGCAAGAACTGCGCGGCCGGCAGTGGTGGCGGCTACTACGAGAAGGATGCGAAGCGGTTCGCGGACTGGAAGTTCGACGCCATCAAGATCGACTTCCTGTGCGGCATCTTCGCGAACCTCAAGCCCGCGCAGGCGTTCGCGGACTTCAGCAGGGCCGTGCAGAAAGCGGGCCGGCCGATGGTCCTCAACCTGTGCAACCCGGTCACCGACGAGTGGGGCGTCCCACACGGACCGGACCAGGTCGCGGGCATCTCGTACACCTTCGGCCCGCTCTACGCCGACTCGTGGCGCACGAGCACCGACGTCGCGTTCGGCACGCCGTACGAGGGCATCTGGCGTGACGTGCTGCGGAACATGGACCGCAACGCGTACCACCCCGAGGCACAGGGGCCGGGCCACTACAACGACCCGGACTACCTGATCCCGATGCGCAAGACGCAGCAGGGCACCTACGAGCTCAACGAGGAGGAGTCCACGTCGCAGTTCGTGATGTGGGCCCAGATGTCCTCGCCGCTCATCATCGGCTCCGACCCGCGCACGCTGCCGCCGTCGATGATCAGCACGCTCAAGAACCCCGAGATCCTCGCGGTCAACCAGGACCCGCTCGCGATCCAGGGCGTGCGCGTCGCGTCGACCGGTGACACCGACACGTACAGCAAGGTGTTGTCCCGCAAGGGCGAGCGTTCGGTCGTTCTGCTGAACCGTCGTGACGTCCCCGCCGAGATGACGGTCAACTTCGCCGACGCCGGTCTGAAGGGCAACGTCAGCGTCCGCGACCTGCGGGCTCGTGCCGACCGCGGCACGGTGGTCGACAAGTACACCGTCACGGTTCCGGCGCACGGCACGGCGATGTTCAAGCTGCGCGGCACTGACCTCGTGCCCGGTGAGGCTGTCGGCGAGAACGCCACCGCGTCGCCCGCGATCGCCCGTGTCGGCGACGAGGCCGTCGTCTTCGAGCGCAGCACCGGCGGCGAGCTGAAGATGCTGCGTGGCGGCAAGTGGTCGAGCCTGGGCAAGTCGATCCAGGGCCAGCCCGCTGCGCGGACCGTGGGGTCGGACGTCGAGGTCACCGTGCGTGGCAACGACAACCGGGCCTGGCAGCGCACGCTCCACAACGGACGGTGGAACGACTGGAAGTCGCTGGGCGGCAAGCTCACCGACGCACCGACCGTGAGTGCTGACGGCACGATCGTCGCCCGTGGCGCGGACGGCAAGGTCTGGCAGTACAAGTCCGGCACGTGGTCCTCGCTGGGTGCTCCCGGTGACGCCCCGATCTACGGCCGTCCGAGCGTGGCCGGTGGCTACGTCGCCGTGCGGACCGCTGACGACAGCGTGTGGGTGCGGCCGGTCAACGGTGGCGAATGGACGTCACTCGGTGGCGTGATCTCCGGCAGCCCGACCATGGTCGAGTACCAGGACCGGATCTACCTGTTCGCGCGGGCCAGCGACTACACGCTCTGGCAGGTCAACCGCACGGACGGCGCTTGGGGCGGCTGGTTCAAGCGCGGCGAGTTCCCGAGCAACTCGCTCGTGGGCGCCGTCGGTGCTACTGCTGGACCTGACGGTTCCGCGTGGACTGTGGTGCGCGGGCCGGACAACAAGGTCTACCGGCAGAAGCTCTGAGGAGTCACATGAAGTGCGCGGTGGTGTCGGGTGCGGCAGCGGGAATCGGTGCCGCCACGGCACAGCACCTGACCGACAACGGCTACCGGGTGATCGGCGTCGACATCACGGGTGACGTCGCCGTGAAAGGCGACGTCAGCGACCCCGAGACGTGGCGCCGGGCGGTCGAGCTGAGTGACGGCGGCGTGGACGCGTTGGTGAGCAACGCCTTCACTGCGAACGTCAAGCCGCTCGACCAGACCACCCCCGCCGAGTGGGAACGCCAGCTCGCGGTCAACCTCGGCGGCGCGTTCCACGGCCTCCAGGCCTGTCTTCCTTCGTTGAGGGAACGGCGTGGCTCGGTGGTGCTGGTGTCGTCGGTGCACGCGCACTTCGGCATTCCGGGACACGGCGCGTACGCGGCTTCGAAAGGCGGGCTGGTGGCTCTGACCCGCCAGCTCGCCGTCGAGTACGCGCCGGACGTCCGGGTCAACGCGGTGCTCCCCGGTCCTGTGCTGACAGCGGCATGGGACCGGGTGTCCGCGGAGGATCGCGAACGCAGTGCCCGAGCCACCCCGGCAGGCCGCCTCGGCGACCCGGCCGAGGTGGCCTCGGTGATCGGTTTTCTGTTGTCTCCGGGGGCGTCCTTCGTGACGGGCGCGGAGATTCTGGTCGACGGCGGCTGGTCCGCGGCAAAGGACAGTTCATGAAGGTGACGGCGGTCGAGACGTTCCTGGTCGAGCCCCGCTGGTTGTTCCTGAAGGTGAGCACGGACGAGGGGGTGACCGGCTGGGGTGAGCCGGTCGTGGAAGGCCGCGCGGAGACCGTGCGCGCGGCTGTGCACGAGCTTTCCGAGCTGGTCATCGGCCAGGACCCGCTGCGGGTCGAGGACCTGTGGCAGGTGCTGCGGCGCGGCGGTTTCTACCGCGGCGGCCCCGTCTTGTCCTCCGCGCTCTCCGGCTACGACCACGCGTTGTGGGACATCGCCGGCAAAGCACGAGGTCTGCCCGTGCACGAGCTGTTGGGCGGCCCGGTTCGCGACCGCGTCCGCGCCTACTCGTGGGTGGGCGGCGACCGGCCGTCCGGTGTGTTCGACGCGGTGGCTCAGCAGGTCGCTTCGGGCTTTTCGGCGGTGAAGATGAACGCCACGGCCGAGATGCGCCCGATCGCCTCGCCCGCCGAGGCTGCCGCGGTCTTGGAACGCGCTCGCGAGGCCCGTGAGGCGCTCGGACCTGACGGTGAGCTCGCGATCGACTTCCACGGCCGCGTTTCTCCCGCCATGGCACGACGTCTGGTGCGCATGCTCGAAGAGGTGCAGCCCATGTTCGTCGAGGAACCGGTGCTGCCCGAGCTGCCGGCCGAGGTGCTGGCGTCGGTCGTGCAGGCGTCGACCGTGCCGATCGCGACGGGGGAGCGGCTCTTCTCGCGCTGGGAGTTCAAACCGGTGCTGGACGCCGGTGTGGCGGTGGTGCAACCCGACCCGTCGCACGCGGGCGGCATCTCCGAACTGCGCCGCATCGGGTCGCTGGCCGAGATCTACGGCGCCTCCATCGCGCCGCACTGTCCACTCGGGCCGATCTCGCTGGCGGCGTCGTTGCAGGTCGCGTTCACCACGCCGAACTTCCTGATCCAGGAACAGAGCGTCGGCATGCACTACAACGGCACCGACCCGACGTACCTCGTCGACATGGCGCCGGTGCGGGTCGTGGACGGCTGGATCGCCCGTCCCACCGGGCCCGGCCTGGGGGTCGAGGTCGACGAAGCCGCGGTGCGCCGGGCCGCGGAGGTCGGGCATTCGTGGCGGTCGCCGATCTGGCGGCACGACGACGGCGCGTTCGCCGAATGGTGAGCTGACAGCGGCTGTCAGCCGGGTACCAGCGTCGTGTGCGGTCGGTGCCAGCGGATCACCGCAGTGTGGGCTCCATGAACATCACGATCATCGGCGCCGGCCTCGGCGGTCTCACCCTCGCTCGCGTGCTGCACGTCCACGGCATCTCGTCCGTCGTCTACGAGGCGGAGGAGTCGCCGGACGCGCGGTCGCAGGGCGGTTTGCTGGACATCCACGACTACAACGGTCAGCTGGCGTTGCAGGCCGCCGGGTTGATGGACGAGTTCGACGGCCTGGTGCTGGAGGGGCGCCAGGCCATGCGCGTCCTGGACACCGACGGCACCGTGCTGATGGAGAAGGACGACGACGGCACCGGTGGGCGTCCCGAGATCCCGCGCGCTGACCTGCGGCGGATGCTGCTCGACTCGCTCCCGGCCGGCACGGTGCGGTGGGGCCACAAGGTGACGGCCGTCGAAGGCCGCACGATCACGTTCGCCAGCGGCACCAGTGTGGATGCCGACCTGCTCGTCGGTGCGGACGGTGCGTGGTCGCGCGTCCGGCCGTTGCTCACCGACGCCAAGCCCGAGTACGCCGGCGTGACGTTCATCGAGACGTATCTGTACAACGCCGACACCGCGCATCCGGACGTCGCGCGGACGGTTGGCGGCGGCTCGATGTTCGTGCCCAGCCAGGGCAAGGGGATCTTCGCGCACCGCGAGCGCGGCGACACCCTGCACGCCTACGTCGACTTCACCCGCCCGCTGGAGTGGTTCGAGAACCTCGACGTCACGGACCCGGCCCGGATCGCCGCGGAGTTCGACGGCTGGGCGCCCGAGCTGACCGCGTTGATCACCGAGTCCGACACCGTCCCGTTGATGCGCCCGCATTACACGTTGCCGCGCAACCTCCGCTGGGACCGCGTGCCGGGCGTGACGCTGATCGGCGACGCCGCCCACCTCACCGTGGCCAACGGCGAGGGCGCCAACCTCGCCATGCAGGACGGCGCCGAACTCGCCCGTCTGCTCGCGTCTGGCGTCGATGTCGAGGACGCGCTGCGCGAGTACGAGGAGGAGATGTTCGTGCGGGCGTGGAAGACCATCGAGGACACGGACCAGATCGTCGAGAGCCTGTTCGGCGACGAACCGCCGCAGAAGCTCCTCGACCTGCTCGCCTAGATCAGATCGGCGTTGATGTGAGCGCCGGCCAGCGCTCCCGCCGCGGCGGACGCCCCGACCTGCGCGGCCAGGTCGGTGGCGTTGCCCGCGACCCACACGCCTTGCACCGGTGTCGTGCCCGCCATGCCGCTGACGAACTTCCGTCCCATGCCGTTCGGCAGGTCTTCCATCGGCAGCGCGAGCCCTTCGAGGCCTTCGGTGCGGGCCTGCATCTTGGTGGCGACCGCGATCACCTTGCGCGGCACCACTTCTCCTGTGGTCAGTCGCACGCCGGTGATCTCGTCCTCTTTGGACTCGATGGCTTCGACGGGCGTGTCGATGATCCGGATACCGTGCGCTGTCAGGGCTTCACGGTCGGGCTCGGTGCCGTTGGTGAAGTACACGAGGTCGTCGGTCAGCTGCCGGAACAGCAACGCGTGATGCTCCGACGCAGGTCCCACCGCCAGCACCCCGATCGGTTCGTCGCGGACCTCCCACCCGTGGCAGTACGGGCAGTGCACCACCCCGCGTCCCCACTGCTCGGCCAGCCCGGGCACGTCCGGCAGCACGTCCCGCAGCCCGGTCGCGACCAGCACCCTCCGCGCGTGGATGGTCCTCCCGTCGGCCAACGTGACCGTGAAACCCGGCTCGGTCCGGATCACCTCACCTCGGACGATCTCCCCGCCGTACTTGATCACCTCCTCGCGTCCCTTCCTGAGCAGCTCGGCCGGCGGAATCCCGTCGTGCCCGAGCAGTCCGTGCACCCCTTCGGCGGGTGCGTTGCGAGGAGTTCCGCTGTCGATCACCACGACCGACCGGCGCGACCGCGCCAGCATCAACGCGCCGCTCAGGCCTGCGGCGCCACCACCGATCACCACGGCGTCATATGTCTTGGTCATGTCCTCGACGGTAAGCGCGGTTTGCGCGCGGGGCATACGATCGTGCGCATGACGCAAGATGATGGCGACCTGGACGGCCTCGTGCGCAAGCGGATCCGCGCACTCCGGGTGGCCCAGGGCTGGTCGCTGGACGAACTGGCCACTCGCGCCCGCATCAGCCCGTCGTCTCTGAGTCGCATCGAGAACGGCCAGCGCCGCCTCGCCCTCGACCAGCTGGTGGTGCTGGCCCGCGCCCTCGACACGTCTCTTGACCAGCTCGTCGAGACCGACACCGACGACGTGATCGTCAGCCCGATGATCGACGCCGCCCACGCCCTGATGCGTTGGCCGATCCGAGCCGAGCCCGGCATGACGGTCATGCGCCATCGCATGACCAACCCACCGCCCGACAACCCTGCTTCCCTGCGCGCGCACTCGGGCCGTGAGTGGCTGGTGGTGCTCTCCGGCACGGCGGTGCTGTTGCTGGGCGACCGGAGGATCCGCGTGGAGACCAACCAGGCCGCGGAGTTCCCGACGATGCTGCCGCACGCGATCGGCACCGCGGGCGGTCCGTGCGAGATCCTCGGGATCTTCGACCGCGAGGCCCGTCGTGGCCACAAGGCGGACCAGAAGGGGTGATCTTGCGCGGACGGCACCGCCGGGCCTGACCGCGTTGCCAAACACGCAAGTGGTCGTGCATGTGGCGCATGGCCGACCTAGCTTGGGTGACATGAGCGACCACGGACACGGGCACGGCCACGGACATGGCCACGGATCCACTCACCACAACCACATCGACGAAGCCCTTCAAGCCGAAGTCCTCGACCTCGACGCCGAGCTGATGGCCGAGCACACCGCGTCCATCATCGACTGGCTCCCCATCGACAACCCCCACCACATCGTCGACCTGGGCGCAGGCACCGGCGCCGGAACGCGAGCCCTCCTGGCCGCCTTCCCCAACGCCCACATCACCGCCGTCGACGCCTCACCCGAACACCTGCGCCGCCTCAACGAAAAGACGCCCGTCCACACCGTCCAGGCCGACCTGGAACAGGATTGGCCCGACCTCGGCACCCCGGACCTGATCTGGGCCTCCGCCTCCCTACACCACATGGCGCACCCGGACCGAGTCCTCCGCCAGATCCACGACACTCTCGCCCCAGGCGGCCTGCTCGCCGTGGTCGAGGTGGACGGCATGCCCACCTTCTCCGCGGCACAGGCACCCAACAGCCACGACGAGCGCGTCCCGCACCGGGGCGCCGACTGGGGCCCGATGCTGAAGGCCGCCGGGTTCACCGTCGAAGGCGAGCGGACCGTCACCGTCCACATAGAACGGTCCCCGGCCGTCGAGCGCTACGCCCAGCTCGTCCTGCAGCGCATCCCCGACGACCTGGCGATGCACACCGAACGCAGGGTCTGGGCCGCGAGGAAGCCGGCATGAGCCACGAAGAATGGCGCCTGGCCAGGTTGGCCGAGGTCAGCGAGAAGTCCAAGGTCGTGTCCAAGGACAGCGCCAAAGGCATCGTCGTCACGGATCCGCAGGCCGTTGGCCCGGCCGGCATCGACACCTACCCCTACGACCCGGCCTGGGTCTTCGAGGGCGCGTTCAAAGCCACCCCGGACCGAACCGTCGAGGTCGAACGCCTGACCAGCCCCCGCACCACCGAGAACACCAAAGCCCCGGTCGACCTCGTGGTCACGATCGACGGCGAAGAACACGTCCTCAAAGTCATCGAAACCATGCCAGGCCAACGGCTGGTGGTCTTCACCGACGACACCAGCGGCACCGAAACACCGGAAATCGGCCGCTGGCTGAACTTTCCGGACGAAGAACCGGGCACCAGGCTGACCGTCGACTTCAACCAGGCCACGCTGTCGCACCACCACCTGGTCCCGGCCGTGTTCACGTGCCCGCTGTCCCCGCCCGGCAACCACCTCCCGATGCGCGTAGAAGCAGGAGAACGCGAGTTCATGTACGACCTGAAGGACAAGGCCGCCACCTACCTCCGCCACCTCGAGAACCGCGAGTGGACCGAGGCCAGGAAGATGTGCGCGGACACCGCCACCGTCTGGCACAACGACGGCAAGGGCGACGAGACGATCAGGCAGAACATCGACGGCATGGCCGCGAAGGTCACGCCCATCGAGAGCATGCGCTACGACATCACCAGGCAGTTCGCCGAGAACAACGAGGTCCTGCAGCAGCACAGGGTCAACGTGACCACAAAGGACGGAAAGCTGTTCGAAGTGGACGCTGCCGTGTACTTCCGCTTCGAGAACGGCCTGATCACGCGCATCGAGGAGTACGCGAGCCGGTGAGGCTGCGCCATTTGGGCTAACGTCTCGATCATGGTCAAACGAATCCTGGGTGTCGCCCTGCTCGCCGCCGCAGCCATGACGAGTGCCACCGTCCCCGCGCACGCCGAGGGCAAGTGGTGCAACAACCAGACCTGCGTCCAGGCCTACGACAACGGCACCTACCTCGGCCGCCTGGAGGTGTCGATCTGGACGCAGAACCAGGCCGGCCGGGTGAACGCCAAGGTGTGGAGCTCCACCGGCTGGAGCCAGTGGACGCACACCGAGGACGTCGGCCCGTTCACCACCTACCGCGGCTGGGTCTACCCGCAGCGGCACTTCCCGAGCCAGACGCGCATCTGCGTCGAAGGCTTCAAGGGCGGCGGCAGCTACGGCCTGCCCTGCTTCACCGTGGTCTAGCGGCGCTGACCAGCGCGGCCCGTAGCTGTTCCAACGCATGAGCCTGCGCTCCGACGAACGAAGGCGATGAGACCGACGCCGCCGCCACAACGACGTGGCGCGGCAGCCGGTCGCAAGCAGTGACAACGGCATCGAGCGCCGACGGCCCCCAAGGTCCGCCCAGCACAACGACTTGCGGGTCCGTCAACGTCACCAACGCCGTGACGACGCCACCGATCGCCCGCGCCACCACGTCCAGATCCGGACTCACCGGCAATCGTGCGACGTCGACGTCGGACAAGCACATTTTTCGAAACCATGACAGGCCAACGACTCGTGTTCTTCACCGATGAGACCAACCGCACCGAAACCCTGAGACCTCGGCCGCCAGCTCAGCCTCCTGAACCGGGAACCCGGTACGACGCTCAATGGTCGACTTCAATCAGGCCATGCGGCCGAGATCGAGTCCATCGGGAAGATGCACCACGACATCACCAGGCAGCGCGAGAAGCATGGGGCCTTGCACTTCGGCTCCGAGAATGACGCCTGATCACCCGGATCGAGGACTACTCGGGTCCGCCGTCCGCCGGTGATCGTCCGTTTGGGTGTTCCTGGCGGACAGACCGGAGAATCCCGTCACGTGGTTTGTCCGCATGTCGATAGGCCGAACATGACCTGTCGACGTGGAGGACCAAAGCGGTGACCAAAGGGAACGAGCCGCGCTACCACGTAGCGCTCTCGTATGCGGGTGAAGATCGCGAGTACGTTGCCAAGGTCGCTGTCGCACTGGCCGAGCTGGGTGTTCGGTACTTCTACGACCAAGAAGCACAGGTCGAACTCTGGGGTACACACCTCAACGAGTCGCTCGAAAGGATCTACCTTAACGACTCGGCCAGCGTGCTGATCTTCATTTCCGAGTGGTACGCGGTGAAGACTTGGCCCACGCAGGAACGCCGGATGGCGCTGATCCGCGCGATGGAGGACCCGGAGTCGATTCTCTCCGCTCGCTTCGACGACACGCGGGTGCCGGGAATCCTGCCGGACGTCGTAACGATGTCCGCCAATGACACGCCGCCCGAGATGCTCGCGCAGCGGGTCGCTGAGAAGCTGGCACTGCGTGGTGTGCTCGCACCGGCTTCGGCGAAGCCAGTCACGAAGGTTGCGCTGCCAGAAGAACTCACCTACCTGCTGACGATGTTGAAGCCGGCCATCAGCCAGTTCACCTACCAGCACGACCGCTTCCAGGGGCCATCGCTCGCGGCAATGCATGTCCGGCAGTCCGTGACCGACCATGCTGTCCGCAAGCCGGTGGAGGACCTGTTCGACGACGACAGGTTGTTTCAGGAGAGCCGCATGCTGACCGGTTTGGCGCAGCCCTTCGAGGACGTCCTCGACCGGCACGACCATCTCGTCATCGAAGGTGCGGCAGGCCAGGGCAAGACGACGCTCGGCCGGCACCTCGCCCTCGAACTGACCAGGGCGTTGCTGGAGCCGGAATCGGCTCCCAGAAAGGTTCCGACGGCGATTCCGCTGATGTTGCCCGCACGCGTGCTGGCGAACTACATCAGCAGGATGACCTGGGAGGACGCGCTCCTTGCCGCCACGATGGAGGAGTACGGCAACCACGTGACCGGGAGGATGTCCGCGGATCTGTTCACCCGGCGCCAGGCGGGTCTACCGTGGCTGATCATCGTGGACGCCCTCGACGAGATCCCCGAGGTGCACCTCTGCGACAAGCTGCTGGCGGTGCTGGCGGGTCGGATCGCGCTCCCGGACAACCCGGAGTCGTTCCTCATCACGAGTCGGCCACTCGTGCGCGGGCAGATCGCGCTCCTGGGCGGCGGCCAGGCGACGGGCTTCTACCAGCTGGAGCCTTTCGACGAGGAGGGTCTCCGTAGGCTTGCGTTCAAGTGGTTCGCCCGTGACCGGGGCGGTGTGCAGACCGCGGAGGACTTTCTGTCCCAGGTGCAGGAGGCCGGACTCGGCGAGGTGTTGAGGGTTCCGCTGCTCGCGTCCATCGCTGCGGACGTGTTTGGGGCAAACCAAGACCGGCGCCTGCCCGCAAGCCGCTACGAACTCTACGAACAGTGCATCCCGCAGCTTGCGAATCGCCGCGAGGTCCGGCGGAGCGATGTGCTGACCGCATTCGCCGCCACCACGAATGGTCCTGAGCTGGCCCGGTGGCTGGAGGGCGACGGGGGAGATCTCCTGCTCGAGAAGCTCGCCAGCGCCTACACCACGGGACAGACGACGCTCCGCACGGTCTTGAGGTCGGCCCTGCCGATGCCCGTGTCGCCGGAGGACGAGGGCAACGTCGAGCAGTGGCTCTCCTGCACTGGTCTGCTGAACCTGGCTGGCGGCAGGCTGCGGTTCCAGCACCAGACCTTCGCTGAACATCTGCACGCCAACTCGCGGGCGCGGAGCCTTCCCCCGTTCCAGCCGGACGCGCCGGAGTGGGAGGACCTGATCCGAGGCGTTCTTCTGGGAAAGGATGACGACGAACGGGTTCTGCTGCACTACCTGCACCGTTACAACCGCGATGAGGGCGCGGTGCTGACATGGCTGCAACAAGGCACACGCGCCCAGTGCCAGGCGGCCTGCAGTCTGATCATTGGCGGCGCGCCGTTCCTCGACGCACACCTCAGTACGTTTCTGGAAACCGTTGCGAGAGCAATCAACGGTGACGTCATGGCACACGGCGAGTTGACCGCGATGGCGGCGTTGACGCGTTACCGACCAGTGGCGGCGGAGCTGATGCGGTTGTTGAACGACGACTTGGTCGCCGTCGACTACAAGATCGCGATAGCCGACGTGTTGCGCAATACTCCGGACGGTCGAAGGATGTGTCCGCCTCACCTGGAAGAGCTGATCACGAGGGCGAAACCCACTTACGTGCGACTCCCCGCTGCCGAGGTGCTGGCCAGGTTCGGTTCGGAGTACTCGGAGCGGGCCGCAGCGGTTCTCGTGGATCTGTCGAACGATCCTGCGGCGAACGTGTTCGAGCGCCTGCAGGCCGCTGGTGCACTGCTGAAAATGGGAGATACCCACCGCCTGGTGGCGATCGATGCGTTTCGCTCGGTCATTGTGGCTCCTGGGGAACCGCTGTCGGTGCGGGTGCAACCTGCCGTCGAGCTGGCGAAGATCGCCGAGTACCGCGCCGAGGCGGCTGGAGCGCTGCTGGACATGGCACGCCTCGCAGGCGAGGACGATGACGCCCGGCTGACGGCCTTGAAGGAGCTGGCCAAGCTCGGCGCGGAACATCGTCGCGCAGCTGGAGAACTGCTGCGGCAGCTGGCAGGCGATCCGGATGTCTCGAGGTCTGAACGTGCGTTTGTGTTCGCAGAGCTCGCAGGTGTGGACCGGGCGTATCGTCGCCAAGCTGCGGACAAGCTCGTCGCGCTAGCACTTGACGGCACAGCGAATGGATACGACCGGGTCGCTGCGTGCGAGGAGTTGCTGAGCCTTGGCAGCGAATATCGCGAGCGTGTCGCGGAGGGCTATCTTGCGGTCCTCGAGGACTCGACGGCAGAAGTCTTCGACCGTTGGGCCGCTGCGGAAAGCCTGATCAAACTCGGAGGTGAGTTCGTTGCTGCAGCGGCGCGTGCGTGGCGGAAGCTGGCGACGGATCCGCAGATCGTCGGCTCATCACGCTACTCGATCCACTTCGAGCTGGCCGCGCTTGATGCCGACTACCAGCCGGAGGCCGCGCGAGCCTTGGCGGAGTTCGCCGCCGATCCGGGTGAGCCAGGTGATCGCCGGAGGGCCGCCACGTCTGCTTTGGCCAAATTGGGTGCGGGCTACGTCGTCAAGGCGATCGAGATCTTCGTACGTCAGCTCGACGATCCAGATTCCTCTCCGGTCGAGCGGTTGCTCGCGGGCATGGTGCTCGTGGACCTCAGGCCCGATACCGAGGACGTGGTCGCCGCGTCACTGTTCCAACTTGCCTCGATGCCCACTGCGAGTGCTGAAGTTCGCCTTGGCGTGGCCGGTGCGATGGCGGAGCTGGGTCAGTTGCGGCCCAGTCGTCGTCGGCTTCTTCGTGAGTTGTCCCAGGATCATTCGGTGAATCCGTCGTCTCGCATCAGTATCACGGAGCAGCTCGTGCAGCTGGGCGGCGAGACTCGCGACGAAGCTCTGCAGACATTGGTCGGACTCATCTCGGACCCGGCGGTTCCATTACACAGCCGCGTCGATGTCGCTCGGGTTCTCGGCGTCGAGTCTCAGAACCACCGGAGCCTGGCGGTACGAACGCTCCTGGACCTGACCACCCTCTCGATCACGGCACACGAGACTCGGACAAAGGCTGCGGAAGCGTTGTCGGTGCTCGACGAGAACATGCATCGTGAGGCGTCGCGTGTGTATGTCGCGGTGGCGACCGATGAGAGAGCCGCCCTGACGGCGAGGCTCGACGCGGTTGGCATGCTCACCTGCCTCGGGGCGGAACATCGGACCGAGGCCGTCGAGCTGCTGCGAGGCATGGCGGCGGACCAGGGCTTGTCTCATCCCGGTCGATGTGCAGTGGCGAATTCCTTGGCAGGCATGGGACAAGAGCAGCTCGCCGAGGCGACGAACCTACTTGTGTCATTGGCTGAAGATCGTGAAGCTTCGATCGAAGGCCGACGTGCCGCAGTGTCGGGACTGGTCAGCCTGGGACCGGTCTGCTATCGCCTTGCTGCGGATCTGTTGGAACAACTGGTCGCGCAGCTCGAACCGCTGGACGTCGAGCACGCTCTCGTGTTGCTGGATCTCGCGAGACTTGACCCGAGTCGGCGCCTATCGGCGTTGGAGGCGCTCCACCACATCGCATCGAGTCAGCAGGCTCACGTGGCCGACCGCAGGATGGCATTGCGGAGTTTGCTCGAACTCAACGGAGATGTCGCAGGACGGCTGGGTTCGGTGCTAGGAGAACTGGCTGACGATCCCGCCTGGGACAGCGCCGATCGGGTGAATCTCGGCATTCGGATGGCTGTGCTAGATCCCGCCCATCACAAAAAGGCACTGGTGATTTTTCGCGGGGTCGCGAGCGACCCGACCGCCGTCGTCGGCACGCGCCTGCAAGCCGCGGAGTGGCTCGGAAAATTGGGGAACACCGATGCCGCGGAGGCCTCAGTACGGGCACTCGCCCTCGACTCCGGGTTGCGGATGCCCGACCGGCGCACGGCGGCCAATGCACTTGGCCGGCACTGCGGATCGCCCGCGCCGGTGATCTCCTTGCTGACGGAGATCGCCACAGCCGAGGAGAACGGGACGTACTCACGCCGGATGGCCGCGCAGGACCTGATCGGCAAGGGGCCGCAGGGTCTCGCAGCCGCCGCGGACCTGCTCGGCACGCTGGCTCGCGACACGGGGTGTGGCTGGAACCGCTACTTAGCCTCCCTGGCTCTCATCGATCTCGGTGGATCCGCGCGCTCGACAGCTGCCGAAGTGCTCAAGACGCTCGGTGAAGCGCCCGACACACGGCCGTTGGTAGCTGCATTCGCGACCTGTGAACTTGCGAGACTCGACGGCGCGTACCACCTGAGAGCCGTTGCGGCGCTCACGAGCGTGCGAACGTCGGGGGTCGAACGAATGCAAGCCGCCTCCGCTCTGCGGAGACTGAGCAGGTATCACCATCACCTTGCGTCCGAGGTTATGAGAGAGGTGGCTGAGGATGGCTCTCTGAGGTGCTGGGAACGCCGGCTGGCCGCAACAGAGTTGGCGACCACCGGCCCACGAGGACTTGCAGCCGCCAAACAGACGCTGGCAGATCTCGTCCATGACGAACGAGCGGATCCATGGGAGCGTGCGGAGGCTTGTCATGTGCTCGCCACCCTCGACGAGCATCGACGAGACCGGCTGGTTCCCGTGTTCCGCGAGCTGGGTGGTGAGACGACGCCCATGGAGCAGCGGGTGCGAGCACTCGAGCTGTTCGCCGCGTTCGGGCCGGAAGGCAGGGCGGAGGCCACGGCCGCGTTCCGGAAGATCGCGTCCGATTCGGGCGCTGCACCAGCTGCGAGAGTGCGTGCGTGCGAGGCGTCGTGGTGGTTGCGAGATGTCGATGGGGTCGACGTACGCGCGCTGCTGGAGATTTGTGAGGACGAAGATGCGGTGGCGAGTGATCGCAGAGTTGCGGCCGTGCTGCTCGCGAGGTTCCAGGAGAAGGGGAAAATGACGGCGATCGCGGTGCTGCGGCGGCTGGTGAATGTCGGCACGTCAGTTGATCAGGCACTGAGCCGCCATGAACTGGCCAAGATGAACGCTGGCGATTGGTCGATTGCGGCAGCGGCGTTGCACCACCACAGGGAACTGCTCGACCCGAGTGAACGGTGGCTGCTCGCGCGAGCCTGTGCGGAGTGTGACTTCGACAGCAGGTGGGCCACGGTCGAACCGCTTCATCAGGCCGTGTGCGCCAACTCCAGCGCGGCGGACAGATTGAGGGCGGTAACGGACCTGGAACACGTGCTCAACGCGGACTCGGTCGTGGAGTTGGATCAGCTGAATCCTGACAACTTCGGGTACCAGAGGTCGTCTTGGCTGCCTAATCGCATGTACTGATTCGAGCAGGTGTCACGAGTTACGGGAGGCCTCGACCAGCGCGGTGCGGAGCCGTTCCAGTGCCGCTGCACTCGCTCCGCCCAATGACGGTTCCTCGACCGATGCTGCCAGCAGGTCCAGAGGGCGTGGCGCGGAGCTGATCGCGTGGAGCAAACCAGGGCCCCACGGTCCGCCGACCACAACGACCTCGGGATCGGCCAGCGTCACCAACGCAGTGACGACACCGCTCACCGCTCTGGCGACCGCGTCCAACGTCCGGGAGTCGGCTGCCAGCAGGCGCGCGACGTCGATCGCCGTGCTCCCCGGCTGGCGCAGCCCGAGCATCCCGAACACCTCGATGAACGGCACAGCCTCCCCCGAAGGCCCCACCGTGATCAGGTGCGAGATCTCGCCGGCCAGTCCGGAATGCCCTCGCCGCACCGCATCGTCGCTGACGACCGCGCAACCCAAGCCCTCGCCCAAATACAGGTAGGCGAAGTCCGAGATCCCGGTAGCCGCGTGTTCCGCCTGCGCGGCCCAGTTGACGTCGTTGTCCACGATCACCGGCCCGCTCAGGAACGGCCGCAACACCTCGACGGGATCCAACGCTCCCACGAGAAACGGCGAGTCCGGCAACTGCACCAGCCGTCCGGTGTGCCGGTCGACAGGATCCGCCGCGCTCACCACCGCAAGCCGAACATGTTGCCCCGCAACAGCTTCCACGGCCGCAACGGGCAACACGACGCCAACCTCGGAAGGCGAGCCGATGGGGGAGTGGACGCGGGAAACCGTATCCCCGTATGCATCGACGCAGGCCGCGGTGACCCCGTCGTGCGAGATCGTCACCACCAAAGCGACACCGACATCGGCCAGGCTGTAGAACGACCCGACGCGGCCTTTCCCGCGACCGCCGGGCGTCCGCTCTCCGGTGTCGGCGACCAGGCCGGCCTCTTCCAGGCGCCGCACGCTCTCGCTCACGGTCGGCTTCGACAGCTCTGTGATCTCGGCCAGCTGGGCCCGCGTCAGCGAGCGCCACATCATCAACGCCCGCAGCACGTGCTCGTCGGAGATCGAGCGCAGCAGCTCCTGGGACGGCTTGGTCACGCCGCGCATTCTAGTTAGGGGTCTTGCCTACAACGTGGCGACACGCCTATGGTTCCTAGTAAGGAGGCCTTACTGGAAGGGGTTTCACGTGCTGCCGAACTGGGAAACGATCCCGTCTGACCTGCCCAATGCCATCCGCAAGGTCAAACAGGCGATCAGGAAGAACATCGAGAATTCGGGCCGGACCGTCGAGGAGGTGTTCGCGGTCGTCGAGAAGCAGATCCGAGCCGAGGTCGACGACGTCAAAGCGGGCCAGGCCTGGCCGGTGATCGACTACAGGGACATCGAAGCCGGAACCGCACCCACCGACCTCGCGAAACGCCGCGGCTGCCTGGTCGTCCGGAACCACTTCGACCGCGACCAGGCCCAAGCCTGGGACAGGTCCGTCGTGGACTACGTCGAGAGCAACAACTTCTTCGACAACTACCGAGGCCCCGGCGACGACTTCTTCGGCAGCGTCGGCTCGAAGCCCGAGATCTACCCGATCTACTGGTCCAAAGCCCAGACCGAAGCCCGCGAACACCCGCGCATGGCCACGGTCCAACGTTTCCTGAACAGCCTCTGGAAGTCAGACGGCTGGTTCGACCCCGCCAGAGACGTCCACTACCCGGACCGCATCCGCCGCCGCCCACCGGGAGCCAACTCCACCGGCCTCGGCACCCACCTCGACCCCGGCACGCTGGACCTCTGGATGACCGCCGAGTACCAGCAGGCGTTCCGGCACCTCTTCAACGGCACCGTCGAGCAGTACGACCCGTGGGACGCCGCCCACCGCACCACCGGCCCGCAGTACCCCGGCACCACGATGTGCTCGGTGTTCCGCACGTTCCAGGGCTGGACAGCGCTCTCCGACATGGACCACGACCAAGGCGTTCTGCACACGGTCCCGATCCCCGGCGCCATGGCCTACCTGATGCTGCGCCCGCTGCTCGACGACGTCCCGGACGACGACATGTGCGGCGTGACGGTCAACCAGGTCTTCCCGGTCAACGAGAAGTACCACTCGTTGCTCATCGAGGCGTTGAGCGGCATCCCGGACGTCAAGGCCGGCGACTCCGTCTGGTGGCACTGCGACATGATCCACAGCGTCGCGCCGGTCGAGAACCAGCAGGGCTGGGGCAACGTCATGTACATCCCGGCAGCGCCCTGGTGCGCCCGCAACGAGAGGTACGCCGAGGAGATCGAGCGGGCCCGCGCGACCGGTGCCAGTCCGAGTGACTTCCCCGAGGAGCACTACGAACGCGACTGGCCGAACCGCTCGTGAGCGAGCAGGGGTAGCGACCAGGCCTCCTCAAGGCCTCAACCTCGACTCCGACCCCTCACGACCTCAACCGCACCTCGAACTCCGCGCCCGCTCCGCTCGCTCCCTCGATCGCACCTCGAACACCGCGCTCACCCCGTCTACCGCGCCCCGAACACCGCGCCCACCCTGATCACTCCCTCAACCGCACCCGGAACACCGCGCCCTCCCCAGGCGCGGTGTCCACCTCGACCCGCCACCCGTGCGCGGCCACCAGCGCCGCCACGATCGCGAGCCCCAGCCCCGTCCCGCCCGGCCCACGAGCGGAATCCGCCCGGAAGAACCGTTCAAACACCCGAGAAACCTGCTCGGCCGACATCCCAGGCCCGTGATCAGCCACTTCGATCACGGAATCAGTCAGGCGAACTTCGATCGGCGACCCGGCAGGCGTGTGCGTCAACGCGTTGTCGAGCAGATTCGTCAGCACCTGCCGAACCCGAGCCTCGTCACCCTGCACCACCACCGGCCCGGACAGCGTCAACGAAACAGTCCGCGAAGAGTCCCGCACGCGCGCCTCGTGCACCGCGTCGGTCACCAGCACCACCAGGTCCACATCGGACAAAGCCAGCGGCTGCGCGGAGTCCAGCCGCGCGAGCTGCAGCAGGTCGTCGACCAGCACGCCCATCCGTGACGCCTGGTCCTCGATGCGCCGCAACACGTCGGCGGCATCGGTCGCCGCGCCCTGCCGGTAAAGCTCGGCATAGCCCCGAATCGACGTCAACGGCGTCCGCAGTTCGTGCGACGCGTCGGCGACGAACTGCCGCATCCGGTTCTCCGACGACACCCGCACCGCGAACGCCGCCTCGATCTGTCCCAGCATCGTGTTCAACGCCGAAGCCAGCCGCCCGACCTCCGAACCGGGCTGCCGGACAGGAACCCGTCGCGAAAGATCACCGGCCGCGATCTCCCCGGCAACCTCCTCGACCTCCTCCAACGCCCGCGTCGACGAGCGGACCAGCACGTACCCGGCCATCCCGACCAGCAGAAGCGCACCGCCACTGATCAGCAGGAACGCCAGGCGCAGATCGCCGACCGCGTTGTCGACCTCGGACTGGTCAGTCGCCACGACGAGCTCGGCGCCGTCGAGCTGGCGCATCACCAGCCGGTGCGATCCCACCGTGACGTGCTCACCGGGCGTCAGCTCTCCGTACGCAGGAAGTCCTGAGAACGGCGTTCCGGACAGCACCTGGTCGGGAGAGCGCAGGATCATGGTTTCCCGGCCGGGAAACGGCCGGGCGGCGGCGGCCGCGCGATCCAGCCTGGCGTCGAGCTGGTGCAGGAGGTAGTTCTCCATCACCTGTGAGCCGATCAGCCACGTGCCGAACAGACCCGCGGCCACCAGGGCGACGAGCACGACCACCAGCCGCACGCGCAACGTCATGGTCGGATCATGTATCCCAACCCTCGCACGGTGTGAATCAGCCGAGGTTCCGAAGAGTCCACTTTGCGCCGCAGGTACGAGATGTACGACTCGACCACTCCGACGTCACCGTCGAAGTCGTGCGACCACACCTGATCCAGGATCTGGGCCTTCGACAGCACCCGCCCCGAGTTCCGCATCAGGTAGTGCAGCAACCGGAACTCCGTCGGCGACAGCTCCACCACCCGCGACCCGCGCCGCACGATGTGGCTCTCCACGTCCAGCGAGAGATCACCGCAGGTCAGCTGCTCGCTCTCGTGGCCGGGCCGAGTGCGGCGCAACACCGCCGTCACCCGCGCGATGACCTCCTCCAGGCTGAACGGCTTGGTGATGTACCCGTCGCCGCCGACCGTCAGCCCGGTGATCCGGTCGTCCGAACCGTCGCGCGCGGTCAGGTAGATCACCGGCACCTGGACCCCGCCGGAACGCAGCCGCCGCACCACCTCGAACCCGTCCCGATCAGGCAGCATCACGTCGAGCAGGACCAGATCCGGAGCCTCGGAACGAGCGGCGGAGAGCGCTTCCCCGCCGGTCGCCGCGCTGGACACGGTGAACCCGGCGAACCGCAGCGACGCGCACAGCAGTTCGCGGATGCTGGGTTCGTCCTCGACGACGAGCAACCGGCCACGTTCCACGCGTTGATCCTGCATCACCCGGTCGTCGGCCGCTGCGTGATGGTCTGCCCGGACACCGTGCCGTCCGATCCCGCCTGACCCTGCACGACGACCTGCTGGCCCGCCTTGAGGTCGGAGATCTTGCCCTCGGCCGTGACCTCGACCTTCGTGGAGTCCGAAGTGGACACCTTGACGATCTGGCCGTTCTGCGTCTTCACGTAGACGGTCGTGCCCTCGATGTGGTCGATCGTGCCGATGGTGCCACGCCCGAACCCGCCACCTGGGCGCTGCTGCGTGCCGGAGGGCGGCGTGCCGTTGAACTGGCGTCCGGCCGCGTTCTGGCGTGAAGGGGTCTGCGTGGCACCGAAGGACTTCTGCACGAGCACACCGCCGACGAACGCGACGATCGCGAGCACCGCGACGCCGAGGATCATCGTCGTCTTGCCGACGCCGGACTTGCGTTCCTTCAGCTCGGTCGTGATGTCGTTCTCGAGCGGCTGGTCGAGTGGGTTGGACACGGAAATCTCCTTATTCGTGCCGGAGGGCTTCGATGGGGCGGAGCTTCGCCGCACGCGAAGCCGGGTAGCTGCCGAAGAACAGGCCGATCAACGCCGACACGGCGAACGCCAGCAGCACGGACGACGGCACGAGCACGGGTTTGATGCCCGCGATGGTGAACTGGCTGCCGATCATGCCCGCGGCGACGCCCAGGAACCCGCCGAACAGGCTCAGCAGCGTCGCCTCGATCAGGAACTGCCCGAGGATCGACGACCGGGGCGCGCCGACGGCCTTGCGGATACCGATCTCCCGGATCCGCTCGGTGACGGTCACCAGCATGATGTTCGTGATGCCGATTCCGCCGACCAGCAACGAGATCGCGGCCACCGACGCCAGCAGCACGGTGAACGTCTCCGTCGTCGCGGTGCGCGCGGTCAGCAGCTGGTCCTGCGACAGGATCCGGTAGTCGGCGGTCGTCCCGGTGATCTTGTGCCGGCCGTTGAGGATCGTGGTCACCTGAGCCTGCGCGTTCGGCAACGCGTCGGCGGACTGAGCCTGCACCACGATCTGGGTGAGGCTGCCGTAGCCGGTCAACGCGTTCTGCGTGGTCGTCAGGGGAGCGACGGCCATGTCGTCGGCGTCCTGCAACCCGCTGGAACCCTTGGCGGCCAGCACTCCCACGACGGTGAACGGGATGTTGTTGACCAGCATGGACTTCCCGACCGGATCGGTGCCCGGGAACAGCTGCGTCGCCACGGTCGCACCGATCACCACGACCTTGCGCGCCTGCTGAACGTCGTTGTCGGAGAACAGGTTCCCCTGCGCCACCGCACTGTTCGTGGTGTCGAAGTAGCGCGGGTCCGAGCCGATGAACTGCCCGATGTCGTGCGTCGTGTCGCCATAGCCCGCGGTCGCTTGGGCCGAGACCACCGGCGACGCGTACTTGACGTCGGGGGAGTCCGAACCCACCAACGCCGCCGCGTCGGCCGTGGTCAGCGGCTTGGCGGTACTGCCGGGCTGGGCGCGCTGCGGGCTGATCGTCAAAATGTTCGTGCCGAGCCCCGCGATGCTCTGCTCCACCGCGCTCGACGCGCCGTTGCCGACCGCGATCAGCAGGATCACCGACGCGACACCGATCAGGATGCCCAACGTCGTGAGCCCCGACCGCATCTTGTTCGCGTTCAGGCCGCGCACGGCGAACGCGGCGATTTCGAAGACTCTCACACCAGCACCCCCGCGACCTTGCCGTCCACCACGCGAACCGTGCGCATGGCGTGGGCCGCGACGTCGTCCTCGTGCGTGATCAACACGACCGTGCGCCCGCTCGCGTGGAGCCGGTCCAAGATTCCCAGGACCTCGCGGCTGGAGTCGGTGTCGAGGTTTCCGGTCGGTTCGTCGGCGAGCACGATCGCGGGCGACGTCACCAAAGCTCTCGCGATCGCGACGCGTTGTTGTTGCCCGCCGGACAGTTCGTTGGGCCGGTGGTGCGTTCGGTCTTTGAGACCAACGAGATCGAGCGCGGCCAGCGCCCGTTCCCGGCGTTGGGCACGCCGAACTCCCGCGTACACCAGCGGGAGCTCGACGTTGGCGAGTGCCGTGGTGCGCGGCACCAAGTTGAAGGACTGGAAGACGAAACCGATCTTCCTGTTGCGCAGCAACGAAAGCTGCTCCTCGTCGAAGTCACCCGTGTCGATGCCGTCGAGCAGGTACTTGCCGGACGTCGGCACGTCGAGACACCCGAGGATGTTGAGCAGCGTCGACTTGCCGGAGCCCGACGCGCCCATGATCGCGATGTACTCGCCCTTCTGGACCGTGAGATCGAGGCCCCGCAACGCGTGCACGGCCGTGTCACCCGCGCCGTACGTCTTGCGGAGGTCTCTGACCTCGATCACGGGGCTCATCGACCGGTCCCGGTGAAGCCCGTGCCGTTGCGGTTGCCCGTGCCGCCGGTGCCGGGGAACTGGCCGGTGCCGGGCTGCTGGCGGTTCGTGTTGTTGTTCGCCGTGGACACCTGCGGCAGCACGACTTCCTCGCCCGCGGTCAACCCGGACTTGATCTCCACGTACTGATCACCGCGCACGCCGATCTCGACGGTCTTGCGGGTCTCGGCACCGTTCTCCATGACCGCGACCGAGCTGGCGCCGTTGACCGTCTGCACAGCTGCCGCGGGCACGGCGAGGACGTTGGTGGCTCCCGCGACGGTGATCTCCACGCTGGCCGACTGGCCCGGCTTGAGCCCGTCCGGCGGCTGCGTCAACGAGAGGCTCACGCCGTACTGCACGACGTTGTTGGACGTCGTTGGAGTGAGATCAACTGTGGCCACCTTGGCCTGGATCGGCGTGCCGGACATGGCGTTCACCGTGACGGTCGCCGTCTGGTCGGCCTTCAGCTTGCTGATGTCGGACTCCGACACGTTCGCCTTCACCACGAGGTTCTTCAGGTCCGTGACGACCACGAACCCGGAGCTCGTCGTGCTGGTGGTGGAGCTGGACGTGCTGGAGCTGCTGCCCGTGTTGCCGGTCGACGTGCTGCCGCTGCCGACCTTCTGCCCGATGGAGCCCGTGACCGACGTGATCGTGCCGTCGCCGGGCGCGGTCAGCACCGTCGCGGCGAGGTTGTCCTTGGCCTGCTGCAACGCGACCTGCGTCTGCCGGTACGCGGTGAGCAGCGCGTTCGTGCCGGTGCCCTTCTCCAGGGCGGCGTTCAGGTTGCCCTGCGCGATGTCGACCTGCCACTGCGCCTGCGTGGGGTCGAGCCGGGCGAGCTGCTGGCCCTTGGTGACCACGTCGCCGACCTTGACGTTGATCTCGGTGACCGTGCCTGAAGCGCCGAACGACGCGGCGGCGCTGAACGAGCTCTGCACCGTCCCCGACGCCGTGACCACCTCGCTGACGTCGCGGTTCGCGGCGGCGGCCGTGCGGGTCGTGGTGGTTTGCGCGTTGCCGGAGGAACCGAAGAACACCAGGTAGCCGGCCACACCGGCACCGAGGAGCACCACCACCAGCAGTCCGTTGATCAACAAGGATCTGCGACGTCGAGTCATGGGCCGGAATGGTCGTCCGCCAAGCTGTAGGCGGGCTGCGAGCTTCCTGGCAGTCTGCTGAAGATCACCCCAACGTGCGTCTTGTTGCTTTTGGAGCAAGCCCTAGCGTCGATGGCATGGCCACGACTACTCCGTCTACTGCTTACAGCAGGGATCTGGGCGACGAACTCCGCCATCTGCGTGAGACCTGCACGGGCTTGAACGGCGCCGCGCTCGCCCTCCGCCTCGGGTGGGATCCGAGCAAGCTGTCGACGATCGAGACCGGCAAGTACCGCGCCACCGAGATCGACCTCGTCCAGTACTTGTCCATGTGCGGCAAGGACATCCACTTCCTCGAGGACTTCAAGCGCAAGTGGCGCCACGCTTTCGACGAGTACATCGTTCAGGTGTCCGGCAACCTGCGCACACTCGCCATGGCGGAGTCCACCGCGAAGACGATCACGCGATACGACACCCAGTCGGTGACAGGCCTTCTGCAGACACCGGAGTACGCGGATGCGCTCTACCGGATGGGCGGGTTCGTGGCCGAGGACCGAATCCCGGACCTCGTGCAGTTCCGGACCGACCGCCAGTCGATCCTCCGTCGACACAGTCGGCCGACATGCTTGTTCTACATCCATGAGCACGCGTTGCAGACGCAGGTCGGAAGCGACGAGATCATGGATGACCAGTACGCACGGTTGCTGTTCAGCGCCCAGTTCGTCCGGATCATTCCCGCCGATGCGCCTGTGGTCGCGACGAGTTGCACGCTGTGGGAGTACGACAAGCTGATGCCGGTGGCGTTCATCGAGGGCGATCTGGTGAACGTGTTCGTCCAGGACCCCGGCGCGATTGTGCGTGCTCGACTGCTCTTCGGCCGTTTGGCTGAGGTCGCATTGGATGAGGAACAATCGCGGAGCAAGCTGGCGGAGTACGTCGGCCGACCGCGAGAGGGATTCGATGACGCAGGAACGCGCATGGCGTAAAAGCAGCTATAGCGGCGCGACGGAGGACGGGGACTGCGTCGAGGTGTCGCTGTCCTCCGACGCGCTGGTTCGTGACTCGAAGAACCCGTCCGGCGGCGTCCTGACCTTCGGCTTCAGCGCGTGGAAAAAGTTCCTGGAACTTAGTTGAACCGTCTCCCGTCTCACGACGTGTTCCCGCCGACGAACGGGATCATGAGGGGGACGGGGTCATGGCTGACGAGAAGACGGTGTTGATCGGCCGGTGCGGTCCGACCGTGCTGCTGCCCAAGCAGGGCGCGTCGATCACGCAGCTGCGTCGGACCAAGCCTCTGCGCGTGGACGTGGCGGGCGGCGGCCCGGTCGGTCTCGCCTTCGCCTGCACGCTGAAGTCGTTGCTGGGCGACCAGGTCAGCCTCCGCGTGTACGACCGCCGCTGGATGCGCCAGGGCAACCGCGTCGTGTGGCGCGGCGCCGCCGAGGGCAACAACCGTCGCGAGCAGGTCGTGACCCTCCAGAGCAACGTCTGGGCCGCCCTGCCTTCCGCTGTCCAGCAACAGCTCTTCGGCGCGGGCAAGTTCTCCGAGATGTGGCCGCTCGGCCCGGACTCGCCGGAGTCCAAGGGCCGTCCGCGCAACATCAAGATCCGCTGGATCGAGGACGCCCTCCTGGACATGGCCCAGGACACCGCCGGCATCGAGCTGATCCCGGACGCCTACGTGCGTCCGGACAGCTGGGACGGCCTGCACGTCCTGGCCATCGCCGACGGCGCCCGGTCCGCCACCCGCGACTCGTTGAAGGACTTCTTCGGCACCCCGAGCCGTGAACTGTTCTCCGTGGACGGTTCGCCGCTCGACGAGCGCGTCCTCGGCATCCGCGTCACCGCAAAGGTTCCGGACGAGCACACCGTTCCTCTCACCGTCGGCCAGAACCGCTTCCTCTTCAACTCGCTCGGCGGCGGCTTCATCAACATGCGCCTGACCGCCGAGGAAGCCTCCGAGATCGTCGCCCTGGGCGCGTCCGGCCCGGTCGCGTGCATCGGCAAGTTCGGCTGCACCATGCGTCCTGACGGCGGCCGCTTCGTCTGCGACCGCCACCGCGCGGTCTTCAAGCCCTCGGTGGACAAGCTTTCCTATCTGTGGCCCCGAATCCTAGACGGCCTGCGCTTCTTCGGCGTGGGCGCGGCGGACGTCGTCGGCATCAACTCGTTCACGCTCGGCATGCAGCAGATGTCGAAGTTCACCGCGCAGCTGGCCCCGTCGACGTTCGGGTTCCTGCTCGGTGACGCCGCCAACTCGCTGCACTTCTGGCCCGGCCGCGGCCTGAACACGGGCCTCAAGAGCGCGCTGTCGCTGGCCGTGAACCTGCAGAAGCGTTGGCGCGGCTCAGCTTTCCGCGCCGCCGACTTCGCTGCGCACGAAGGGATCATGCAGCAGCTCCAGTACCGCGAGAAGTCGCGTGCCTGGACCACGATGCTCATGCCCGACTCCGAAGGCATCCCGCGCGGCATCGAAGACCGCATCCGCGAGGGACTCCAGGGCCCCTACGACCGCGCCGCCCTGGTCCAGACGTTGTTCGAGCGCGTGATCGAGATCAAGAAGCGCCTGTCCGACCGCATGGGCTCGCTGGCCACCGACGAGTGGTACTACGGCCGCATCAACGCTCTCGACACCCGCACGTTGAAGGTCATGGTCGAGTCCGGCGCCTGGATCACCCGTGAGATCGGCGGCGAGGAAGTCGTCATCCCCTCGGCCGAGCCCGCTCCCGTCGCCGAACCGGTGCGCCGAGGACTTTCCCTCGTCTCGTAGGGCAGACAGCGGTGCCCCTGCGGCCGCCCTCGGGGACGTGAAGCCGGCGGAGGCGGCCCGCCAGACTGAGCCGGATGAGGGCACAAGCACCACGCACCCCGGAGACTGTCGCTGCGCCGCACCGACGGCCTGCTGCCGGCGTGCCGGGGTTGCTGGGTCTGCAGCGGCGCGCGGGCAACGCGGCCGTGACCGCGTTGGTGCGCGCCGAAACCAGGCCTGCCGCAGTGCAGCGGTGCGGCGCGATGAGCGGTCCGGACTGCCCGTGCCACGACGAGGAGACGCCGGTTCAGCGCACCGGCGAGACTGCGGCTCCGGTGGTGCAGCGGGTCGACGTCACGCTGACCGGCATCACCCCTGACGTCGCCCGGCGGATGCCCGACGAGGAGCTCACCGCCCAGCTCGATCGCGGAAACCGGCACCTGCCGACGGTGAGGGACGAGGCGGAGCGCACCGCACTGCGCGCCAACCTGCGCATCCTCACCGAGGAGCAGACCCGCCGACGTGGCGGGGGAGCCGGCGTGCCACGGCCACCGGGGCTGCCGCTGGACGGTTCCTACTCGCTGTCGGCGTTGCCCGCGGTTCCCGCCGAAGTCGCCGACCTCGTGCCTGAGGGACGGCTCGTGACGATCACGCCCGAGATGCTCGCCCCCGCTCTCGGGCCGCAATCGGCACCGCCCGCCGCACCGGTGGCGTCCAGCCCCGCGTCGACGGTCAGCCGTGCGAGCACCGTTGCCGCGACGCCGTACATCGGCCTGGAGGCCAACAACCTGATGTACGGCCTCGCTCCGGCCGGTGAGCACTCGATCGGCGTGGTGTCGTTCCCGCGCTGGACGCCGAGCCGCATCCCGTCCGGACTCTCGGGGCCGATTCCGGAGCACCCGGTCATGTGGGGGCACACCGCCGAGATCGTGCGCGTCAACGGGCGGATCGTGGCAGTCCGCAGCTACGCGCCCGCAAGCCTGCTCAACGCGGGTCTGGACATCGGCACCGCACCCGCCCCGAACCTGCCGGCCGGTGTGCGACCGTCGGTGCGCGCGGGCACGGGATCGACCCCGGCCGCGATCTACAACGACCGGCTGATCCTGCTCAACACCAAGCTGCGCAGCGTCGAGGTCGCCGTGACCCGTGAGATGGCCGAGGCGGCGGCCGCCGGGCTGCCGCCGGGAGAGATGTACGGCTTGGCCCGCGGCGGTGCCGGCCAGTACACGGCGCAGCCGTCGGTGTTCTACGGCCAAGGCGGCGCTCCCGGCTCGTGCCCGAACTGCGTCGACTGGGCCGTTCCCAACGTGGAGGGGCAGGTCGGAGGTCGCGTCGCCACCGGGGGAGGCGTCCCGATCACCGACATCCCACCGCGGGCGGGCGGCGCGCCCGTGCCGCACGCCGCGAACCAGGGCCGGGTGCACGGAGCCCTGGGCGGTGAGCTCCAGGTCGTCGACGCGCAGGGACGCCCGATGAACGTCCGCGTCGCCACCGGAGGCCTGTCACCGGGGATGCAGGTGCTCAAGTGGGGCGGCCGGATCATGCTCGTGGTCGGCGTGGTGTCGACCGGCGTCGAGATCTACACCGCCCCGCCGGGAGAACAGGGCCGCACCGCCGCCGGAGCGCTGTCGGGCTTCGCCGGCGGCTTCGCGGCCGGCGCGGCGGCCGGGCTGATCTGCGGTCCAGGCGCGCTGGTCTGCTCGGTGGTGGCCGGCGGAGTGCTGGGCACCCTCGGCTACCTCGCCGCCCGCCACGCCGCCGAGTACGCCTACGACACCGCGACCGGCAGACCACGGCCACCCGGCGCACTGGACCAGCCGGCGCCCCAGACCACCTGCCCCGGCGTGGCCAACTGCCACCTGCCCAACGACGCACGACGGGGATCCGGGATGCCCACCATCGGACTACCGGCCGACCGCGAACTGTCCGAGGCGGACCGCCGTCGCCTGCTGGAGTACCTCCGCTCGGTTCAGCGTTGAGCGAGGTACACCCAGGCCTCCACCCCGGAACCGAGCCGGACCAGCGCACGCCGGTAGTCGTCGACCTCGTAGATGTCGGCCGCGGCCAGTTCGACGGTCGTCACCTCGAGAACCGTGCCTTCCGTGGTGTCGGCGGGGTCGCAGGTGTGCCGGACGATCGGGTGCCGGTCCGTTCCGCTGACCTCGATCACGGCCGGATCGGTGATCGTCACCCAGTCCTGCCGGTAGCCGGGCAGCAGATCTTTCGTTCCTTGGAGTTCTCGCCCGAAGTGCTCGACCTGCACCGACGGCGTCTGCAACGTCCCGTAGGAGAAGAGGTTCACGACCGCGTCGGCCGGCCCGCCGATCCTGTGCAGCACCGGGTTCGCGACGTCCTCGTTTCCCACCACGACAGAAGCCCTGGCAGCCGGCCCGACCTCGTCCAGGTACCGTCGGCTCGCGGCGTGATAGCGCTGGTCGAACGCTCGCTCGGCTCGGTCGAGCCCACCCAGGAGAGCGGTATCCCGGCGCGTGCCGCGGTTCCGCGCCACCTCGAACGGCGTGTCGACGAAGACCACCTCGTCCCACTCCAGGTCGCGCTGCAGGAAGCTGCCGTCGACCACGAGGATCAGATCGTCGGGGGCGACGACCGGCGGCTCGTCGACCGGGGTGTCCGAGCGCAGGTCGATGATCCGTTCCCGGTATTTCCGATCCCCACCAGGCCCGAGCGGCTCCAGCACCAGCCGCTGGAACGCCGCGAAGTCATAGGCGTCGGTGTAGTACCCGTCCGCCGAGTCCCGCCCCTGCCGATGCCTGACAGCGCGCGGGTTGTGGAACCCGTCCATCGACAGGTGCATCGCAGCGCGACCACGGGAAACCAGGACCGCCGTCAGCTCACGGGCCAGCGTCGTCTTGCCCGACGCCGTGATCCCGTCCACCGCCACGCGCAACGGCCGGCCCCGAGCGACGAGGTGGTCGGCGATCCTGCCCAGCACGCGGTCCCGTGGAGTGATCATGAGACCAAGCCTAGTTCCGCAGGTTGGCGGAGTGCGGATGCGCGCGTGTGTGACAAAGCTGTCGTCCGCGGCCATGGGAGGGAAAGAACCTCGAGCAGAAGGACGACCAATGACACATGTCGTGGGCGCCGCGGGTCCTGACTGGCAGGTGTGGCTTGGTCTCGCCGCACTGATGGCGCTTTCGGGCGGCCTGGCGGTGTGGTTCGAGTACGCGCGCAGGAAGACCTATTCGGTGGTGCTGGACGCAGCGCGCGACGGCACCCTGTTGCTCGACGTGCGTCCCAACGGTCGGCTGCTGCTGGTGGTTCGTCCCCTCGGCGCAGCATCGCCCGCGGTCGGCGAGTTGCCCCTCGGGGGCGTGCGTGAGCGCCGATGACCGTGGAGCGCTCGAAGCCTCGTTCGAACTGTTCGTCCAGAAGCACGCTGACGCGCAGTTGCGGTCTGCTGCGCGACGGTATGCCGTCTACCGAGGTTTGTCGGGTCCGTGTGTCGAGGAGATCGTCTTTGAGGCGCTCTCACGGGTCTGGAAGAAGTGCTGGCGGGAGTTGCATTCCGCGACTGATGATGACCGTCTGCGCCGCGTCAACGTCTACATGTTGCGTGTTGCGCAGGAGAAAGCCCGAGCACAGTCACGTTGGCCGGTACCTGTGTGTTCGGACAGGATTCCCGACCTGATCGCGGAGAATCGCATGGACGAGCGACTTCTGGCGCAGACCGCGCTGGCCAAGATCGGCGAGGCGTTGGCGGAGCTCTCACCGCTCGATCAAGCGATCGTCGAACTGACGGTGGTGGCCGGGATGTCGGGCAGCATGATCGGCACCGACCTGGGGTTGACCCGGACGGCGGTCACCACGCGGTTGTCGCGGGCGAGAGCTCGGCTGAAGGACGTGCTCGGGCCAGAGTTGCTGGCAGAACTGGGAATCGTGGGACGACGTGGTCCGGGAGGTGGACGATGAACTTGACCAACCGCAGGGACGTTGCCGCTGACGCGGAAACCGATCCGACGACTGCCGACGACCACGCGCTCGACATGGCTTTCGAACTCGCTGGACGCGAGGCCGACCGCATGTTCCGGTCGTCGCCGACCACGGATGCGGCGTTCCTCGTCAACAAGATCCTCGGGCCTGGTCGGGTTCGCCGGGCCGCTGTCCGCTCCGGTGACGACGTCGAGGCCGGCATCGTCGCGTTGTGGCGCAGCTACGGCGAGGCCCGCCATCAGAGCGAGCGCGATCGCCTGGTGCTGCACTACGCGCCGCTGGTCAAGTACGTCGCGGGCCGCGTCGGCACCGGCCTGCCCGCCCACGTGGACGTGGCCGACCTGATCCAGTCCGGCATCTTCGGCCTGGTCGACGCGATCGAGAAGTTCGAGCCGGAACGCGGCCTCAAGTTCGAGACCTACGCCATGCAGCGCATCCGCGGCGCGATCCTCGACGACCTCCGCTCCCAGGACTGGGTGCCGCGCTCGGTCCGCAGCCGCGCCCGCGACGTCGAACGAGCCCTGGAACGCCTCGGCGCCAAGCTGCAGCGCACGCCCACCGACCGCGAGCTCGCCGCAGAGCTCAAGATCGGCCTGGCGGAGCTCCGTGAGCTGTACGCGGAACTCCAGCTCACCAGCGCTGTCGCTCTGGACGAGGTGATCGCCCCGAACAAGGGCGGCTCCTCCCTGGCCGAGTCGCTGCCCGACGACGCCGCCGAAGACCCGGTGGCGAGCCTCGTCGACCAGGACAGCCGCCGTCAGCTGGCGGACGCGATCGCCCAGCTGGCAGAACGCGACCGCGTGGTCGTGACCCTGTACTACTTCGAGAACCTGACGCTCGCCGAGATCGGCAAGGTCCTCGGCGTGACCGAGTCCAGGGTCTGCCAGCTGCACACCCGCGCCGTCCTTCGCCTGCGCACCAAACTCAACGAGCCCGGAGAGGGTGAGGGATGAGACCGACCCTATGTCAGTCCTCCTCGATCTCCCGCCGCGACAGCCGAACCTCCTCGATGTCGAGCTTCCGCTGCACCGCCCGCAGCACGGTGTCGTCGATCGCGGCCTCGTCCCGCAACCGCACCACCGTGGCCCGCTTGTGTGCGATCAGCTGCAACCGCAGCGCCGTGTACTCGACCTCGGACTGCGCCACCTCCTCGTCGCCGGCTTCCTTGGCGCGCGTGACTTCGAGGTGGTGTTCGTACTCGGCGAGCACCCGCTTGTACACGACGTCGCTGACGCCCACCCTGTCCGCGAGCGAGGGGAGTGCTTCGTAGGCCTCCTCGGACGCGGTCGACTGGGCGAGCTGCAGTTCCTGCTCCAAAGCCGTGTCCTCGGGCAGCTGCGAGAAGCGGATGATCGACGGCAGCATCAGCGACTGCACGACCAGCGTCAGCACCACGACGCCGGACGTGATGAGGATGATCTCCTCGCGGAACGGGAAAGGCGCGTCGCCCTGCACCGTCTCGGGCACGGCCAGAGCGGCCGCCAACGACACGGCGCCGCGGAACCCGGCCGCCGACGACACCAGCCGTTGCCGCGCACCCACGCGACGAAGCCGTTGCTGCGGACGACGGTCGATAGCCCGAATCACATAGGGAGTCGTGTAACCCCACAACAGACGCGTTCCGGCCACGGTCAACGCCACGAGTCCGATCGCGCCGAACGACTTCCAGATCTGCGAACCGTCCAACGAACGCACCGCGGCATGGGCCTGGAGTCCGATCAGGACGAACAGCGCACCGTTGAGCAGGAACGTCGCAATGCCCCAGAACGCATAGCTGACCTGCCGAGTGTCAGCGGGCACGATGCGAGGCCCAACGCGCGCCAACGTGAGCCCGCACGTCACGACAGCGATCACGCCGGACCCGTGCGCCACCTCGGCCAGCAAGAACGCGGAGAACGGCGTCAGGATGCTGACGACGGTCTCGTGAATCGGGTTGTCGAGCCGCTTGCGCACCTGCACCGCGAGCCACGCGATCGCCAGCCCGGCCACCGCGCCACCCGCGTACGAGAGCAGCAGCCGCAGTCCGACCAGTCCGGTGCTGAACTCCTGCTCGCCGATGGTGATCGACACGGCGATCGCGTAGATCACGAGAGCCGTGCCGTCGTTGATCAACGACTCCGCGCGCAGGATCGTCGTCGTGCGGCGCGGCATGCCGCGGGCGATGGCCGAGACCGCGGTGGCGTCGGTGGGGGCGAGAGCGGCGCCGAGCACCCACGCCGGGCCCCAGTCGAGGCCCAGCGCGTGGGCGACCGCCGCGACCGCACCCGCCGTCGCCACCACGAGCACGGTGCTGAGCAGCACGATCGGGCGGAGGTTGCTGCGAATCTCCCGCAGCGAGGTGTTGAGGCTCTCCCAGTACAGCAGCGCCGGGAGGAAGATCAGCAGCATCGCCTCCGGCGGGAGACTGACCGACTCCAGGGCCGGCACGAAGCCGAGCAGAGCGCCGCACACCACGAGCAACACCGGGGCCGCGAGGCGCAACCGTCCTGACGCGACGCTGCTCGCCAGGATGCACACGCCCAGCACGACCACGAGTTCAAGACCGAGCATGCGGTAAAGATAGGCCGCTCAGGCGCTCAACGCGTCATCCAGTTCGGCCAGCAGACGCGACTTGGGGCGCGCTCCCACGATCTGCCGGATCGGCACGCCGTCGCGGAACAGCAACATCGTCGGCAACGACATCACCTGGTAGTCCCGGGCGGTGGCGGTGTTCTCGTCCGCGTTGATCTTCAGTACCGTGAGGTCGGAACGCTCGCGGTCGATCTCGTCGAGCACGGGCGAGAGCATGTGGCACGGCCCGCACCACTGCGCCCAGAACTCGACGAGCACGGTGCCGGTCCGCGTCTGGTCCGCGAACGTGGCGTCGGTCAGCTGCACAGGAACTCCTTGGGTTCGGGCACGAGGCACGGATCTTGGAAGGCGAGTCTGGCCACCAGGAACTCCCGGACTGCTTGGAGCCGCTCCAAGCACGCGTCCACCTCGGCGAGCTTGCGCCGGTAGACCTCCCGCGAGTCCGGGCACGAGTCGCCGGACTCGTGGCCCGCGCGCAGGCACGCCACGAACGGCCGCGCGTCCTCCAGCGACAGCCCGACCGCTTGCAACGACTGGATCTCGCGCACCAGCCGCAGGTCGTGCTCGGAGTACTCGCGGTAGCCGTTGGACATGCGCTGTGCCTCCAGCAGCCCCTGCGACTCGTAGAAGCGCAACGCACGCGTGGTGGTCCCGGCGCGCTTGGCCAGTTCGCCGATCCTCATGCCACGAACGCTAAACCTTGACGTGCGCGTCAAGGCAACAACCGCGAAATATTCCCGGATCGGCGAGGTTTCCCACCCTGTGACCGCCCCAGCAGCGGACCCCGTCGCGCGCACAGAATGCGAAGACCCGACGAGAGGGGGACCGGTGGGGTCACCACTGCACCTAGCCGTCGCGCTCACCGCGACCGGCGACGAGGCGTTCACCGCGAAGCACTGGGTGGAGCTCACGAGAGAGGCAGAGGCGGCGACGCTCGACTTCGTCACGTTCGACGACTCGCTGTGCGGCGATCCCGGCCTCGACGCGGTGCTCACCGCCGCGCGCGTCGCGCCGCTCACCAGGCACATCGGGCTCATTCCGACGGCCGTTGTCACGCACACCGAGCCGTTCCACCTGTCGAAGGCGATCGCGACACTCGACTTCGTGAGCGGGGGGCGAGCGGGCGTGCAGCTCACGACAGACCCGTTTCCGTTGCACGCCAGGCACTTCGGCCGTCGGGAGGTGCTCGACGACCTGTGGGAGGAGGCCGCCGACTACGCCGAGGTGCTGCGCCGGTTGTGGGACAGCTGGGAGGACGACGCCGAGATCCGCGACGTCGCCACCGGGCGGTTCATCGACCGCGAGAAGCTGCACTACATCGACTTCGAGGGCCGGTGGTTCAAGGTGCGAGGGCCGTCGATCACGCCACGGCCGCCGCAGGGGCATCCGCTGATCGCCGCCACCGAAGGACGTTTCGCGGACATCGTGTTCGGAGACGATCCGTCCGCGGGCCGAGTGTTCCGCGACGTCAACGGGATCCCGGACCCGGACCAGCTGCTGGCCTGGCAGGAACAGGGATTCGCCGGTTTCCGGATCCACGCGGACCTGCACGAGGTGACCCGCGGGCTCGTCCCGGAGCTGCGCCGACGTGGTCTGTTCCGCACGGAGTACGAGCACTCGACGCTGCGAGGCCACCTCGGTCTCCCGAAGCCCGCGAACCAGTACGCCTAGGAGACGGCGAGATGACCAAGCAGATCCACCTCGCCGCGCACTTCCCCGGCGTGAACAACACCACGGTGTGGAGCGATCCCCAGGCGGGCAGCCACATCGAGTTCGACTCGTTCGTCCACTTGGCACAGACGGCCGAACGGGCGAAGTTCGACTTCTTCTTCCTCGCCGAAGGTCTGCGGCTGCGCGAACAGGGCGGCCAGATCTACGACCTCGACGTCGTCGGCCGACCGGACACGTTCACGGTGCTCGCCGCGCTGGCCGCCGTGACCTCGAAACTGGGTCTGGCCGGCACGATCAACTCCACCTTCAACGAACCGTACGAGGTCGCCAGGCAGTTCGCCTCGCTCGACCACCTCTCCGAAGGCCGCGCGGCCTGGAACGTCGTCACCTCGTGGGACGCGTTCACCGGCGAGAATTTCCGGCGCGGCGGCTTCCTCAAGCAGGAGGACCGCTACAGCCGCGCGGAGTCGTTCCTGCGCACGGCGTGGAAGCTCTTCGACACCGGCGTGGGGGAGTTCCGGCACCAGGACGACCACTTCGACATCAGCGGCACGTTCGGCGTCCCGCGCTCGCCGCAGGGGCGCCCGGTGATCCTGCAGGCCGGCGACTCCGACGAGGGCAGGGAGTTCGCCGCCGCCACCGCCGACGCGATCTTCTCGCGGCACAGCACACGCGAAGCGGGTCAGCAGTTCTACCGCGATGTGAAGGGCCGCCTGGCTCGTTACGGGCGCACCGCCGACCAGCTCAAGGTTCTGCCCGCCGCCACGTTCATCCTGGGCGACACCGATGCGGACGCCCAGGAGAAGGCGGCTGTGGTGCGCAGGCAGCAGGTGAGCGGCGCGACCGCGATCAAGTTCCTGGAACAGGTGTGGAACCGCGATCTCAGCGCCTACGACCCGGACGGACCGCTGCCATCCGAGGATCCTCTGATCGGCGAGAACACCATCGCCAAGGGCCGCGCGAGCGTGCGGATGTTCAAGGATCCCGCAGCCACCGTCCGGGAGTGGCGGGAGAGGGCCGCGGCCAAGAACCTGTCCATCCGAGATCTGGTGATCGACGTGAGCGCGCGGCAGTCGTTCATCGGCAGCGCGGACAGCGTCGCCACGCAGATCAACGAACTGGTGCAGCAGGACGCGGCGGACGGGTTCATCCTCGTGCCGCACGTGACGCCGGGTGGGCTGGACGAGTTCGCGGACACCGTGGTGCCGCTGTTGCAGGAACGCGGCGTGTTCCGCGAGGACTACACCGGTCCAACCCTGCGGGATCACCTCGGTATCCGATAGTTGTTCAGCACGTGGACGTCCTTGCTCGGGTGGCAGAACGCTCCTTAACGTGAGCCGTGTTCTGCAAGTGCTCTCATCGGAGCGCAGGGAAGGGAGGGCAGGAATGGCCTACTTCGCTCTGTTCCTGTCCTCCCGCAGGCACATCGACCACGGGCGCGTGTCGAGCACGGGCTGTACGGGCTGAGTCCTCGGCCTGACTCTCCCGCCTGACTTCCTCTGCCCGCCTGGCCCGACAAGGACCCGCGATGTCTTCTGGAACCCTCAGCCCTCCCTCCACAAAGGACAGATCCGGCGACCTGGCCGCGTTGCCCGTCGTCGCCGCCCGCCACCCGTGGCGCTGGGTCGGCGTCGTCGCCGGGCTGGTGCTCGTGGCCCAGTTCGTCCACGGCCTGGTCACGAACCCCGCGTGGGACTGGCCGACGTTCGCCCGCTACTTCACCGCGCAGTCGATCCTGACCGCGGTCGGCACCACGATCGTGCTGACCGTCGCGGGAACGGTTCTCGGATTCGCGCTGGGGATCGTCGTGGCCGCTCTCAGGCTGTCGAAAAGCCCGTTCCTGCAGGCAGTCGGCTGGACCTACGTCTGGGCGTTCCGGTCGATCCCGCTGATCGTGCAGCTGCTGTTCTGGTTCAACATCTCCTACCTCTACCAGCGGCTGAGCCTCGGCATCCCGTTCGGGCCGGAGTTCGTCAGCTTCGAGACGGTCGAGCTGATCAGCCCGATGGGTGCCGCGATCCTCGGTCTCGCGCTGCACCAGGCCGCCTACGCCGCCGAGATCGTCCGTTCCGGCGTGATCTCCGTCGACCGCGGCCAGCTGGAAGCCGCCGCCGCGCTGGGTATCCCGAGGTTCCGCCAGTTCTCGAGAATCGTGCTGCCCCAGGCGATGCGCGCCATCCTGCCGAACGCCGCGAACGAGGTGATCAGCCTCTTCAAGGGCACGTCGGTGGTGTCGGTGATGGCGATCGGCGAGCTGTTCTACCAGGTCCAGGTGATCTACGGCCGCAACGCGCGGGTCGTCGCGCTGCTGATGGTCGCCACCGTCTGGTACATCGTCCTGACCACGCTGCTCTCGATCGGCCAGCACTACGTCGAGCGCTACTTCGCCCGAGGAGACCGGCGATGATCGAGGTTCTGGGCGTGCACAAGAGCTTCGGCTCCAACGAGGTGCTGCGTGGCGTGTCGCTCGACGTGGCGGCCGGCGAGGTCGTCGTGGTGCTCGGCCCGTCCGGCTCGGGCAAGTCGACGTTGCTGCGGACCATCAACCACCTGGAGAAGCTCGACCGCGGGTTCATCACGATCGACGGTGACCTGATCGGGTACCGCCGCCGTGGCGGCAAGCTGCACGAGCTGAAGGAACGCGAGATCCTCAAGCAGCGCAGGCACATCGGGTTCGTGTTCCAGAACTTCAACCTGTTCCCGCACCTCACCGCGCTGCAGAACATCGCTGAGGTCGCGCCGATCGCCGACGCCCGGCGGTTCCTCGCGCGAGTCGGCCTGGCGGACAAGGAAGACGCCTACCCGCGTCAGCTCTCCGGCGGTCAGCAGCAACGCGTCGCGATCGCGCGAGCTCTTGCCACGCAACCGAAAGTGGTGTTGTTCGACGAGCCGACCTCCGCGCTCGACCCGGAGCTGGTGGGGGAGGTGCTGGACGTGCTGCGCGACCTGGCCCGCTCCGGCACCACGATGATCGTGGTCACGCACGAGATCGGCTTCGCCCGCGAGGTGGCCGACCGGATCGTGTTCATCGACCAGGGCGTGATCGTGGAGCAGGGCACTCCGTCCGAGGTGCTCGACAACCCGGTCCACGACCGCACCAGAGCGTTCCTGTCCAAGGTTCTTTAGAAGGAGTTCGTTGTGCGCAAGCCACTTCTCGCTGTCCTCGCGCTGCTTCTCTCCGCCTGTGCGGCGACCGCGGAGAGCGAGCCCAGCAACCTCAACGTGAACCTGGGCCCCGACCAGAACCGCGTGACGGCTCAGAAGGACGACAAGATCGCGTCCAAGGTGCCGGAGAAGTTCCGAACAAAGGGCGAGCTCGTGATCGGAGGATCCGCGGGCACAGCGCCACCGCTGCGCTTCTACGCCACCGACGACAAGACGGTGATCGGCGTGGAGACCGACATCGCCTCGCTGGTCGCGGACACGCTCGGTCTCAAGCCGCGACTGGAAGTCTCGTCGTGGGAGAACCTGTTCGTGGGCCTCGACAGCGGCAGCTTCGACGTCGGCCTCTCGAACATCACGGTCACCGAGGCGCGCAAGGAGAAGTACGACTTCGCCACGTACCGGCTGGACACGCTGGCGTTCGAGGCGAAGAAGGGCGGCACCTGGAAGGTGAACGAGCCGAAGGACGTGGCGGGCAAGGTCATCGCGGTGGGCTCCGGCACCAACCAGGAGAAGATCCTCGTCGACTGGAGCGCGAAGAACGTCGCGGCGGGCCTGAAAGCCACCGACATCAAGTACTTCCAGAACTCGTCGGACTACTACCTGGCCCTGCAGTCCGGCCGCATCGACGCCTACCTCGGACCGAACCCGACGTCGGCCTACCACGCGGCGACCTCCGGGCAGACCGAGGTGATCGGAAACTTCTCCGGCGGCGCGTCCGTCCAGGGCAAGATCGCCGTGACCACCAAGAAGGACAACGGTCTCATCACCCCGGTCCAGGAAGCGTTGAACCAGCTGATCGCCAACGGCAAGTACGCCGAGGTGCTCAAGCGCTGGGGCCTGTCCGACGAGGCCGTGCCCACCTCCGAGATCAACCCCGTCGGCCTGCCGAAGACGTGAGGGACGAACCAGTCATGCGACTCAGCATCACCATCGACACCTCCGACGAGGAAACCGCTCTCCGCCTGCTCACCGCCCTGAAGTCCGCCGGTCTGGTGCAGGCCGCCGAGACCGTGGTCGACGACGCCGAGGTCAGGATCCTGCCCGACACCCGGCAGGTCCTGCTCCACGACGAGCCCGTCGAGCTCACCAGGCTGGAGTTCGAGCTGCTGCTGCACCTGTGCGAGCACCCGGATCGCGTGCACCGACGCCGTGACCTGCTTTCCGCGGTGTGGGGCGTCAACGACAACTACAGCGGCGCCCGAACGGTCGACGTGCACGTGCGGAGGGTTCGCCAGAAGCTCGGCGACGTGGCCGACGTGATCCAGACCGTGCGCGGCGTCGGTTACCTGGTCGCGTCGAGCGGACGGGTGCGGGTGGAGCGCTCTCCGAACGTCGTGCGGCTGGCGGATCGCCGGGCTGGATGATCACCGCCGGGTTGGGCGGAACAGTCCTTGTGGGGCTTTTGCCGGTTGGTTAGGTTCCAACCAGTGGCAACGATGTCTGTGCGGATCCAGGTGCTGGGTTCGACGCGGGCCTGGCACGGCGGGGTGGAGCTCGAGCTCGGCCCACCGGGTCGGCGGGCCGTGCTGGGGTTGCTGGTGCTCGCGGAAGGCGAGTCGGTGTCCACCCCCGACCTGATGGACGCGCTGTGGGGCGACAGACCACCGCGCAGCGCGGCGAACGTCCTGCAGACACACGTGAAGCACCTGCGCCGACTGCTGGAACCCGGCCGCACGTCGCGTTCCAGCAGCGAGGTCCTGCCCTACGCGAACAGCGGCTACGCGCTGAACCTGAACGCGGTGGACATCGACCTGATGGCGTTCCACCGCCTCGTTTCCCAGGTGACCGACGACCTCGGCGACGTCGCGAAGACGCTCGGTGAGGCGCTGGGGTTGTGGCACGGCAGACCGCTCGCCGACCTGCCGGCCCTCGCCACGCACCCGAAGGTCGTGGCGCTCGTCGCGAAACATCGGGAGGTGCTCGCTCGGCACGCGGACGCGATGATCACGATCGGTGCTGCGGCGGAGGTGCTTCCCGTGATCGCTGAGGTTGCCGCGGACCAGCCGCTGGACGAGGCCTCTCAGGCCCGGCTGATCCGCGCCTACCACGCCGTCGGACGCCGGTCGATGGCGTTCCAGACCTACCACGAGGTGCGCGACCGGCTCGTGGAGGAGCTCGGCATCGACCCCGGTCCCGAGCTCCGGGCGGCGCACACGGCACTGCTCCACGACGACGATTCCGCTGCGACCACGCGGTCCAAGCCGGCCCTGCGGGTGCCGAGGCAGCTGCCGCCGAAGCCTCCCGGCTTCACCGGCCGCGCCGCCACCCTGTCCACATTGGACGGATTGGTGCCGTCCGGTGTGGATGGTGTGACGATCATCGCCGTCTCCGGAACGGCAGGGGTCGGCAAGACCGCGCTGGCCGTGCACTGGGCGCACCGGGTCCGGGACGCGTTTCCCGACGGACAGCTCTACGTGAACCTTCGCGGCCACTCGAAGGGCGGGGCGATGCCGCCGATCGAGGTGCTGGCCCAGTTCCTGACCGCGTTGGAGGTGCCGGCGGAACGCGTTCCCGTCGATCTGGAAACGGCGGCGGCGATGTACCGGACGTTGACGACCGACCGCAGGGTGCTGGTGCTGCTGGACAACGCGGCCGGTCCGGACCAGGTGCGGCCGTTGCTGCCCGCCGGTCCTGCGTGCGTGGTCGTGACCGGCCGGGATCGGATGACCGGCCTGGTCGCCCTGCACGGCGCGCGTCAGGTCACGCTCGACGTGCTCAGCCCCGAGGACTCGCTGGAGTTGCTGGCGCACGTGCTCGGACCGGAACGGATCCGCGCCGAGCCGGTGGCGGCCGCGGAGCTCGCGAAGCTGTGCGCCCATCTGCCGCTCGCGCTGCGGATCGCAGCCGCGAACCTCGCCGACCACCCGGTTCGCGGGATCTCCGACCATGTCGCGGACCTGAGGGACAGCAACGTGTTGTCGGCCCTCGCGGTGCAGGGCGACGAGCAGACCGCGGTCAGCACCGCTTTCGACCTCTCGTACGCCGCGCTTCCCGCCGCGGCACGGCGGTTGTTCCGGCTGCTGAGCCTCGCACCGGGACCCGACGTGCGGACCGAGGCGGTCGCGGCACTCGCAGGAACGGATCTCGAGACGGCCGCGCGGCTGCTGGACCGGCTCGCCGCGGCCCACCTCGTCGAGCCGCACCCGCCAGGCCGGTACGGGTTTCACGACCTCCTGCGCCGCTACGCCGCGGAACGGGCCCAGGTCGAGGAGAACGACCTGGACGCGGCCCGGCGCCGGTTGTACGACTGGTACCTGGGCGGTGTGGACGGCGCCGCCCGGCTGCTCTACCCGCACATGCTGCGACTGTCCGTTCCGGAGAGCGTTTCCCGGCTGCCTCCGGGCGTGACGGAGGCATCGGCGTGGCTGGACGCCGAGCTCGGCAACCTGGTCGCGGCGGTCAGGGACGGCCCGCGGCCCGCGGTCTGGCTGCTCGCCGACAGCCTGCGCGGCTACTTCTGGATGTGCACGCGCCAGGTGGAGTGGCTGGCTGTTGCGGTAGCCGCGCTGGTCGCGGCCGAGCAGGAGGGCGGGCCGCGGGAACGGGCCGCCGCCCGGCTGAGCCTCGCCGACCTCTACTTCCGCCAGGGCCGGTACGGCGACGCCGTCCACCACTACACGCACGCGCAACTGCAGGCGCGGCAGGCCGGCTGGGTCGAGGCGCAGGCGGCGGTGCTCGGCAACCTCGGCCTCGTCTACTGGCAGTCCGGCCGTCTTGACGCCGCCGCGGTCCGGTTCCGCCGCTGCCTCGCGCTGAGCCGCGCGGTCGGGCAACCCGCGGGAGAGGCCGTCGCGCTCGCGAACCTCGGCCTCGTGCACTGGGAGATGGGCCTGCTCGCGGAGGCCGCGGAGCACTACACGCTGGCGTTGCGGCGATATCGGCAGATCGGGTCCCACTACGGCGAAGCGCTCAACCTCGGCAACCTCGGTCAGACGCAACGCGCCCGCGGACTGCACACCGAAGCGGTCGACCTGCTCACCCGCGCGATCGCGCTGCACCACGAGACCGGCAACCGCAGCGGCGAGGCCCTGGCCCACAGCTGGCTGGCCGCGACGTTGCTCGACCTCGACCGCAGTGGTGAAGCGCTCTCCCACGCGCGCACCGGCCTGTCGCTGGCGCAGGAGACCGGGGATCCGCGCCCGGAGGTGGAGGCACTCGCCGCGCTGGCCGCCGTCGACGTCCGGCTCGGGCACCGGGCGGACGCGGTGCGCCGGTACCGCCAGGCGCTCGGCCTGGTCCGCAGCACCGGAGACCGGTATCCGGAGATCGACATCCTGCTTGGCCTGGCGACGGTCACCGCGGACGAGAGCCTGGCGAGGCAGGCGCTGACCCTCGCCGAACGAGCGGGGTTCCGCGCGCTGCGGGACCAGGCGTCGGCTCTGCTCGCTACTCCACGATGACATCACCGATGCCCTTGCGCAGGACGCTGCTGGCGCCGTCCGGCCAGACGGTGATGTAGGCCCACGGATTCGCGATCCCGTCGGTGCACGAGAACTCGCCCATGTTGAACGCGCGCCAGGCACCGCTGCCGTCCTGCACCGGGATGTGCGCTTCCTCCGCGCTGGTCACCCAGGTGCAGGGGTCGCCGTCCGCCTCGTGCGTGACGTGGGGCGTGATCGTGGTGATCTGGCCGTCCTGGACGCACCACGAAACCTTGTAGGTGTAAGCCCATCGACCGGGCTCCGCGAGCTGCACCGACGTGGACGTGTACATCGGCGTCGCGCACTTGGTCTCTTCCACGGCGCTCGCGGGCCCGATGGCGAACCAGCTCGCGAGCAGTGCCGAACATCCCACGGCTGCCGCCATCTTGTGGATGAACCTCATCGTTTCCCCCTCGAACTTCCCTGCCTCCAATGGGATACCCGTTCCCGGCTCTCGCGCAAGGTGCGTGCGCAGCAAGTTCATTCGACGTCCATTCGACATCCAGTCGGGCTGAATAGCTTGTGCCGCAACGTTTCCTACAGGGGAGTGGGACAGATGAAAGCGCAGCTGAAGAGGGTTGTGGCCGCCGCGGCCGTGGGGGTGTCGGTGCTGGCCGCCGTGGTCGGTGGCGGTGGGAGCAGCGCCGCCCAGCCGACGGGTTTGCGGGCGTTCGGCATTTCGGCGGACGGCACGTTGATGGCGACGTTCACGACCGATCGGCCGCAGGTGCTGGACTGGGTGCGGACGATCCAGGGTTTCTCCGGTGACACGGCGGCGATCGGATTGGACTTCCGGGTCCAGGACGGCCTGATGTACCTGGTGGGCAACAAGGGCGGCATCTACACCGTGAAGCTCCCGACGCCACCCGCCGTCGACCCGGTCGTCACCAAGGTCTCGCAGCTGACCATCGCGTTGTACGGGAACAACTTCGGCGTGGACTTCAACCCGGCTGCCGACCGTCTCCGCGTGATCAGCGACAACGGCCAGAACCTCCGCCACGACCTCAACGCCCACACCACCGTCGCGGACACGACGTTGTCCACTCCGCCGACGCCCGGCGCGACCAAGGGCGTCACCGCGGCCGCGTACACGAACAACGACCTCGATCCGACCACCGCGACCACGTTGTTCGACATCGGGACGATGAGTGACCAGGTGCTGATCCAGTCGCCGGCGAACAACGGAACCCTGGCGCCGACAGGCAGCCTCACCGTGGACGCCGCGCCCAACGCCGGGTTCGACATCTTCAGCTCGCTGAGCAACGGCAAGGCGGTCTCCGTCGCGGGCTTCGCGACGCTGGTCGGGCCGGACGGCTCCGCTTCGCTCTACAGCGTGAACCTGTTGAACGGCACCGCCACGAGCGTCGGCAGGTTCCCGCTGCCGATCACCGACCTCGCCATCTCGCTCAGCGGCTACTGAACCGGTCGCTGAAGCGCTCCCACCACGGCCGTCCAGTCGACGTCCAGTCAGGCCCAATAGCTTGTGCCGCAACGTGTTTCCTTACAGGGGAGTGGGGCGCATGAAGGCACGGGCCAAAAGGGGTGTCGCCGCGGCGGCCGTGGTGGTTTCGGTGCTGGCCGCCGTGGCCAGTGGTGGTGGGAGCAGTGCCGCTCAGCCGGCGGGGTTACGCGCGTACGGCATTTCGGCGGACGGCACGTTGATGGCGACGTTCACGACCGATCGGCCGCAGGTGCTGGACTGGGTGCGGGCGATCCAGGGTTTCTCCGGTGACACGTTCGCGCTCGGCCTGGACTACCGGGTCCAGGACGGCCTGATGTACCTGGTGGGGGACAAGGGCGGCGTCTACACGGTCAAGCTTCCGCCGACGCCCAGCCAGGACCCGGTGATCACCAAGGTCTCGCAGCTGACCGTTCCGTTGTACGGCACGAAGTTCGGCGTCGACTTCAACCCGGCGGTCGACCGCCTCCGGGTCGTCAGCGACACCGGCCAGAACCTGCGGCACAACCTCGGGGACAACACGACGACCGAGGACGCCGTCCTGTCCACCCCACCCGCGCTGGGCCCGACCAGGGGCGTCACCGCGGCCGCGTACACGAACAACGACCTGAACCCGGACACCGCGACCACGCTGTTCGACATCGGCACGGGAACGGACGAGGTGCTGATCCAGTCGCCGGCGAACAACGGCCTGCTGACCGCCACCGGCAAACTGGGCGTGGACGCCGCCGACGCCGGGTTCGACATCTTCAGCACGCTCAGCAACGGGAAAGCGGTCTCCTCGTCGGGCTTCGCCACGCTCGTCGCGTCGAACGGCAGCGCCTCGCTCTACAGCGTGAACCTGCTGGGCGGCTCGGCGACCCTCGTCGGCAAGTTCCCGCTGCCGATCGCGGACCTGACGATCTCGCTGTCGGGCAGCTGACGTGACGGACCGCCCGACCATCGTGTTCGAGACGATGGATCCCCTGTTCAGGCACGCGCTCTCCGGTTACCTGCTTCGCACCGCACTGGTGCTCGGGCTGCCCGACCTGATGGGATCGGAACCCGTGGCGGTCGCGGAGCTCGCGCGCACAGCCGGTGCGGACCCCGATCTCACCGCCCGGCTGCTGCGTGCCCTGCACGGGCTCGGCTACTTCCACCGGATCGGCCCGGACACCTACACGCACAACCACCTCTCCTTGTTGTTGCGGACTAGGAGCGGAGACGCGTCCGCGGAGGTCGTCAGCGGGTTCCTGAAGCCGGAGTGGATGTGGCCGTTGTGGGAGAGGTTCACGGACGCGGTGCGCACGGGCGCCAGTCCGTTTTCGTCGGTGCACGGCAAGGATTTCTACAGTTTCCTCGGTGATCACCCTCAGGTGGCGGAGAACTTCAACCGTGCGATGACGTTGTCGTTGGGACCCACCAACGCGACAGTGGCCGACGCACTCGAGGTCAGCGGCCACCTGGTAGACGTCGGCGGTGGTCAGGGAGCCCTGCTGCGCGCAGTGTTGGAGCGCTCTCCCACCGTGCGCGGGACGCTCTTCGACATCGAGGTGGCGCTCGGCAACGTGGATCCAGAACTGCTCACCGGTGCGTTGGCTGGCCGGTGCGCGGTCGTCGCCGGGGACGCGCGGGAGTCGGTTCCCGCCGCGGACGCCTACGTGATGCGGCTGGTCATGCACAACTGGGACGACGACACGTGCGTGCGGATCCTGTCGCGCTGTGCTGAAGCCGGGAACGCCGGCGCCAGGGTGTTCGTGGTGGAGGCGTTGCGGTCCGGCGGACTCTCGTTCGTGCCGCTCATGGACCTGCAGATGTTCATGCTGGTCGGAGGCAAGGAACGCGACGAGGACGAGTTCGCCGCGCTGTTCTCCCGAGCGGGTCTGGACTACGTCGGCGCCCGTCCGACGGCCAGCGTCTTCCACGTGATCGAGGCCAGGAAATAAAGCGGTTGCCGCGTCCGGAGGCTCGGTGTTGCATGACACCGAGCCTCTGGGGGTGGAATGCAGGACGCGGTGTTCGCGACCGACGTGTCGCTTGTGGACGAACTGATCCGCACGCAGTTCCCGCACTGGCACGGTCTCCCGATCACACACGTCGAACACGGCGGCACAAGCCACGCGATCTACCGCCTCGGCGACGACCTGGCGGTCCGGCTGCCGAACCGCGGGTGGTCGATCGGTCAGGCCGAACGCGACTCGGAAATCCTCGCTCGTGTAGCCCAGCACCTCCCGATCGCCGTGCCGGAACCGGTGGGCCTGGGAGAACCCGGCTCCGGTTTCCCGAACCGCTGGTCCGTCGTGCGCTGGCTGTCCGGCTCGACCGCCACCGTGGACGAGGTCCGATCCGACACCCCTGTTCGCCTGGCGTCGTTGATCCACGCGTTGCAGAGCCTAGAGGTGACCGGCCAGCAATGGCGGCCCCATCGCGGCAACGCGGAACAGGAAAAGTACGACGACGACGTGCACCGGGGAATCGCTCAGCTGGGCGGCGATCCACGACTGACCGCGATCTGGCAGGAGGCACTCGACGCGCCACGCTGGGATCGCGCTCTCCGATGGCTGCACGCAGACCTGCACAGCGGCAACATGCTGTTCACCGACGGCACCCTGACCGGAGTGATCGACTGGGGCTGTGCCGGCATCGGCGACCCAGCGGGCGACCTGATGCCGGCATGGCTGTTCTTCGACGCCGCGGGCAGGCGCGCGTTCCAGCGTGAGCTGAACTTCGACGACGCGACGTGGGCCCGGGCACGCGGCTGGGCCCTGAACCTGGCGGTGGTCGGCCTGCCGTACTACCGCGACACCAACCCGGTGTTCGCGGCCATCTGCCAGCACACCCTCGACCAACTACTGTCGGAACACGCCGGGTGACATGCCGGCCTCACGGGTGAAGAACTTGGTGAAGTTCGTAGCCTCGCTGAACCCGAGCCGATGCCCGATCGCCGCCGACGACAGACCGGTGTGCACGAGCAACCGCTTGGCCTCCAACACAACCCGCGCGTCGATCAACGCTTTCGCCGACCGCCCAGTAGCTTCCTCGCAGATCCGGTTGAGGCTACGGGCCGAGTAACCAATCCGGGCGGCGTAATCAGCGGCGTTGCGGGTGCTGCTGAACGACCGCTCCAACTCCTGCTGAAACCGCTCAAAACGCGCGTCGCCGCGCCCAGCATCGTGCGCGTCCAGCCGGGCGATCCGAAGCAGCAACACACCCAGCAACTGCCTGAGCAAGTCGTCGGACTCGCCCCCGCGCTCGTACTCCTGCCGCAGATCCCGCGCGCTCCGGTCAAGCACTTTGCGCTCAGCCTCCGGAACGCGCCACAGAACCGGACCGAACGGGCTGAGCAACGGCCGGACACGGTCGAGCGGCGGCGGAAACGCAGGCGTGAACAACACCATGTGCGCGTTCAACGTCCCAGCCGGCAGGCGCAGCACCCTGCCGGGACTCACGTGCAAGAGCGTGCCAGGCCCGCACGGGTGATCCACGAAATCGACCATGGCGGTCCCATGCCCCGACGTAACCAGGAACAGCTGGTGAAAGTCGGTCCGGTGCACCTGCGCAAGGGTGTCCTGCCTCAGTCTGCGCCGGAGCTGGGCGAGGTCGAGCGCCTCGAGCCCCATCCGCGGGCGGTCGGGGTTGCTGAAGCCGAACTCGGCGAGCTGTCCACTTTTGACCATGGTGGAGCCGGATCCTACCTCGCCCGCGGACGGTTTCGGCGCGATCGTTGCCGCCATGGACAACAAAGAACTCGTTCTGAAGGCCACCGGCGAACTGTTCGGCGACAAGGATCCGTCCGCAGTGGACCGCTGGGTCGCCTCGAACTACCGCCAGCACAGCGCACTAATCGGTGACGGCCCCGAGGCGCTGCGCTCACTCATCGCGGGACTGCCCTCGGGCTTCCGCTACGAGCTGGCCCGCGTGATCGCCGACGGCGATCTCGTTGCCCTGCACGGCGTCTACCACGGCTTCGCGCCTGAGCCACTGGTGGCGTTCGACCTGTTCCGCGTGGAGGACGGCAAGCTCGCCGAACACTGGGACGCGCTGACACCACTTGTGCGGGAGACGGCCAGCGGACGTTCCCAGGTGGACGGTCAGGCACAACCTTCCTCCGTCGACACCTCGGTTTCCCGGTCGCTGGTCCTGGAGTTCGCGCAGCGGGTGCTGCAGGACGCCGACTACTCGGTGCTGACCGACTACATCTCGACCGAGACGTACCTGCAGCACAACCCCGAGGCGGCTGACGGCCTGACCGGGTTCGGCGCCGCGGCGGCTCGCTGGGCCGGGCAGGGCAAGCACCTCCTTTACAAGACCATTCACAAGGTCGTGGCCGAGGGCGACCTGGTGCTGCTGCAGTCGGAGGGCGAGTTCGGCGAGCCGGTGGCGTACTGGGACCTGTTCCGCGTCGCCGACGGCAAGATCGTCGAGCACTGGGACGTCCTGACACCGATTCCTGCCTCTCTGCCCCACGAGAACGGGCTGTTCTGATCGCGATCGCGTTGCTGCCGTTGCGCGCCTTCCTTATGCGGCGGTGAAGATGACCATGTTTCCGGGACATCTACCTGACGGCCTCAGGCGCGGATCCGGACGAATGTCACCCGTTCGAGTGGCGAGCTGGTGGTGTGTGGGCTCGTTCCCGCTGCACTGCCCGGCCAAGGAGCGCTGCGGGTGGAGGTGAGGCGCCGTCACCGCTGGACCCAGGTGACGGTGAAGCGTTGGCACCGCTGGACCCAGGTGACGGTGAAGCGTTGGCACCGCTGGACCCAGGTGGCAGTGAGGCGTTGGCATCGCTGGGCCCCAAGGACCGTAAGGTCCCAGCACGCTGGATCCCAGGTGGCAGTGAGGCGTCGGCACCGCTGGGCCCCAGGGGTCGTAAGGTGCCGACACCGCTGGGCCCCAGGTGACCGAAGGTGCAGGCATCGCTGGACCCTGAGCTGCTCGCTGTGCTCGGCGTGCTCCAGAGTGGAGAGCGCTCTCTGGTCGGCGTGCGGCTCGGCTTGCTGCTCGTCGGCGGTGGGAACGCGTTGCGCAGGCTCGACAGGTCGCTGTTGGCCAGCCACTTCTTTGGGCAGTCGTCGTTCGTGACGCATTCCGTTGTGCCGTATCGAGGGCTCGTGCCTGTGGGCACCTCACTGCCGTTGGACCTGTTGGGGGCCGTTGGCATGCGGGCTGTCGACGGGGGGCGGGCGTGGCGCTGAACTTCCTGCGCTCCCAGGCTGGTTCGTCAATCGTCGTGTTGGAGAGGGCGCTGTCGGGCGGCCACGATCATGGCCGCTCGTGATGGCTGGGCGACCCGGAACATCGCGGTTGACCGGCGCGAGACCAGGTTGCGGGCGGCGCGAGAAGAGGTTGTGGGCGGCGCGGGGTACGGCGCGACCGACGTGATCGACGTCGGCGTGGACGACCCGGTCGAAGTCGTGCGTGAGGTCTGTTGGGATTGCGCTCGCACGCGGCGGAACGTCGCGGCGTGGTCGCGGCGGAGCACGAGCAGCTCTCCTCCACGAGCAGTTCGCCGTGCGGCTGGAGGCGTTCGCGAGGGGTGAGGAGGCCGACGGCGGACTGCGGTCTGGAGTGCGCCTGGTGGGTGGCGGTGTGTCGCCAAGCTGTGGACTCCGTGGGCATGCGTGAGCTGTGGTGCGTCGGCAGGGGTGCGGGTCGAAACGCGATCACCTCGGTGCGTTGTAGGGCAAGCGGGTCGTGGGCGGACGGGGTGGTGAGGGATGCAGCACGTCCCGCACCGGGCAGGGCGGGTTGCCGTTCGATGAACTGATTGCGCGCCACCCTGTCGAGCTGATCAACGCGGCGGTGGCGGTGGCGGAGGCGGGGGAGCGGGCAAACCGGTGCTGCTGATGCCATAGCACGGCGCGCCATCCGCGAATTGGCGTAATGGGGCCCGCCATCTGGGGCCATTCGTCAGGTTACGTATATGAGAAAGTTTCATCACCCCCCTCGACGGCGCCAGTGGTTTGTGCGTACGGTGAGCCCCGCGTCGTACTGGCGAGTAGGTACCTAACTGAATTCCTTTCTCCCCACCCCCTGCACGGTGAGGAAGCGAGCGCAGTGAACATGCTGTCGGATCGAGATCGGGTGCTGTGTCTGAGTCCGTTCAGCGCCCCCAACCCGGCCCTCGTGGTCGCGGCCGGACGAGCGGGTGGGCTTGGCGTGCTCGACGCCGGGCCGCACCTCGCGCGTGACCTGAGCCGGGTGGCCGCGCGTCATGCCCGTGCGTTTGGCGTACGGCTGCACGGGCCGCTCCAAGCGGAATTGCCCGACGAGGTCGACACGGTTGTGGTCGATCTTGTTCGACATGTCCCGAACCTGGCTGAGCTGGGTGAACGGCGTGTGCTCGCCATGATCACCTCGGTGGCGGAGGCTGTTGAGGCGATCGAGTTCGGGGCCACCGGGTTGATCGCCAAGGGTGCCGAGGCGGGCGGCCGGGTGGGTGGTTCGCCCGCGTTCGTGTTGCTCCAGCAGGTGCTCGCGGTCACCGATCTGCCTGTCTGGGTGGCGGGATCGATCGGTCCGGACACGGCTGCCGCGGCTGTTGCCGGTGGGGCTCGCGGAGTGGTGCTGGAAGGGCAGCTCGCACTGGTCGCGGAGGTCCGGAAACATATTTCCGGTGAAATTGTGAACGTGCTGCGAGCGATGGACGGCGCTGACACCGTTGTGAACGACGGGTTGCGCGTACATGTTCGTCAGAACACGCTTGAAATTGGTCAGGAAGGCGCGTTCGCGGAATTCAATCGCGTCTCGTTTGGGACCGTCGGAGGCGTCGTCGGCGCGATTCAGCGGGCCATTCACGCCAATCTGGTACGGGCGGGCGAACTGCGCTCGATCCGGGCTGACGGACCGTTCTGCGACCGCGTTCCGGGGCTGTGTTACCCGATCGCGCAGGGGCCGATGACCCGCGTCAGCGACCAGCCGGCGTTCGCGCGGGCCGTGGCCGAGGGTGGGGCGCTGCCGTTCCTCGCGCTCGCGTTGATGGAGGGCTCGGCGGTCCGCGAGCTTCTCGAACAGACCGCGCAGAACCTCGGTGACCGGCCTTGGGGCGTCGGACTGCTCGGCTTCGCGCCCGCGGAGCTGCGTGAGAAACAGCTCGAAGCGGTGCTCGCGGTCAGGCCGCGGTACGCCATTGTCGCCGGGGGCACGCCGACGCAGGCACGTGAGCTGGAGGCCGCCGGGATCGAGGCGTTCCTGCACGTGCCGTCGCCCGCGCTGCTCAAACGGTTCCTCGACGAGGGTGCGCGCAAGTTCGTCTTCGAGGGCTCGGAGTGTGGCGGGCACACGGGTCCTCGATCCAGCTTCACGTTGTGGCAGCAGCAGATCGACGTCCTGCGCGGCCGCGAGAAGGACGTCACGGCGTTGTTCGCGGGCGGGATCCACGACGCCCGGTCGGCCGCGATGATCGACGCGATGACCGCGCCGCTGGCGGCGAACGGTGCGGCGATCGGCGTTCTCGTCGGCACCGCGTACCTGTTCACCGAGGAAGCCGTCACGCACGGCGCGATCCAGCCGGTGTTCCAGCAGGTCGCGCTGGAATGCGAGGAGACCGCTCTCCTGGAAACGTCGCCGGGTCACGCGGTCCGGTGCGCGCAGACGTCCTATGTGGACGCGTTCGAAGAGGCGCGGAAGAACCTCGAGGACCTGCCGAAGCAGGAGAGCTGGGAGAAGCTCGAACAGCTCAACCTCGGACGCCTCCGGCTCGCCAGCCGTGGTCTGGTCCGCACCGATGACGGACTGAAAGCGGTCGACGAGGACGAACAGCGCCGCGAAGGCATGTTCATGATCGGCCAGGTCGCCACGCTGCGGCACGAACGCACCACGATCGCCCAGTTGCACGCGGACATCGTGTCCGGGGTGCTGCCGGAAGCCTCTCAGGGCGGCACGACCGCGGAACCGCTGGACATCGCCATCGTCGGCATGGCCGCGATCATGCCGGGCGCGAAGGACGTGGCCGAGTTCTGGGCGAACATCCTGCGCGGCACGGACTCCGTCACCGAGATCCCTGAGGACCGCTGGTCGCCGGAGCGCTACGACAGCCCGTTCAAGTGGGGCGGCTTCATACCGCGCACGGCGTTCGACCCGCTCGCGTACGGCATCCCGCCAGCCTCGCTGACCTCGATCGAACCCGCGCAGCTGCTCGCGCTGGAGGTCTCGGCGCGCGCTCTCAAAGACGCCGGCTACGCGACGCGGGTGTTCGACCGGGAACGCGCCTCGGTGATCTTCGGGGCGGAAGCCGGCGCCGACCTCGCCAACGCCTACACGGTCCGCACCGCGTTGCCGGCACTGGGAATCCGCGACCTCGACGACCACCTGCCCAAGCTGACCGAGGACTCGTTCCCCGGCGTGCTCGGCAACGTGATCTCCGGCCGCGTCGCGAACCGGCTGGACCTCGGCGGTGCCAACTACACGGTCGACGCGGCCTGCGCGTCGAGCCTCGCCGCGTTGGACGTGGCGTGCAAGGAACTCGTCGGCCGCACCAGCGACATGGTGCTGTGCGGCGCGGTCGACCTGCACAACAGCGCGCACGACTACCAGATGTTCGCGTCGGTGAAGGCGTTGTCCGCCAAGGGACGTTGCGCCACGTTCGACTCCGCGGCGGACGGCATCGCGCTCGGTGAGGGCGTGGCGTGCGTGGTGCTCAAGCGGCTGGACGACGCGGAACGCGACGGCGACCGGGTCTACGCGGTGATCAAGGGCATCGGCGCGTCGAGCGACGGCCGCTCGATGGGCCTCACCGCACCACGTCCGGAAGGCCAGCAGCGAGCGTTGAAACGCGCCTACGCATCGGCAGGCCTGCCGGTTTCCGACGTCGGGCTGGTCGAGGCGCACGGCACCGGAACCGTTGTCGGCGACCGGACCGAGCTCAAGTCGCTCACCGAGATGTTCGCCGGGAACGAACCCGGCACCTGCACGATCGGCTCGGTGAAGTCGCAGATCGGCCACACCAAGTGCGCCGCGGGCCTCGCCGGCGTGATCAAGGCGGCGCTGGCCGTGCACACCGGGCTGCGGCCGGGAACGCTGCACGTCAAGCAGCCCAACGCCTTCTGGAACGCCGAGACCAGTCCGTTCGCGTTCGGTCACCGCACATGGAAGTCCGCTAACCGCGTCGCGGGCGTGAGCGCGTTCGGCTTCGGCGGCACGAACTTCCACACCGTGATTGCGGGCTACGACGGCGCCGACGAACCCTGGCACGGCCTCACCCAGTGGCCTGCCGAGCTGTTCCTCATCCGAGGCGATGATCAGGCAGCGGCACAACGAGAAGCCGCTCGTCTCGCCGCACTGGTCGACGACCGAACCCCGTTGCGTTCGCTCGCCGCCGCGTGTGGCCACGGAACGGTGCAGGCCGCGTTCGTGGTCAGCGATCACGACAGCCTGCGCAAGGCTCTCGCGGACGTCGAGGCGTGGCGTGCGGGCTCGGTGAAACTGCGCGAGGGAACGCGGCCACTGGTCGCGTTCCTCTATCCAGGTCAGGGCAGCCAGCGACCGGGTATGTTGCTCGATCTGGTCACAGCGTTCCCACGGCTGCAGGACTTCATCGACGCCCGGTACGAGAGCGTGATGTACCCACCGGCCGCGCTGACCGCCGACGACATCGCCCGTCAGCGCGCCGAGATCACCGACACGCGGATGGCTCAGCCGACGCTCGGCATCGCGGGCCTCATGGTCACGGCGCTGCTGGAATCCGTTGGTGTGAAGCCGGATCTGGCCGGTGGTCACAGCTACGGCGAACTGGTCGCACTCGCCGCCGCCGGTGTGTTCGAGCCCGCCGACCTGCTCGACCTCAGTGCTGCCCGGGCCGAGGCGATGCTGGAGGCGGTCGGAGAGGATCCCGGCACCATGGCCGCGGTGTCGGCGCCGCTCGCGGACGTCGAGGCGCTGCTGCCGTCGGATGTCGTGGTGGCCAACCACAACGCACCCGACCAGGTCGTGATCTCCGGACCGACCGAGGCTGTCCACAACGCCGTCGAGGTGTTGCGCACAGCCGGGCTGAGCGTGAAGAGCATCCCGGTCGCCGCCGCGTTCCACAGCCCGCTGATGGCGGGCGCGCGTGACCGGTTCGCGGCTCGGCTGCAGGCCATTTCCATCAATGAGATGCATATCCCGGTGTGGTCGAACGTCACCGCCGAGCCTCACACCGATGTCCGAGACGGCCTGTCGGCGCAGCTCGCGGGCCGGGTGCGGTTCGTGGACCAGATCGAGTCGATGTACGCGGCGGGCGCGCGGATCTTCGTCGAGGCCGGCCCCGGCGGCGTGCTGACGTCGTTGGTCGGCAAGACCCTCGGCGACCGCCCGCACCAGGCGTTGCGCTGCGACGACCACGTGACGTTCCTGCGCACGCTGGCGGAGCTCGCGGTCGCCGGCGTCGAGGTGGACGCCGCACCGCTGTTCGAGGACAGGGCCGAACCCGCCGCGGTCGTGCCGCCACGGCCGGGCTGGTACGTGGATGGAGGTCTCGTGCGGGACGCGAACGGCGACGCCCTACCCGGTGGGCTCAGGCCCGCCACCGAGTTCCCGACCCTGAAACTCGGGTCCGGCCTGGGGCGCGACGAGATCATCGAGAAGTTCCTGGACGGCATGCGCGATGCGGTGAGCGCCCAGCGCGACGTCCTGCTGAGCTACCTCGGCACCGCACCCGCCGCTCCGATCCCGGCTCCTGCCGCGCCGATGCGGGTGATCGAGCAGCCGACGTCGCCTGAGCCCCAGGTGGCGGACGTCGCGACGGTGGTGCTGCGCACGATCAGTGCCAGGACCGGCTATCCGATCGAGATGTTGCAGCCGGGCCTGGATCTGGAAGCGGATCTCTCGATCGACTCGATCAAGCGGACCGAGATCGTCGGCGAACTGGCCCAGGAGCTGGGTGCGACCGGCGGGATCGAGGAGCTGGCGCAGCTCAAGACGATCGAAGGGCTGGTCGGCTGGTTCGGGACGGTCACGAGTGCTCCGGTTGCGGTCGGGTCGAAGGACGTGCGGGCGGTGGTGCTGCAGACGATCAGCACCCGGACCGGCTATCCGATCGAGATGTTGCAACCGGGCCTCGACCTGGAAGCGGACCTGTCGATCGACTCGATCAAGCGCGCCGAGATCGTCGGTGAGCTGGCGTCGGAGTTGGGTGCGCTGGGCTCGGTGGACGAACTGGCGCAACTGAAGACCATCGACGGGATCGTCGGCTGGTTCGGCACGGCGCCTGCAAGTACTGCCAACTCGGAGTTGGTGGTACTTGCAGACGCCCCGAAGGCCGGGCGGCTGGTGCGGTTGGTGCCCCAGGTCGTGCCGTGCGAGCCCGCCGAGCCCGTCGACCTCACCGGCAAGACCGTCCTGATCATCGACGACAACGGCATCGGCCTCGAACTGGCCGACCTCATCGAGAAGCAGGCCACCCGCCCGCGGATCCAGCCGGCGTTCCCGGAGGACCTGACCGGCATCGACGTCGTGGTCAGGCTCGGCGGACGGCTCCCGGAGGCGTTCAGCGAGGTCAAAGCCTGTGTCACCAGCGGAACAGCGCTGGTCGTGGTGACCACGGGCGGCGGCACGTTCGGCTTCGACCACGCCCCGGACGAACTGCCGGCGGACATCGGTCTGCACGGCCTGATCCGCACGGCCGCCCTGGAGTACCCGGATCTCGTGGTGCGCGCGGTCGACGTCAACTCCAAGGAGAGCCACCGCGACATCGCCACGGCGTTGCTCGCGGAGATCGGCCCCGGCCCGGCGGTCGTCGGCTACCACGCGGGCAAGCGCCAGGTGATCGAGGCAATCGAAACCGAACTCGAGACCAGCACACTCAACCTGGACGCCGACAGCGTCGTGCTGCTGACCGGTGGCGCGCGAGGCATCACCGCGCTGGCCGCGACGGCAATTGCGGAACGCACCGGCTGCCACGTCGAACTGCTCGGCCGCACCCCGATCGCCTCCGAAGACCACCGGCTCACCCACGCCGCGACCGAGCCCGAACTGGTCAAGGCGTTGTTCGAGCTGGGCGAGAAGGACGACGTCCCGGCGAAGGCCCGCAAGGTCCTGGCCGAACGCGAAGTCCGCCAGACCATGGAACGGTTGCGCGCCAAGGCTTCGAGCGTCCGGTACCACGAGTGCGACGTCACCGACGCCGACGCGGTGAGCAAGGTGATCGAGGACGTCATGGCGCGGTTCGGGAAGATCGACGGCGTCATCCACGGCGCCGGAGTCCTGGACGACAAGCTGATCGAGGCCAAGACACAGCAGCAGTTCGACCGCGTCTGGGCAACGAAGGTCAACGGAGCCAAGGCGTTCAACGACGGCTTCCTCGTGCTGTTCGGCAGCGTCAGCGGGGTGTTCGGCAACCGCGGCCAGGCCGACTACTCGGCCGCGAACGACGCGCTGGACCGGATGGCCCGGTTCTGGGGCACGCACCGCAAGGTCGTCGCCGTCGACTGGGGTCCCTGGGCCGGCGCGGGCATGGCCGTGAACCTGGCCGACGAGTACGCGCGGCGCGGTATCCCGCTCATCGAGCCGCAGCAGGGTGTCGACGCGCTGCTGAACGAGATCGCCGGAGGAGCCGAAGTCCAGGTGGTCTACCGATGGGAGGCATAGCGATCGTCGGGATCGGCGCTGTTTTCCCCGGCGCTCCCGATGCCACGACGTTCTGGCGCAACATCGCCTCGGGCGTCGACGCGATCGGGCAGATCCCGGCCGGACGCTGGGACCCGGCGACCTACTACGACCAGGGCAGCACGTCGGGCGACAGGTTCTACTGCCGCAAGGGCGGTTTCGTCGACGACCTGGCGGAGTTCGACCCGACCAGGTTCGGCATCATGCCGTCCACAGTGGACGGCGCGGAGCCGGATCAGCTGCTCGCTCTCGCCACGGCGGCGGAAGCCATCGCGGACGCGGGTGGGGAAACCGCTCTCCCGTCCAGGGACCGGGTCGGCGTCGTCGTCGGGCGTGGCGGCTACCTGACGCCCGGCTGCGCGCGCCTGGACCAGCGGGTGCGGCTCGCGGACGAGGTGGTCTCGGTCGTCCGGGATCTGTTCCCGAACCTCGCGGGCCAGGATCTCAGCACGGTCCGCCAGGCGATCCGGGAGAAACTCGGACCGGAGCAGCCGGAAGCGTCGATCGGCCTGGTGCCGAACCTCGCCGCGTCCAGGATCGCCAACCGGTTCGACCTCAAGGGCACGTCGTACACGGTGGACGCGGCCTGCGCGTCCGGCCTGGTCGCGGTGGAGCACGCCGTCCGCGAGCTCCAGGAGGGCCGCGCGGACGCCATGCTCGCCGGAGCGGTGCACGTCTGCCACCACCCGACGCTGTGGAGCGTGTTCACCCAGCTCAGGGCACTCAGTCCCACCGAGCGCATCAAGCCGTTCGACGCAGCAGCGGACGGCACGCTGCTGTCCGAGGGTGTCGGCATGGTGCTGCTGAAGCGCCTGGAAGACGTCGGCGACGAGCGCGTCTACGCCGTGATCCGAGGCATCGGTACGGCCAGCGACGGCCGTGCGACCAGCATGATGACGCCCAACCCCGAGGGTCAGCTCCTCGCCGTGCGACGGGCCTGGGACAACGCCGGACTCGACCCGAGAACAGACGCGCCCGGCCTGATCGAAGCCCACGGCACCGCGACTCCTGCCGGTGACGCCGCGGAACTGGCCACGATGATCAACGCGTTCGGTGCCGAGGGCGACGAGATCGGCATCGGCACGGTGAAGTCGATGATCGGCCACGCAATGCCCGCCGCCGGAATGGCCGGATTGATCAAGGCCGCGCTCGCCCTGCACCACAACACCGTGCCGCCGACGCTCCACGTCGAGCAGCCACACTCAGCTTTGAAGGACACCAGGTTCACGCCGGTCAGGGAAGCTCGCGAGTGGACGGGCCCGCACCGCGCGGTCGTGAACGCGTTCGGCTTCGGCGGCATCAACGCGCATGCCGTGCTCGACGGCCACACGAAAGCCAAGCCGCGCAAACCTGTCATGACCTTCGCGGCCGACACCGCTGAGGAGCTGGCGCGGGCGCTCAAGGAACGCCGGACGTCCAGCGCTGACAGGGCGTTCCGGCTCGCCATCGGCAACCCGGACGACCGGAAGCTGAAGCTCGCCGAACGCGTGATCGCCCAGGGCAAGGCGTGGCCGGGCCGCCACGACATCTGGTTCGCGCACGAACCGCTGCTGACCAGCACGGATCAGGTCGCGTTCCTGTTCCCGGGTTTCGAGCGCGAGTTCAGCGGCGAGGTCGTCGACCACGCGATCGGCCTGCTGCAGGACGGCCGCAGGGAAGCCCGTGAGCTGATGGCGCTCGGCATCACTCCGGGCGCGCTGGCCGGGCACAGCATGGGCGAGTGGACCGCAATGGTCGTCGGCGGCATCTACCCGACGATCGACGAGTTCGTCTCCGCACTCGGCCCCGGCGCGGTGGCTGTCGTCGACATCGCCTACGCCGCACTGGGTTGCGACGCCGACACCGCCGGGAAGTACCTCACCGAGGGCGTCACGATCAGCCACGACAACTGCCCGCACCAGTCGGTGATCTGCGGCCCGATCGACCGGCTCGAACCGGTCATCGAGACCCTCAAGGCCAACGGTGTGATGGCACAGCTCATGCCGTTCCGCACCGGCTTCCACACTCCGGCACTGGCACCCTATCTGGGCCAGGCGAAGGAGATGCTCGACCGGCTGCCGGTCCGTACGTCGGACATCCCGGTGTGGTCGGCGAACTCACTCGAACCGATGCGCGCGGACGAGGTGCGCGAGCTGGTCCTGCGCCACCTGGTCGAGCCGGTGAAGTTCCGGCCTCTGCTGGAGCGGCTGCACGGAGCGGGCTTCCGCGCGTTCGTCCAAATCGGACAGGGCAGCCTGCCGGGGTTCGTCTCGGACACGCTGAACGACCGCCCGCACCTCGCCGTGAACGCCGACATCGCGCCGGAAGCGTTGTGGGCGTTCGGGCTCAAGCGCGGCACCGCCCACAAGGTGAAACTCAAGCTCGGTACGCCGAAGATCAAGCTGGACGCGCTGAGCTCCGAGCCCGTCCTGGTGGCCGACGACAGCCCGATGTCGGCCGCGGTCAACAAGCTCCTGGCCCACACCAACGCGGTCGCACGCGAGGTCGTCGGCGCGCTCAGGCCGAACGAAGCCGGGTTCACCCGCGAGTTCTCGCTCCGGACGATGCCGGAACTCGTGGACCACTCGGTGTTCCCGCAGGCACAGGGCTGGCCGGACCTCGCGGACGGTTTCCCGATCGTGCCCGCGACCGGCCTGCTGGAGGTGTTCGCCGACGCCGCGCGCAGGCTCACCGGCGGCACCGTGCACGGCTTCACCGACGTCAAGGCCAAGCGCTGGCTCACCGCACTGCCGGCGTCCACGGTGAAGATCACCGCTCGCGCCGAAGGCCCGGGCAGAGTGGCTGTGCGGGTCGGCGACTACGCCGAGGGCATCGTGCTGATGGCTCCGGTCAAGGCGGAACGCGTCGGCAAGGAGCTCGAAGGCGTCCGCGAGGCTCCTGTCAACGCCAAGGAGCTCTACGCGGACAACTGGATGTTCCACGGACCGGCGTTCGCGGGCGTCACGAAGATCGACTGCCTGGCGGACAACGGGATCGCGGGCGTGCTGACGCCGTTGCCCGCCCCAGGAGCGTTGCTCGACAGCGCCGGACAGCTGATCGGCCACTGGATGCAGGTCAGCCTCACCGTCGACCAGACGGTGCTGCCGACCGGGATCGAGCAGGTCTCGTTCCACGGCCCGGCACCGACCGGCGACGTCCACTGCACGGCGTGGATCCGTTCGGTGACCGCCCAGGAGATGGTCGCCGATGCCGAGCTCACCGTGAACGGCGAACTGTGGTGCCGGATCACGGGGTGGACGACCCGCCGGTTCACCACGGACGACCGGATCTGGCAGGTCAAGCTCAAGCCGGGCACCGAAATGCTGTCCACTGTGTCCGATTCTGGGGACGGTGAATGGCTGCGCGTCACGGAGAACTGGTCCGACAGCGCGACCAGGGACCTGATCATGCGCCGCTACCTGAACTCCACCGAGAGACTGCACTACGGCGGGCTGGACGTGCCCGCGCAACGCGACTGGCTGCTGCGCGTGATCGCGGTGAAGGACGCCGTGCGCGCCTGGCTGTGGAGCCGCGGCGCCGGACCGGTCTACCCGGCGGAGCTGACCGTGGACGCGACCGGCCGGGTGCGCGGCGCGTTCGCGGTACCGCAGATCGAAGTTGTTTCAGAACAAGGACGAGCCGCCGCCCGGCTGAGGACGGAGAACTGATGGACGAGGTGCTGGAGCAGGTCGCCAAGATGATCACCGAGGTGGTCGGGCCTGACTTCCTGCTGGGCGTGGAGATCACCCGCGACACCACGTTCAGCGACGACCTGGGACTGGAGTCCATCGAGTTCGTGGCGTTGGCGGACAAGCTCAACGCGCACTACGGCGTCGATCTCGTGGCGTTCTTGGCGGACATGGACATCGACGAGATCATGGCGATGTCCGTGGGCCGTCTCGTCGACCACATCACGGCGCGTGTCTGACGTTCACGCCCGAGGGTTGCGCTTCCACGTGCAGCGGCTCGGGCCAACCGATGCTCCGACCGTGGTGTTCGTGCACGGCCTGGTGATGGACAACCTGTCCAGCTTCTACTACACGCTCGCCGCGCCGCTGGCCAAGGCCGGGTTCGGCACGGTGCTGTTCGACCTGCGCGGACACGGGCTGTCCGAGCGGCCGCCCTCCGGTTACACGCCGGAGGAAAGCGCGTCGGACCTGGTCGCGGTGCTGGACGAGATCGGCGTGACCGAGCCGGTTTACCTGCTGGGCAACAGTTACGGCGGTGTGGTCGCGATGCACGCGGCCGTGCAGGCTCCGTCCCGCGTCGGTGGTGTCGTGCTGGTGGAGTCGGCGTGCGGGGGAGTGGTCGGTGACGCGTGGTTCGAGGACATCACGAACACGCTGACCGTCGCCGCTCTGGGCCTGGAGTTCGACCGCACGCAGGACCAGCTGATGGCGCTCGGCCAACGCAAGATCGCGCGGCTCGCCGTGAACGCTCATGCGTTGCTGAACGGGACGACGCTGATCGACGATCTCGGTTCGGGTGCCAAGCTCGACCTGACGCAGGTGCAGTGCCCGGTGCTCGGGGTGTTCGGTGCCGAGTCCGAGCTGATCGGAGCGGCGGCGGAGCTGCGGGAACGGATCCCGTCGTGCCGGCTGCACATCGTGTCCGGACTGGGCCACACGGTGTTGCGCGAGGCCACGGCCGAGCTGCTCGACGTGCTCATGGACTGGTTGCCGTCATGAGTCGCTTCCTGTTCGTGGTGCCGCCGCTGACCGGCCACATCAACCCGACCGCCTCGGTGGGCGGCGAGCTGCTGGCACGCGGGCACGACGTGGCGTGGGTCGGGCATCCGCGGACGCTCAAGCCGTTGCTGCCGGACCACGCGGTGGTGTTTCCCGCGATCGACGACCTGCTGGAAGCCGACATCCGGGCGAAGCGGGAGCGGTGGCTCGGGCTGCGCGGGATGGCCGTGCTCAAGTTCTTCTGGGAAGAGTTCCTGATCCCGCTCGGGCATGCGATGGTTCCCGGCGTTTCCCGGGCTGTGACGGCGTTCGAACCGGACATGATCGTCGCTGATCAGCAGGCGTTGGCGGGTCCGTTGGTGGCTCAGCACGCCTATCTGCCTTGGGCCACTTCGGCGAGCACGTCGGCCGAGCTGATCAATCCGCTGAGGACGATGCCGAAGGTCGACGCGTGGGTGCGCGACCTGTTGCACGACTTCGCGGGTGGGGACATCCGGTTCTCGGACCGGCTCGTGCTTGTCTACAGCTCGAAGGCGTTGCTGGCGGGGGAGTTCGGTGAGCAGGTCGCGCTGGTGGGGCCGGCACTGGCTCATCGCGTGGAGCGAGTCGACTTCCCGTGGGAAAAGCTCACAGGACAACGCCGTGTACTCGTGTCGTTGGGAACGTTGAACGGACCCGCCGGAGAGCGCTTTCTCAGCCAAGCTCTGGAAGCTGTAGCTGACCTGGACGTCCAGGTGGTCATGGTGGCCGAACCGCGCCCCGCCCCGCCCAACGTCCTCATGCTCCCGTCGGTGCCCCAGCTCGCGCTGATGCCCCACCTCGACGCGGTCGTCACGCACGGCGGCCACAACACGGTGTGCGAGGCGTTGGCGCACGGGTTGCCGCTGGTCGTGGCCCCGATCCGGGACGACCAGCCGACGGTCGCGGCCCAGGTCGTCCAAGCGGGCGCGGGAGTGCGGCTGACCTACTCGCGGGCACGAGCCGCGGATATTCGCAGTGCGCTGGAATCGGTGCTGGACGAGCCGGAGTACGCGGCCGCCGCCGAGCTGGTGCGGGAGTCGTTCTTGGCGGCTGGTGGCGCGACTGCCGCAGCCGACCGACTGGAGAAGGTGGTGGCCGGGTGATCCTCAGCGTGTTGGTGGTGCTGGTCGTCCTGTTGGACGTGCTGCGCCTGCGTTCCCGCGCGTCCAAGCTGCGAGTGCTCGCCACGGGCGCGGGTGAGCACTCGCTTCTCACCGCCACCGGAGTCCATCCCGAGGGTTCGTGGGAAACCGACGCCGACCTGGTCGACTTGATCCCGCGCGACCTGCCGACGGTTGCCGCTCTGGACCTGTTGGGAGCGTTTGATCCCGGCAAGTACCGCGACGACCAGTGGGCGCGCGGGATCAGCGCGTCGCAGGCGGTGCTGGTGCGGGAGCAGTTCGTCGAGGAGATCAACGCCGACGACCCGACCGAGTTCATCGCGTACGTGCGCCGGATCAAGGACAACGTGCGGGTGAAGGTCGACATCGCGGTGGCGCCGGGGCTGAAGGCCGGGCCGTACGACCTCGGGTACCGCGCGGCGACGCTGCGGCAGCTCGGGAAGCGGCCGTCGCTGTGGATCGCGGGCTCGGTGATCGGGTACGCGACGGTCGTCGTCGCCCTGGTCACGAACTGGCAGTGGGGGCTGGTCGCGCTGGCTGCCTACTGGGCGCACCCGCTGCTGGTGTTCGTCGGGACGCCGCTCCAGCCGAAAGACCTGTGGGTGCCGCGGTTCCTGCGCACGCCGTACCTGTGGCTGAAGACGTCCGGTGGCAAGAAGTCCACGGCGGAGAAGCGTCAGGCCGAGCACCTCAAGCAGGCCGCGCCCTGGTACGAGGAGAACCGCACCAGGAACTTCCACGAGGCGCGGCGCGACAACTGCCCGTCCTGCGGCAGCACGGATCTGCGGTTGTGGGTCACGGCAACGGACCTGGTGCAGCGCAAGCCCGGCACGTTCACGATGGACCGGTGCGTCCGATGTGGACACGTCTGGCAGAACCCGCGGCTGTCCGAAGAGGGGCTGGGCTTCTACTACCGCGACTTCTACGACGGTCTCGGCGAGACGTCGGCGGAAGCGGTGTTCTCCGGCAAGACGGACCCGTACTACGGCCGGGCGCGGATGGTCGAGCCGTTCACGAAGCCGGAGCGGTGGCTGGACGTCGGCTCGGGGCACGCGCACTTCTGTCTGGGAGCCAAGGAAGTCCTGCCGCAGACCACCTTCGACGGGCTCGACCAGGGTGCCGCGATCGAGGACGCCGCGCGGCTCGGCCGGATCGAGCAGGCGTACCGGGGCAGCTTCAAGGAGTTCGCGGGCGAGCTCAAGGGTCGCTACGACGTGATCAGCATGCACCACTACCTGGAGCACGTGCGGGATCCGTGGGAGGAGCTGGACATCGTCGCGGACGTGCTGCCCGACGGCGGCTATCTGCTGATCGAGCTGCCGGACCCGGAGTGGCGGCTCGGGCGGTTGTTCGGCAAGTACTGGATGCCGTGGTTCCAGCCGCAGCACCAGCACATGATGCCGATCGGCAACCTGGAACACGCGCTGGCCGACCGCGGACTGACCACAGTGGCCACCGAACGCGCCAAAGCCCACCTGTGCAACGACTTCACGTTGGCGGTGCTGCTGTTCCTCGGCAACGTCGCCCCGCGCACGCCCGCGCCGTGGCGTCCGGAACGGGTGCGGTTGCGCAGGACCAGGAGCTTCCTGGTGTGGTCGCTGGGCATTCCGGCGTTCTTCGTCGCGATGGCGCTCGACCAGACGGTGAACCGGTTCCTGGCGGCGCGCACCGGCAACGGCAACGCCTACCGGTTGCTGGCCCAAAAAGCATGATGGACATCGCGGATCGGCCTGAGATCGCGCCGGAGCTCAGGCTGGTGCCGCACGCGTTCCGGCAGACGTTCGGCAGGCCGGCTCAAGGCGTCTGGTACGCGCCAGGAGTCCTCAACCTGCTCGGCGGCGCGGTCAAGGTGCACGCCAAGTGGGGCGCGATCGTGGCGGGCGACAGGCGCGACGACGGCAGGCTCGAACTGGTGTCGGTGAACCGGCCGACCGAGCGTGCTTTGCTGCCGTCCGACGATGTTCCGGCGTGGGCGGCAGGACTGGAGGCGACGGGTGGCGCCGCGCTGATGTGCAGCGTTGATCTGCCGCAGGGGAGTGGTCTGTCCGCGGGAGAAGCCTTGAAGGCCGCGGTGCGCCTGGCGTTGCGCGACCTCGCCGGTGAGCAGCTCGACGAGCCGGCGGCGGACCCCGTCGATCTGCCCGGCCAGCGGTTGCTCGTCGTCGACACGCGGATCCGCCGGCCGGAACCGCAGGTGGAGCGGCCGTACGTGCCGCACACGGACGACCTCGGGGCGGCGTTGACGGCGTATCACCACGTCCAGAGCCCGGATCCCGAGCAGAACGCGGTGGTCTACGCGGCACTCGCAGCCGGCGCACGGGGTGCCAGCATGCTGATCGACTCACCGGGCAGGCCCGCTGTCGCGCTGGTCGACGCGGACCTCGTCCCGGCGGTCAAGAAAGCGATCACGAAGGCGGTGGACGTTCCTCCCCGCTACCTCACGATCGTTCCCGGCCCTTTCAGAACTGCGGCTTTACGGTGAACTCCGCCCGGCGCAGATCCTTCGAGCTCGGACCCACCAGGAGGACGAACTCACCGGGTTCGACCACGCGGCAGCCGTGCTGGTCGACGATCGTGCACGCCGACACCGGGAGCTCGAGCGAGACCTTCGCGGTCTCGCCGGGCGCGAGGTCGACCTGCTTGAACGTCTTGAGCTCCTTGTCCGCCCAGCTCACCGACGTGACGGCGTCGCTCACGTAGACCTGCACGGTCTCTCGGGAGGGCCGGGATCCGGTGTTGGTCAGCGTGATCGAGGCCCGCACGGTCTCGTCCGGACGCAGCACCGCCGTTTCCACGTGCAGGTCGCCGTACTCGACGGTCGTGTACGACAGGCCCTCGCCGAACGCGAACGCCGGTTCCTGCGTGAGGTCGGCGTAGCGCGAGCCGTGCTGGCCGCGGATCTGGTTGTAGTAGGTCGGCTGCTGGCCGGCGTGGGCGGCGAACGAGATCGGCAGACGGCCGCTGGGTTCGATCAGGCCGTGCAGCAGCTCGGCGATCGCGCGGCCGCCCTGCATGCCGGGGTTCGCGACCCACACCAGCGCGGCGGCGTTGCGGACCGAGTCCGGCAGCACCAAGGGCTTTGAAGCGAGCAGGACGACGATCAACGGCTTGCCGGTCTCCGCAAGCGCGTCCAGCAGGGCGATCTGGCCGCCGATCAGGTCGAGCGTGGCGGTGGAACGCCCCTCGCCGACGAGCTCGATGCGGTCACCGACAACTGCGACCACGTAATCGGCCGCATCCGCTGCCGCCACTGCCTCGGCGATGAGCTGAGCGTCAGGAGCGGACGCCTGGACGATGTGCGGGCGCGGCTGGCCGTCCGGGAACGTGTCGCCCTCGGGATCCGGCTCCAGCGTGAGGATGTCGGCACCACGGGCGTAGGTGACGTCCGGTGCCAGTTCTTTGAGCCCGTCCAGGATCGTGGTGATCATCTCGCGCGGCTGGCCGTTGGGCAGCCAGTCGGCCTGGCCGGACGAGCCCGCCCAGTCGCCGAGCTGGGTCTGCGGATCGTCGGCGAGCGGCCCGACGACGGCGATCTTGCCCTTCTGGAGAGGAAGCACGCCCTCGTTGCGCAGCAGCACGAGCGACCGGCGCGCGACCTGGAGGTTCAGCGCCACGTGGTCGTCGTGGTTGATCATGGTCTGCTGGCGCGCGGGGTCGGGCCTGCGCGGGTTCTCGAACAGGCCGAGGTCGAACTTGAGCGTCAGGATCCGCGTGACGGCCTGGTCGAGGTCCTTCTCGTCCAGGAGTCCTTCCTCGACGGCCTGCAGCGCGCCCTCGAAGAACTGAGGGGTCGTCATGATCATGTCGTTGCCCGCCTTGACCGCGGCCGCGGCGGCGTGGGCGTAGTCGGGCTGCAGCTTCTGCTCCCAGACCATGCGGCCGACGTTGTCCCAGTCGGTGATCAACGTGCCGGTGTAGCCCCACTCGCCGCGCAGGACCTCGTCGAGCAACCACGAGTTGACCGTGATCGGCACGCCGTCGGTGGTCTGGTAGCCGAGCATGAACGTCGCGCAGCCCGCTTTCGCGACCCGTTCGAACGGCGGCAGGAACCAGGAGCGCAGCTTGCGGCGGGACAGGTCGGCCTCGCTGGCGTCCCGGCCGCCCTGGGTCTCGGAGTAGCCGGCGAAGTGCTTGGCGGTGGCGAGGATTGCGGTGTCGTCGGTGAGCCCGTCGCCCTGGTAGCCGCGGACCATGGCGGCCGCGAGCTCGCCGATGAGCACGGGGTCCTCGCCGAACGTCTCGTCGACGCGGCCCCAGCGCAGGTCACGCGCGATGCACAGCACCGGTGAGAACGTCCAGTGCACACCGGTCGCGGACGCTTCTGTCGCGGTGACCCGTGCGACCTTCTCGACGAGCTCGGGGTCCCAGGTCGCGGCCATGCCCAGCTGCGTCGGGAAGATCGTGGCGCCTTCGTGGAACGAGTGGCCGTGGATGCAGTCCTCGGCGATGAGCAGCGGGACTTGGAGTCTTGTCCGCGTGGTGAGGTCGTGCGCGCGCAGCACCCGTTCCGGCGAGGTGTGCAGGATCGAGCCGACGTGCTTGCGCAGCACGTGGTCGTCCAGGTCCTCCCTCGAGTCCAGCTGCATCATCTGCCCGACCTTCTCCGGCAGTGTCATGCGGGCCAGGAGGTCGGTGACCCGCTGTGCGGTGGGCAGCGTGGCGTCGAGGTAGGGCACGTCGTCGCGATCCATGTGGTCTCCGAGAGGGCTCGTGCGGCGGCAGCGTTCGTGGGAGCGCTCTCACAGTTTCTAGCTGAAACCGGTTCCGCGCGAAACCGGTTTCAGGATTTCCGGTACAAACGAATCGGTTGAGATGGCCGCCAACTAGGCCGAACGCGACAAACCGGTTGCCCTTGTGGGCAACCGGTTTCAGTGTGTGGCGAGACCGTGACGCGGTGCTGTTTTTGGTCTAGACCGAAATTTCGCCTTGAGCGCCTGACGTGCGGCGGTGCCGGCCCTGTCGAGACGTGCCGCGAACCGGAGGCCCCTAACGAGCGGCCTTCGCACCGGCAGGCGAGATCGCGAACCGGCCGTCCACGCCGTTCCCCACCGCGTCACCCGGCCCCTCGTCGTCCACGTACCGGTACACCGGGTGCCCGCCGATCGTCACCTGCTCCAGCCCGTCCGGCCGCTTGAACGTCGAGAGCAGCTTCGGGTCCAGGTCAGGCGCCTCGATCTGACCACCCGCGGCCAGCAGCGGGATCCACACCAGCGTGCACTCGGCCTCCACGCACACGGACGACGGTGGGTTCGTGCCGTCCTTCTCGTGGAAGTAGAGCGTGTAGTGGTCGCGGTCGGCGACGACGGGGCCGACCGCGGCCGACTGTTCGACCCGCAGCTTCGCGATGTCACCGGGCAGCACGGGTGTCGGGCCGGCAACGGGACCGGCCGCGGCTTCCAGCTCCTCCAGCGACGCGGTCTCCTCGGGTTCCTCGGCGGGCTGCGCGGAACAGGCACCGAGGGCCAGGACCAGGGCGAGAACGGCGAATCGGCTCACATCCGAGGACTACGGACGCGGAACACTAGGCGTTCACACACCGGGAAGCCGGTTCACTTTGTCCATGGGTGGCATCACCGGATGGGTCAGCTTCGGCCAGGACCTCACCATCCGGCACGACGTGCTCGCGGCGATGACCGCGACGTTGCTGCCGCGCGGCCGTGACGCGGGTGGCCTGTGGACGTCGGAACACGCGGCGCTCGGCAACCGTCGGCACGCGGTCCAGGATCCGGCCAATGGCGCCCAGCCGATGTTCGCCGGGCACGCGACCATCACCTACGACGGCGAGGTCTACAACTTCCAGGAGCTGCGCGCGGATCTGAGCGCTCGAGGCCACCGGTTCACCACGCGCACCGACACCGAGGTCGTGCTGCGCGGCTACCTGGAGTGGGGGCTCGGCGTCGCGGAACGGCTCAACGGCATGTTCGCCTTCGCGTTGTGGGACGCCCGCGCGCAACGGCTCGTGCTCGTGCGCGACCGGCTCGGCGTGAAACCGTTGCACTACTACCCGATCGGCGGCGGGGTGCTGGTCGGCAGCGAGCCCAAGGCGATCTTCGCGCACCCGTCCACGTGCAGGGAGGTCGACGCGGACGGCATGCGCGAGATGGTCTTCCACACGCCCGGCCGCACTGTCTACAAAGGCCTGTACGAGGTGAGGCCCGGCACGATCCTCACGATCGACCGGACCGGAACACGCGAACACCACTTCTGGCGCCTGGAAACGGCGCCGCACCTCGACGATCCCGAGGAGACCGCGGCCGAGATCCGCCGGCTGCGGCAGGACACCGTGGCGCGCCAGCTCGTCGCGGACGTCCCGGTCGGCTGGCTCACGAAGCGCTCTGGAGATCTGTTGGAGCTGTTCCAAGCCGTGCCCGAACGGGTGGCGCTGCCGGTGGAAGGTGCCGACGACCTGTTCGAGGGAGCCCTCCCGACCTGCGACTTGCCGGACGAGGTCCTGGCAGCTCTCGACCTGGACACCTACCTCGCCGACAGCCACGCCACTGCCATCGGCGAGATCGCGCGGCTGCCGGGGGAGTCCGACGAGGACTGGGAACGGCGCAAGACCGCCTACTTGCACCTCACCCGGACCCTCCCGGCCGTGCTCGACCGCATCGACCGGGTGAGCGCGGCAGCCGGACTGGAGGTGCGGCTGCCGTTCACCGATCATCGGCTCGTCGAGTACCTCTACAACGCGCGGATCCCCAGCCTCACCTGGAGCTGTAGGACCGGATCACGGTCTGGCTGACCGAGTTGCCCGCCTGATCCCGCGCTTCGGCTCGCACCGACACGAAACCGGGCGCCGCGGGGTGCTGGATCAACGCGTGACCAGCGATGATCGGCACGGAACGCCAGGTCTTGCCGTCGTCGAACGACACCTCGACCTTCAGCTTCGTGATCCGCGACTTCGCCGGCTTCTCCACGTCGATCTTCAGGCAGTGCAACCGGCCCGCACGAGCCTCCTTGTCGGAGTCCGTGCGCACCACCAGCAACGGCAGCACGCCGTTCACACCAGGATCGTTGATCTTCCAGGTCGCGTCGACGGACGTGCCGAGCGTCGTCCACGGCACCGCCCGCGTGGCCTGCGTCCTCACCTCGTAGACACCGGCGTCGGGCGCGGTGAACGAGCCGTAGCCGGGATAGATCGTCGACCCGACCAGCTTGCCGTCCTTGGTGACCGTCGTGCTCGCGGCGAGCCGGGCGTTGACCGACTGGAGATACGTGTCGTTGCCCGCCGTGGACAGCACCGGGACGTAGAAGTTGAACTTGCCGTCCTTGCGCGACGCACCCCAGCCGATGTCGACGGGCCCGGTCGCCGGCCCGACGGGCGCGCGGTTCCACGACACGTCGTAGGTGCGGCGGTCGAACGTGCGGCGCAGCAACGTCTCCACGTCGTAGCGGTAGACCGGCTGAGTCTCCTGGTAGTAGAGCGTGTTGTTCCACGTAACCTCGCGGGACGCCCAGAAGTGTTCCTTGCGCCGCAACGGAAGCGGAGTCTGCCGCAGGAACGAGATGCCGCCGCCGGAACCGGGGAAGAACCCGAAGATGCCGCGCATGCCGACGCTGCCCGGAGCCTGCGAGGCGTAGTCGGCGCGGACCGTCGCGAAGTCGTTCCGCTTGGCCACGTAGTCGAGTTCGTCCGGGATCCCGTTCTTGTCCCAGAACATCGGCCGGTAGAGATCCTGGCCGCCGACCAGCGCGGGGGAGAGGTGGAACGTGTAGACGCGATCGGTGATCTTCCCGGTCGGCGTGGCGTAGAGCGGGGCGTTGGGATCGGCGACGTACGTGACGCCGGACTTGCCCACCGAGACGCCGAAGTCGTTCGACTCGCTGGTCGTCGTGACACCCTCGACCGCCGCGGTCACACGGGTCGCGTTCCTGGCGTCGAGTGCGACCGCCACGTCCTTGTCGAGCCGGACACCCGCCTTGGTGAGGATCGACCGCGCGCCCGGCACGCCGTTGACGTACGCGTCGCCGAGCGCGACCTGCACGTCGTAGGTGCCCTTGGGCAGCCGGTAGGAGAACTCGGGCCCGAAGCCCATGATCAGCCCGACCCCGTTGCCGGTGGACGTGTCGACGATGCTGCCGACGGTGAACCCGGTCTCGCCGGTGCGACCGACCGCCGTGACCTTGAGGCCGTAGCGCTCGCCCTCGACCGTGCCGCCGATCGCGGTGCTGAGCGACCTGGTGCCGTCGGACGCGACGACCCGTCCGGTGAACTCACCCTCCGCTCCCGGTGTGATCGTGACGTTGACGGACGCGGAGCCGTGCGCCGGAACCGCGACCTTCGTGGTGTCCACTGTGTACGGTGCGGGCACGGTGACGCCGAGCTCCAGGGCAGCGTCGCCGTCGTTGCGGTAGGTCAGCTTCTTGGTGATCGGGCCCGTGTGCGGCCACTTCATCAGCCCGAACGACAGGCTCGCCGGCGAGGACGTCAGGGTGGTGCTGACCGCTTTGCCGACGTCGAGACGTCCCGCGCCCTGGGCGAACACCGAGAGGGCGAGCGGCTTGCTCGCGGCCATCAGCGCGGTCTTGAGCTGCTCGGCCTTCCAGTCGGGGTGCTGCTGGGCCAGCACCGCCGCCGCGCCCGTGACGTGCGGCGTCGCCATCGACGTGCCGGAAGCGGTGGTGTAGTTGGCATCGACGGGCGTGCCCATCGACGTGCCCGCCGCCCGTGCCGCGATGATCGCACTGCCGGGCGCGGCGATGTCGGGCTTGATCGCGCCGTCACCCACGCGCGGACCACGGCTGGAGAACGAGCTCAGCGCGTCGGCCTTCGTGACGCTGCCGACGGTCAGCGCGGCGTCGGCGGCACCCGGCGACGCGACCGAACCGGCGGCCCCCGCGTTGCCCGCCGCGATCACGAACAGCGTGCCGGTCTGCGCTGTCAAGTTGTTGACCGCCTGCGACATCGGGTCCGTGCCGTCCGTCGCGCCGCCGCCGAGGCTCAGGTTCACGATCTTCGCGCCGCTGCTCGCGGCCCACTCCATGCCCTCGATGATCGCCGAGTTCGGGCAGCTGCCGGTCGCGTCGCACACCTTGCCGACGAGCAGTTTCGCGTCCGGGGCAACGCCCTTGTACTTGCCGCCGCTGGCCGCGCCCGACCCGGCGATGATGCTCGCGGTGTGCGAGCCGTGCCCGTGCTGGTCGATGCTCGGGCCGCCGCCGGTCAGGAAGTCCTTGTGCCCCACGACAACGCCCTGGAAGTCGGGGTGCGCGGCGTCGTAGCCCGAGTCCAGGTCGGCGACCGTCACGCCCTTGCCGGTGAACCCGGCCTGCCACGCGGCGGGCGCGCCGATCTGGGCGTTGCTCTCGTCGTCGATGAGCTTCGCGTTGGCGTCGAGCCAGATCTTCTTCACCGAGCTGGCGGTCATGATCTCGTCCGACGCAGTCACGGCGGTGGCGTTGATGCTGCTCAGGTAGCGGCCCTGGATCATCGGCCCGTCGTGGCTGACGATCAACGGCAGCTTCCTGCCCGCGAACCCCTGCCTGACCAGCTCCGTGACGTTGAACAGTCTGCGGTCGACCCGCCCGGACGCGACGTCGTCGATCGCGTCGACGGGCAGCACGAACACGTCACCGTTGTCCGTGAGTTTCGTGAACTCGACCTTCTCCCGGCCTTGCGCGGGCTTGATCTCGACGCCGTTCTCGTGCACGAACACCTGGTCGCCGGTGATCAGGGTGATGAGGTCGGGAGGTGCCGGTGACTGCTGCGGTTCCTGTGCTCGCGCCGGTGCGGGCAGGGTGAGTAGGGCGACCGCCGAGAGGGCGGCGACGAATCTGCGCATGGCTGTCCGTTCCCTGGCAGGGAGGCGGCGGACGAGACGACGCTAGCGATCTCCGCGTGCGCTTGTCACACAACTTGACTCGGGAGGACAACGGGACCGGAACGGTCACCAGAGGAAGATCAGCCGCAGGAACAGGACGATCAGCACGAACGCGGGGACGAGCAGCAACACCTTGCCGTACACCGAGAGCATGTGACTGTTGATCCGCAGTCCCATGGCCCGCTTGACGCCCAGTGCCGCCTGCATCGCCCTCGCCACGTAGAAGACGGCCGCGCCGTACTTGTTCTTGTCGCCGGGGAAGGGGCCCACCGGTTGCACGCGCGGGGCCCAGTCCTCTTCGAAGACAACGACGTTGGACGTCCACCTGCCGGGTTCCGCGGCGACCTCGACGCGGGCGTCCAGCCGGGCGGCGAGGTCGGGCCGTTCGCCGGGAACCAGCACGACGAGCTTGCCGGGTGGCTGCGTTCGCCGTGCCTGCTCGACCTCCCACCACACCCCGTCGCCGTCCCCGAGCCGCAACACGATCAGCTGCGACAGCTCCATCAGCTCGAGGACGCCCTTCTGCCAATCGTCGCCCGGCAGGTAGAACCGCGCCGCGCCGAGGTACGGCAGCTGCTCACCCGGTTCGCCGACCGCGACCACGGGCCCGAACGCGTTGAGCGCGCCGATGAGGTGCTCCTCGCGCGAGTGGATGCTCAGCAATCCCGCTGCCAGTGCACCCGGCAGCTCGTCGACGACCGCCGCCTCGGGGTCGTCGCCGAAACCCCGCAGGTACAGCACGGGTTTGCGCCAGTCCGCCTGCAGCGTCTGCTTCGCTCCCCGCGCTGATCTGGGCCTCGAGTACTTGAGCACGAAGTACGCGACGGGCAGCGCCGCGACCCCTGCCGCGAGCACGATTCCCCTGGCTGCCCAGGGCAGCTCGTCGGCGCGGGTGGCGGTGACGACGGCGAGGAAGCCGCCCACCATGAGCGTGTACCCGATCCCGCTCACCACCAGGAACACCGGCCGTCGCCACCGCGGCTGCGGCGGCACGAACCGGATGACCACGTCGACCACTTCGGCGTTCTGCCGGTGTCTGCGATGGCGCAGAACGAGGGCTGCCGCGGTGAGGATCGCGCCGATCACCAGCCACGGCCACGCGCGACCCCAGGACTGCGCCGACTCGTCGTCCAGCTTCTCGAGGTCTTCCGCGACCTTGGAGTCCAGGTCGTTGGAGTACCGGCGGGCGAAATCGAACTCGCCGTCCTCGACGGCGTCCGCGGCCAGGGAGACCGAGGTCCGCGACCGGCTGGACGACGGGGCGTGCTCGTCGAACCACCGCGAGATGGCCTGGGCCTGGGCCGCGTCCCCGCGATCGAGAGCGTGCCGGAACAGGGAGGCTTGGTCGGGCGCGTCGTGAAATGCCGCGGCCTCACGCAGGTCGGTGCCCGCCGCGATCGTCAGCAGCAACGCGACGTAGGTGACGACGGCCGCGGTCGCCGTGACGAACCGGTTCAGCGTGCGCACGTGGTCAGCTGCCCACGGCGCGCGGCACCGCGATCCGCAGGAGCGGCAGGATCCTTCCGGGAATGGATCCGGACGGCGTCTCTCCGATGCGTTCGGCGCCCATCCTGAGGTAGAAGCCCTCCGCGAACGGGTCGGCGTCGATGTCCAGGTGTTCGTGACCCAGGTCGAGCGCGGTGGCCAGCGCGTCCAGCCACAACACCCGGCCCAGCCCCGTTCCGATCGCGTCCGGCCTCACCCACATGTTGCCGAGCTCGCCGGCAGGAGGGGTTCCGTCGACGCTGTAGAAGCCGGTCACCACACCGTCGATCTCGGCGACCACGACGTGCCTGGCGGCGACGTCCGCCGGGTCGAAGGTCATCTCGTCCCGGCACGCCTCCATGAACGCGTCGTCGTAGCCCCAGAACGCCTTGGCCGCCATCGCCAGGTCGGTGAGCACGCCCGCCTCGTCCGGCCGGGCACGCCGCAGGTTCCGCGTTGTCACACCACGAACCCTACGGCCGGGTGATCGCCGCCAGCATCAGTTCGCGGATCTCCGTCGCGATCTCGTCCACCGCGAGTGGAGGCTCGTGCGCCTGCCACTCCCGCAACAGCCCCGTGATCGCCCCGACCAGGGCGATCGCCGTCAACCGGTACGACCGCTGTGGTGCCACCCCGGCCGTCGCCGCGCGCAGAGCCTCGGACTCGATGAACTCCGCCCACGTGTTCACCCACCGCACGTGCTGCTGCTCGATCTCCGCGTTCACCCCGACGGCTTCCACGTAGTTGAGGCGCGGCGCACGGGGATCGGCGGTCACGGTGCGCACGAAGACGTCGAGCAGGGTGGCGATGCGGCTGGAGACATCTGCGGTCTCCAGCCCCGCGAGCGCCGTGCGGACCTCGGCGAACGCCGTGGCGTTGATCAGGTCGTGCAGCTCGCGCAGCAGGTCCTCCTTCGAGGCGAACTCCTCGTAGAAGTTCCGCGTGGAGACCCCGGCCTCGGTGCACAACTCGGTGATGCGCGTCGCCGCGAAGCCCGTGGTGGTGAACAGCGCCAGGCCTGCCTGCAGCAACCGGGCGCGGCGCTCTGCTCTGCGCTGCTCGGGTGACACGCCGGCGTAGGCACGGGCCACGGGTGGCTCCAATCTGGTAACTCGGGTTGTCAGATTACGTCGGCGCAACCTCGCGCGCACCCCAGGCGTCTAGACCTTTGCACGGGGACTCAGCTGCCGGTCGCGCTCTTCTCGAGCGGTGGGCAGCCACCGGTGGTGTATCGGGTGTCGTACTCGAAATGCCACTGCTCGTTTTCGTAACGGCGGCACCAGCCGAGGGTGCTGCCGTTTTTCTCGACCCATTGTGCCGATTCGATCGGCTGGATGTCGACGGCATATCCGTGCACGTGCGCCGAACGGTCCGGCGGGTTCAGCACATAACGCGACGCCAGTTCTTCGGTGCCGAACTTCTCGACCGCCTCGTCGAACTCCTTCTGCTGTTGCTGACGGCTGCGCTTGCCGTCGTTCAGGCAGAGCTGAACGCCCTGCTGAGAGGCCTTGGAGCGCAAGGACTTCCAGGCCTGCAGCACCTCCGGGCGCATACCGTCGGGGGCCTCGTCCAGGTAGCGGGCATCGATCGCGCACTTCGGTCCGTCCGGTGGTCCCGGCACTTCCTCGAGAATCGCGAGCGCCTTTCCCGGGTGCCGGTCGAACACGAGCGTCAATCTGCCCAGGTAACCCAGCGCGGCGCCGGTGGAAACCACGAGTGTGACGATCAGCAACACGCCGAACACGACGCGTCTGGAGGTCTTGGACATGATTTCGATAATACGTGCGCGCGCAACGTGGTCTGTCAGCAACCCGTAACAGTCCGTCGGCGGCTGTGTCCCGGTGAACGTGGCCCGCAACACATCCATTTGGCCCAACGACACTTTTGGCGCAACCGGGAAATGTGATCGGTGAACGAGTGCTGGCCCCTTTTGCATCGACGAAACGTGGTGGCAACATCTGCGTCGGCCGAGAACCGGCCCGCTTTTGTGAAGGTCTCAGGAGGACCCGCTTTCATGTTCGGCCGCATTCTTGCGTCAGCAACTGTGTTCGTATCGCTTTTCGCCTTCGCCGGCACCGCCCAGGCAGCCCCGGCGGCACACAAGGCCACCGCGCTGGTGCTCTCCGTGCAGTACTCGGACGTCGAGGACAACGCCTTCAAGGCAACGGTCCTGACCTGCGAACGAGGCGACAACCACCCGCGCAGGGCCCTCGCCTGCGCGACGCTCGCCTCCGCTCGTGCGGACCTGCAGGCCATGCAGTCCGACAACCGCGCCTGCACGTTCGTCTACGCGCCGGTCGAGGTGACCATGTTCGGCTTCTGGCGCGGCGAGCCCGTGTCACAGGTGCAGACCTACCCGAACTCGTGCGTCATGCTGGCGCACACCGGTGCTGTGTTTGATTTCTAGGCACCGGCTATTAATGTGCAGCGGGGCGCGGCAGGGGCGCTCCGCTGCACATTTTATTACCCGAGAATGGGTGTTGCTCCGAATGGCGGGCCGGGCACGACACGTGCGAGGGTGTGATCATGGCCGCCACCTCCCGCTTCCCCCTGCTGTCCTGGACGACCATCGCTCCCGTGCTCGGCGTGCTGCTGCTGGCCGTGGCGTGGGGACGTGACCTCGCACCGGTGCTCGTCGCACTGGTCGCTGTCGTACTCGCCGTGACCGTCCTCGCCGCCGTGCACCACGCCGAGGTCGTCGCGCACCGGGTGGGGGAGCCGTTCGGATCGCTGGTCCTCGCGGTCGCGGTCACGATCATCGAGGTGGCCCTGATCGTCACGCTGATGGTGTCCGGCGGCCCGGAAGCATCGTCACTCGCGCGCGACACCGTGTTCGCCGCCGTCATGATCACCACGAACGGCATCGTCGGCATCGCCTTGCTGCTGGGCGCTCTGAAGCACGGCACCACGTTGTTCAACGCGGAAGGCAGCGGCGGCGCGCTCGCCACGGTGATCACGCTCGCCACCCTCACGCTGGTGCTGCCGACGTTCACCACCAGCACGCCCGGCCCCGAGTTCTCCGGCCCGCAGCTGGCGTTCGCCGCGCTCGCCTCCCTGGCCCTGTACGCGATGTTCGTGTTCACGCAGACCGTCCGGCACCGCGACTTCTTCCTCCCGGTGAACGAAGAGGGCGTGATCGAAGAGCATGCCGAGGCGCCGTCGAGCAAAGCCGCGCTGGCGTCGCTCGGCCTGCTGCTCGTTGCACTGGTCGCCGTGGTCGGCCTCGCGAAGATCGAGTCACCCGCGATCGAGGCCGGTGTGCGCGCGGCAGGGTTCCCCCAGTCGTTCGTCGGCGTCGTGATCGCACTGCTGGTGCTGCTGCCCGAGACGATCGCCGCCGCACGGGCCGCGTTGCGCGACCGCATCCAGACCAGCCTCAACCTCGGCTACGGCTCGGCGATCGCGAGCATCGGCCTCACCATCCCGACCATCGCGCTGGCCACGGTCTGGCTCGACGGTCCGCTGATGCTCGGCCTCGGCCCGATGCAGATGATCCTGCTGCTGCTCACGGTTCTGGTCAGCGTCCTCACCGTGGTGCCGGGCCGGGCGACTCGTCTCCAGGGTGGCGTGCACCTGGTGCTGCTGGCCGCGTTCCTGTTCCTCGCGGTGAACCCGTAGATCCGGAAACAGGACCGGTCCGCGGATCCGTTGTGTGCCGGTTTGTCCGACTCCTACGTTCGGTCACATGGTGCGACGCAGGGTGTTCCTCCAGTCATTGGCGCTCGGTCCCGCGTGGCTGTCCACAATGGACGTCCAGCTGATCAAGCCGGGTGACGCCGCCTACCGCGACGCCAAACTCGGCTACTTCACGCACTACGACGGCCAACGTCCCAGTGCGATCGCCAAGGTCGTGTCACCGGCGGACGTCCAGAGGTGCATCGAGATCGCGCGCCGGGACAAGAGCAAGATCACGGCCAGGTGCGGCGGCCACAGCTATCCCGGTTACTCCACAGCGGACGGCGCGCTCGTCGTCGACGTGCGCGGTCTCAACCGGATCGACGTCCGCGCGGACGGCACGGTCGAGGTCGGCGCGGGCGTCCTGCTGATGGACCTGTACGTGGCGCTGGCGAACGCGGGCCGCATGATGCCGGCGGGCACCTGCGCCACCGTCGGGATCTCCGGCCTGACGCTCGGCGGCGGCATCGGCGTGACCGCACGACAGTTCGGCCTCACCTGCGACCGCCTGGTCAGCGCGAAGATCGTCACGCCAGACGGCGTGCACCGCACGGTTTCCGCGACCGAGCACAGCGACCTGTTCTGGGCATTGCGCGGCGGTGGTGGCGGCAACTACGGCATCGTCACGTCGTTCGTGTTCCGCACCGAACCCGCCCGCACCCTCACGACCTTCACCCTCACCTTCCCGTCGGCGGCGCTCCCGTCCCTGCTCAGCGTGTGGCCGGACTGGCAGGGCAAAGCACCCGACGCCATGACGTCCACGGTCGGCGTCGGCAACGGTCCAAACCCGTACGTCGAGGTCAGCGGATGCTTCGTCGGCACCGGCGCGAAACCGTTGCTCGACGACCTCGTCCGCCGCGTCGGATCCCAGCCGACCGGGCGTCGCGAGCAGGAGCAGACGTTCCTCACCGCGATGGAACGGTTCGCGTGGTGCAAGAACAGCGACGGTTCGTGCAAGCCGAGCTGGAACGGAGGCGGCGGCTCCCAGGGGCGCGGCAGCTACGTCGCCACGTCGCGGATGCTCACCGGACCCGTCACCGATCCGCAGAAGCTCGCGGAGATCTTCAAGAGCACCCCCAACTCGTACAACATGATCGACGCGCTGGGTGGCGCGGTCGCGCGAGGGCCGGCTTCGGCGTTCCCGCACCGGTCCGCGCTCGCGAGCATCCAGGTCGAGGTCACCCTGGCGGCCGGGGAAGCCAACGCGCGCAAGGCGATGGGCGTCGCCCGTGACGAGCTCGGCAAGATGTTCGGTGCGTCGAGCTACGTCAACTACCTCGACCCGCAGATGCCGGACTGGGCCCGCACCTACTACGGCGCGTCGCTCACGCGTCTGCGGGAGGTCGCGCGCAAGTACGACCCGGATCGGGTCTTCGCGTTCCCTCAAGGTGTGAATCCATGAAGCCGAAGAGACTATTGCTCCCTTACGACGTTCGGCCCTACATTGCGGTAACGCCGGTTACCACAAAGGGGTCCAACGATGCAGCTCCGTGCCGTGCTCGCCGCCGTTCTCCTGTTATCAGCCCTGGTCACACCCGCTGCCGCGGCCGCACCGGGCGATCTGGTCAGCAGCAGGGAGGTGGTGTGGCATCCTGAGCCGCTCCGGCTCCTGCCCGCCCCGGTCAAGGCCTACGACATCCGCTACACCTCGACGTCCGCGACGGGCACGAGCACCGTCGTGTCCGGCATGGTGCTCGTCTCGCCGCTGCCGTGGACCAACGGCCCGCGCCCGATCGTCGCCTACGCGATGGGCACGCAGGGCATGGGCGACCAGTGCGCGCCGTCGCGGCAGCTGCAGAACGGCACCGAGGTCGAGATCGCGTTCCTCGCGCAGGCCATGTTCAACGGCTGGGCGGTCGCCGTCACCGACTACGAAGGCCTTGGCACGCCAGGGGATCACACCTACGCGGTGGCCCGCTCGGAAGGTCGCGCCCTGCTGGACGTGGCACAGGCGGCGGGGGAGATCCCCGGTCTGTCACCGGACGCCCCGGTCGGCGTTTTCGGTTACTCACAGGGCGGACAGGCCGCGTCGGCCGCCGCCGAGCAGTGGAAGTCCTACGCGCCTTCGCTGAACGTCGTCGGAGTCGCGGCCGGTGGCGTGCCGGCCGACCTGAACGCGGTCGCGAAGTTCAACGACGGCAACGCCGGTTCGGGTCTGGTGTTCGCGGCGGCGGCGGGGTATGCCGCGGCCTATCCCGAACTGCCGTTGTCGTCGGTGCTCAACGCGCGCGGCAAGCAGGTTCTCGACCAGATCCGGGGTGCCTGCGTCGCCGAGATCGCTCTGGTGGCACCGTTCACGCGCCTCAACTCGCTGACCACGCAACCGGACGTCATCCAGAACCCGTTGTGGCAGAACAGGTTGAAGGAGAACACGCTCGGCTCGGTGAAACCGGCCGCGCCCGTGTACCTCTACCACGGCACGGTCGACGAGCTCATCCCGTTCAGCGTGGGGCAGAAGCTGCGCTCGCAGTGGTGCTCGCTGGGCGCCGACGTGCAGTGGACGGCGTTGCCGCTGCTCGGGCACGTGAGTGCGGTCAGCGCATGGGGCTCGAACGCGCTGAACTGGCTCGGCGATCGCTTCGCCGGCAAGAGGACTAGCCCCAACTGCTGATCACCGCAGCGAAGAGGGCGGGGAAGAAGGTCACTCCGGCGAGCGTGGCGTGCACCGCCGTGAGTGGCCTTCTCAACGCCGCCATCATCGACTTGAGGTAGACGTTCTTCTCGGCGGCGGGGTTGCGCTTCTGCCAGCCCCTCACCCGCAGGCGGTCCCCGAAGGTGTTGTGCAGGAAGAGCACCGCGAACCCGAGCCACGCCAGCACAGGTGAGCCGACGGCCATGAAGCCGATCCAGAAACCGAGCCCGACCAGCGCGGTGACGAGGTGGTAGTAGGCGAGCGGAGGCACCTGTCTTCGTGCGTTGAGCAGGCGCAGCAGCATCACCAGTCCGATCACGGTGTTGAGGGTCCACGCGGCCAGGGCGATTGTCGCTGTCATGACCTGACGGTACTACGTTTATAGTGTCGAGTCACTACGTTTATAGTGGGGTCGTGACCTCGAACCGGGAACGAGTGTTGTCCGCCGCCGTCGAGCTGCTCGGCACCGAAGGGCTGCGCGGCCTGACCCACGCGCGGGTGGACGACCGCGCGGACCTGCCCAAGGGCTCGGCGTCGAACTACTTCCGCAGCCGCGCCGCCCTGCTCGACGGGGTGATGGAGTGGATGCTGCAGCTCGAGACCCCGACGGTCGAGGCGACGCTCAAGCCCGCGACGCCGGAGGACCTGATCGACGAGCTGTGCCGGCTCTACGAGTTCATGACCGGGCCGAACGTCGTCACCGTCAAGGCGCGCATGGTGCTGTGGGTGGAGGCGGCGACCAACCTTCGGGTGCGCGAGGCGTTGTTGCGTGGCCGGGCCACGATGACGTCGATGCTGATCCCGGCTCTGGCGAGTCTCGGGATGCGCGACCCGGTGGCCGTCTCCGACACGCTCGGGGCGTGCGTGCAAGGCCTGTTCCTGCAACAGTTCGCACGCGGCGAGGCCCTCGATCCCCGGCCACTGCTGGAGATCATCGTCAGAGGGGCTCTGGAAACCGCTTCCGGAACGTGAAGGCGTCCTGCGTCGGGCCGTCCCGCCTGACCTGGTCGAGTTTCGCTAGCCCTTCCTCGGTCGTCGGCTGATGTCCCTTCGGCACCCACCACATGACGTCCAGCGCGGTCGCCGGGTCGAACCACTTCTCGCTCAGCTTCACCGCTTCCAGGTGCAAGCCGCGGAAGGTGAACTCCCACAACGCTTCCACCGACTCCCACACGCTGAGGTTGAACGCCTCCAGCATCGCGTCGCGCCCCAGCCGTTCCAGGTCGGCCGTCATCCGTTCCGACGTCGGCCGCCACACGAACCCGGGAGCCTGCTGCGCGAGCGCGTTGATCGGGTCGACCCGGCGCGCGAACCCGCGCATCCGCCAGTGGTCGAACGAGAAGCGCCCGATCGTCAGGTTGGCCTGGGCCAGGTGAAATTCCCCCATGCGCCTACTCTGACATGATCGCCGCATGAGGTGCGTGGTGCTGGACGACTACCAGGGTGTGGCCCTCTCGAACGCCGACTGGTCGGGCCTCGACGTCGTGGTGCAGCGAGAGCACCTCGACGACCCGGCTTCGGTGCTGGCTGACGCCGAGTGCGTCGTGATCATGCGGGAGCGCACGCCGTTCACCGCTTCCTTGTTCTCTCGGCTGCCCCGGCTGCGTCTGCTGATCACCAGCGGCATGCGCAACGCCTCGATCGACCTCGAGGCTGCTCGCTCTGCTGGTGTCACGGTCTGCGGCACCGGTAGCGCGAAGACTCCGCCGACCGAGCTGACCTGGGCGTTGATCCTCGGTCTGGCCCGGCACATCGCGGTGGAGAACGCCGCGTTCCATTCCGGCGGGCCGTGGCAGAGCACCGTGGGCGTCGACCTCGCGGGCAAGACGCTCGGCCTGCTCGGCTTCGGCAACCTCGGTCGCGCGGTCGGCCGCATCGGCAAGGCGTTCGGCATGGACGTCGTGGCGTGGAGCCCCAATCTGAGCGTTGACCGGGTCGAGCCCGAGGGTGTGCGGTTGGCGTCCTCGTTGCACGACCTGTTCGGCCAGAGCGACTTCGCGTCCATCCACCTCGTGCTCAGCGACCGCAGCCGCGGCCTGGTCGACGCGGCCGCGCTGGCCTGCTTGAAGCCGTCCGCGTTCCTGGTCAACACCTCGCGGGCCGCGATCGTGGATTCTTTTGCGCTGCTTGAGGTTTTGAGGGATCGGCGCATTGCGGGTGCCGGTCTCGACGTGTTCGAGGTGGAGCCGCTGCCGTTGACCGACTCGTTGCGGGGACTGCCGAACGTCCTGGCCACCCCGCACCTCGGCTACGTGACCGAGACCAACTACCGCACCTACTTCCAGGAAGCCGTGGAGGACATCCACGCGTTCCTGCGGGGGACGCCTGTGCGCGAGCTCTAGCTTTGGTTACCTACTGGTAGTAAGTTCTGGCTCATGACGCCGGACGCCTCCGCGCACATCGAGGTCGCTGCCCCGCCGCAGCGCGTGTTCGACCTGGTCAGCGACCTGCGCAGGCTGGGCGGGGTGGCTGAGGAGTACTCCGGCGGCCGTTGGCTGCGTGGCTCCGGACCGTCCGTCGGCGCCCGGTTCCGCGGCCTCAACCGCCGCGGCTGGCGCATGTGGCCGACTGTTTCGACCATCACCGACTGCTCGGTCACGCGGTTCGCGTTCGACGTTCGCTCGCTCGGCATGATGGTGTCGCGCTGGCAGTACGACATCGAACCCACCGAGAACGGCTGCCGCGTCACCGAGTCCACGTGGGACCGGCGACCCGGCTGGTACAAGCCGATCACCGTGCTGGCGACCGGCGTCCGCGACCGCGCCGTCACGAACCAGGCCAACATCGAGGCGACGCTGGCCCGGCTCAAGCAGGCGGCCGAGAGCTAGAAGCGCCAGACGTTCACCTCAAGGCCGTTGTTCGCGGCCGACACTTGCGGGTTCCGCGCTGCCGCCCAGGTCGCGCCCGTCCCGGCCGACAGGGGCCGCGCCGCCACCACGCTCACCGAACGCCCCGGCTCCTGGATCGCGGTCTTCGCGTGCGCCGCCACAGCCTGGTCCCTCCACCATGCGGCCTGCCGGGCGCCGGACCGTCCGGCTGCTCACCAATGACAACCGGACAGAAACGCTCACATTTTCACTCACACTTCAACAGGCACCAACAGCAGCCACCACGCTCGTGAGCTGCAGACATCGGAGGACCGGAACTAGATCCGGTCGCACCAGCCCGTTGTAAACGCTCTCAGGGACGTGGGAGCGTGGCCAAACGACGGTTGACATCGTTGTAACGCCCGCGTTCAATGCCCGCAAATATCCTATAGGATCAGAGATCCGAGGAGTTGGCGTGGCAAAGGTCGTCAAGGCCGAGGCGTTCCAGGTCGACGTTCCCGTCGAGACCCTGCGCACGGACGCGGTCCAGCAGTTCGTCAAGCAGGAGACCGTTTTCGTCGAGATCACGACCGACGACGGCGCCACCGGACTGGGCTACGCCTACACGATCGGCACGGGCGGCAGCTCGGTCCTCGCTCTCCTGAAGGACCACCTGCTGCCCCGCCTCGAAGCACAGGACACGCGCCGCATCGAGCACGTCTGGCAGGACCTGTTCGCGAGCACGCGCGCCACCACGGTCGGCGCGATCACCTCGTTCGCGCTCGCCGCGATCGACACCGCGCTGTGGGACCTGCACTGCCGCAGGGCCGGGGAACCGTTGTGGCGCATGGCAGGCGGCCACAAGCGGGAAGTCCCGTTGTACGACACCGAAGGCGGCTGGCTGCACCTCAGCACCGAAGAGCTCGTCAAGGGCGCCAAGGAGACGGCGCAGCAAGGCTGGCAGGGCATCAAGATGAAGGTCGGCAAGCCCGACCTGTCCGAGGACGTCGAACGACTCGAAGCGGTGCGGGAAGCGGTCGGCGAGCGGTTCGCGATCATGGTGGACGCCAACCAGTCGATGACCGCCGCCGAGGCGATCCGCCGGGCCGAGGCGTACAAGAACGTCAACCTCACCTGGCTGGAAGAGCCGATGCCGGCCGACGACGTCAGCGGACACGTCAAACTCGCGCAACACACGACGATTCCCATCGCGGTGGGGGAGTCGCTGTACTCGGTCGGCCAGTTCCGCGAGTACCTCGAACGCGGTGCCGCCTCGATCATCCAGGTCGACGCGGCACGGATCGGCGGCATCACGCCGTTCCTCAAGGTCGCGCACACCGCGGAGGCGTTCAACGCCGACGTCTGCCCGCACTTCCTGATGGAGCTGCACGTCAGTCTCGCCGCCGCACTGCCCAACGGCAGGTACGTGGAGCACATCCCGCAGCTGCGCGCCATCACCAAGGGCGAGATCACGATCCACAACGGACACGCGATCGCGCCCGACACGCCAGGTCTCGGCATCGACTGGGACCGCGACGCGATGGAAGACCTCCGGGTCGCCTGAAACGAATCACAAAGGAGTGGTCTTGAGAGCGTTAGGTGTCGTTGCCGGCCTGCTCGCGTCGCTGATCGCGGTCCCCGCAGCAGCCCAGGCACCGGAAGCCCAGCAACAGCAACAGAAGATCGCGCAGAAGCCCTACATGGGCTGGAGCAGCTGGAGCCTGCAGGCGACCAACTACCCCGGCGTGAACCCGGACGGGCCCGCCAGCTGGCTGAACGAGAAGAACGTCCTTCAGCAAGCCGACGTCCTCGCGGCGAAGTTCAAGCAGCACGGCTACAACCACATCAACGTCGACGCGGGCTGGCTCGGATCGTTCGACGAGTACGGCCGCCCGGTCGCGGACCCGAAGAAGTTCCCGCGCGGCATGAAGTGGCTCGGCGACCACGTGCACGGCAAGGGCCTCAAGTACGGCTCCTACCTCGCGGTCGGCCTGGACCTCAAGGCGTACAACGACGGCAAGACGCCGATCTACAACGCCCCCGGCTGCACCACCAAGGACATCGTCTACCCGGACCTGCGCAAGACCAACGGGTGGGAGATGGCCTACAAGATGAACTTCGACAACCCGTGCTCGCAGAAGTACATCGACTCGATCGCCCAGGTGATCGCGGGCTACGGCGTCGACTTCCTCAAGCTCGACGGCGTCGGCCCCGGCAGCTTCAAGGGCGGCGAGCGGTTCGACAACACCAGTGACGTCAAGGCGTGGAACACCGCGCTCAAGAACACCGGCCGTCCCATCGAGTTCCTCATCTCGTGGGCGCTGAGCCACCGCCAGGCCGACGTGTGGAAGTCCAACACCAACGGCTGGCGCGTCGACACCGACGTCGAGTGCTACTGCCCGACGCTCGTCACCTGGAACAACTCGGTGAAGCAGCGCTGGAACGACGTCGTGCAGTGGATCGACGACGCGGGCCCCGGCCGCTGGAACAACCTCGACAGTCTCAACGTCGGCAACGGCGAGATGGACGGCATCACCGAGGCCGAGCGGCAGAGCTACATGACGCTGTGGGCGATCTCGAACTCCCCGCTGTACCTGGGCGACGACCTCACCAAGATCGACGACTACGGCTACAAGCTGCTCACCAACGACGAGGTCATCGGCATCAACCAGGCCGGCATCCCCGCCCGCCCGGTCGACCAGCGCTCCGACCAGCAGGTCTGGTACGCCCGCAACGCCGACGGCAGCTTCACCGTGGCACTGTTCAACCTCGGCGCCACGCCCGCCAAGGTCACCGCGGACTTCGCGCAGCTCGGCATCAACGGCAACGCCAAGGTCCGCGATGTCTGGGCCCGCAAGGACATCGGCCAGGCCAACGGCTCGTTCAGCGCCGACCTTCCGGTGCACGGCACGAAGCTGCTGAAGATCACCCCGCGCAGCGCCGTCTCCCCGACCGTCGTCGAGGGCACCGGCGCCACGCCGACCAGCGTCTCGCTGAAGTGGCAGGGCAAGACCGGCGTCCGCTACGACGTCTACGCGGGCAACAAGAAGGTCGCCACCACCACTTCGACGAACGCGACCGTCACCGGCCTCACCCCGGCGACGAGCTACGAGTTCACCGTGGTGCAGAACGGCAACCGCTCGAAGCCGGTTTCCTATGTGACGCCGAAGGAATCCGTCACCTACGAAGCGGAGAAGGGCAGCACCGGTGGCGGCGCGACCGTCTACGGCTGCGAGTGCTCCGGCGGCAACAAGGTCGGGTACATCGGCGGTAGCGGCATTCTCACCATGCCTACGGTGAACGTGCCGAAGGAAGGCACCTACCTGGTCGAGCTGTCCTATGTGGACGCGAGCTCAAGCCGCACCGGCATCGTCACCGTCAACGGCACCAGCTTCAAGCTCCCCGTCGCCGGCGCGAACGACGACAACTGGGGCCTGGCGCAGAAGATGACCGTCCCGATCTACCTGCTGGCCGGCAACAACACGATTCGCTTCGGCAACCCCGACGACTCCGTGTTCGACGTCGACAGCATCCGCATCTAACACCCACCCAGAACAGGAGGCGTCGTGGTGACAACCGTGCAAGACTCCAGCGCCCATGTCGTGCGTGGACCAGCCACCACGGCGCCTCCACCCACAGTCCGCCGCCGCAAAGGCCCCGCTTCCCGCCGCAACGACACGTGGGTCGCGTGGATGCTCGTCGCGCCCGCCATCCTCGGGTTCGGCGTGTTCTTCGCCTACCCGATGCTGCGCGGCGTCTACCTCAGCTTCACCGAGTTCCACATCCTCACCCCGCCGGTGTTCACGGGTCTCGCGAACATCCAGGAGCTGATCAACGACGGCCGGTTCTGGCACTCACTGGGCGTCACGGCCTACTTCGTGGTGCTGACAACAGTTCTCGGCGTCGGAATCTCGCTGCTCACCGCGGTCGTGCTGCACCGCCTCAACGTCAACACCACGGTCCGCGGGCTGATGATCCTGCCGTTCCTCATCTCCGGCGTCGTCACGGCGCTGGTGTGGACGTGGATGCTCGACCCGCAGCTCGGCATCGTGAACCAGCTCATCACCTGGATCTTCGGCGAGCCGATCAAGTTCTTCGGCTCCGACACGTGGGCGGTGCCGACGCTGGCCGCGCTGAACGTGTGGAAGTCCATGGGTTACAACGCGGTGCTCATCTTCGCGGGCCTGCAGACGATTCCCGCGTCGATCTACGAGGCGGGCCGGATCGACGGCGCCTCGGAGTGGCAGATGTTCCGCTCGCTCACGCTGCCGTTGCTGCGGCCGATCCTGGTGATGGTCGTGATCCTCAACGTGATCAGCGCGACCCAGATCTTCGACATCGTCCAGGTCAGCACCAAGGGCGGTCCGGCGGACGCGTCGCTCGTGCTGCAGATGTACATCTACGACAAGGCTTTCGGCCAGTTCGACTTCGGCTACGCCGCCACCATGTCGCTCGCCCTGTTCCTGCTGCTCGTCGCCGTGACCTTCACGCAGATGCGGATGGCGCGCGCCAGCGAGTCCGACACCAACTGAGGAGCTTCGATGACGTTCTCCATGAAGCTCGGCAGGGGTGTGGCGTGGGCCTACATCATCGCCATCCTGCTGGTCACGATCTTCCCGTTCTACTGGATCCTGCGAACCGCGCTGTCCAACAACTTCGCGATGTCCACGGACCCGTCCTCGCTGCTGCCGGTGCACTTCACGTGGGGCCCGTTCAAGCGCGCTCTCGGTCTCGCCACGCCCGCTGAGGCCGCGGCCGAGAACGGGTCTGGCGCCAAGATCGACCTGGCGCTGGCGTTGTGGAACTCCATTGTGTACGCGGGAATTCTCACGTTGTGCACCGTCTTGTTCTCCGCGTTGGCCGCCTACGCGTTCGCCCGGCTGCGGTGGAAGGGCCGGGATCTGGTGTTCGGGATCTTGCTGACAGCGCTGATGGTGCCGTCGGTGTTCACGCTGCTGCCGAACTTCGTGCTGATGAAGGACCTGGGGCTGCTCAACACGTTCGGCGGCATGATCCTGCCGGGCGCGTTCTTCTCCGCCTTCAACATCTTCTTCCTGCGGCAGTTCATGCTCGGTCTCTCGAACGAGGTCGAGGAGGCCGCGATCATCGACGGCGCCGGGCCGTTGCGCGTGTGCTTCCGAATAGTCCTGCCGATGAGCGTCGCGCCGATGGCCACGTTGACGCTGCTGCAGTTCATCTCCACCTGGAACGACTACTTCTGGCCGTTGCTCGTCACCAACGACGAGTCGGTTCGCCCGCTCACGCTCGCGCTGGCGGTGTTCAAGCAGTCCTCACCGCAGGCGTCGCTCGACTGGGCAGGACTGATGGCGGCGACGCTGGTCGCGGCGCTGCCCATGCTGCTGCTGTTCGTGGTGTTCGGGCGGCGGCTGGTCAACTCCATCGGCTTCACGGGGATCAAGTGAAACTGCATTGGCCGTCTGAAGCGGCGGAGTGGACCGAGGCGTTGCCCGTCGGCAACGGACGCCTTGGCGCGATGGTGTTCGGCGGGGCCGGCCGGTCCCGCGTGCAGGTCAACGACGCGACCGTGTGGTCGGGAACCGCTGACGGCCCTTCGAAAGCGCTCGCCGACGTGCTGGCTGCCGGAGCTGGTCCTGAACGGCTGGCCGAGGTGCGTTCGGCGATCTTCTCCGGCGATCTGGAGCGCGCTACCGACCTGCTGATGTCGTTCGAAGGCCCGTACAGCCAGACATACCTGCCGTACGTGGACCTGTGGATCACGCTGCCTGAGGGCGAGTCGCACGGCCGCACGCTGGACCTCAACACGGGTGTGGTGAGTGAGCGGTTGACGATCGACGGCGCAGAGGTGGTCCGGCGCGTTTGGGCCTCGGAAACCTCGCTGTGCGTGGAGATCACCGGTGCTGAGCCGCTCGACGTCGAGCTGACCACGCCGTTTCGCGAGGTCTCGCGGGACGGGTTGTTCCTCGTGGTCGACATCCCCGTCGACTCCGCTCCCCGCCACGAACCGCAGGTGGACGCGCCGGTCTACGGCACCGGCGAGCGCGGTACGGTCACCTGCAAGATCACGACCGGCGAACGCTGGCTGCTGACCTTGACCAGCTCGACGACCACCGAGTCGCAGTGGCATGGCAAGCGGCACGGCAACCACATGACGCTGATGGACGCCTGCGACGTGCGGTTCGGCGACCTGCCCGAGGTCGTCGACGTGCCGGAGCTGTTGCAGGGCAAGGACGAGCAGCTGACGGCGTCGGTGCTGTTCGCGTTCGGCCGGTACCTGCTGGTCTCCTCGTCTCGTCCGGGTGCGCCGCCCGCGAACCTGCAGGGCATCTGGAACGGCGAGCTGCGGCCCGCGTGGTCGTCGAACTACACGATCAACATCAACACCCAGATGAACTACTGGGCGGCCGAGGTCACCGGGCTCGCCGAGTGCCACGAACCGTTGCTGGAGCTGCTGGACAAACTGTCCGTGACCGGGGCCGAGGTGGCGCGCTCGTTGTACGGGGCGCGCGGCTGGGTCGCGCATCACAACACCGACGCGTGGGGCTGGTCGCTGCCGGTCGGCATGGGCCACGGCGCGGTGTCGTGGGCGTTGTGGCAGATGGGCGGCGCGTGGCTCGTCCAGCACGCTTGGGACCACTACGACTTCGCCCGCACCTGGTCCACTTTGGAGCGTGCGTGGCCGTTGCTGCGCGGCTGTGCGGAGTTCTGCCTCGACTGGCTGGTCGAGGGGCCGGACGGCTACCTCGACACGTGCCCGTCGACGTCGCCGGAGAACTGGTTCCTCGTCGATGGCAAGCCTCAGGCGCTGACGTGGTCGGTGACCATGGACGTGATGCTGGTCCGTGCGGTGTTCGAGCGGACTCTGGCGCTGGCACTGGCATCGGGCCGCACCGACCCGGTGCTCGCGGAGATCTCGGCCGCGCTGCCTCGCCTGCGCCCGGTCCCGGTGTTCGACGGTCGGCTGGGGGAGTGGGTCTCCGATCTTCCCGAGGAAGATTCGACGCACCGGCACATGTCGCACATGGTGTCCGTCTACCCGCTCGGCCAGATCGTCGCGGGCACTGAGCTCGGTGACGCCGCCGTCGCCACGATGGACCGCCGCGGCAACGGCGCGATGGGCTGGTCGTGGGCCTGGAAGATGGCTCTGCGGGCCCGTTTGGGCGACGGCGAGACCGTGCGGTCGCTGCTTTCCGAGGCCTCGCAGGCGTTCACGGGTGACCGGCACCGCGACGCGCCGTTCGACGGCTCCGAGTGGGGTGGCCTGCTGCCGAACCTGTTCAGCACGCACCCGCCGTTCCAGATCGACGGCAACTACGGCTTCACCGCCGCTCTGGCCGAGGTCGTGGTGCAGAGCCATACCGGCGTGATCGACGTCCTGCCCGCGTTGCCTTCTGGCTGGTCACGCGGGTCGGCTCGCGGTCTGCGCTGCCGTGGCGGGCTCGCGGTGGATGTCTGGTGGGATTCCGGTGACGTGCTGGTGCGGGTGCGGCGGTTGTCCGGGGACGCCTCGCAGTTCGTGCCGGTGAGCATCGGCGGAGAGGTCACCGAGGTCGTCGTGAGCGACGTCGTGGACGTGCGCGGGAGGATTTCGTGCTGACTGACCTGGGGCTGGACGACCTGTGGGACTACCGCAGCTCCTACGTGCGGCCTGATGACTTCGACTCGTTCTGGGACTCGACCCTGGCCGAGGCGCGTTCGTTCGAGCTGAAGGTCGAGGCGGTCCCGGTCGAGACGCCGTTGCAGACCCTGGACGTCTACGACGTGACGTTCTCGGGCTTCGGCGGCGACCGGATTCGCGCATGGCTGCGCACTCCTCGCGGCGCCTCCGGGTTGCCTGCCGTGGTGCAGTACCACGGCTACGGCAGCAACCGGGGGAGCGCGGTCGAGAACCTGACGTGGGCCAGCGCAGGTTTCGCGCATCTGCAGTTCGAGGTGCGGGACCAGCGCGGCGGTGCCGGTTTCATGACGCGCGGGATCGCCGACCGCTCCACCTACTTCTACCGCCGCGTCTTCGTCGATGCTGTTCGCGCGGTGGATGCCGTGCGGGCATTGGGTTCTTCTGACGTGGCCGTGATCGGCAACAGCCAGGGTGGTGGAATCGCTTTGGCCGTGGCTGGTTTGGTGCCTGACCTGGCCGCGGTGCACGCCCAAGCGCCGTTCTTGTGCGACTTCCGGCGCGCGTTGAACGTCTGCGGCCGCCCGCCGTTCACCGAGCTCACGACCTACATCGCCGAGAACCGCCGTTCCGACATCTTCCCGACACTGTCCTATTTCGACGGTGTGGGGTTCGCCGCTCGAGCAGTCGCCCCCGCCTGGTTCTCGATCGGCCTGATGGACGACATCGTGCCGCCGTCCACCGTGTTCGGCGCCTACCACGCCTACGCCGGACCCCGTCAGATCCAGGTCTGGGAGCACAGCGCCCACGAGGCGGGCGGCTCCGACGACCTCGACATCGCTCTAGACGCCTTCCGTTCCCGTCTCTTGGAGAAAGCATGAGAATCGCCGCCGCTTCTCTGGCAGCAGCCCTGGTCCTCGCCGGCTGCTCGTCAGGTTCCGACTCCGGCTCCGGCACCACCGTCAACTGGTGGACCTGGGACGACAAGCAGGCAGTCGCCTACGGCGAGTGCGAGAAGGCGTTCGAGGCCGCGAACCCCGGCACGGACGTCAAGATCACCCGCTACAACGTCGACGACTACTTCACCAAGCTCACCGCGGGCTTCGTGGCGGGCACCGCGCCCGACGCGTTCCAGAACTCGGTGCAGTTCCTCCAGGCCTACGCCGGGCAGCACCAGCTGATGCCCATGGACGACCTCATCGCGAAGTCCTCTGTGGACCTGAAGAAGTACTCGGTCGGCGTCGACACCTGGAAGTTCACCGACGGCAAGCAGTACGCGTTGCCGCTGGACTGGGCCGCCGCCGGCATCTACTACCGCAAGGACTCGCTGCAGAAGGCCGGCATCACGGAGGACCAGGTCGCCAAGATGATCTGGAACCCGGACGACGGCGGCACGTTCGAGAAGATCGTTGCTCGGTTGACGATCGACAAGAACGGCAAGCGCGGCGACGAGCCCGGCTTCGACAAGAACGCCATCGCCACCTACGGCGTCGGCGCCATCGCGGGCCGCAGCTTCATCGGCGAGACCACGTGGGCGCCGCTGGTGTCGACCTTGGGCTGGAAGTTCGGCGACAAGGACCAGTGGCCCACGAAGTTCAACTACACCGACCCGCGCTTCGTGAAGACGATGAAGTGGGTGACGTCGCTGACCGAGAAGGGCTACTCGCCCAAGCTCGGCACGTTCACCACCGGCAACCAGTCGACGATCTCCGACATCGACCTGGTCGGCTCGGACAAGACCGCCATGACCATCGGTGGTTCCTGGTCCGCACCGTCGTTCGGCAAGATCCCCGGCGTCCCCGTCGGCATCGCCCCGACTCCTCTGGGCCCTGAGGGCAAGCGCTCGGTTCTGTCGAACTCCAACGGCAACAACATCTGGGCTGGTACGAAGAACCCCGACCTGACCTGGAAGTGGGTCAGCTACATGGGCAGCGAGGAGTGCCAGACCAAGGCGGGCGCCTCGGGCACGTTCTTCCCGTCGATTCCCGCCGCCATGGACAACACCGTGACGTCGATGAAGTCCCAGGGCGTCGACCTGTCCGTCTACAACCAGTACGTGAAGGACGGCGTGCTCTACCCGTCCACCGCCTACGCCAACGGCTCCGCGGTGCAGTCGGCCGAACAGCCCCTCTTCGAGGCCTACTTCGGCGGGCAGCGCTCCGACGACGTGTTCGCCGAGATGGAACGCGTCTCGCAGGAGATACTGGCCAAGAACTGAACAGGAGCCCCAGGAGTGGTGTTGCGGATACCGACCAGGCGCGTGCTAGCGGACGATGTCTACGAGCAGATCCGCGCCCTGATCATGAGCGACGGCATGGAACCGGGCGCGCGCGTCAACATCGACGAGATCGCGCGTCGGCTGGACGTGTCCCCAACCCCGGTCCGCGAAGCCCTGGCACGTCTCGAATCCGAGGAACTGGTCAGCAGGCTCCCGTTGCGCGGCTACCGCGTGACGGACCTGCTGAACCGCAAACAGGTCGACGATCTGTATTCCCTGCGACTGCTGCTGGAGCCGCCTTCCGCGGCTCTGGCGGCGGCGCGCATGACACCGGAGAACGTGCGGCTGATCTCCGAGGAGCTCGCTACCTGTCCTGCCGCTCCCGCCGATGACGCTTACGACGACTACAAGAACCTGACCGCGCACGACCAGCGGCTGCACGAGCTCATCCTGCGGATCGCCGGCAACGAGGCCGTGCTGCAGTCGTTTTCGAAGACCCACTGCCATCTGCACCTGTTCCGGCTGAACTTCCAGCAGCCGTTCGGGGTGCAGACGATCACCGAGCACCGGGCGATCGTGGACGCGCTGGTGGCTGGGGACTCGTTGGGAGCCAGTGCGGCGATGACCGCACACCTGGAGGTCGCGCGGTCTCGGCTGCTGGACCGGATGTAGTTCCAGCGTGGTTGGGTTCAGGACATGACGGGCTTTGGTTTCGTCATCGCCGCTGGCGCGTCGATTGCGATTGGGGCTTGACTTCGGGTCCCTTGCGAGGCGCTTGTTCGGGCGGAAAAGGTCGGATGCTCCGCACCCGCCCGATCCGAAAAGGGTAGCACCTCGCACCCAAAGTCAAGCCCCAATCGCTTCGCGTGCGTGGTTGCGTTTGTGCTTTTGGGCGGCGGTCGATACCGGTTTCCCGCGTTGTTGTGCTCTCGTTCGGCTCGGCTTCGCCATCGCCGCTTGCCTTCGGCTTTGCGGGAGTGCCACGCGTGCCGCGCGGGACGTTGTCCGCTCGTGGTTCGGCGAACGACGGTTTAGGCGGCAGCGTGAATTAGGTTGCGTCTGGGTTTTCGTTCTGGGTCCAGCCATGGCGGTGGATAGAACGTCGGTATGCCGTGGACGAGTTTTACTTCCCACTCGCTTTGGTGGATGAGCCTGTGGTGATGGCGGCAGAGCAGGACGGCGTTGTCGACCGATGTGTCGCCGCCGTCGGCCCAGTAGCGAACATGGTGGGCATCGCAGTGCCGGGGTGGTCTTGAGCATCCCGGGAAAGCGCAGCCTCGGTCTCTGGCGACGAGGATTCTGCGGATTCCGGCGGGGAAGGTGCGGGTCTTGCGGCCGATGTCCATCGGCTGCGACTGGCCGCCCAGGATCATCGGGATGATGCCCGCGTTGCAGGCGAGCTGGCGGACCTGGTCGGCCGGGATCCGCTCACCGTTGTCCAGCAGAGCCTGGCCGGTCTGGTTGGCGAGGTCGTCGTAGCTCATCGTGAGAGTCAGGGTGACCGGCTCGCCGCCGTGCTCCGGCAACTGGTCGGCGCGCACCATCAGGTTGACCAGCTCCGCGAACGCCTCACCTTCGCGTTCGGAGCGGTCGCGCTGGTCAGGGCCTTCGCCGGTGTCCGGGCGGGGCTTGGCCAACGGATCCAGGGCGGCCTCGTAGGCCGCACCGGTGACCTTGTCCAGCAGGGCGCGGATCTCCAGCATGCCGTCCTTGCGCCAGCGCTTGTGGTGCTGGTTGACCAGCCGCTCCGGCTGGGGCTCGCCCGGCTCGGGGTCGTCCTGGTAGAGGCCGTAGGCCAGGCCTTTGCCGAAGTCGCGCACCTCGAGGGGCGCGTGCTCGCGGGCGGCGTCCACGACGAGGTTCTCGACCTCGGCGGGCAGGTGCTTCATCGCCTTGGCGATCTCCGCGACATGCGCGATCGACAACGCACCCTCAGCGGCGGCCTCGGCGGTCAGCGGGAGTTCGGGGGCGAGTTCGCTGCCAGTCGGAGTGATCGTGCTGCTCAACAATCCGGCGTTAGCGACCATTTGCCTGGCGGTGTTGCGATCGCAGCGAATCGCAGCCTGCAACACATACGCCACATCCTTATAGCCAAGCTCGGGCCCGGCACCGCGCCGTTCCAACTCGGCGATTTCCTGCAGTTGCAGAAACAACTCCGCCCGCATCCTCTTCTCCCGACTGACGACACGGCTAAGCAGCGCGTCAGTCGAGAGGAGTTGGACAGGGGTTTCGCTCACGTGTTCGACTATACCGCAAGATCACAACCAGATAACGCGAAAAACAAAACACCATCGTGTGAACCGCCCAAACAAACACCCCCGCGAAGCCGAAGGCAAGCGGCGATGGCGAAGCCGAGCCGAATGAGAGCAAAACAACGAGAGGAACCGGTAATGACCGCCACCCAACCACAAAACGCAACCACGCACGCAAAGCGATTGGGGCTTGACTTCGGGTGCGAGGTGCTACCCTTTTCGGATCGGGCGGGTGCGGAGCATCCGACCTTTTCCGCCCGAACAAGCGCCTCGCAAGGGACCCGAAGTCAAGCCCCAATCGCAATCGTCGCGAAGCGGCGATGACGAAACCAAAGCTCGTAAGGTCTTTGAACCCGCGCGCCCACGCTGGAACCGCAACCCAAAACACCAAAAAACCCGGCCCGCCGAAGGCGAGCCGGGTTTTCAGTCAAACAAGGACTATCAGAAGTCCATGCCACCAGCGTCAGGCGCGGCCGGAGCAGCGTTCTTCTCCGGCTTGTCCGCGACGACAGCCTCGGTCGTCAGGAACAGCGCGGCGATGGACGCGGCGTTCTGCAGCGCGGAACGCGTGACCTTGGCCGGGTCGATGATGCCCGCGGCGACCAGGTCCTTGTACTCGCCGGTCGCGGCGTCCAGGCCCTCGCCCGCGGGCAGGGACTTGACGCGCTCGACGACGACGCCACCCTCGAGACCGGCGTTGACCGCGATCTGCTTGAGCGGGGCCTCGACGGCGACCTTGACGATGTTGGCGCCAGTGGCCTCGTCGCCCGTGAGACGCAGACCCGCGAAGGCAGCCTCGGCGGCCTGCAGCAGCGCGACGCCACCACCGGCGACGATGCCCTCTTCGACGGCGGCCTTCGCGTTGCGAACGGCGTCCTCGATGCGGTGCTTGCGCTCCTTGAGCTCGACCTCGGTGGCCGCGCCCGCCTTGATGACGGCGACGCCGCCGGCGAGCTTCGCGAGGCGCTCCTGGAGCTTCTCGCGGTCGTAGTCGGAGTCCGACTTCTCGATCTCGGCGCGGATCTGGTTGACGCGACCCTGGATCTGGTCGGCGTCGCCCGAGCCCTCGACGATGGTCGTCTCGTCCTTGGTGACGACGACCTTGCGGGCCTTGCCCAGCAGCGAGATGTCGGCGTTCTCCAGCTTCAGGCCGACGTCCTCGGTGATGACCTGGCCACCGGTGAGGGTGGCGATGTCCTGGAGGATGGCCTTGCGGCGGTCACCGAAGCCCGGGGCCTTGACGGCGACGGACTTGAAGGTGCCACGGATCTTGTTCACGACCAGGGTCGCGAGAGCCTCGCCCTCGACGTCCTCGGAGATGATCAGCAGCGGCTTGCCGGACTGCATGACCTTCTCGAGCAGCGGGAGCAGGTCCTTGACCGTGGAGATCTTGGAGCCGAACAGCAGGATGTACGGGTCCTCGAGGACCGCTTCCTGACGCTCGGGGTCGGTCACGAAGTAACCGGAGATGTAGCCCTTGTCGAAGCGCATGCCTTCGGTGAGCTCGAGCTCGAGACCGAGGGTGTTGCTCTCCTCGACGGTGATGACGCCTTCCTTGCCGACCTTGTCCATCGCCTCGGCGATGAGCTCGCCGATCGTGGGGTCAGCGGCGGAGATGGACGCGGTAGCAGCGATCTGCTCCTTCGTCTCGATCTCCTTGGCGGCCTTCAGCAGCTGCTCGGCGACGGCCTCGACGGCCTGCTCGATGCCGCGCTTGAGGCCGAGCGGGTTGGCGCCGGCGGCGACGTTGCGGAGGCCCTCGCGCACCAGCGCCTGGGCGAGAACGGTCGCGGTCGTGGTGCCGTCACCAGCGACGTCGTCCGTCTTCTTCGCAACTTCCTTGACGAGCTCGGCCCCGATCTTCTCCCACGGGTCCTCGAGCTCGATCTCCTTCGCGATGGAGACGCCGTCGTTCGTGATCGTCGGCGCACCCCACTTCTTCTCGAGCACGACGTTGCGGCCCTTCGGGCCGAGCGTCACCTTGACGGCGTCAGCGAGGGTGTTCATACCCCGCTCGAGACCGCGGCGGGCGTCCTCGTCGAACGCAATCATCTTGGCCATTGCGGTGTGTTCCTCCGCCTTTGTGGATTCTGGGCCACTGCGGGCCGGCAAAGCCCACAGCGGAACACGGTGCAGTGGCCAGGTTCGGTGCCCGCGACGGACGACCCCCGCGAAGGGGCCTCACCTTCCCAGCCTCACTGCTTTGGCACTCGACGGAGCCGAGTGCTAGTTCGTGTTTAGCACTCGGGCACGGCGAGTGCAAGCGAACCCAGGGCCAACTCAGCGGGACGTGCGCACCGGCACAGACGTGGGCAGCGGCTTCTTCGAGGTCGACTGGTCCTCGAGGTTCAGCGTGGGCGAGGAGTTCGTCTTCGGCTGGCGCGCGGGCTCGTCACCGGGCGACAGGATGATCACCACGATGATGATCACGATGATCGCCGCGGCGGCCGCGATGACCGGCGCGAACCACGCCGGGCGCTCCTTCTTCGAAGAGGACGTGAACGCACTCGCGCCCACCTGGTTCGGCGGGCGCAGCCGGACCGGGTCCTGGAGCGGCTGCTGCTGGTAGCCACCCTGGTACGGGCCCTGCTGCACGGGGTTCGGCCCGGACACCGGCGACTGCACCGGGATCGAGCCGGACGCGGGCCCGACCTGAGCGGGGCCCGAGACGCCCGCGAGCGCCACCCGTGCGGCCGCGATCAGCTCGGCGCAGTTCGCGAACCGCTGCGACGGGTCCTTCGAGGTGCCCTTGCGGATCACCTCGTCGATGGCCGGCGGCAGACCCACGAGCTGCGACAGCGCGGGCACCTGCTGGCCGAGGTGGCCGGCGATGACCTCCTGCACGCCGCCCTGGAACGGCGGACGGCCGCTCAAACAAGCGAACAACATGCAGGCCAGCGCGTACTGGTCGGTGCGGCCGTCGACGGGTTCGCCGCGCAGGTGCTCCGGCGCCGCGTACGTCGGCGAGCCGAGGAAATCACCCGTTCGTGTGCGGTGGCCGGTGGCGCCGCGCCGGGTCAGGCCGAAGTCGGCGACGTAGACGTGCTCGCGCACGCCCTCCTTCGTCGTGACCAGCACGTTGGCCGGCTTCACGTCGAGGTGCACGAGGCCCTTGCCGTGCAGCATGTCGAGCGCTTCCGCGACCTGTCCGAGCAGCCTCAACGTGCGCTCGGGAGTGAGCGGCCCCTCCTTGACGTGACCGGAGAGGTCCTGGCCGTCGACCAGCCGCATCGCGATGTAGAGCAGGCCGTCGACCTCGTCGAAGTCGTACAGCGGCACGATGTTCGCGTGGTCGATGGCGGAGGTGTTGCGCGCCTCGTCGACGAACCGCTCGCGAAACTCCGCGTCGGGCGCCAGGTGCTCACCGATGACCTTGAGCGCGACTTTCCGGCCAAGTCTCACGTCAGTGGCCTTGTAGGTCACGCTCATGCCGCCGCGGCCGAGCACACCGTCGATCCGGTAGTGCGCGATCCGCCGTCCGCTCAGGTCCTCAGACACGCGAGGCAGCCTAACGCGCGCTCAGATCAAGCTGCCGTGGGTTGGTCAAAGAGTGACTTACGCCTTGCGCACGTCCGAGGCCTGGCTGCGTCCGTCCCGTCCGGCCTGCACCTCGAACTCCACCCGGTCGCCCTCGGAGAGGGTCCGGAAGCCTTCCATCTGGATCGCCGAGTAGTGCACGAACACGTCGGGCCCGCCGTCGGTTGCGATGAAGCCGTATCCCTTTTCGGAGTTGAACCACTTGACGGTACCGAGAGCCAAGGCGTCCTCCTTCAGATCACGCAAACGCAGAACGCAACGCTAAAAGAGAAAAACTCACTCGGATACCTCCTTACGGAGTCATGAACGAGAGCTGACTCCGTTGGCGCGCAACCAGGTGGTGAGCCGCCGCGGTCCGCGCGTCTGGGTGAGCACGGCACCTGGACCTGCAAAGTCGAACACCAGACCCTCACCGGTCTGAATGGATTGCGCGGCATCGGGTACTGACGGTCGAAGCCGACATTGCACTGTGTCAGCGAACGCCATCACGTGATCGCTCGCGATCGTCACGGCCTCGCCCACCTCCAGCGTCACGAGGTCCAGCGCGCCATAGCACGCGAGGACGACGCCGCCCTGTCCGTGCGCGTAGTTCAGGAACCCTTCGAGGCCACCGAACAGCGCCTGCAACGGCGGCGCCTCCGGGTTCATCGCCACGGTGCTGCTCGACGCGATCCACCCGAGCCGCGAGACGATCCAGCCGTGCGTGCCGTCGAGCTCGACGAGGTGCAGATCGCTCGGCAGCGCGGGCGCCGCGTCGACCCAGCCGCCCTCCGCGCCCGCCGTGCACAGCGCCACCGCTTTGGTGCCCGCGCCCTTGACTTCGACGGAGAGCCCGAAACTCGTCGCCATCAGGGTCAACGGGTCGACCAGCACCATTTCGCCGGGAGCGAGCACGAGTCTCGCCACGCCGAACGTCGGTGTGTGCCGGGTCCGGACCTGCACGAACAACACCTCCGGGGAAGAACTGGTCCAAGCGATCGTCACAGTCGCACTTCTTGGCACCACGTCTTGGCAGTATGCAGTCGTGTCCCCCACCACTGTCGCCGAACACCGCCAGCGCGTCGCGGAGCTCGTCGGGCTGATGCCCGTGCTGCAGCTCCCACTCGACGAGTGCCTCGGGCTGGTGCTCGCCGCCGACGTCATCGCGCCCGTCTCGCTGCCGCCGTTCGACAACTCCGCGATGGACGGGTACGCCGTCCGCGCCGCCGACCTGGCCCAGGTTCCGGTTCAGCTGCGCGTCGCCGACGACATCCCCGCGGGCCGCGTCGAGCTGAACCCGCTCGAACCGGGCACCGTGCAGCGGATCATGACGGGCGCGCCGGTGCCGCCGGGCGCGGACGCGGTGGTCCAGGTCGAGTGGACCGACGGCGGCACCGAGACCGTCACGATCAACCAGGCCGTGAGCGCCGGCGCGAACATCAGGACCGCCGGTGACGACGTGCTGAAGGGCGACGCGGTGCTGGTCGCCGGCACGGTGCTGCGCCCGTCCACGCTCGGGCTCGCGTCCGCGCTCGGACACCCCGAGCTGCCGGTGCGCCGCCGTCCGCGCGTGCTGGTCCTGTCCACCGGTTCCGAACTGGTCGAACCCGGCAAGCCGCTGCAGCACGGCCAGATCTACGAGTCGAACGGCATGATGCTCGCCTCCTCGGTCCGCGAGGCGGGTGGCATCGCCGTGCAGCTGCGGTTCGTGCCGGACGACGTGGAGGCCTTCCACCGCGCGCTGGCGCCGTACCTGGGCTCGGTCGACGTGATCGTGACGTCCGGCGGGGTCAGCGCGGGCGCGTACGAGGTGGTCAAGGACGCCCTGGCGAGCCACGACGTGCGGTTCACCAAGGTCGCGATGCAGCCGGGCGGGCCGCAGGGCTCCGGTGTCTACGAGGGCCTGCCGGTGCTGACGCTGCCGGGCAACCCGGTGAGCGCGCAGGTGTCGTTCGAGGTGTTCGTCCGCCCCGCGCTGCTCGCCTCGATGGGTCACATCCAGCCCGAACGGCAGACCGCGCGGGCAACCGTGTCGTCGCCCCTGACGTCTCCAGCGGGAAAGACGCAGTTCCGGCGCGGCCTGTACGACCCGTCGTCCGGCCAGGTCGTGACGCCGGTCGGCGGTCCGGGCTCGCACCTGCTGTCGGCGCTCGCGCTGTCGAACTGCCTGATCGAGGTGCCGGAGGACGTGACGGAGCTGGCCGCGGGCGCCGAGGTCACCGTCAGATATCTGCAGTAGAAGGGCTCGGGGGATGCGCGCGGTACTGGCTCTGGTGATGCTCGCCGGGTTCTTCGTGCTCGCCGTGGCGCTCGCGGGCGGCCTCACGGCGATCGCGATCTGGCGGTTCACGATCGGCGACGTCGAGGGCGGCGCCTGGATGCTCGTGGTCGCGGTGGCGTTGGGCGGGCCGGCGCTGTGGGCGACCGTGCGGGCGATCTTCGCGCGCCCGGAGCCGAGCGGGTTCGCGCTGTCCCGCGACACGCATCAGGACCTGTGGCGGCACGTCGACGAGCTGGCCGGGCTCGCCGGCACCCGCGCGCCGGACGACATCCGGCTGATCGACGGCGCGAACGCGAGCGTGTGGGAACGCCGCGGCGTGCGCTACCTGGAGCTCGGGCTGCCGCTCGTGGCCGGGTTGAGCGTGGGCGAGCTGCGATCGGTGCTGGCCCACGAGCTCGGGCACTACGGCGGCGGCCACACCCAGCTCTCGGCGATGACCTACCGGGCAAAGCTCGCGCTGCAGCTGTCGATGAGCCAGGACCGCGTGTTCGGGCTCCTCAGCGCGTGGGCGCACCTCTACGCGTTGGTCGCCGCGTCCGAGAGCCGTGACCACGAGCGGTTCGCCGACGAGGTGGCCGTGGCGGCGGCGGGTCGCGATGCGGCGCAACGGGCGTTGCTGCGCATCGGGCCAGTGGGCGAGGCGTGGGCCGACTACCTGACGTCTTATGTGTCGCTGGCAGTCATGGCGGGGCGCACGCCGCCGTTGCTCGAAGGCTTCCGCTCCTACCTGAAACACCCGCGGCGCGTGCACGAGCTGCGCAATCTGGAACGGGTGCTGGCGGAGCGCGAACCGACGTCGGTGTTCGACAGCCATCCGCCGGTGCGCGAACGGGTGGCCGCGATGGCCTTGGTGACCAGCTCTTCGAGCCCGATCGACGAACGGCCGGGCTGGACGCTGCTGACGGGCGTGTCCTCGGAGGCGGCGGCACGGCTGCTGGACGTGCACGGACCGTTGACGACGTGGGAGGACCTCGTTCCGTTGAGCGGCCCTGCGCAGGTGCGCCGCTATGCGGAGGCTTTGCGGCACGCGGGCCGGGTGAGCAAGGTCGGCTCGTCGTTGTCGGACGTGCTGGCGGCGTTGGAGCGCGGCGAACTGCTCAGGCTCACCGGCAAGCCCGTCGACGCCTCACTGACCGACGAGCAGGTGCAGGAGGCAGCCGTCGAGACCGTGACGGAACTGCTGGCCTTCGCCGTCGCCGACCAGCTCGTCACCGCTAACCGCGCTGTGCTGGAACTCAACTGGGGCGGACTGTTCGTGCTGCGCCTGCCCGACGGAGCTGCGGTCTACGTCGACGACCTCGTGGCCCCCGCTGTGCGTGACGCTAACCGCGTCCCCGAAGTGCGAGACAAGTTGCAAGTCCTTGGCGTCAACGGACTGTGACGGAACGCTCACCCACCGACGTTGTTCACCCCATGTGACGGGGATTACACTGCCCGCAGGTGCCGGTGGGCCCGTGCATTCGTCGGGGGATGCACGGGCGCACCGGCCACTTGCATTCGTGGCAGTGCTGCTGGGCGGTTTGGTGTCTTGGCGTAGCGTGATGCCGCCCGACATCCACGGAAGCTACGGAACCCACAGACACGATGAGCAGCGAGAAGCCCGTCTCTCACTTCCTCGAACTCGCCCGCGGCATGGTGCCGCCGATGCACCCGGCAGGACGCCCGTTCGTCGCCGGCGCGGCGATCGCGACACTCCTCGTCCGGCTGCGCTTCAAGCGGCTGGGCGTCGTCCTCGGCCTGGTCACGGCGTGGGTGGCGTGGTTCTTCCGCGAGCCGAAGCGCGTGACGCCGGCCCGCCCGAACATCGCGGTGGCCCCGGCCGACGGCACGGTCTCGCACGTGGTCGACGCCGTCCCGCCCGCCGAGCTCGGCCTGGGCGACCAGCCGATGACCCGCGTGAGCGTGTTCCTCTCGGTCTTCGACGTGCACGTGCAGCGCATCCCGGCCGAGGGCGAGATCGTCCAGGTCTCGTACCACCCCGGCAAGTTCCTCTCGGCCGACCTCGACAAGGCCTCCGAGGAGAACGAGCGCAACACCGTGTGGATGCGCACCGTCGACGGCCACGACCTGATCTTCGTGCAGATCGCCGGCCTGGTCGCGCGCCGCATCGTGTGCGAGGTCTCCGAAGGCGAGAAGGTCGCCGCCGGCCAGACCTACGGCCTGATCCGCTTCGGCTCGCGCGTGGACACCTACGTCCCGCGCGGCAGCCGCGTCCTGGTCGAGGCCGGCCAGCGCACCATCGGCGGGGAGACCGTCCTCGCTGAGCTCCCGGAGGCCTGATGGCGCCCAGCGGGCCCGGCGTTCGCCTCCTGCCGAACGCCATCACGGTCCTCGCGATGTGCTCGGGCCTGTCCGCAGTGCACTTCGCGAACATCGGCATGTGGGGCGCGGCCATCGCGGCCATCGGTGCCGCGGCCATCTTCGACGGCCTCGACGGACGCATCGCGCGCCTGCTCGACGCCACCTCGAAGATGGGCGCGGAGCTGGACTCGCTGGCCGACGCCATCTCGTTCGGTGTGGCACCGGCGCTGGTGATCTACCTCTGGAAGTTCGAGGGCAACCGCGCCGGCTGGGTCATCGCCCTGATCTTCGCTGTGTGCATGGTGGTCCGCCTGGCCCGCTTCAACACGTTGCTGGAGAAGGAACAACCGCCGTTCGCGAAGGAGTTCTTCGTAGGCGTACCGGCTCCGGCAGGCGGCCTGTTGCTGCTCCTGCCCCTGATCGTCGAGGAGCAGGTCCGCCGCGACGGCTGGTGGAACGACCCGTACGTGGTCGGCATCTGGACCGTCGTGGTCGCGATGCTGCTGGTCTCCCGCATCCCGACCCTGTCCGTGAAGACCGTGAAGGTCCCGCCGCGCGCGGTGGCCCTTCTCCTGGTCCTGATCGGACTTCTGGCGGCCGCGGTGATCACGTTCCCGTTGGTGGCGCTGATCGTCGCGATGCTCATCTACCTCGCGCACCTGCCTTACTCGGTGCGCCGGTACATGTGGCTGTCGAAGCACCCCGAGGCTTGGACCGTGACGGGTGTCGAGCGTCGTGCCATCAAGCGCGCGCACGGCGTCGCAGCCCGCCGTCTGGGCCTGCGCCAACCTTTGCACGGACGCGTTGCCGGTGCGGCCATGCGGGCGGTGCGTCGCCCACGACGTGACGCTGCCGCTGCTTCTGCTGCGGAAAGCTCGGTGGGCGGTGCCGGTCGCCGCCGTTCGTGGCGTCAGCTGGGCCTGCGCAGACAGCCCAAGCGCTGATCGCTCCTGAATGGACAGCGGGCCGGACACGTTCGACGTGTCCGGCCCGCTTTTCTACGGCGACTCACTGGCGTCCAGCCGAAGCTCGCCCCAGGGCATGAAGTCGACGGTGACCGCTTCGAGCACCGTGCCGACCGGCGGATAGTTCCGGGGGTCTGGCAGGAGAACGAAGTCGATGAACGCTTTGACCCCCGCCACCGGCTCGGTCAACTCGACGTCCACCCCGAACCGGCCCCGGTGGCTCTCGACCACGCACCTCACCACCTGGAACTGGCGAAGCCCTGCCGCATCCCAGAGCTCACCCCGATCCTCCAACGACATCGCGCCAGGCTAGCGGCCGACTAGAGTCGTCGGGGTGATCACGCTGACGGCTCGCCTGTCCCCGTCCGCACTGGACACCCGGCGCGGCGTAGTCCGCCTCCACCCGGAGGTGCTCGACGCCTTGGGCCTGCGCGCCTGGGACGCCGTGAAACTCACCGGCGCCCGCGTGAGCGCCGCCCTGGCCGCCGCCGGTGACCACCCGCCGGGCATCGTGCTCGTCGACGACGTCACGCTCACGAACCTCGGCATCGTCGAGGGTTCCGAGATCGTCGTGGCCCCGATCCAGGTGGCCGCCGCCCGCTCGATCACCGTCGCGGGTTCGCGGCTGGCCACCACGGCTCTTACGCCTGATCACGTCCGGATGGCGTTGACCGGCAAGGTTTTGACGGTTGGCGACAGCGTTTCGCTGCTCCCCCAGGACCTTGCGCCGCCGCCTGGCGCCAACGTGTCCGAGACGCGTCGCAAGCTGTCCAACGCCATCGGTATGACGTGGACCAACGAGCTCATCACCATCACGTCCACGGATCCGGCGGGTCCGGTGGCCGTGCAGCCGTCCAGCGTGGTGGGGTGGCGGTCCGCCCAGGCTCCCGCCGCCGAGATGACTCCCGTTGTGGTGCAGGAGAAGCACGACGCGCTGCCGTTGACCGACCTGGTGGGTCAGAAGGACCAGGCCCGCCGCCTGACCGAGTGGCTGGAGCTGATGTTCCGCCAGCCCGAACTGCTCACCAAGCTGGGCGCGTCGGCCCGGCTGGCCGCGATGATCAGCGGCCCGGAAGGCGTCGGCAAGGCGACTCTGGTGCGTGCCGTGGCTCGTTCCGTGGACGCCTCGATCGTCGAACTGGCCGCCCCGAGCATCTCCGTCCTGGAGCCGGGCGCCATGGCCAAGCAGCTGGGCGACGCCATCGCCGGCGTGCCCGAGCAGCCGACCGTCCTTCTCCTCACCGACATCGACGCCCTGCTCCCGACAACGCCGCCTCCCGTGGCGACGGTGGTGCTCGACATCCTGCGCACGGCGGTGTCCCGCCCGAACCTGGCGCTGGTAGTCACGTCGGCCCGCGCCGAGTCGGTCGACCCCCGCCTGCGCGCGCCCGACCTGGTCGACCGCGAGCTGACCCTGCCTCTCCCCGACGGCGCCGTGCGCACCGAACTGCTCCGGGTGCTGCTGCGCGACGTTCCACTGGAGTCCGATGTGGACTTGGGCGCGGTTGCCGAACGCACGCCCGGTTTCGTGGCAGCCGACCTCTGCGCCCTCCGCCGGGAAGCCGCGGTACGAGCAGCCCTACGACAACGCGAAGTCGCGGAACCCCGTGTGGGACAAGAAGATCTGCTGGCCGCGTTGAACACGGTCCGCCCGATCTCGATGTCCGCCTCGGACACCATCCAAACCGGCGGCCTGACGCTGGACGACGTCGGCGACATGACCGAGGTCAAACAAGCCCTGACCGAAGCAGCCCTCTGGCCCCTCCGCTACCCGGACTCCTTCGCCCGCCTGGGCGTAGAACCGCCACGCGGCGTCCTCCTCTACGGCCCACCGGGATGCGGCAAGACCTTCCTGGTCCGCGCCCTGGCAGGCACCGGCCAACTCAACGTCCTGACAGTCAAGGGCGCCGAACTGATGGACAAGTTCGTAGGCGAGTCCGAACGAGCCGTCCGCGAACTCTTCCGCCGAGCCGCAGACGCCGCCCCAGCCCTCATCTTCCTCGACGAGGTGGACGCCCTGGCCCCACGCCGAGGCCAATCCTCCGACGCAGGCGTAGCCGACCGAGTCGTAGCCGCGTTGCTGACCGAACTGGACGGCGTAGAACCCCTGCGGGACGTAGTAGTGATCGCCGCGACCAACCGCCCCGAGCTGATCGACCCGGCACTGCTGCGCCCAGGCAGGTTGGAGCGCCTGGTCAACGTGCCACCGCCAGACGCCGACGCGCGCACGGAGATCCTCAAAGCCTCATCGCGCAACACGCCGCTAGCCGCAGACGTGGACCTGGCCGTGCTGGCCGCCGAACTGGACATGTACTCGGCAGCAGACTGCGCAGCTCTAGTACGGGAAGCGGCCCTGACGGCAATGCGGGAGTCCCTGGAGGCGGCAGAGGTGACGCAGGCCCACCTGGCCAAGGCGCGGCAGGTAGTGCGGCCGTCGCTAGACCCGGCGCAGCTGGCTTCGCTGGCGGCCTACGCAGACTCACGCAAGGCCTAGACGAGGGCGGGACAAGGGCAACGGCTTTGGCGAGGGCTTTGGCGACGCCGAAGGCGAGCTGCAGTGGCGAAGGCGAAGCCGAGCTGCCTTGGCGACGCCGAAGGCGAGCTGCAGTGGCGAAGGCGAAGCCGAGCTGCCTTGGCGACGCCGCAGGCGAGCTGCAGTGGCGAAGGCGAAGCCGAGCTGCTTTGAGCGAACACTCTAGGTGGGGTGGGTCCCGTCACGAGTCGTGGCTGATCGTTGGCCGCGCCCGAGGAGGGGTGTCAACTCGACACGCTTTTCGTCGAGTTTTAAAACCACCAC